>DATJPG010000093.1:0-22991 GCA_035506515.1 Acidobacteriota bacterium
CGCTGTCAGCGCTCCATTCCGCAATCATCGATACCCTAGTTTTTTATTGATTCCTCTCAGTGCAGGTTCCCCTAAGCTTGACGCGCATGCCTTCGGAGGCTTAAACAATAGATCTGGTAGTATTTCGGAGTGATTGCTATCGCTATTAATTAAGCGCCATTCGATCCCGACCCCGATCGGATTGACGGCGGCAGTGCTGACAGTTCTTGCATTGGAAGCTAATGGAAATCCTTCATCCAATTACTCCCGCAGTTGTCGAACTTTTGCTGCCTCCCCGGCAAAGCCGAGGGATCCCCCAACGCATTGGCGTCTGGCTTGCGGCTCTCGCCACTGCCTCGATGGCAATGGCGGCCAGCGCCGACCCGTAATCCAGGTCGATGTTTTCCATCGTGTCGTGCGTGTCGTGATAGCCGATGCGGTTAATATCATAATTCTCCATGAAGAGCACGACGGGGATGCCTGCGTCCGAGAAGATCTGTCCATCGGTGTTAAAAAGTGTGCTCCCCGGCTCCCAGGGAAGGCGAATTTGCCCGCAAAGCTCAGGATGCTCGGCGATCGACGGAACAGTTCCGGCATCGGAGCTGCGCTGCGAGCGGCCTCGTCCCGTTCGAGAACTGCTCCGGTTCCATTTGCGGCGACAGCTATTCCAAAGCTCATTTGCCAGATGAGCCTGGTACGCCAGCCAAAGAGCCGTAGGTCCTTCACCGGGAGAGATCTGAAATACATCGGGAGCACGGCTGTTGTTGTGAGCAACCATGTCAAGCACGTACACGCCCTGGATCCGAACCCGGGACAAATCGCGCCATTTTCCGGAAGCAAGCCTCATTCGCAAATTTTTCTCCACGAGACGCTCGCAGAGATGTCGCGCCCCAAGACAGTCGGAGGGAAATTCTTCACCTGTCAGGTGGACGAGCCATATATCACATCCCAGTTTCCCCGCGCGGCTCAATTCGCAAAAAACAGGGAATGCGTGGATCAGTGCGGCTGTGGCCGAATGGTTGTCGTCAGCGCCGGCCGAAGCAATTCGGGCTCCTTTGCGCGGGCCGTTCCCGTAGACATCCTCCATATAGGCAGTATCATAATGATCGGCCATTATGACTGCCCTGCTCCTGTCTCGTCCGGGAATCATCACAATGAGGTCGCGCTCGTTGGTTTCTCCTTTCTGGTTCCTTAACCAGCCGCCGGACCAATCGAAGCTGAAATCAGTCTGCCAGCAAAACGGGATGGATCCGATCATCACTCCATTGGGTTGGATTGCTGCAGCTGCTTTTTGATATCGGGCCAGAAGGTAATCCCCTAAGGCCTCCAGGTCCCGATGATGGTGCCGGAGCCGCGATTGAGTGATCGGGTCCCGCACGCAATCGGCATTTTCCTTATTGATGAACCGTGTCGCGGAGAGCTCGGCAATCGTTCGCCAATAATCGACTTCGAATGAACGCCGGGAAGTGCGGTGAAAAGTCAACGTCTCACCGGTAAAAGGGCTTTGTTTTGCGATAACTTTGCTGAGCGCCTTCGGCAGAAATTCAGGTGAGAGCGACTCCATCCACGGCTCGAGTTTCTCATGCATGTCCGAGGCAACCAGATTCCGAGCAAAGCTGAAGGGCAGGCGTGCGCGCGCCAGTTCAGCCGCTTCCAGTATTTTTCGCGCTCTCAGGGTGTCCGCGTGATGGCGGGGATGCTCGACCTGTTGAGAGAACCGGATGGCAGCGCGGTGCGCGGGCCGGTCCAGAATGCGGGGCCACAATTCGACAGCGTTCGACAAATCAAGTCCATTCGTCCGGTAGGCAGTCAGATAGCCGAGCGGACCGCCATGCAAAACCGCTGGTTGATTGCCTTCTAGATATGCCACCAGCGGGCGATGCCAGTAAATCTCATGCCCGCCTACACGCATCGCCGGGAACAGGAAGCGGTATCCGAAAAGCCCGCCTGTTGCCATGGCTTCTATGGTTTGCTCGATATTCGCCTTCGTTGCCCGCGGACCGTCCAATAGCAGCCGAAAACCCTCCGTCCAGATCTGCACATTGCGGGCCATCGGTTTGCCATACAATTCCAAATCATCGGGAGCGGTGCTGAACAAAACGTGGGCCAGTTTGTCTTCGCGCGCAACCATTGCCGAAAGTGGATCTTCGTGCCGTGCGGTACGCGCCCAGCGGTGCGTTCTGATATACGTGTTCCGCACCGGACCGTGCTCAATAGTTTCCTCGCCTGTCCGGGGTTCGTGCATCCAGCCTGATTGCAGGACCCGCAAACCACCCGGGCTTTCTCTCCGCGCAACGGCGTGCAGAAGCGGAATCTGGAGGGCAAGCGGCAGGTCGCGCGAAAGCTGCCGATATCCGTCAATTCCCCAGAATAGGAGGCTTCCGGGAAACGGAAAGATATGCAGCTGTCCCTGGAGATAACTTTGCCGAGCAGCACGAGGGAGTTTGGCAAAAGGCTCAAATGTGAGCAGATACCGTACCGCACCGAGCGACTTTCCCGGCCATAAATAAGGCCCTGTCCAACTCGGCATTCGTACGCCTGAGCTCGGCCAGATACGGAATCCGCACTTCAGCAGATCGCGAACTCGTTCTTCCGGTTCGCAGTTCGTTGCGGTGAGGATTCGCCGGAAAAAATCCAGCCCCGATTCCTCCGGGAGCTCACGGTTTGGCTGGCTGAAAAAGCTATTCCAAAAGGTTCTGGCAGGACCTTGTTCGCTTCCACCGATTAATGTCCAGCGCACTCTGCCGTGATCATCCTGCGTGCGTGACAAAGCCAACGGCAAGATCACGAGATAGCGCTCATGCTTGAGCGTCCCTGCGGAGTCGGCAAGCTCTGCCGGCCAGTAAGGATTGTTCTCCAGTTTCTTGCGCGAAATCCCATGTGTGCTCTGTCCTTCGCCAAGTTTGTAGAGCGAATCCAAAATCTCGCGGGCCAGGTGTTCCAAGCCTGGGCGCAATTCGAAGGCTTCTTCATATTCGCTGATGGGCCAACCCCACGGATCATCCTCCGCGAAAGTGGTTGCGACGATTTCACCATAGGGTTTGCAAAGCAGTCGTGGCGCGGGCATAAACTCAGAATAAGCCGGAATGCGATATTTTCCATTTCCCCGGACGGATTTTGCTTCGGCCACAAGACGCATCCAGCCTTGAGCAGCCATCTTGTCTCCTTATTTCAGCTCTTTCGAAAAAACGAGCTTGTCATCGCCAACCCGATAAAAGTTCTTGATGCGGGCCGCCAGTTCATAATTCGCATGTTCATAAAAGGCAATCGTTGCATCATATCCCTCGCGGGATGAAGTTTCGATAAGGAGCAAGCGGCCGCCTCGGGAGCGAATATCCTCTTCCACGTATCTGATGAGTTCGCGGCCGACGCCGCATCCCTGCGATTCCGGATGCACGGCAATCCAATAGAGATCAAATGCACCTTCGGTCAGTGGAGTTGGCCCATAGCAGGCGTAACCCGCGATTGCGGCAGTCGGTCCACGCATTTCGGCAACGACAATAATGTAGCCGCTCTCCCCTCCCGTCTCCAGAGCCTCGTCTACAAGTTCCATTGCCGTTTCAATCTCCTGATCGCTGAAATTGCCGGCTGCAGTAACAATATCGAATATCCGCGAGCGATCGCCCGGAGCGATCGGTCGTATGTGGATCTTCATCGGGGAGACATTCATAGACAACTCCTCTCTCGATGTAACATTATTCAGGACCCTTGCCGAGAATATAAACCCTCGGGAAAAGGAAATGTCAAAGCCAAACAGGAGTAAAAAAATGCGGCATCGATTGGGAGCCCTGCGTTTGATATCATTACTGCATGGTGATTCCGGGAGTATTCAGAATTTGCAGTATGTTAAACGTCCAGCGGTATGCGATGCCGTAAAAAGGAATCAGGCTATGGGCAATTTGGGAATGCAGGAGATAATTGTTATCTTCATCATTGCGCTCATTGTCTTTGGCCCTCGAAAACTACCTGAGATCGGCAAATCGCTTGGAAAAGGCTTGGCTGAGTTCAAAAAAGCCTCGAATGAACTCCGACACACATGGGAAGAAGAGGTGCAGCTGGATCAGGAGAAAGAGGCCTCGGCGGGGACTCAGGAAAAAGCGCCTGATCCAGAAAAGGACTCGGCCAAAGGAACAGAAGGAAATTCCAGCTAGCTGGAAAATCCGAACGAGGATTTTCGACAGCTCTAAGAATTTTCGTAGCCATGCATTTTATTTAGGGAGAGCTTTATGGGCAGACTCGGGGGCGGGGAGCTTCTTGTTATCCTGGTTATCGTAATACTGATCTTTGGCGTGAATAAAATTCCACAGCTCGGCAAGGGGTTGGGGGAAGGAATCCGGAATTTCAAGTCCGCTCTGAAAACCGGCGAGGAGGATGCGGACACCAAGGAAGCAGAGAAAGAGAAGGAGAAGGACAAGCATTAGCCTAAATGCTTGTGGCCAGCGAAGCGCGATCCTCTAAGTTTTTGAACACCCTATCTGTACTCATTTCACACACATTGAAACGCATGCCAGTCCTCAGGATAAGATATTTGTTTGGGGGCGGTTCATCTTGATTTATGTCTATTCTGAGCGCACGCCATCAACGAAATTTGTTTCTGCCGTTGCGGAAATCAGAGATAGCCCAAACCAGAGCTTTCTGGGCACAGGGAAACAACCGTTCCCGTCTAATCGACGAAGAACGACAAACAAAGCTTGAACAGAAAAAATATCTGTGAAATACTACCGCCCCTAATGAATACACTGCCGACTTTCCTATTCTCGGGTTTCACCTGAGCATAATCCCTCAAGCGTCGGGTCGTCGTTTTCCAAGCATTTCAGACAAATAACCCAACTGAGCTCACTCCGTGAGCCCGATTTCCAATATTGAATCCCATATTGGGCATTCATCCTTTGGATTTGCATTCGCGATAAATTCAAAAATTTCCGACTTGAAATAACGAGGAGTAGGAACATGGATTCCAAACAATTCAAAACAAGGACCTTGCATTTTTTGTGCCTCTTTGCCCTGTGCACGCTGCTGGCAATTCCCGCACATGCCCAGGTCACCTCGCTTTCCGGCACAGTGACCGATGCCGCGGGAAGCGTAATACCCGGAACGTCGCTCACCTTGACCGGACTTTCCGCTGCGGAACGCACCGTGGTCTCCAACGAGGCTGGATTTTACCGCTTCGTCCAGCTCATCCCGGGAAAGTACACGCTCAGGGCCGAATTAAAGGGCTTTAAAACCGTTAAAGAAACTCTCGATTTGCTGATAGACACTCCAACCACTCTCGACATCCGCATGCAGGTCGGCGACATCAGCGAAACTCTCACTGTCGAAGCGGAAGCTTCGGTGCTGAACACCCAGGATGCGGCAATAGGCAATGCGTTCGAAGGCCAGCGAATACGACAATTGCCGCTGCAGGATAGAAATGCCGCCAACCTGCTGACGCTGCAGCCGAACGTCACTCCGGAAGGGTATGTCAGCGGAGCGCGCAGCGACCAGAACAATCTCACCCTGGACGGCATCGATATCAATGAACAGCAATCGGGAGATTGGACCAATTCCGTTCTGCGAGTATCGCCCGATTCCGTTCAGGAATTCAAAGTGACGACCAACACTCCCAATGCCGCACAGGGGCGGTCCTCCGGCGGGCAGATTTCGCTGATTACGCGGACCGGAACCGACGATTTCCATGGATCGCTGTATTACTCGAATCGCAGCACGGACATGACCGCCAACGATTTCTTCAACAACCGCGCCGGGCTGCCGCGCCCTGAGCTCAGACGAGACCTGTTCGGCGGATCGATTGGCGGCCCGATCGTCAAAGATCGCGCGTTCTTCTTTTACAACTATGAAGGTCGAAGAGACGACAAACAGACCGTCGTCGGGCCGCAGGAAGTTCCGCTTGCCGGCCTGGGTCAGGGCACTGTGAAGTACACCAACACCGAGGGCGGGATCACCACGCTGACGCCCGCAGACTTAAGCGCGGCCTTCCCGGTCGGCCTCAATCCTGCCGCGCTGTCGCTTCTGGCCGGCGCGGCGGCAAAATATCCCGCGAACGATACCGGCGTGGGGGATGGCCTGAACATCGGCGGCTACCGCTTCAACGCAGACACACCGCTGCATTACAATGCGCACACCGCCACTCTGGATTTTAACCTGACCAAAGACGGCCGCCATACGCTGCTTCTCCGCGGCAATTATCAGGATGATCTGGTTACGGGCGCTCCTCAATTCCCGGATACGCCGGGCAGCAACCTGTGGAGTCACCCCCTGGCCTTCTCGGCTCAGCACACGTGGACGGCAAGCAACAGGCTGATCAACACCTTCCGGCTCGGACTGACACGCGAAGCGTATTCGCAACTGGGCGATTCCTCCGATAACCAGATCAGTTTCCGGTATGTTTACTATCCTAAATCCTATACAAGGACAATGGATCAAATCGTGCCCACATGGAATTTTGTGGACGATCTCGCATGGGTCAGAGGCAACCACACGTTCGCTTTCGGCGGCAATGTCCGCACGGTCCGCAACAAGCGTCGGTCCTTTGCCAACTCGTATGACGAAGCCATCACCAATCCATCATGGTACGAACAGTCCGGCGCAGTACTGACAGCCCCCTTCACGGACATCGCCGGAAATCCATCGGATCTCCAGGGAGCGCTTGCCGCTGTCATCGGTCGATACTCCTCTTACCAGGGCAATTTCAACTTTGACGCAGACGGCAGTCTGCAGCCTGAAGGTACGGGCGTAAGCCGGGACTTCGCCACCGAAGAATATGAGATGTATGCCCAGGACACCTGGCGTGTGCGTCCCAATTTCACGGTTACCTTCGGATTGCGCTACAGCCTGGATCGGCCGATTTACGAAACAAACGGGCTCGAAGTAACCCCGACGCCGGGCCTCTCGGAACTTTTCAATCGCAGAGCAACCTCCGCAGCCGAGGGGACTCCCTACAACGGGCTTGTCTCGATTGACAAGTCCGGACCCGTCAATGGCAAACCGGGAATGTACAACTGGGACAAGAACAATTTCGCCCCGCGCGTAGGCTTCGCCTGGCAACCTAAATTCGGAAACGGCGTGTTGAAGACAATCTTCGGCACGGGACAAAAGTCCGCATTCCGCGGCGGCTTCAGCATGGCCTACGACCATGTCGGCAGCGCGCTGGCCGTGACCTACGACCTGAACAACATGCTGGGTTTCTCTTCATCCCAACGAATTCCGGCCGCTACTTACAACGTCACGGACAATCCCGGGCCGCTGTTCACGGGTTTAAATCAGGCAATCCGCACACTGCCGGGGATCACAGTCCCGTCCGAATTAACCTTTCCCCTTTCACAGCCGGCGGACAGCAGCACGCGAGTCGATTACTCACTGGATAACGCCATCAAATCGCCGGTGAATTACCTGCTGAATTTCTCGATCGCGCGGGAGTTTGCTCACGGTCTGACCGTGGAAGCATCCTATGTCGGACGCATGGCGCGCAACCTGCTGGCTCAGCGGGACATCATGATGTTCAACAACCTGGTCGATAAAAACTCGGGAATGGACTGGTATACGGCGGCGGGGAAACTGTACGACCTGCGCTATAACAATGTTCCTATCGGAAATGTGCAGCCGATCCCGTACTTCGAAAACCTGTTCCCGGGCTATCAGGATGGCTGGCCGACCGCAACACAGAGCATCTACAGCTATGTCTCGCGGGACGGGCTCAATAATCCGGACTGGACAACCATTCAGTGGTGGCTCGACTCCAGCGGGATCTATAACCCGATGTTCCTTCATCCCCAATACGCCGGTTTGTATGCGTGGAGTTCCGTCGCCCACTCCAACTATCACGCGGGAACCCTCAGCGTCCGCGAGCGCTTCACCAATTCGCTCAGCTTCGACTTCAACTATACTTTCAGCAAGTCCACCGACAACGCCTCCGGCCTTCAGAGAGAAGATCTGTTGTCGGACAACATGATTCTCAATGCCCTCCGCCCAAACGACAATAACGGGCTTTCCAATTTCGATATGACGCACGTGATCAACGCCAATATGCTCTGGGAACTCCCCATGGGCCAGGGGCGCCAATTCCTGAATTCCGTCGGTCCCGTCGCCAATCAGATCCTGGGCGGCTGGCAGCTGAGCAGCATCTTCCGGTGGAATTCGGGCGTACCCGAGGTTACACCCTATGACGCGCAGACCTGGGCGTCGGACTGGATGAAGCCTAGCAGCGGAGTGCGGATCCGTCATCTCGAAGCATCCCCGACAAAATCGGGCGATTATCCGAATCTCTTCTCGGATCCGACCTATGCGTATCAGAGCTTCCGCAACGCCAAACCCGGTGAAACGGGACAGCGGAACGTTCTCCGCCGCCAGGGTTATGTCTGCCTGGATATGGGTTTAAGCAAAACGTTCAAGATCAACGAAAAGAACAGGCTCCAGTTCCGCTGGGAAGTATTCAACGCCACCAATACTCAAAGATTGGGCGCCGCAAATGCAGACCATGCCGGGCTGGGATTAAACATCGATCCGCAGATCACGGAGCCTTCGTCAAGCTTCGGGACTATCTCCCAGATCCAGGGCACCCCGCGAATCATGCAACTGGGTCTCCGGTATGATTTCTAGTAAGGGCAAAAGCAAGCCACGGATTGCACGGATTACACAGATAGGGTGATAAAATCTTGCATCTATCTGAGACAATCCGTGGAATCCGTGGCATTTCTTTTCTGTTCTTTTTCGGAGGAAGCGATGCAACTTTTGAGATGCTTACTCATGCTGGTAATTGTGGCGTTTGGAATTACTGAAACCAAAGGGCAATCCCCGTCGCAGCAGAGCCGTGTCCGGGCGGTCACGATAACCATCCTCTCCACAAATCTTACCGAAGAAGGCAGAGGCGAATGGGGCTTTGCCGCGTTGGTCGAGGCGGACGGGCACAAAATTCTGTTCGACACCGGCACGTATCCCGAAACCGTCCTGAATAATGCGCGCGAAATGAAGATCGACCTGTCCGGCATCCGCGAGGTGGTACTGAGTCACAGCGATGACGACCACACGGGCGGACTTCTGAATCTGCGCCGCGAACTGGCCAAAAAAAATCCCGCCGCGCTTTCTCGCACTTATGTCGCGAAGGGCTTTTTCTATGAAAGAATACCCGCACCGGGCGAAAAGGCGGAAGACCGGATTCCGTTGCTGAGAGCGGAGTATAAACGCACCGGCGGCACATTCCTGGAAAACGACAAGCCCGTAGCTTTGTTTCCCGGAATCTGGTTGCTGGGCCCCATTCCGCGCATTTATCCGGAGAAGAACTGGGGTGGCTCCGGAAAAGTGAAGACACCGGATGGCCTCGCCGAAGATAACATTCCGGAAGATACGTCTCTCGTGCTCGACACGAATCGCGGCCTGATAGTCCTGTCAGGCTGCTGCCATGCCGGAATCATCAACACAATCGATTATGCCCGCAAGAAAGTGCGGCCGGCGCCCATCTATGCGGCAATCGGCGGTTTTCACCTCATGCGGGCAAGCGACGCAACGCTGGACTGGACGGCTCAGAAGCTGGCGGAATTCGGCCTGTCCAATTTCATCGGTGCTCACTGCACCGGCATCGAGCCAGTCTATCGTATCCGGCAAAAGGCCGGCCTGAGCCGGCGGACATGCATTGTCGGAGGCGTGGGCGATCAGTTTTCCATGGAGAAGGGCATCGTCGCCGGACTCCTTACCCATTGATGAGAGGCGTTTTGCTTTTGGAGATTGAGATGAAGAAGATCACTGGTTTGCTGATTTTGTTTTTTGCCGTATCGGCACCATGCCAGAACAAGGGAGTTCTGCTGGAAGACCTTACATGGAACGAAGCGGAAAAGGCGCTGACGCCGGAGACTGTCGTCGTCATTCCCATCGGCGCCGCCGCCAAGGAGCACGGGCCGCACCTCAAGCTCAAAACAGACTGGATCCTGGCGGACTATGTAAAAACGCGCCTTCGCGCGCAAGCCAATGTGGTTATCGCGCCCACCGTCGCGTATCACTACTACCCGGCCTTCGTGGAGTATCCCGGATCCACGACGCTGCGCCTGGAGACGGCGCGCGATCTGATGGTGGACATCTGCCGCAGCCTCGCGCGTTTCGGCCCCCGCAGGTTCTACGCCCTGAACATGGGGATCTCCACGCTGCGCGCGCTAAAACCCGCGGCGAAGACGCTGGCGGCGGAAGGAATCCTCTTACGATATACGGACCTCTCCGAATTGCTGGATCCGATTGAAAAAAACGTCTGCACGCAGGAAGGGGGGAGTCATGCGGATGAAGGAGAGACATCTATGATCCTCTACATCGACCCTTCCGCGGTCGATATGACCAAGGCCGTCAAGGACTACAATCCCGACAAGGGCAGGCTTACCCGCGATCCAAAGGCAAACGCGACGTATTCCCCCACCGGTATCTGGGGAGATCCGACGCTGGCGACGCGCGAGAAGGGACAGAAACTGGTCGAAGGGCTGATCTCCGGCGTTTTGAAGGAGATCGACGCATTGCGCATAGAAATTGTGAAATAACTCCGGCTGCCGCTTTCACCAAAGCATTCCACCCATGGGGCACTGACATGAAACGAGCCTTGATCGCCGCTACCCTGATTGCTTTACTCCTGTGCGTCAGTCCGCTATTCCCTGCTTCGTCTGAAAAGGCCTCGCACGCGAAGGCTCAGCCGCTTGTTTTGACGGGCGGAACGATGATTGACACCTCCAATTTCGGCGGGTCGGAACTCGACATAAGAGATTCGATCGTCGTTATTCAAGGCAACGGGATCACCGCGGCGGGGCCAAGGGGAAAAATAAAAATTCCGGCCGGCGCGAAAGTGATCGACATTTCCGGCAAGTTTATCATCCCGGGATTGAATGACGCCTTCGCCACGCAAAATAATCAGGCACATGCAAATGCCTACCTGTACATGGGCGTGACCTCGATCGTCGGGATAGACGATCCGGGCGGCAGGCGCGGCCCGCTTTTTCTTCAGGCAAGTCCCAGCCCGCACGTTTACAGGCTGGAATCCGTCTACGGTTATGACGAGAGCAAATTGTCGCCACCGCCCGAGTCAACCGGCGAGCTGCGGGAACGCGGCAGAAAATTATCGTCAAAAGAACTAATCGCCCAGGTCGATTCCCTCAGCCAGGCCGGATTCAAAGTGCTGCTGCTGCACTATGCCTTATCACCGGAGCAGACAAAGATAGCGGCACGCCGCGCGCATCAACTTGGCCTTTCCACGATTGGCGAACTCGGATTCACGCCCTATCCCGACGCAATTCGGGCCGGCGTTCAGGCCTTTGTCCATGTCAGCCGGTACTCGCTGGAATTGGCGCCTCCGGAAATGCGCCGCGAAGTGGCCGCGGATCCGTTCGGCACGCCAAGGGAAAGATTCTATGAATATCTGACAACCGTTCAGTCTACCGATCCGGCATTGAAACGATACGCCGCGGTGCTCGGATCGGCCGGCGTCGGTCTGATTCCAACCTTGAGTCTCGAGTATCTGGATATCCCGGACCATGAGAATCCCTGGAAAGAGCCTGTCGCTGCGATCCTCGATCCCAAGGACATTCATCTTCCGGCAAATCCCCTGACCGGAGTGCGTGACAGGAAACCGGGCAATGCCGCGGACACTTTTCCGCCCGATTTAACCGAAAGCCTGTTCAGAATCGAGCGGGAGTACTGCAAGGCAGGGGCAAAATACTTGACGGGCAGCGGCACGACCGCATTCGGTACAATGCCCGGAATATCTCTCCACACAGAATTGCTGCTGCTTACAAAGATAGGATTGACCCCGAGGCAGGCATTGGCCGCGGCGACATCCAATTTCGAAACACTCTTTGGCTGGTCTAAAGTGGGAAAGATTCAGGCCGGGTATCGTGCGGATCTCGTGGTGCTCGACGCCAACCCAACCGTGGACATAAGGAATGCAAAGAAAATACACTCCGTAATTCTAAGCGGCAGGGCACTGGACAGGGATCGCCTGCTGAAGCAGCGGTAGCCCGCTCCGATCTCCACATTGATTTGGACGGGAAGTATTAGCAAAAGGATGCAATGGATCTGCTGTTATCCAGTGGCATTAAGCCTACGCAGGCAAGATTCCGAAGCCCTTGGCAGAATGGAATTGCTGAACGCTGGATTGGAAGCCGTCGTCGAAAGTTCCTCGATCCCGTAATTGCGCTCAGTGATTTTCATTTGCGCCGGCCGATTTAGGATTATATCTCCCATAATCACGCGGACCGAAGTCCTGAAGGGACGTTACGGTAGAGCCCAGGGTGGAAGCGCACGCGAAGCGGGCTCTGAAGCCCTGGGATATGAGTGTGCGCACAGATAGAGCTCTGAAGGGGCGACGCAGACTGCATCGCCCTTTCAGCATCAAGCCTACGTTCATTACCACACTTCGATTTTTTTTATTCGTTTAACGGAACGGCCGCCGGTGCTGTCTTCACCGGTGACAGACATTGCAAACCCATCTGTCGGTGATAACGGTTTCCCGTCTTTGACCGTAGCGATAACAACCTGATCCCCAAGGCGCGAGTTGAAAAGCTCGCCGAAGGAATAGGTTGCGCAGTAGCCGTCATCGCTGGTAATGAGCACATATCGGTTGTATGGGGCCGGATCGGGAATGGTCAGGATCTTGTTCAGGAGAGTGGACAAAGGCACGCCATCCAGGGAATGGATGCCGTGGAAGCCCTCACATTCGCCGATCATAACCGCATTGGGCACATGGATGGTCGGAAGCCTCTTGAGATCCGCCGGCTTGATCACCTGCTGTTTTTTGCTGACCTGGTCAATAAAAGTGAATTCGGTACTGGGAGGGCGCACCTTCTTTTTCGCCTGGTCATCATAGGCGAGGAGTTCAACTTCCACACGAGCAACCTTAATTTCGGCAATATCGGTCATCATGCGCCCGTCGTGGATATCGGTTGCCACCACCAGGGTGAGCGGACATGGCCTCTCGTCCTTCTCGTAGGCGAGTAAAGTGCTGCGTCCGATGCTGGAGTAAAAGATCTCCCCGAATGAAAACATGAGTACCCGGTTATTTTTATCGCGGACCTGAATGAATACTCCCGGCTCCCATTTCCGTTTGTATTTCAATCCGGCTTTCCAAAGAACATCCCGCAGCAGGACGCCGCGAAAACCGGTTTGGGTCACCTTTTCCTGATCTTTCCTGTCGCGGATGCGCTCCGGGATCACGGGCACATCCCGGATGAGGAATGGCGCCATTGCTTTGATGTCGGCAAGGGATAGCGACAATTCCTTTTGCAGTTCGCCTCGAACCAAGATTGTAGGTTCCTGGCACAGGGCATTCTTCGCCGGGAATGGAGTGAGCAAAAAACAGCATAAGCAGGAAATCATCCAACAGGCCCTTCGAGCCCGGGAGAAATGCAATCTGAATAATGAGGACATCGGAAGCTCCCTTTAAGTGTGCGGCAACCGCATCGTTGCCGTCTCCTCAAGGGAGATTTAACAGGCAGGCAGAATCTCCTGCTGTATGTTTCCCGGAGGGAGACGCAATGACGCGGTCTGATGGGTCTTCAGCATTTGCACGCCGTGCAACCAACGCCGCGTTCAGGTTTTTCTACTATAGATCACCATATTTCGCCTCGGTCGTTGAGTCTAGCACAGGCAATTGGGATTTCAACTCCAGAAGTCAAAAGCAAGTAAGCACCCTCCGGCAGAGCAGGAGGCATTAGGTCGTGAGCCGCTCAAAGCGGCTTAAGCAGTATTATCGGGGTCGGTATCGGAATCGCTATCGGTATCGGATATCGCAATCGGATTTTGGTGCTCCGCCTGTTGTGCCAAAAAACGATTCCCGATAGCGATCCCGATTCCTGTACCGACCCGAATGGCGCTTAATTGGTTTCCATCGCGAAACACCTATACCAGCCCCGAAGGGGTGGCAGAAAATAGCCCCGGGCGTGAGCCCGGGGTAAGGATTACGAAATTAGAAAGCCCTGAAGGGGCGACACTAAATCCAATTCGCGGAGTATATTATGCCGCCCCTTCGGGGCTATACATTTGTTTTCGCTCGACCCCGGGCTCACGCCCGGGGCTATTTTCTGCCGGCCCTCCGGGCCTCAGGTTGCGAGTTTCGCGACAGAAGCTAATCAGGCGCCATTCGATACAGACCCCCGATCGACTTGGCGATGCCGGACATTTGACCACGGATATCAGCGCGCGTTGTTTGAAAGAAAACGGCTATGCACGCGGGGCGTAGAACGTCGGGATTTTGCCGGTGTGCCATCCATTTCAGGAGTGATATTATTAAGAAACTCGATGAGGAGGCTTGGTGAATTCCTTCGATTTCCGGATGCTCTCGATGCAGGGATATAAGCAGGAGGACATCCTCCACAATTCGAACATAAATATGCTGGCTCGGTGGACTCCCTTTGCCTGCGGCACCTTCGGGGCTCTGGGGCTATTGTTAAAATCCCCGGTTTATTTGTGGCTTTTGGGATTATTGACGTTGGTTGGTTCCATTGCCAATCGAAGCATTTATGACTACCTCTACCAGATCCTTCTTTCTCCCTGGATAGGCTTGGGCAGCATGCCGCATCACGGCGCACCTCGTCGTTTTGGGTGTGCGATCGGAGCCGCTCTTTTCCTCCTTAGCGGAACGGGATTCCGGTTGCAGCGGCCCATGCTTTCCATTATTCCGGTCCTTGTGATTGTTCCGCTCGCATTCATTGCCGCATTTACCCAATGGTGCTTTGCATCTGCTCTATACCGGATGCTGTTCGGCAAGGATGTCAACTGCTGTTAACCCGCACGATTAAGGATAGAACAAATCCGGATTCAGTTGGGTGTTTCTATCGGGATGGCGACGCGGACCGTTGTCCCCTTTTGGAGCGTTGATTCTATTCTGAGACTCCCCCCCAGCGGAGCGATCCTTTCTTCCATATCGATAAGACCCAGGCAGCGATCAACGTCTCTGCGAACCACGGAGTAATCGAAACCGCACCCGTCGTCCTCTATGAGGAGGAGGATCTTTGAATGCTGCCATAAGATGATTACGCTCGCCCGGGATGCAGAGGCGTGGGAGATGATGTTGTTCAGTGCCTCCACGGCCACGCGGTAGAGACTTATCTCAATCGGGGCGGGAAGACGTTTTTCCTGCTGCGGGGGGAATACGTATTGATAATCGATCACCAGTTCCTTGTGCGCCGAGGCCAATTCCTTAATATAACGGCCCAAAGCCAATTCCAAGCCGTAGTCATCCAGAATCGCAGGCCGCAATTGCACAGCCATCTGTCGAACCTCATCAATGAGGCCGCGAACCTGCGCTTCACAGCTTTGTTGGATTCCCTTGAGAAGCTCATTCTGGCCGGCATGAGCCTGCATCTCCAACAAAAGCGCCGACAGCGATTGGCATACCTGATCATGCAGTTCCATGGCAAAGCGTTTGCGCTCGTCTTCCTGGTAGGAGAGCAGCTTGCCCATCGATTTTTCTCGAATACGCTTCGCATTTTCACGGGCAAGCTGCTGGGCAAGTGCTGCCCCCGCCGCGGCCGCGGCGGCTTTCAGAAAATCGAGCCGGAAAGCATCCAGCTCATCTCCGCTGTTGAGGTAGAGGTTTATGACCCCAAGAACCCGGCCTTCATGGCTGATGGGCATCACCGCGTGCCAATGCTCGCCCAATCCATCATAATGAATGCTATGTTCCTCGCCGGCCGAAGAACCCGTGATGCTGCGGCCGGTTTGAGCCACTTTCCCACAAAGACACTCTCCCAAGGCCAAGCGCTCGCAACGTTTTATCTGCTCGGGGCTCAAGTTCCGCTGAGCCGCCATTTCCAGGTTTTGGCCTTTTACCAGAAAACCAACAGCGTTGGCGGTCGTTCCCAGCCAGGACAAAGAGGTGATCTGATCAATGAGCGTTTCCAGAATTTGCGCGCTATTCTGGCAGTACTGCAGGCTTTGCAGGAGGCTGCACAAAGCACTGTGGTGCTCCAGGCTTCGCAAAAGGTGTTCGGCGGTGTTCTTGGTCTCGGTAATATCGTGGGCAAAATGCAGATAGACAGGCTTGTCGTCGCCGGTGACCAGCGGGGTTGGAAAGATCGCCAACTTCATCCATCGAGCGTCCTGGGAGTCGAATACCTCTCGTTCGACGGCCCCTCCTTTTTCGATAGCTTCAACAAGGGGACACTCCGCGATAGGAATGTCGCGGCCGTGAACCACAATCGGGCAATACGCGCCAACGACTTGTTCCGGGCTCAATCCGAAATCCCGCTTGGCCGTGCGATTCACGGCAAGGATGTGATGCTCAGAGTCCACGAGGAGCACATAGAAAGGAATCGCATCCAAAATATGCTGGATCTCCTGCCCGGCGGCCAGAAGATGGCTTCCTTTCGGTTCTCCTATTTCAGTCACATTTTGCGCCAAAGTGCTCTCTCCTTTGAGAAGCATGGCTGTGCTCCGATGCGATGCTCTCTCCATGGCATCTTATAGCACTGACAACGCTCTATATGAATCCGTTGAAATATATGAATTTACGAACGATGTATCAGTGGAAAATACGGATAATCGACTGATCAACCGGATACTCAACAACCCATGTCTCGGAGCCTAACCCGCACTATTCATGAAGGTTCGTAGCAAGGCAGTGCAGACGGGTAATGCCGCGTAATTTTTGCAGGCGAAGCTTTCGGAGTGCGTGAGCTTGCTTGCGCTTTTCGCGAAATTCTTGAAAATCCGGCTGTTCTTAAAAGCGGAAGCAAGCTGCCGCACTCCTTATGCGCTCTCCGGACGCGAAAACTATGTCGCATTAGGTGCGGACCTGCCGTTCAGCTCATCAATGACTTGGATTTTTTCAAAACTACAAAATATCATGCGCAGGGTTTTCTCGTCGATCCTACGCATTAGTTGTGCTTCATACTCATCAGCCTCAAGATCCTCTTCTTTCTCGTGGAGATTGGGCTTACTCTCCGATGTAGGATCTCGTGTGGTCGGTATTGCATTAGTCGTATCATCGATCTTATGGGCAACCCGTCTGTTGCGCTCGATCCATCGAAAACAGTCATCGTGCGAGCCAACGTATAGAAATACGATATGGCCATTTCTTCGAATAAACACAAGGCGGTGCCCGCATCCCAAGTCATATTTTCCGCAATACTTAATCCGATATTCTCCGTGGCGGGTAAATCTGAATTTTTTGCGCAGGTCCCCTTCATTTATGCCCGTAATCTGGCGCATTACAGCTTCCGCTTTCGCAGCGGCCATCGAAGCCGTCCCGCCCTTTTGACGAAGATCCTCGAGATTTCGGCTAAAAACTGCGGTGCGATGAACAAAAAGGACCTTCCCCTCTCCCGCCTGGTTGGCATTCGACATCTCTCCTCCTCCTGGCCGGTGATCAAATCCCGGATATCCAAATCAAAGTCATCCTCGGCAAACCACTACGATGCTTTCCCGAGAACTATGAGAATGCGGTCCAGCATAGCTGGCGGATCGACCCACTTGCCAATCGCATTCCGTATAGCGCAGATGATCGCGTGCATGTTTGCCAGAGAACGGCTGATTCCGGAATTCCAACCAAAAAGTCTAACAAACCAATAAATCAGCCATTGTCCCCGTTCCCGCTCATGGACTCGCCCTCTTGATCGGGAAACGGGGATCTAAAAACAAGACGCGTCTACGCCTTGCCAAGCGCCTTAAGCACCTTGTCCGGCGTGGCAGGCGGATCCACCCATTTGTCAATCGCGTTGTAAATCGCGCAGACGATCATATGCGTGTTTGACATGGAATGGCTGATGCCGTTGGCCCCGTAAGTTCCGTTGCCTGAGCGTGTTTCAACCAAACTCGTATTCAGCTTCGGCACATCCAGCATGCCCGGTTTTTTATACTCGATCATGTTGGTGTTGAGTTTTACGCCGGTGGCCTTGTCGTAAAAATAATCTTCAAACATCTGGCATCCCTGGCTGAAAAACGCCACCTGGTCGAGCTGGCCCTCAAGGGAGATGCGCCTGATGATCTTGCCCGAATCCACCGCGGCTCCGTACTTCAGGATTTCCACCTGTCCGGTTTCCGTATCCACCGCCACTTCGCAATACAGAGTATTCAACGTGTCGTATTTGCTGGGCCATAGTGGTGCAGGAGGATGCCCCGCAAAGGTTGCATATACATTGGACGTGAGACTCTTAATCGGTACCCCGGCCGTCTTGTCCGACTTGAGCACTATTTTCCCACCCGCTAGATCCAGATCCTCCGGCTTTTTCCCCTTCAACGGGTTTGGAGGCAACTTTCGCGGCGGACCGAATCCTCCGGCCGCCGGCTTTTCCGCCTCAGCAATCGCCGCTTCAAAGATGCGCTGCCTGAATATATGACAGCATTCTTTCAAAACCCAGCCTGTTGCTACAAGCCCGTCTGCCCCTCCGCTGATGGACACGAACATTGCGTTGGGATCATAATCTATGCTGATGTCCGTGGCTTCAAGGCCGAGCTCTTCAGCGGCAATCATGGCAACGCCTTCAACGGAAAATACCCCTGCATGGGGACCCTGGATCGGCATGTGTACGACTCCGTCCCGAAGCTCGAGCACAGCATGAAAATCACTACCCATTGCATGCCTGGGGCACATCTGATATCTGAAACCGGCCCCGTGCATCCTGCCGTCAGGCAGTTTCTTTGCTCCGTTTTTGTGCCAGCTCCAGTTCATCATTTTCTTTCCGGCCTCGATGCAGGCGTCAAAGCTGGGAACCGGCCTTGTGTCTTTCTGCCCGTCCGGTCCATGGAGGTTCAGCCTGGCAATTTCAATCGGATCTTTGCCCAGTTTTTCGGCGATCATGTGGATCGCCATTGTTACCGAATCCCAGTTGAAAGGACAGAATTGCGAACTGAAAGGCATAAGACCGCGATTGCTGTCCACGATGTCCATTCTCTGCCGGATGTTCAGGCATTTGGTTCCTATGTAAGGTCCGTAACCCTGATCGCCAATAGTCCCGAAAAATGAATTGCCCGTAGTGCCGCCGTCGGCGATGGAGAAATCATCGAAGGCCGTAATCAGGCCGTCCTTTTTAAATCCCACCTTCATGTGAATAAAACGCTGCTGAATCATGAAATCAAAGGTGTCCCTGCGCGTGTTGATGCAACGCACGGGCCTTCCGGTCCTCTTTGCAAGAAGCGGAGTGATCTGCTGGGATCTGCGTATCGTCCAGTCACAGTATTTGCCCCCCTGGAAAAGACCTTCCTGCACGGTTTTTTCGGGTGGCAGGCCGTACAATTGTCCAATTGCATTTTTGCCGCCGCTGGCGTGCCAGACAGCACCCTCGATGTGGAGACTATCTCTTCCCAGGTAGGGATCATCGAACCACCATGCTACGGAACTGTGAGGATTGGGTGAAGCGGAAGCATACGTAGGCATGTTCAGGTCGTACTCAATAATGTAATCGGCTTCTTTGAAACCCTGCTCTACATCTCCCTGGTTCTGATTTGAATAGGAAACATTCCCCTTTTTCGGAGGATTATTATTGCCTCCCCCTCCAAAGGGATTGCCGGGGCCGCTTCTATCCTCGGGCCGGATCACCGGGGCGTTGGAGTCTCTTCCTTCTTTGATATCCACGATAACGGGCAGCATCTCCCATTCAACATCAAGTGCTTTTAAAGCCTCATCGCAGATATCCCCATTTTCCGCGACGACGACGAATCCCACTTCCACATTTTCTTCTTCAGCGACATCGGAAATGAAGGGCTGGGGCGAACCGCCCATGCCGCCGCGTTGCAGCTTTTTTAAGTCTTCATCTTTCCATGTAACGATGTCCACAACCCCGGGAACAGCCTTGGCCTTTTCCAAATTGTAACTTTTTATCTTCGCGTGCGCGTGCGGACTGCGCAGGAATTTCGCTTCGAGCATATTGGGAACGACATAGTCGATTCCGAACTTAGCCAGGCCTGAGGCGACCGCCCATGACAGTTTGCCGGGCAGGTTTGCCTTCCCGACCACCCTGAAATCTTCTCTTTGTCCGTTAATTCCGGTTAAATCAGCCATAGTAGTTACTACCTCCTTTTGAGGAAAGCGCCTGCCGTTACAATTGTTTATTGCATCCGCTTTCTTTTCTCCTTCTGAAGCACAATTGACAATCGATCGCTAAACTAATTTTTCTATAATTGGTTGTAATCTTGATTGCTCAAGTCCGACTGAAAAGGCGTCTATATTTTCCGTTGCCTTAAAGGATCCTGATTTTGACTTTGAATCCATAAGCACCATGGTTCCTCCAAGGCGTGGTTTCATGATTTCCACACGGCTTTGAATTTGCCCGATAATTTCCGAGTCCGAGAGGTCTTGCTCCATTACAAACTCGATGCTGAGATCCGGACTGTTGACTGTCCGCTTGTGGATATCCGCAAATACGGGCGTTTCTTTCAGATCCTTGACAACAGACAGAAAGATCATTCTGTGATCAAGAACGGAAGAGGAGTCTCCGTTCCGATTTCTCAACAGTCTTTGGGTGGGAAGTTCAATCGGAACATAATACGAATTCACTTCTCTTGCCAAAGGCATCTTAAAAGCTATGTATCTGTCGAGTTTCTTTGAATGAAAAATGAATTCCGGGATGCGCTTGGCTGGGTGATGGAATTGGCGTCCGAAGGCAATCTCCCGGATCTCGGCAAGAAGAGGTTTATGGTCGTCATCGAGAGCAACCCCAAACAGTTTATCGGGTTCCAGCAGAATAATAAGGGCAAGCGCAGCCCAGGTTTCATACCCTATCCGAAACATTGCGGTTGCATCTGCTGCAAGATCGCCTTCCACTATCCTTTCAAAATCATCTTCGGGTATTTTCCCCTGCACCAGTTCAAACAGACGGCTATAGATCAGGCGCATCATGCCTTCTTTAGGGTTACGAAGAAAGCTAGACAGATCCATCGGCATTTCGATATTGAGATCTAATGTTCCGGATAACGTATTCTCAGACGCCATAAAATTTTTCGAGAGAGAATAAACATCAAAATCAAAGGAGCTTTTGCATGATTCAATAACGGCCTCTCGGATGTCATCAAAATATCCATAGAATCTGCCGCGCAAATCTTCGGGTATGCAAACTTCACATTGGTCAATGTAAATTTCCGGATTTGACGAGATATAGTCTTTTAGAGTTCCATACATGGGCTTCCATTGTGATATTAAGGCCATAATTATTATTTCCTACTGCGATCACTTTTCGGGCCATCCGACAGTTCGCGAAACACCCTGCGCATATCCGCAACGATCACATCGGTCCCGAACCTCGCCTTCCCAGCAGCCAGGGAATGGGACAATTTGCCCGGTACGTTTGGCTTTCCTACAGAATTGAATTCCGTTCGTTAACCATTGCTTCCTTCTGTATCCGCCATAGTAAATCCTTTCAAAACGCCACGAATTACACGAATCCAATTTGTGTAATTCGTGGCTAAGAGTTGTTAGACGGTCGCCAGAAGTGCACGTTTTACCAGGGTCCTGGCAATCTGAACTTTGTATTTCGTTGCAGGCAATGCCTTGGCATCTGCAACGGCGGCGGTTCCGGCCCCTTCTGCATTCGCTTCGTTGACCGGCTTGCCTGCGATGGCAGCTTCCGCTTTGATTGCACGATAGGGCTTGGGCCCAACCGCATTCAACGCAATCCGCGGGGCTCCGCCGCCGACCATCACCGCGCAGTTCACAATCGGGAAATCGATCGATTTGCGAATCGCAAATTTGATGAATGCGCTCTTCGCGCCGGCCGGCGGCGCCGGGATTTGGATCTCCGTGATGATCTCGCCAGGAGCAAGCACTGTGTTGCTTCCGACTTTGACATCAAAGAAGTTCTCCGCAGCGATCTTGCGCGTGTTGGTCCCGATGGTGGCATTCAGCGCAATCAACGCCGGAGCCACATCGCTGGGATGCACCGCGATGCATCCGTTGACAGCGCCGAAAATCGAGTGATAGCGATTATCGCCGGCCATGGCAAAACAGGCCTTTCCGCCTTTGCGAATGCAATCAAATCTGTTCTCCGGTTTACGGAAATACCAGCAACGGTGCAGCTGCGCTATGTTTCCGCCGATCGTTCCCATATCGCGGACGTGAGGCGTTGCTACACGCAGAGCTGCTTGCGCCAGCGCCGTGTATTTCTGTTTGATGGCCGGGTCGGCGGCAATATCCGCGAGGCGCGTGGTGGCCCCAATTTTGAGAATGCCCGCTTCTTCCTTGACGTAATCGAGACTGGGACTAATGGTTTTGATGTTGATCAAGGATGCGGGATAAGCAGGAAGAACGTTGTCCTTTAGTGTGCCAATTAAGTCAGTGCCCCCGGCAATAATGGTTGCCTTGCCGCCGGCAAGAGCGGTTTTAGCCTCCGCCAAGGTTTTTGCGTTTATATGATCGAATGCTTTCATCTCTTTCCCCCAAGAAAGTTCCCGGTTTCCAGTTCTCGGTTCCCAGATGACTGCCATTCACTTGGAACTGGGAACTCCGAACTGGGAACTCCGTTATTATGCTTTTCCCGTAGCGAGGTTGTAGGACAGTTTGCCGGGGAAAAATTTAGGTGTCCCGACATACTTGAAGTCTTTTCGTTCTCCGTTGTATCCAATAAGATCAGCCATACTACGCGCCTCCCTTCATCACCTGCGCCGCTTCCATGATGGCAGTGGGATGCCGCGGATACGTTCCGCAGCAGCAGATGTTGCCGGCCAGCGCCTGTTTGCACTGCTCTTCCGTCGGATTCGGATTCTTGTCCAACAGAGCTTTGGCCGAGACCACGAAGCCGGGCGTGCAATAGCCGCACTGCATCGCGTCCCATTTGCAGTAAGACTGGATCAGGGGGTTCCACTTCTTGTCGGCCGCGATCCCTTCCACCGTCTCGATCTTTTTGCCTTCGCATTCAACGGCAAGCGTGGTGCACGAAAGGACGACCCTCCCATCGATGATGACGGAACAGGAACCGCATACTCCGCGGTCGCACATCTGTTTCGCCCCGGTCAGGCCCAGCTTGAACTGAAGCGTTCGCTGAAGAGTCCAGTGCGGTTCGATCAGGACTTCGTAGTCCTTCCCGTTGACCTTCAGTTTCGTGGTCACGGGAAGCACGCGTCCC
>DATJPG010000094.1:0-42889 GCA_035506515.1 Acidobacteriota bacterium
AGATCCGCTTGGCAGAATAAACCAGACGCCATTGCTGGGTCTCCAGACGGCAACGTCCGCATTGCCATCGCCATCGTAGTCGCCGGGAACCAGAATATCCTGAAGTTGACCCCACTGCTGCACCAGATAAGTTCCGGGAGATCCGCTTGGCAGGATGAACCAGACGCCATTGCTGGGCCTCCAGACGGTGATGTCGGTTTGGCCGTCACCGTCGAAATCAACAACTGTGCATGAGTTTTGGGTGCCGGCCCAGGATGGCACCGCACTGGAGTGTTTTTGGTTGAGGAATGATGCGATTGCCGGATTGACGGTCTGCAGATGGCAATTGAATCGAAGATCCAACCCACCATTGTCCTCTAAACTAACAAGATATGTGATTTCAAAGGGCAAGGCCCCGGATAGATGGTTATTGTTTAAGTGCAGCTGGAGCACGCCGGTCAGACTGCCAAGCTGGGACGGGATCGGGCCGGTCAGATGATTGTGGTCGAGCATCAAATACCACAAGCCCGTCAGATTTCCCAATTCGGGCGGAATGGGACCGCTTAGTTGATTGTGGTCGAGCATCAGATACCACATGTCCGTCAGATTCCCGAATTCGCCCGGAATTGAGCCGGTCAGCTGATTGACGGAGAGATCAAGATTGACTAGATTCGTCAAATTGCCAAGCTGGGGTGGGATTGATCCTGTTAATTGATTGGAATTGAGAAACAGCTCATTCAGGCTAAGCAGATTTCCGAGCTGCGATGGGATCGAACCCGTCAGCTGATTGTGGTCGAGCATTAGATTCCACAGGCTCGCCAGATTTCCGATTTCGGGTGGAATAGAGCCTGTCAGCTGATTGACGGAGAGATCAAGACTGACCAGATTCGTCAAATTGCCAAGCTGGGGTGGAATCGAGCCCGCCAGTTGATTGTTCGAGAGATAGAGATAAAGCAGGTTCGTCAGCCTACCGAATTCCGGCGGGATAGAGCCTGCCAGCTGATTAAGGTTGAGACCGAGAGTGTCAAGACTCGCGAGATTGCCAAGCTGAGATGGGATTGAACCCGTTAACTGATTGTTGAAGAGCTCGAGGTCCAGCAGGTTTGTCAAATTACCAAGCTGGGATGGAATCGATCCGGTCAACTGATTGGAGTTGAGATAAAGGTCATTCAGATTTACCAGATTTCCGAGTTGGGACGGGATCGAGCCTGTCAGCTGATTGTTGTAGAGATAAAGCACTTGCAGTTGCGTCAGGTTGCCTAGTTGGGTCGGAATCGATCCCGTGAACGCATTATTGTCGAGTCTTAGAAGCCGCAGGCTCGCCAAATCTCCGAGTTCGGGCGGAATAGGGCCGGTCAGCTGATTCTCGTAAAGCTTCAGGTACTGCAAGTTCGTCAGATTTCCGAGTTGGGATGGGATTGAGCCCAATAACGCGTTGCTATCGAGATCAAGCGTTTGCATCCACACAATATCGCCCAGCTGAGAAGGAATCGACCCGTAAAGATTATTGGCGGCCAGACTAATATCCAAGACATGATAGGTCCCAGTCTGCTGGTCTCCGTCCAGAACGCATGTTATTCCATACCAACTGCATTCAGTACCTGATGCGCCCCCCCACGAATTGTTGTTGATCCAAGTTGCTCCATTGGTGCTGGAAAACAATGCGAGCAGGGCGTCTCGCTCCGACTGAGGAATGGAATTGGCGGCTTTCAGCGCCGACGTACAACCTAAAAAAATCAAGGCCAGAATAAGCAAACGTGGCGCTCTCCAAGGCTTCGCTTCCTTCACCCGCCAACGATTCCATGCCATCGCATTACCTCCCAGGTAGCACAGCGTTCCCTTTAGGCAAGGAGAACTTACATCTGATCCGCGCCGAGCCTGTCTGCCGTTTTCTACAATGCGCTATATCATGGGCTCCGCCAAAAACCGTGCTGCCTTGAAGAGCACATTAGCTTGGATAGATATTCGCCGCAATAAGATTTTATAGCCGGAACAGGCGATCGTTCATCGAATAATGTCGATGCATTTTTCGAGATGCCTGGTTCTGATGGGGCTTGCTCAGCAATACGTAGACAAAGACAGCCCCTCAACGGTAACCCGCCAAAAACTTCAGGTCGCTAAGTGATTGTCTTTTTTCTTTTTTAGAAAGGTGGCGGGGCCGACGAGACTCGAACTCGCGACCTCCGGCGTGACAGGCCGGCGTTCTAACCAACTGAACTACGACCCCACCTTATCAAAGGCGCCGAATGATAGCGCATTACTCATTGCAGTGCAAGGCTGATTAAAGAGAAATAATTAGCGAGAAATAGTGCGAATCTGGTGTCATGGCAAACCGATGCGCAGGACAGGCAGGTGCGCTCCGGGGACGAGCTGTCAAATAACCGCGCTGATGCGCAGAAAAATATCTCGGAAAATATTTATAAAGGTTTGAAAAATTTAAAATAGCAGTGTTATACTACCACCGACCTGGCACAAAATTTAGTTACTTTGCGGAACTGAGGAAAAATCCGCGGGACTGAGAGCAGCAATTTGTATTAGGATGTTGTTCAGTTATTCAACTATTGAGATCTAGCAGAGTGGAGAGGCTAACATGAACAGCAGGTGTGTACGAATCACCACGGCGATAATGGTTGTGCTTCTGTTTTCTTTTTCGGCTTTTGCCCAACAGGAATTCGAGAATAAATGGAAGGCTGCCAGCCTTGACGCCACAACGGGTTTATTCAAGGTTTGGGATGCCGAAACATTGAGGCAGGGAGAAACCAATTGGACGGTCGGTTACGACATGTTTCATCGTGGGCCGGGCAAATTAACCGTAGGAGTACTTCCTGCGGGAGTTGCCATCGGCATCTTCGATCGTTTCGAATTCTTCGAAACGATGGATATACAGCGGCACATTACGGCAGATGATATTGAAACGTACCGGTATGGGACGCCGCGTCCTTCTACTACCCCCGATGGGATGCAGTCGTTTTCACAGGTGGCGCCATTCATGGATGTGCCCAGTGCGACCGGACGCAGCGATCTCCATCTTGGACTGAAATTTAATATCCTGTCCGAGCGAAGAGGAGATGCCCTGAGCATGGCGCTGACCGGTTTCGGCACTTTGCCGGGACAGCGCAATGCTAACGGTCTGGATAGAGGACTGTCGTCGGGTGCGTTCCAGGGAGGATTTGCCTGGTTGCTGTCGAAAACCGCAGCGAATACGGTTCGGTTCCATTTCAACATTGGCACAAACTGGTATTCCAATCCGACAATCGATGGGGATGACCTGGCCCAATTGCAGAATGAATTCATTTATCGCGGCGGCGCCGAGTTTTTTGCTTATAAGTCTCTGCGCATCATTACCGAACTCGACGGGATCAAATACTACGGCAGTACCGTGGAAGAGGGTTTGAATCCCAAGAGCCCGATCGATGTGATTCTTGGGTTGAGATACTATCCCAAAGAATGGCTTTCGTTCGCTACCGGCTATCAGGTCACACTGCATCAAACAAACGCCAATGGAATTACAGAAAAGAGCGGCTTTGTTATTCAGGGTGCAGTCGGCACCCGTCGGAACGATCCGCCCAAGGTGACTTGCGCTGTGGCAAAGTCTTCGATCCTCCAGGGCGATACGACGACAGTGCGTGCGAGTGCGGTGGACCCCGATCGTGACATTCTGACCTACCGATGGAATGCTTCCGGGGGCAAGATCGATGGTGCCGCGGATACCGCAACCTTTAACGCTACAGGCCTTGCACCTGGCAAATATACGGTTACGAGCACCGTGTCGGATAAAAAGCACGAGGCGAGCTGCTCTGTCGAAATCACCGTACTGAAGAGAAACATTGCGCCGACTGCGAGCGTTGAGCCCAGCTCCTTCACTCTGACGCAGGGAGAGAGCGCAACTCTCAAGTGCATTGGTGCGGATGCCAATAACGATCCTCTGACCTATACGTGGTCGGTGGATGGGCAGCGGCTGGCCTCGACGGGGACTCAGGTCACTTTCGGTTCCGAAGGACGAAATCCCGGCACCTACAATGTTCAATGCGCAGTGAGCGATGGCGAAGCAACTGCAACCGCTTCGTCCATCGGGACGGTTAAAGAAAAAATCATCCCGAATAAACCTCCGAGCATTGAATGCCAGACAACCACCATGGACGTTGCTTCCGGTGGCTCCGTTCAGCTTCGGGCCAAAGCGTCCGATCCGGATAACGACAGGCTGAGCTATAGCTGGTCGGCAACGGGCGGCACGGTTAGCGGCTCCGGTGACACGGCCACTTTCAATGCGGCCGGAGTTGGCGCCGGAAGTTATTCCGTCACGGTTACCGTCGACGATGGCCGAGGAGGCAAAGCATCCTGCAGCATGACGGTGAATGTTTCCGAACGGCTGAGTGTGACCAAGGAGAAGTGCGGATATTTCCTTGCGAATCAGGATCGAGTCGACAACTGCGCCAAGGCAATCCTGGATGATGTTGCCGTTCGCATGAAAAACGATCCGAAACTGCATGCAAACATCATCGGTTATACGGATGAATCCAAGCTGGAAAAAGCCAAGAAGGGCCTTGGTGAGAGGAGAGCCAAGAACGTGGCTGCCTATCTTGGAACGCAGGGAGTTGAGGCTTCCCGCTTGACTATCACGGATGGCGGTGCGAATAATCCGGTTGGCGACAATAAAACCGTCGCCGGACGCGCGCTGAACCGCCGCGCAGAAATCGAGCTTTCAGTCCAATAGTTTAGTCCTGCTGTTCATAACGGGCGATTAACGCTGGTCACCATCGTTAATCGCCCTTTTTTTTAGGCCCCTCGCACGCCGGCCCCATAGTATTCGTAACCGACCGGGATGTCCTGCTGTTGTGAACCGATCCGGTCTACGGGCGCACGCAGTAACTAATTCCATACGCATTTCCATTTGCGGAATGCCGGTCATTTTGAGCTAGCATCCTCTGTTCCGCAGTCCGTTTGCCGTGGCATAGTGAAGCGATTCCATAAACAATCTGATATTATTGAGGGCATGCCGGCATCTCTTAACCCGAATTAATCATGCGGGTTAAGAGAAAGCTCAGGAGAATGCACCATGAAGAAAAGGTCCCCATCCCGGATACGAATCCTGGCCGCGATACTACTTTGTGTGCCAGCATGCTTTCCCCAATCTCGCCCGAATATACAGCGGTCCGCTCCTGCGCGTCCTCGCCCGCCCTTTTTGCAGCAGGCAACAGTATTTGAGGAGACTTCTTCCGTTCCCTATGTGACCAAACTGGTCCTTCAGAATGGACTAACCATTCTGGTTGAAGAATTCAAATCCAAACCGGTAGTCTCGATACAAACGTATATTCGCGTAGGCTCTTTGAATGAGTCGCCGCAGAACCGTGGAGCCGCCCGCCTGATTCCGTCCTTGGTCTGCAGGAAGCCCGTTGACAAAATCGCCGGGGCGCTGGAACAGAATATATATGCTCTTGGGGGGTTGCTCCGAAGTACCGTCGGATACGAAAACACACGGTTCGAAATCGTTGCCCCGTCCGCTCAATGGAAGAGGGCTTTGAATTTGCAGGCAGAGGCACTCCGGAATCCGTCATTTGAGACGGGAGATTGGACGCCGGAAGCAAAACTTCTCGTGAATGAGGCGTGGAGCGCGCTGGATGACCCCGAAGAGCTTTCTCGGGAAAAGCTCCTTGAATTGGCCTACGAGCCTGTGCGCATGGAAAAAAACGGGGATATTGCCGAAGGTGGATGGCAGGGTCTCAAGTCCGACGACCTTGCCGGTTTTTTTAAGACTTTTTATGTGCCCTCGAAAATGACCGTGGTTCTGTCCGGAGACGTTATAGCCAGCGAGGTCCTGAACGAAATTGTTCGTACCTACGGCAAATTTGCATCTGCAACAAAAGCCGAGCCGGCACTACCCAAAGCGTCGCCGGCTGGATTTCGATACCGATTGTTGCGCGGCGATGTGTCTGTTCCGCAGGTGCTGTTCGGCTTTCGCGCGACTCCGGAGAATGCATCCGATTCGCGGGCGCTTGAGGTGTTGCGAGCTGTGCTGGGCCTGGGTGAAGGATCTGCCCTGAACTTCCGGTTGCGGGATCAGGATCATCTGATCTGGTCTGAAGACACTGGCATTTTCGGCAGCCGGAATTTCAAATGCTTTCTCATCCGGGCGGAGATGGATCCCAAAGACATCGACCGCGCCCAGATTGCAGTTCTTACGGAAATTGAACTCCTGAAGCGGCAGGAACCGGAAGCAGCGGAAGTGGCGCGGGCTGTTGCTCAACTCGAATTGGAATACTGGAAGCACCTGGATACGGTAACCGGAAGAGCCGAATCACTGGCTCAGTACGATGCTCTCGGTGACTGGAAAGGGAGAGACCGCTACGTGTCCGACATGAAAAAAGTGAGTCCGGCCGACATTACGCGCGCTGCAAGAAAATATCTGCGAATCGAAAATCTTGCATTGATCGAGTTGCTGCCAGCAGAAGGTTTGGAACAACGCAATCCCACAGCCGAGGGGATTCGGTCCACCCTGGAGGGACTCCTGTCGCCCGCGACGGATCAGGTGCAGGAAAAGCGAGAAAAGGAGACATTGCCATACCTGAAGATACCCAAAGATTCCGGCGGCTTCAAATTCAGTGAAGTCCAAAACTCGTTTCAGGTTGCATCGATTCTCCGCGGCCCTGAGATGTATATTCGCGAGGATCACACGGCCCCGGTTTTGACAATGGGATTCTTTTTTGCGGGCGGTAAGTTCGCCGAGAATAATAATAACGCCGGGCTTACAAAGCTGATGACGGACCTGATCGCCCGAGGCACGCCCGACATGCAAGCGGGGCGGTTTTATCAGCAGCTGGAGGTCTACGGGGGAAAAATCGAGCCCGTGGTAACAGACGACTATTTTGGATTCAATTTTTCTATTTTATCCGGCAATTTCGAAGCGGGTTTCGATCTGCTGAGGCAAGCCGTCAAATCACCGGTTTTTAGCAAGGAGGATGTCGGTCGGCAGAAGGAGATGCAGATCCGGGAGATTCGACGTCGCAAGGCATCTCAAGCCAATGCGTTGGATCTGGAAAATGCAGCGCTTTTCCAGGGATTCTCCTATTCGAGGAATACTCTGGGTACAGAGGACAGCCTGGCGGGATTTACGCCGAATACACTGGAGGAATGGTACCGTGAGTACATCAGGAACCGCAAACCATTCGTTGTCATCATCGGCGATACCAGAGGAACAAGTCTGGCCGCTCAATTTGTCAAGGAGTTCAGCGGCTCCCGAATGCAGGATAGCAAAATTCCCGAAACATGGGTCAAAGCCTTAAGCGCAGGTGAATCGGTCGAACAAAGATGGAAAGACAATCAGAGTATGATTTTGGTTGGATTTCAGGCACCACCGGTAGATGATGAGGATGCATATACAGTAGCCGCGCTTGAAGAATTGGCGGGCAACTCCAGCAGCCTGTCTCAGGAAATAAGATACAAGTTGGGGGCGGCAGATAGAGTTTCGGTTGTGTATGAACCGAGGCTGCGGGGAGGCAGCCTGATCGTTGCCGCAACCACACGTCCGGGAAACGAAGAGGCTGTATTGAAGGCCGTGCGTGACGAGCTACTGCGGATCGCCGCGGGGCCCGTTTCGTACAAAGACTGCAGATCAGCGATTGTTGCGGCCGTGGGCATGTACGGAATCCTGAACGAGGAGCGGACCGATGAGGTTCATCACGTAGTGAGCAATCTGCTGGCAGGAAAAGGAATCAGCGGGTTTCAGAATTATCCGGCCTCTGTTCAGAGTGTCACCGAGACGGATCTGACGGAAATAGCTCAAAGAATTTTTGATATGAAAAAAGCCGTTATCGTGAAAATGCACGGCCGTTCGAATTAGCGGCTTGTTCATTTCGCGGAGGAATAGGTGAGACTGAGCCTCCCAAAATCCCGGATGGGAGTTTTCGCTCTGATCGTTGTCCTTCTGTGGATATTGCAGACGCTTTTTTTTGCGCCTGTAATAGTCCGCTACGTGCCCTGGCTCGGCTTTTGCCTGGACCTGCTCCTTGTTCTGCTGGCCGTCGCCTATCTCTGGCGACTCATCAAGTTTCTACGCACCAGGCTGCTTTGGAAGATTAAACGACGCCTGTTCCTGGCCCACATCTTTATCGGGGCGATTCCGGTATTTCTTGTAATTTTTATCTTCTGGATATCAGCCCTGCTGTTTTATTACCAGCTAAGCTATTATTTCATCTCAAACCAGATTGGGATCCACTCCGCCCAGATATTGGCCCTAAACTTGTCTTTCCGCGAAGGCCTACAGGAATTGATGACGCAGAATCCCGCCCCGGATCCCGGTGCGCTCCAAGATGCTTTGGATACGGATGCAAGATATCTTCTGGCGGCGTACCCCTCCGCATCGATCACTCTCTCGTTCAGAGATGTAAAAACTGACCGGCGCGTCGTCTATGTGAATCAAGGATCCAGCGTAAGCCGGGCGAAAGAATATGAGGCGCCCCGCTGGCTCGGGGATAGAGAATTCAGCGGGCTGGTGATAGAGGATACGCATTCGTCCGACGATAAAAAACGACGACTATTTCTTAAGAGCTTCGTGTCCAGCGATTTCCAGCACGATATCCCTTTTAGCCTTGAGGTTTCTGTTCCTTTCGACCGCTATATGCTGGACAGGCTGAAGGCTGCGCTGGGACAAGATATGCTTCTCGCAAAGCATGTGACCCGTCCCGGCATCGGAGGCATGTTTCAAAATGCCGAGATACCCGCGGAAAACGTCATTGACTCGACAATTGATTCCGCGAGCAGCGATTTAGCGCCAAGTCCCCCTTACCCGATCTTCCTATTCCCCGTGTCATGGGATACCGGGACGGAAATCGACCTGTCCGATTCTCAGGTCCTCTTGGTGGAATTATCTACGGCGAAGTTGCTGCACAATCTTTTCCGATCGGAAAATACAACCGGAAAGATGATTTTTGGCGTTCTGCAAATCATTTTTGCCTTTTTTTTAATCGTGGAACTTGCTTCGATTGTGATCGGAATTCTGTTGACCAAATCCATTACGAATGCCGTTCATAATCTGGATCGGGGAACCGAGTTCGTAAAGCGAGGCGATTTCAGTCATCGCATCGTCGTTCGCTCGGACGATCAACTTGGGGCGTTGGCGGCTTCGTTCAATCAGATGACCGAGTATGTACAGCATCTTGTCAAAGAGCGTGTCCAAAAAGAAAGATTGGAACGTGAACTCGAGATTGCCAAGGAAGTCCAGGAACGGCTATTCCCCAATCGCATACCAAAGATGACGCGCATGGAAGTTGCTGGAATCTGCCTGCCAGCGCGGACGGTGAGCGGAGATTATTATGATTTCTTGCTCTTAGGTGAACATGAACTCGGCCTTGCCCTGGGCGATATTTGCGGGAAGGGAATTTCGGCCGCCCTTCTGATGGCAAACTTGCAGGCAACGCTCAGGAGCAACGTCATGAATGCCAAGAGAAGCCAGGGGCAAGATGGCGAAAAGGACGTTGCCGGGGTGGTGGAACGGGTCAACAGCCAAATTTATAGCTATACGGCGGCCAATAAGTTCGCCACGTTCTTCTACGCGCTTTACGATGACAGGCGACAGACGATCACCTACTGCAACGCAGGGCACAATCCTCCGTTATATTTCAACGGCGGCAGGATTCGCCGGCTAAGCGCAGGCGGGACGGTCGTCGGGATCTTCGCGGATTCAAAATATGAAGAGGAAACCGTCCAGGCAAAGACGGGCGATGTTTTTGTCGCTTATACGGATGGCATCGTCGAAAGCATGAATGAGTACGGCGAAGAATTCGGCGAGAATCGGCTTGCCGGACTGATCGAGGAAAACCGTCATCTGGATGCCAATTCTTTAAAGGAAGTAATCGTTTCGCAAGTCCTATCCTGGACTTTTGCTGAAGAAAGAGACGATGACATGACCCTGGTGATTGCTAAAATCGTTGATCCAAGAGAAATTAACGGCGATACTTCAAGTGAAACGTTAGGATAATCATAGGGATCCTGTTAATCCGGAATTGCTTGACCCGGGCGGGATTTATTACATAATTGACCTGGATATTTGGGGTTTTTGAGATTTGAATAGCACGAAATCAGGATCGGCACATTACCAAAAACCGGCGCTGAAACCGCTGTTCTACACAACGTTTGAAATCAGCCAGATTTGCGGTGTTAACCCGACGACCGTTCAGAACTGGGTAAAAGGAAAGAAACTCAAAGCTTTTCAAACTCCGGGTGGACACCGGCGGATCCGTCGCGAAGATCTGATTTCGTTCATGAAAGAATTTGGCATGCCTTTCCCGGATGGCTTTTTGCAAAATCCCCCGCTTGCGATGATTGTGGATGATGAAAACGATATCCTCGACATGCTGGAAGATTTGCTGAAATCAGGAGAGAGTGAGATCAACGTCGTCCGCGCGCAGAGCGGGATTGCGGCGCTGCTCATGATTGGGGAGTACAGGCCGGACCTGCTCATTCTGGATATCATGATGCCGGGAATGAATGGCTACGAGGTTTGCCGGAAGCTGAAAGCGAACTCGGGCACGCAGAATATTAAGATTGTGGCTATTTCGGGAGATCACAGTCCGGCGGTACGTGATCGGATCCTGAACGCTGGGGCCGACCTCTTTTTTACCAAGCCGCTCGATATTGTGAGCTTCCGCGAACAATGCTTTAGCCTGCTGCCATTATAGGAGAGAGTTAATATGTCTATCCTCGACCAACCGGATCGATGTGCAACCATCGACCCTCGTTCCATGAAATCTCTGCTGGAATCATTCCCGGAACAAGTCGTGGAAGCTGCGCAGGAAGGACAAAAGGTTTCTCTGCGTGTGCCGGACGAAATCAGAGCGATAGTCGTGACCGGCCTCGGAGGATCTGCTATTGGTGGAGACCTGGTGAGGGCACTCGCTGAATCCCAGCTACGCTGTCCTCTGGTCGTTAACCGCAACTATGATTTGCCGGCCTTTGTCGACGCTACAACGCTTGTGTTTGCCTGCAGCTATTCGGGGAATACCGAGGAAACGCTCAGCACGTACGAACAGGCTCGACGGGCGAAGGCGTCAATGGTGTGTATTACTTCGGGCGGTAAACTCGAAGACTTGGCAGAGGCAAACGGGCATCCGGTGCTTCGAATGCCCGGAGGACTTCCGCCGAGGGCTGCGTTAGGGCATTCACTCGTGATGCTGCTGGCTGCCATGCAGGCTATGAAAATAGTGCCGGACATGTCCGGGGCCATAGGGGAAACCATCGACCTTCTGAAAACACTGAGAGATTGTTACCGAGCAGGAAATCCTGAATCGTCCAATCCTGCGAAAGAGTTGGCCCGTTCTCTATATGGCAAGGTAGTTGCCATTTACGGTTCAACTGGAATCATGGAAACGGCCGCGTATCGGTGGCGTTCACAGATAGCGGAAAATGCCAAAAACCTCGCTTCCCATCACGTGCTGCCGGAAATGAATCACAATGAACTGGTCGGCTGGAGATATCCGGAAGACGTGCTGCGAACGATTGGAGTGGTATTCCTTCGAGACAAGGAAGACCACCCGCAAATTCAGCGAAGGTTCGACCTGACACAGGAGCTGATCTCGGATAAGTGCGGAGTATTGCACGAAATCTGGAGCGAAGGTCAATCTCCTCTGGCGCGTGTCCTTTCCGTCATTTACCTGGGCGATTTTGTAAGCCTATACATGGCCTATCTCAATAATACAGATCCCACACCGGTGGCTGTTATCGACTATTTGAAAAAGAATTTAAGCTCGGCGGTCTGATGTTCGCAGAAGGAATGTAGCATTCGGGACTCTGTTGGACAGGGGAGATATAAACGCCAATGCCCACAAGCATTCTCAAATGGATTTCTGGAACTCTGGTGCTTGCCTCCATGCTGGCTTTGCCCGGGATGGCGGTTGGGGCCGGCCAGAAAACCTTTGCATTTGTAAATTCCCGTTATGCCATTACGGCGGAGATCGCATCCGGGCATAAATTCCTGGTCAACGTCATCAATTTCTCTGACTTTGTGGTTGTGCTCCAGCCCAATGAGTTCATTTACAAAGGGGCATCGAGTCGTTTTTATATCGGCCAGGTGTTTGAGCTGGAAAGCAAAAACGCCCGCGGTGAATCTCAAAAATACTCGGCGTCTTATCTGATGAAAGGCCGTACATTCGTCGGGCTTACAATCATCGGCGCTTTTCGCGAACTTGATCAAATTGAGGAGGTGAGTGTTCGGATCGGTGCCAAGCGATTTTACCTGCAACCCATGGAAAGCGCAGCTTTTGAGCAGCTCGCCACGAAGATCGGCAACCTGGATCTCGAAAATCAAAATATCGCAGCTTCGCTCGACGAGGCAAACATCCAGGAGTTGGGAACGGTAAGGAGTACCGACGGCACATCCGACTGGGACAAAGACTGGCAAGGATTGATTTCCCCCGACGGAGTAAATCCGCCCAAGATAATAGAACGGCCGGATATTCCCACAACGGATGAGGCACGAAGGATGCGAGTGTACGGCAAGGTCAAGATATCGGGGCTTATCAACAAGAATGGTGGAATCCAGGATCTGAAAATTGTAAAAGGACTCGAGCGGAGCCTGGATAAAAGAGCGCTGGAGGGAGTCCGAAACAGCTGGGTGTTTCTGCCGGCTACCAAGAATGGCGAAGTAACGGATGCTGCCTTTACGATAGATGTGGAATTCCCGCCCCCGGCTTCAAAAACATCGGAACGTTAACTCAAGGTTTGGTATATTGATAGGTTGCATACCTCGAGGAGAGTGGAGCTATGTTTTCCCGGTCCTTTATCTTAAGTGCGTTGGTGTTGATCTCCATTTCGGCGTCAGGCGGTGACTGGCCGCAGTTCCGGGGTCCCGACCGTAATAATATTTCTGTGGAAACGGGCTTGCTTAGAGGCTGGCCGGCACAGGGTCCCAAGGTTCTCTGGAAGACGCCTGTATGCGAAGGGTATGCCGGCGCCGCCATCAAGGACGGGCGAATCTACCTCAATGATTATGACGATCAAAAAAAGGAGCACTTGATTCGCTGCATCTCCCTCGCCGACGGGAAGGATATCTGGCGATGGAGCTATCCTGTCGAAGTGCGTCCAAACCATGGCATCACGCGCACGGTTCCTGCTGTGGGCCAGAAGCTCGTCTTTTCACTCGATCCGAAATGCCGCTTTCATGCGTTGGATGCCAAAACGGGCAAATTGATCTGGCAAAAAAATCTTGTCCAGGATTACAAGACCACAATACCCGGTTGGTATGCGGGTCAGAATCCGCTGATCGATGGCGATCGAGTCCTGCTTGCGACAGGAGGAGATGCTCTGGTTGTCGCTTTTGATCAGGAAACGGGAAAGGAAGTATGGCGCACACCCAATGCCGGGAAAGAACTGATGTCGCATTCCTCTTTAATGCCGGCAACGATCGGGGGCGTCAAACAATACCTCTACCTGACGATGAAGAACCTGTATGGAATTGCGGCATCCGACGGACAGGTGTTGTGGAGTGCTCCGTTTACAGCCAGAATCGTGGCCGTGCCATCCCCGATTTCCATTGGTGACGGCCGGATTTTCATTACCAGCGGGTACGAGGCCGGCAGCGCGATGTACCAGGTCGATAAGGGTGCGTCGGGATTTACGGCGCGCAAATTGTTTTCGCTGACCAGTACACAATTCAATTCTGAAGCCCAGACACCCATTCTTTTCCAGAACCACCTCTTTGCCGTCAGCAGCAAGACCAAGGGAAGATTTACCTGCCTTGATCTCGACGGTAAAATCGTCTGGCAGAGCCCTGTCGTTTCGGGAAATGCCGAATCGTCCAGGACTTTTGGCCTGGGAACCTTTCTCCTGGCGGATGGGATGTTTTTTATTCTGGACGGAAATACAGGAATGCTGCGGCTGGTAGAAGGCAATATAAAAGAATATAAGGAACTTGCATCGGCGCAAATCCTGAATGGCGAGGATGTGTGGGGACCGATGGCTCTCTCGGACGGGAAACTGATCATCCGCGACATGAGCCAGATGGTGTGTCTCCAGGTGGGCCGGTCGGGAGGCGGAAAAAAGCAGTGAAAGGCTCGGATACTAAAGAAAAAACAGAGCATCAGGGAAAGCTCCTGAGGCGTTTGAAGGATTTGTCGTTCCCGCCTGCCGCGGTTGTGGGTGCGTTCGCTTCTTTTGCCGGTACGGCGTTTGGTGCAAAAGCCAAGGCTGCCGAGGGAACGCAGCAGACCCCATCTCTGATTCAGATCGGTTTGTCGGAACAGAGCCGGAATGCCAGTGCACCACGCTTCGAGATGGAATATTCTCAGGAACTCGTCATCGGTTCTGCCGGGTCGAATCAACCTTTTCATCGTTCAATTTCGGCGGTGGCCGTCGATCCTGCGGATGATATCTACGTTTTGAGCGACGGGGAAGTGCACGTTTTTGATCCCCGCGGAAACCCGCTGCAGAATTGGAAATCTCCTGTGGGCGCGCGATGCATGGCGATTGGTAGCGGTGGGCGCATCTATTTTGGCGGTAGCGGTGGTGTGGAGATCTTCAGTGCTGCGGGAAAACGCGAAAGCGGCTTCCCGGTAGGCGAGAACGGAAAAACAGCCAGCATCACCGCCATCAAGGTTTCCGGTCGCGAAATCCTTGTCGCGGATGCCACGGCGCGCTGCATCCGGCGGTATTCGGAAAGCGGAAAACAGATCGGCGAGATAGGCACGCAAAATAAGACGCGGGGCTTCATGCTCCCCAATCGTTCCCTGGATATCGATGTGGACGCCAAAGGAGTTATCCGGGCGACAGATACGGGAAGGCATCGCGTTTCCTCATGGAGACTTGATGGAACACCGGCGGGTCAGTTCGGGAAATTCGGTCTCTCGAAACCGGAAGACTTTGTCGGTTGCTGCAATCCGGTGAATGTAGCCGTTGCACCGGACGGGAAGATCGTCACGGCAGAAAAAGTTATCGCCCGGGTCAAAGTATTCGACGATACCGGCAAATTGCTCGCGTTGATCGGTCCGGATCATTTTGATCCGCAGTGTATCCATCTCCATCTGGCTGTGGACTCCAGAGGGCGTATTTTGATTGCGGATCCGATCCGTCTGGAAGTAAAGGTCTTTTCCAAACGGATTCAATCCGGAGGATTGGCATAAATATGAGTGAAAAATCCAGCAGACGCGAGTTTATGGATCATTCTTTGCGCATTGTCGGGATCGTCGGCATTGCGGGCGCGACGGGCGTACTGGCGCGCCGCGCGGCAAGCAATACGGTGTTTCAGGTCGATCCCTCCAAGTGTGTTGCCTGCGACCTGTGCCGCACATCCTGTGTCCTGAGCCACTCGGCCGTGAAGGCTGTGAACGTGTTTAACGAGTGCGGCTATTGCCAGCTCTGCCCTGCCTATTTTGATGTAACAAGCCAGCCCGATGACATGGGGCTTCCAACGGGAAAGGTATGCCCGCAGGATGCGTTGAAGAGGCACGTGGTCGGCAAAATAGACAAAGACGATCCCAACAACAACTACTACGAGTACACAATTGATGAATCTCTTTGCGATGGGTGCGGAAAATGCGTGAAGGCGTGCAAACCGCCAGCCGGTAACGGCGCACTGCATTTGGAGGTTCGGTACAGTCGATGTTTAGAATGTGACTCCTGCTCGATTCAGATCGCATGCCCGCAAAGCGCGATCGTGCGAATCCCTGCTCCGGGTTTATCCCCAAAGGTAAGTCACGGCGACAGCGAGCGAACGGCGTAACGCATGCGAATCCCCCCAACTATTCATTCTTCTTTCGTTAAGATAGGCGAAACTCTGGCCAGAGGTGGGTGCGTCCTCCTGGGGCTGCTTGTCGCCCCGATCGCGCTGGTTGCCCAGTACCAGAAGAAACCGCCGGATTTCGGCGGCACGCACAGCTTTCCCACGCCCGTTCACCCGGAACCCGCAGCGACCTGGCTGCGTGATCTCGATGTTGGATTGCTGGCTATCGCATTAGCTGTGGCCGCCTTTCTCGTTTACAAACGACGCAGCCGAAAGGGCGTGACGCTGCTGAGCATCGCGAGCGTTGCATACTTCGGATTTTATCGAAAAGGATGCATCTGTTCCGTCGGTGCGATACAAAACGTAGTTCTTTGCCTGGTGGATTCGCGCTATTTCGTTTCTCTGAGCGTTCTCGCCATATTTTTTCTCCCGCTGCTCGCGACGCTATTTTTCGGGCGCATATTTTGCAGCGGCGTGTGTCCGCTGGGCGCCATTCAGGATCTCGTGGTTGTAAAGCCGCTGAAAGTACCTATGCGGCTCGACAGAGCTTTGCGATACCTCCAGTTTGTCTATCTCGGGTTGGCTGTGTTGTTCGCCGGATGGGGACTACAGCTTCACTTGGGATCGAAACAGTTGAAACTGGCGCCCCACTTTATTATCTGTGATTGGGATCCGTTTATATCCATTTTCCGACGCGCGGGTCCATTTCACCTGGTGGCGTTAGGTGCCGCGTTTATTGCAGCGGGAATGTTTATCGGCAGACCGTATTGCCGATGGCTGTGTCCGTATGGCGGGCTGCTTTCCATTCTGTCCCGCGTTTCATGGATGAATGTCCGGATCAGTCCGGACAAGGAGCTGAACTGCGGATTATGTGCGGGCGCCTGCCCGTTTGAAGCAATCCGGGAATTGCGTGCGGACCGGGCTTTCTGCGTCGCATGCGCCCGTTGCTATGAATATTGCCCGCGCCACAAGAGGTTCGTGGCACTCCGGGATGGACCGAAAAAGCCGGTGCAAGTCAAGATGCCGCCAAGACGATGGGAAGCCATTGCACGAACCTGGGCGGGAATCCTGGCGGGGCTGATTGTGCTGGTTTCCGCGGCATGGTTGCTTGCCGTGTTTGTTCACGCGCGGCACGTGGCACAGACGGATATCACGTATGCGAATCAACTGAGGGAAAAAGCAACCAGCGACGCGGAGATCCAGAAGATACTTCAGCCGGAATTGGATAGGCAGCACAACGCAGCAGTGACACGGCGCCGCGCATATAATTTTGCCGGAACGGCGCTGATGCTTTCTTTTGCGCTCTGGATTACCTGGTTCATGCTGTTTCGTCCAAAGCAGGGAGGCGGGGCCGGTGTGCCCGCTCGATTATTGAAGATTTTGGAAGAGCCTCCAAAGCAGCGTCCAAAGATACCAAGGAAGCGAATGGATGATACAAATGCGATCTCATAGGAAATGCGCAACGAGACCAAAATGCACGCCGCAAAAGGGGAGTAAGCTCCCTGCCATTGGCCTTTTCGCCGCAGTGTTGCTTTGGAGCATATTGGCGCCCATGGCGGCATTCTCGCAGATGCCGCAGGCCATTATCCGGGGACAAGTCGCGGACCGTTCCGGGTCGCCGATTCCCGCTGCAAACGTCCGGGCCATAAACGAGGAAACCGGCGCCGCGATCGAGGATCTCAGCGGACCGGGTGGGGAATATGTTTTCTCAACTCTCAAACCGGGTTCTTACCGCGTGGAAGCAGAACACTCCGGTTTCCAAAAGTACATCGAAACCGAGATTCGCCTGACGGTCGGCCAAAAATTGCGCCTCGACATCCATATGAACCCCGGCGCTCCGGCGGAAGAGATGGTAGTCACCGAGCAGCAGAATCTCGTCGAGCCGGACACGACGAGTATCGGGACGGTAATCGAAAACCATCAGATTACGCGCTTTCCACTGGACGGGCGCAATTTCCTGCAGTTAAGCCTTCTCGTGCCGGGAGCGGCACCCGCCGCGCAGGGTTCACCAGGTACGGTACGCGGGGATTTCGCTGTCAACATCGGAGGTGCGCGCGAGGATTCGAACAACTTCACACTGGACGGGGCCTTTAACAACGATCCGAAATTGAACGGTGTATCCATCAATCCGCCCGTGGATGCCATCCGTGAATTCGAGGTGCTGACCAGCACGTATGATGCCACTTACGGTCGAAGCGGCGGCGCCCAGGTAAGCATCGCCTTGAAGTCCGGCACGAATGACTTTCACGGGACCGCTTACGAATTTTTTCGCAATGCGGCCCTGGACGCTAGAAACTTCTTCGACACTGGCGAAGGAGGGGCCGCTCGATATCAGCGAAACCAGTTTGGCTTTTCACTAGGGGGCCCGGTGCGAAAGAACCGCACCTTTTTCTTTGCGGATTATGAAGGACGCCGTGTGCGCGAGGGTGTCACACGGGTCACGAACGTACCCACGGAGCTGGAGCGGTCCGGCAATTTTTCAGAAAGCGTCTTTCCGGCGCCGATCAACCCATTCACACAAACGCCGTTCGATAACGCCAAAATTCCGCCGGAATATATCAACGGCGTTGGAAAGGCAATTGCGGATCTTTACCCTTTGCCCAATCGCTCGGTGCCGGGCCAAAACTACGTCTCCTCGCCGATTCAGCGCGACCGCGATGACCGGTTCGATTTGCGCGTGGATCATGCCATCACCCGGAAGTCCAGCCTGATCGCGCGATATAGTTTTGCCGACAGCGATCTGTACGAACCTTTTTCCGGCAGCACCTATGCGAGCATTCCCGGGTACGGTGTTGAGGTGCCGCGCAGAGCCCAGAATATTTTGCTGGGCCAGGATCACACATTTTCCTGTGACGTCATTAACCAACTGCGGTTCGCCGTGAACAGGGTTTCTTCGGGGAGTTATCAGGAAAGCAGGAACGGCAGCCTGAATGAATCTGTCGGACTTCCGGAACTCTCTTCGAATCCCAGGGACTACGGCTTAAGCCTCATTACTATTACGGGATTTTCCCCGATCGGGGACGAGTACAACAACCCGCAACACAGTGTCACCAATTTGTTTCAGGTAACAGACACAATGAGCTATGCCAAATCGAAGCACCTGTTTCGATTCGGTCTGGATATCCGCAGATTACAGCAGAATGCATACAGAGACGTTCAGTCACGCGGGTTCCTTGCCTTTTCCGATTACGGACAGGTGACAGGCAACGGGCTGGCCGACATGCTGCTGGGATTTATAACGTACTCCGGTGGTGCAATACTCGACAATCCGCAGTATCTGCGAGCATGGAGTTACAACTTTTTCTTTCAAGACAACTATAGGCTGCGACGAAATCTGACGCTGCAGCTTGGAGTGAGATACGAATACAATACGCCGCCGGTGGATCGATATGACCGTGCAAATACCTACGATCCCATTTCCCAAAGCCTGCTTCCAGTGGGCAAAGCAGGCGTTCCCCGCGGCGTTTATGAACCGGACCGAAACAACTGGGCGCCGCGAGTTGGGATTGCATGGTCGCTGGATGCCGCGAACAAAACGGCGCTGCATGCGGGCTATGGAATTTACTATGACCAGTCCTCGCTTGCGCCCGGCGAGGGGCTCTATTTCAACAAACCCTATTTCGATTTCAAAGTGTACTACCCGTTGCCGGGTTATCCCCTCACATTGAACGATCCGTTCCCGGCCAGCTACCCTTTGAATATTCCGGCTTCTGCAACCGGGTTCGATCGCAATATGCGCGCACCGTATGTGCAACAATGGAACCTCACCATGGACCGACAACTGGGCAAAGACAGCCGCATCGAAATCGCTTATGTGGGCTCGAAGGGGACAAAAATAATTTCTGCGCGGGATATCAACCAACCGGCGGCGAGCCCCGTTTACCCTAATCCCAGACCCGTGCCTCAGTTTGCCGATATCATTTACCTTGAATCGCGAGGCAACTCATCGTTCAACAGCTTGCAGGCGCAGTTTCTGCAGCGATTGCATTCGGGCGCATCGGCCATCGTTTCTTATACCTATGGGAAATCGCTGGACGACAATTCGACTTTCTTCTCGAGCGCCGGCGATTCCAATTTTCCGCAGGACAGCTCTAATCCGCGAGCTGAACGGGGACGCTCCAACTTCGATGTGCGGCATCGGTTTTCCACGGGGTATTCTCTGGAATTCCCGTTCGGAAGTGACAGGCGTTTTCTATCGGACCGGGGGTTCGTCTCCCATGTACTCTCCGGTTGGTCGACCTACGGCATCATCACGCTGCAGACAGGCCGTCCCTTCACAGTGTTTCTTCTTCCCGAAAATGACAACAGCAACACGGGCATTTCAAGCCTTGGTTTTGGCGCCAATAATCGTCCCAATCGGATCGCCTCAGGCAAACTGTCAAATCCCGGACCCGATGCCTGGTTCGATACCAGCGCTTTTGTGATTTCGAACTACGGGACCTTCGGAAATTCGGGCCGCAATATCCTGGATGGCCCGGGATACTGCGATTTTAGTGCATCGATTATGAAAGACACCAGGGTGCGTGAAGGCTTGAATCTTCAGTTCAGAGCTGAGCTGTTTAATGCATTCAATCACCCTAGTTTTGATTTGCCGGACAATTTCCTCGGATCTCCGACCTTCGGACGCATCAATTCAGCGCAGAATCCGAGACTCATCCAGTTTGGACTGAAGATCATTTACTGAGTCGAAGAGATTCCGGCGCCGGCTGATTCTTTATTGCTATCCGGGAGATTTGTATGAAGGCTTGCATTTTTCATGATTTGAACCCGGGTCAGCGGGATCGCAAGCTTTTCGACATCGTGGAGCATGCCTACAATCAGCACGCGCAAACAGTGATTTATGCGCCCAATGAAGCTAGGGCTGCGGTCATAGACCGATTTCTCTGGATTCTCCGGCAAGAATCCTTTATCCCTCATAAGATATTTCTTAAAAAAGATCCGGACCTTTCGGTCCCGGTCGCCATCGTGACCTCCGAAATCAATCCGGTCGGGGGGAGCATCCTGGTGGCAGACGGGCATTGCAGCCTTGAATTTGCTGCCGGTTTCGAGATGATCCACGAGTTTGTGGACCGATCTTCCGCCGAGATCCAGGAAGCCTGCCGGGAACGATTCCGTGCCTACCGCGACAGAAAGATCCCAGTGGAACACCTGAAAGAATAGCGGTGGCGCCTTGCTAGAGTTCGATGGGCGTGTTGAGCAGAACATCCATTACGTCCAACGACTCCTTCAATACAGGAACTTCCGCAAAATCAAGCCCGGACACGCGGCGCAGGGTTTGCCTGGTAATTTCCACATACCCTTCCAGCCAGCCAAGGCCATGGAAAGGTTTTGTTTCGCTCGACGCGGCAGGAACCTCCCGGCGGATGAACGTCGTGCGGCTCCCGCATCCGTGCTCGATTTCATCAGGACGGATGAATCGCCATGTGACCGTTCCCCGAGTGCCGAACACCGAATACTCAAAATCATTCGTCGCACCGTGAGCGGTTTTCGAAATGGAAAAGAGCGCGCGTCGGGATCCTGAAAACGCAAGCTGCAAGTGCACGTGGGTGTCCCTATGCGCGGCGGAAGAATTGCGGTAGGACAGCCAGCACCTGCTTCCCGTCGTTTTTGCCCCCATCAGGTAAAGACAGATATCCACCGCATGGCTCCCAAGATCCGTCAATGCGTCGTGCGGACCGTTTAAGCGGATATCGTTTTTCCAGGATTCCTTGGCATGATCGACCCCCAATGCCGCTTGAGCGCCGGACGACTGCCAGTAACGCGATTCGAATGCGAACACCTCGCCCAATTCGCCGCTTTCGATTATCTGCTTGATCGTCCTGCAGCCCCACATGACCCGGTAGCCGTGAAAAACAGTAACCAGACCCGCCGCGTGTTGCAGCAGAGAGATTTCTTCAGGGCGGACACACACGGGCTTATCCGTGGCAATGGCGGCGAAACCGGATTGAACAGCATCCAGTATGCACTGCGCGTGGAGACCACTGGGGTTTGCAAGGAAAAGGACGTTGAGCGCTTCTTTCTCGAGATATGCCTTCAGCGGCGCGCCGCGTTCGGCTATGCGCACGGGAAGCAGCGGCAATTCGCGGTCAACCTGGGCCACGACGTCCAGACTCCGCAAGATCGCCTTTCCGGCCATCCCGCGTCCAACCAATACGGGTGCTATGGGTATGTTTGTCATGCGTTATCCCGCAAATAAGAAATTCATGATCGACAACTCATTCAGAACGCAACGCCGCCACAAGCGGAGTGCGGTGGGACGCGATTACGGCGACCAACGACGAGGCAAGACCTGCGGCCAGTACCAGGAGCATGATGAGGCCGGCTTTGGCGAAGGGAAGCGGCACGCTCCTTGCGTGAATCGCCGGCAGAATGGCTATAAAGGCGCAGCAGACGCCGGCCGCAAGTCCCCAGAGAATCAGGAATGCGTTTTCGGCCAGGATGATGATCGACACGACCTTGCTTCGGAATCCGACTGCACGCAAAAGCGCAAGCTCCGGCATTCTTTCGAGCACATTCCGAAGCAATATTATGGCTAATCCGGCTGTTCCCAGGATCAGGCCGAGAGTGCCGAGAGACTGAAACGTGGACAGGTAGGTATTTTCGACGCGATGATACGCGGCCAGCCGTTGTTGCGTTGATTCCACGGCAAAGCCGTAATCCGATAAGCCTTCCTGCAACAGCGGAGTCAGCGCGGGCGCGCTGGATGGAGACATGTCGAGCAGGAATAACCTGTGTCCCTCCTGCTCCGGAAAAGCGCGCAGAAAATCTGCTTCCGAAATTATCAATTTCCCCTGGAAGACACTATCCCTCAGCGCGGCGACAAAACGCAGGCGAACCGGCTTGCCTTTTTGATCCCGTATGACGAGCTCATTTCCGAGGGGGATGTGCAGGATGTACTGGAGCGTATTTGCGTCGGCGATGGCCGGGATAAAAGGCTTCTGCCCAAATGCATCGAGCAGCAGCCATGGATTCTTCCTTTGCTCCGGCGTACTCGCAAGAGAGTTTTGAAATGAAAATCGGCCCGCATCAGAAAACGATTTTGGCGCGCCAATAATTTCAGGTTCCTGCGGTGCATACAGGTTCAGACAGCTGGCATCGTCTCCTGGACGCTTGCGGAAAGGAATGAAATGAACCTGCTGAAATGCCTGCTGCTGTTCTGGCGAAAGACCGATCGCTTCCTGTCCCGAAGCACTGTTCAGATCATAGAGGATCGGGAGCGTGGATTCCGCAAGTAAAGGAAAACCACCCGTGCCTGAATCGGGTTGCAGCGAAACGCCCTGAGCATCCTGTCGGAATGCTTCTGTGGAAATGACGATGAAAGCTGCCGCCGCGATCAGACTGGCGCAGAAGAGGCTGCGAGCCGGTCGATGCGTCGCATTCCGAAGCCCCAGTTTGATATAAGCGGGCCATCCGTGTCCACCGACCGGAGCTGGGTGGGCGCGGCGAAGATAAAGCGCGGTGGCGCAGAGTATTGCCATCAGAAGAAAGAAGCCGGCGCCGAAAAATCCCAGGAGCTGCGATATCTTGCCCCAGGCGGAAAGAGCCGGGAGCACGAACGCAACGATCGCGGTAACAAATGAAGTGATCGCGAGAATGCGAACACGGCGCGTGCGGATCGTGATCGATTCCAGAGCTCCCGTTAGCAGCAAACGAATCGAATTGTGCCGCAGTGTCCGCAAAGTCCATGCAAGAGATGCTATGGAAAAAACGATTCCGCAGGTGCATCCGATCAGCAGCACAGTCCAGGAAATATGCAGAGAAATATGACGCGTTCCCACGGAATCCGTCCACCAGGTGCGCAGGCCAAAAATCATAAGCCATCCGTATACAACCGATCCCAGCAAGCCCAGGAGACTGCCGGCGACCGACAGGAGCGCGCCTTCGTAAAAGAAGTTCCGCTGCACCAATCCCGTGGAGAAGCCGCAAGCGCGCAGAACGCCGATTTCCTTCACACGCTGTTCTATCATCAGCCTGAAAAATAGAGCCGCCAGCAAAATGGCGGCTGCGATCAGGAAAAAACTGAAGTAAACGAAATATTCTCCAAAATCCGTCGTGCCTTGCGATGCCGCTACACCGAGATCCCTGAGGGGAGTAAACACAAAACCTGCAGACTGCGGGTTCAGCCGATGAAGAATGCTTTCAGAAAACTGCTTCTCCGCGGCCTGCAGGTCTTCGCCGTCGGGCAGGGCAATGCGCAACGCAGTGAGATTTCCGAATCGGCTCTGCCAGAGTTCCTGTCCCTTGGCCAGCGTAACAAAGGCTTTTGGCGTAGTCTTGTAACGGTGCCAGTATTTTTCGTCTGCAGGGCGAATTTTCCCGAGATCCAGGGGAAATGGAGGATCCCAGGCATTCATGCTCTTTGCATCTGTGACCCCTGGTATGTGAGGGGCTAGTGTGGCGTCTATATCCGGCGAGTCGGCGAGGACGCCCGCCATCCGGAAGCGCGCGGTCCTGGTTTCCAGTTTTCCTTCCTGCTGCCAGACATAGTAATCGATATCTACGGGTTCTCCGCTGGTGGCGCCGAGTTCGTGCTGCGTCCATTCGGTCAGCCAGATCGATTCATTCGACGGCTTGAGCGCCGGTGAAGCGGATGATGGCTGCATTTCTTTTACAGATCGCAGCGCGCCCTTGCCAAAATCTGCCGCAGTGATCACCGAGTATGGAACTTCACGGCCGTTGGCACGGATGGAATTCGCAAGGTATGTGTACACCGGCGAAGCTTCCATTCCCATCGAGGCGGCTGTTTGGATTGCGGCCTCCGCCGATTGGCCGTCCAGGATGATCCCAGCACTTTCCAGTGAAAATCCCTTTCCAGATGCAAATGCCTGGAACCGAAGATTGAGATCCTGAAGAGCACAGTGATCCTTTAGAAGGTCGGAAACAGATGCAAGCGTTTGCACTTTTTGCGGCCGTGCCAGGAGAATGGCATTTATCTGCGCCTGTTGCGACAGATCCTTTTGAAGCCTCTTCATCGGCACGAAAATGGAATGGATGTTGCCCTGGGAGGGGCGCAGTGCAAATTCGCCCATTTGCCCGGCGGATAATATGCGGCGGCATCTCAACCGCAGAGTTCTCCCGCCGGAATCGCGCCTCCCGTAAAGCCATTCTCGGGGAATAGCCTCCGGCGTGTCCACGCGCAACAGCAGGCCGTCTTCCTTTCGAATATTCAGCTGCCCGGCAAGCGGCTCTCCAACGTATGCAGCGCGGTCGTCAGGAAACGCGGGAACGTCCACGCCCTGGAATTTCCAGAACCGGTTGTCGATGCCGTATACGTTGACCTCGTGCATACGCACTCCGGTTTCTTCTCGAATCACAACGCCTTTGAGGTAGATGATCGGGCAGCTGTCGATATCCGAATTCAATGAAGCCGCCAGTTTTTCGCCAAAAAAGTGCTCCGCGGTCACCAGAGATTCCGTTGTGCCGATCCTCTCATACAACAAACGGCGCAAACTGGCGCGAACCGACTGGCCCACCAGCAGAGCTCCCGACAGAACGGCAACCGCAAGGGCGACGCCGGCAATCACCGGAATGTTTGTACGCCGGTAATAGCTCAAATTGCGCAGCAGGAGACCGCTTTGTTTCATCTGAATTCCATGAAATGACTGCTTGAAGATGGCATGGTCATGTTTCAGACCGGGTGCAAACGCGACTGGGACAGCTTGTATTTCAGACCGAATGTTTGTGCGATGTCCACATTATGCGTCACGACAATCAGGATGCCCTGCTGCATTTTGTGCAGGTCGAACAGCAGGGACATCACGGTAGTTGCAGCCTCAAAATCGAGGTTTCCCGTCGGTTCATCACACAGGATTAGTCGCGGCCTCATGATCAACGCTCGCGCCAGGGCCACTCTCTGTTTTTCGCCGCCGGATAGCTCGTGGGGACGGTGGCTCGATCTGGATGCCAACCCGACTCTCTCGATCAACTCCAATGCTCTTTCGCGTTGTGAATCGCCGGATGTCGATACGAGAGTGGGGATAAGTACGTTTTCCAGAACGGTACATTGCGGAAGCAAGTGGTGATCCTGGAAAACGAAACCGATCTTTTCATTGCGAAACGCTGCCAGGTTCCTCTCATCCAATTCGTAAGGATGGCGGCCTTCGAGGCTGACGGTACCTGATGTCGGAGCATCCATGGCACCGAGAATATGAAGAAACGTACTCTTTCCGCTGCCGGAAGGACCCGTGATGGAAACTGCATCCCCTGCGTTCAGCGTCAGGCTGATGTCCGAAAGCACCAGGATCTGGCCGCCGGGCGCCGGATATTCTTTTGAGAGATTCTGAATTTCGAGCATTCGACTTTCCGAAAGCAATCATGCGCCAAAGGCTTTTGACTATGGCGCGTTTAAAGGACGGATCGATAAATTGCCAGCGCTGCCTCCGCCATGCGGGAGGAAGTGAAACGCTCGCGCACGGCCTGACTTCCAAGCTCCCCCAACCGGATTCTTCGTTCCGGATTACGCCAGAGTTCCAGCAATCCTTCGGCCAGGGCTTCTGGTTTATCCGGTTCCACTAGGATGCCGCCTCCTGTGTTTTCTATTATCTCGGTGAAGGCCCCGCGGCGCGGTTGCACAACCGGGATGCCGCAGGCCATGGCTTCCAGCAGGAACAACCCTTTGGGATCATCATAAACTCCCGGTACGGAAAAAACACTCAACGCCTTAAGGAAATTTAGCTTTTCAGCACGGTCCAATTCACCGTGATAATGGAATTGACCGGTCAGGCCCCAGGATTCGAGGTTCTGCCGAATGCCGGAGAGGTACGGTCTTTGCTCGGGGGCAAGGTATCCGGCTGAAAACAGTCGGCTGGGAGGAATCTCGGCGCGGGATCGAAGGATACGGTAGGCGTCGCACAGGAAGTGTAACCCCTTTTCCGGCGAGATGCGGGCCATGTACCCGATGGTGAAAGGCTCCGTATCGGGAGCCGTTCCTTTCTCGAACCCGGCGTAATTCATGCCCAACGGCACCACATGGATTCGGGCGCGGTCGATGCCGAGATACCCGGCCATGCTGCGTGCCCCGAAGTCGCTAACGGCTATGAATGCATCCACGCTATCTGCATGCTCACGAATCAGCTGAATCGACTCTTTGCGAAAGGGTTCGCGCAGCGATTCGAGGAAAAGGTCTTCGCCCTGGAGCGTGCAGCAAACCGGCACTTTCATTTCCGCTTTGATCGCGGGGGCAAGCGCGATAAGCATGGAATTTGGCAAGTTGACGACTTCGGGGGATAACTCCTGAAGGAATCGCACAAGCTTCACAATTTCCTTTTTGAGGACCCCTTTTGTGCCGCGCAGCATGGACACGGTCAGGTGACCCAGGTCGGCCGGATTCACGCTCATGCCGAGTCGCGTGACCAATGTCAGCAGAGGTTTGAAATCCCATAGCCGGTCCAGGATGTGTGGAGAGGTGCGGAAGAAGCCGAAGCGCTGCTGCAAGTAAATATTGATTCCGCCGAGAAAGACCCTTTGCATGCTGACGTTGACGTCATCCGTGCGCGTCGGTGTATAGGTCGGGATGAGCAGGACATCGTGGCCGGCATCCAGCAGGGCACTGGCCAGCGTATTGTCGCGCAGACAGCTGCCGCAGTACATACGCCCCGCCCCGGCTGTGATGCAAGCAATTCTCATGTTCATTCTCCAAAACAATACAGCATGCCATCCTGAGCCCCGATGACAAGGGCACCCTGTGCAGCCGCGGGCGAGGCCGAAAGAGGCGCGCCGGCGGTAAATTCCCAGGTTTTTTTCCCGGAGACGAGGTCCAGTTCGTAGAGGAGGCCGTCGTTAGAGCCGACGAAAATACGATTTCCCGTAATGAGGGGCGACGATTCCACACGTGCACGCGTGGTGAAGGACCAGAGTTCTTTCCCGGACAGCCGCTGGAGGCAATGCACAAGCTTATCCCGTCCGCCTAGTACGACGCGGTCGTTCGTGACCGCGGCGGAAGAGTAAAAGGGAAAGCTGCGAGGTGGATTCCGATACACCCATTCCGTCGCTCTTTTCTGCAGATCCAGTCCCAGCACCTCGTTGCCGAAAGTCCCTACATACGCCTGGTTTTCGAACAAGGCAACGGAGGCGCCCGAATACGCCCCCAGCGGCAGCGCATAGAGCTGCTTCCCGGTCACCGCGTCGATGGCACGGAAGTTTTCATCGCAACCAGAGACATACACGCGCCCTTTGTCTATCGAGGGCGTACAGTGGATCGGTCCCTCTGCCTCATATTTCCAGAGGAGAGTCCCGGTCGTCGCGGAAAGGCAGTAGAGGTTTTGATCGTAAGAGCCGAAGTAAACGCGATCCTGGAAGCAATTCGGAGATGACTTAATTTCGCCATCGGTTTTAAAAGTCCACTTAGCCTTGCCGGTCGCCGCATCCACGGCATGCAAAACTCCATTCAAATCTCCTACATAAACGACGCCATTGTGGACGCAGGGAGAGGATTCCTGAATAGGATCCGAAGTCGCATAGCGCCAGACTAGCTTGCCGCTGGCAAGATTGACGGCATACAGCGAAGCATCCATCGATCCGACATAAACAGTTCCTCCCACGATGGCTGCAGAGGACTCGATGGAGTCTTTCGCCTGGAAGCTCCACCGCAATTTGAGCGTTTTGGGCAGTACAGCCGCTGTGACTCCCGTTAATGCAGGTGTCCCGCGAAACATGTCCCAATCGGGGGACTGGAAGGAGAAGGAGAGGGCGGCGATGCATGTGCAGAACAGAAACATCGAATAACGAACCAAAAACGGCGGCGGCAAAGACTGTGATGTATGCTTCGATTCGTATTTCGTCATTCGTAATTTAGTTACTGATGGCGTAGAGGGTTGATCGAGTCATGACGTAAAGCACGCCATTTGCCGCCACGGGCGTTCCGTACACGGCATTGCCCATGTTTATCTCCGCAATTTTTTTAAGCTCTTTGCCGGCTTGGAACACGACGAGATTGCCGTCCTCATTCCCGATGTAGACTTTCCCATCGGCGACCAGCGGGGATCCCCAGATGGCCGCGAGCATATCGTAAGTCCAGTAGGGCTTTCCGGAGATGACATCTATACAGTGGAGGAATCCCGCGAAATCGGGGATATACAGCAGGCCGTCGGCGATGGCCGCAGTGGAAATTGAGCGCCGGATCTTGTCATATTGCCAAACCCGGCCCGTTTCCGAGATGTCTCCGCTCTTGCTCGGATCGATGCTGTACAGGTGGCCGATCCCTCCGCCATTTTCCGGATCCTGGCCGACGGCGAGATAAACGTGGCCGTCTTGAAAAACCGGGGTTGAAATGACGTAGTTAAGCGTTTTCGGCCACACCGCGTCCTTGGGGTTCAGATTGAACTTCCATAGCTTTTTGCCACTTTGCGCCTCGAAACCGTAGAGCCATCCGTCTCCACCGGGGAAGAAGACTTGCATGATCCCTGCAACTTCGCCAAGACCAGGAGAAGACCACTGGCCATGCAGGATGCGATCGCCCGGAGAATTATCTTGCCAGGCGATCTTCCCGGTGTTTTTGTTTACGGCGATGAAGCTCGGGGCATCGGGAGCCGTAACCTTCTCGTGATTTTCGTCCCTGCCGTTGGAGGTTTCCAGAAAGACCAGATCTCCCCAGATGGCGGGTGAAGAGTTCGCCATATTGTGCTGAGAGACCCCCAGCTCCTTCATCATGTCCAGCTTCCAGATGATGTCCGCATCGGTCTTGCCCTTGTGTGTTTCCTCCTGAAATGGGCCGTCGTTTTTTCCGTCGATAAATCCCTCTGTGTCCAGGCAAACAAGCTCGCCTCGATTTGTCACGTAATAGAGCCTTTTGCCTTCGACAGCCGGAGAGGAGCAGACACCCTGGTCCGGCCAATCGAACGCGGCTTCGAGCTTGTCGCTGACCGCCTGCCAAAGGAATTGCCCGTCCGATTCGCGGAAACACATCAGGACGCCTTTGTCGCCCGTGATCTCGGCATTTCTAGGATTTTCGTTATTGGTGCCTAGAAAGATCTTTCCATCCGCAACCGTAGGGTTTCCGTAGGATGTGGATCCGAGTTCTGCTTTCCACTTAATGTTTTTCCCGGATTGAACATCCCAACTCGAGGGAAGATTCTTGACAGGCGAAAACATATTTCGTTGTGGTGTGCCGCCCCACATCGGCCAGTCCTGGGAGATAAGGGGAAGGGCCAGAATAATGAGCAAAAAGGAAGTGAGTTTTATTTCGGCGAGAAATGGATACTTCATAAGCTTCACCTAAGGTCCTCCCAATGTGCTTGTATTATAGCCTTAGTCGCTGATCGGAAGCTAGAAGCGACGAGTACGGAGGCAGGATACACATTCCCAATTCTGTATCCTGAGCTCCGTGCGCTCTATCGACTCTTTGCCAATTTAGCGGCGGCTTCCGCGCGTATCTTGGCAAGAACGCTATGCCGCCGGCTATAACTGAAGTAGATGATAAAGCCGATGCCCAGCCAGATTATCAGGCGCCACCAGTTTTCAGGTGGAAGAGAGAACATCAAAATCAGGCAGGAGAGAATTCCGAGAATAGGGACGAGCGGTACAAAAGGCGCCCGGAACGGGCGTTCGGCTTCGGGGTGTTTGTAGCGCATGACCAATACCGCCGAACAGACGATGACAAAGGCCAGCAGCGTGCCGATGTTTGTCAATTCGGCCAGGATGCGCAGGGGCAGGAACGCGGACATGGCGGAAACAAAGATGCCTACGAGAATCGTCGACTTCCATGGTGTGCGAAACCGGTCGTGGATGGCGCCGAAGAACCTGGCAGGGACCAATCCGTCGCGCGCCATGGCCAGCAGCACCCGGGGTTGGCTCAACATCATCACCAGCAGAACGGATGTAATGCCGGTAATGGCGCCAATATCGATCAGGCGACGCGCCCAGGGTAAACCTTTCTGGCGAAATGCATCAGCGACGGGTGCATTGATATCGATTTGATCGTATCGGACCATCCCGGTCAATATTGCGGACACGGCGATGTATAAAACAGTGCAAATGATCAGTGAGGCAATGATTCCAATGGGAACATCGCGCTGCGGATTCTTGGCTTCTTCGGCATGTGTGGAAACCGAATCGAAGCCGATATAGGCAAAAAATATGATCGCCGCGCCTGCGAGAGCGCCCAACGGGGCGCCTCCCCGGCCGGTTTGTCCGAACAGGGTGTGGCCGAAAAAGCTCAACCCCGTGTATCCGTAGGGCGCAAATGGAGTCCAGTTGCGGGGATCGATATAAAAGACTCCCGCGACGATCACGAACAACACGATCATGAGCTTTACCGCTACCATGCCGGCGTTAAAGCCGGCGCTTTCGCGAATCCCCTTGACCAGTATGGCGGTGATAATCACTGTGATGACGATCGCCATGATGTCGAAATAGGCGCCGGTTGTAAAAAAGCGTCCCGCGACAGGATCGTAGTCGAAGGGGGCGCTGCTGAACTTGGATGGAATTTGTATGCCGATGCTCTGCAGCAGGTCATGGAAGTGCGCCGACCAGCCGTGTGCTACGGTCGAGGATCCCACTGCATATTCCAAAACCAGGTCCCATCCGATAATCCATGCGAACAGCTCGCCGAGCGTTGCGTAGGCATACGTGTAGGCAGAACCCGCAACAGGGACCATCGACGCAAACTCGGCATAGCACAGCGCGGCGAAAATGCAGGCAACGCCTGCGAGGGCAAACGAAAGCACCAGCGCAGGCCCGGCCTTATCATGCGCTCCCACCCCCGTGAGAACGAAGATTCCAGTCCCGATGATGGCGCCAACGCCAAGACTCGTGAGCGTGACCGGTCCGAGAATGCGGCGGAGCCTGTTTTCGCCTTTCATTTCCTCCAGCAGAAGAGCAAGCGGTTTTCTCTCGAAAAGCGGATTCGCCATAGGCCTCCCTCGATTAGCGGGACCAGTATACAGGATCCTTGTCAAATTTGAGCCTCCAAGTCTTTGGGTCTTTGAGTTCGTGCACCCCTTGCGATACGATGAAGTGTCCTTTCAGGAGATGGATCCATATGTCGAATGAACTCAGTCGAAGAGATTTAATGCGTTCCATCGCTGCCGGCGGACTGATTATCGCCGGAACGATGACTCCGCTTTCTTCTATTCTGGCGGACGAAAGCCAGCCCCAGGCAGTGCGCGGGCCGCAGGGTCAGGGCCGGACCGTGCCTGGAAGTCCGGCAACTCTCGTGGATGGGAAAGTCGTCCAGCCGCGGCGCGAGCTGTCCATCTTGCGCAAGACGGGAGTTCTCGTCGTGGGCGGCGGCCCTGCCGGAACAGCAGCCGCTCTATCCGCCAAGCGCGTGAGTGCGGACGTGACTCTGGTTGAACGCTATGGCTACCTCGGCGGCCTCGCCACCGGAGGCTTGGTGCTCGCTATTTTTCCGCTATATGACCGGAACAACAAACAGGTCATCCAGGGCATCGGCGAAGAAATGATGAAGCGTCTCGATGGGCTAAAGTTCGGGATCATCGATCGAAAAAAAGCGCCTGTCTATCCAACCGTGGACGCGGAGGCATTTAAATATGTATTAGCGGATATGGTCTTATCCTCCGGTATAACGGCGTACCTGGATTGTTGGGGTGTCGATGCCATTCTCGACGCGAAAGGCGCTGTGCGAGGAGCGGTTTTTGAGAGCAAATCGGGCCGTCAGGCGATCCTTGCAGATGTCGTCGTCGACGCATCCGGCGATGGCGATATTTATGCGGCTGCGGGAGCAGCATTTGAAAAGGTTAAAGACAACATCGGGCTGGATAGCAGAATCGGCAACGTCGAAGTCGAAGACGTGATTGACGACAACCGCGAGTATTCCACGAGCACCAGGGGCAAGCCCCAGAGGGGCAGGCCTAACATGGGCGCGCCGGTTGTGGAGCTTGCGGGACATGTCGGGAGCCCGACACCGGCCCCCGGCGTCAATTGGCTGAACATGAAAGGCCCGATCGCCGACGGCCTCGATGTTACGGAGCTCAGCAATCTCGAACTCAAGCACCGGCGAGCGATCTGGAATAACGTGGAGAGGGCTAGAAAGAAGGAAGGAGCGGAAAATGCCTATCTGACAGAAACGGCGCCTCAGATGGGTGTGCGCCTGACGCGATTGCTGGCGGGAGCAAAAAAGCTCACATTTGCCGAAGTCAAAGCCGGAGCAAAACAAAAAGACGTCATCGGCTATAGCGGCGGTTTCGGAGCTGCGCCGGAATTCCAGATTCCGTACAGCTGCCTCGTGCCTGCAAAAATTGAGAATCTGCTGGCTGCCGGCCGGTGCATTTCAGCCGATTTCCAGGTTGCAGATACAACCCGGCTGATCCCCGTATGCTGGGTTACCGGACAGGCTGCAGGCATAGCGGCGGCCTTGAGCCTCCAGGATAAATGCAAGGTGCGCGACGTCGATATCGCCAAGCTCCAGAAATCCTTGCGTCAGCAAGGGGCATATTTAGGATGATGGTAAGGAATCGCCGACTTATTCAAACGATTTGCCTGGCAGTAGCCTGCTTTTTGTTGTGGCCTCTGCCATTTTGGGCAGGCGCATCCAAATTTGTCATCCAGCTCAGTCCGTTTGTTTCCGTTTGCAGTGCCATTGCAACACGGTCTGTCGGCATCGGCCTGGCGGGCGGCTTGATAGTTGCCGCCATCGCGATTTTTCAACGGCGGTGGTTCTGCATATATGCCTGCCCAGTGGGGCTGCTGCTGGACGGATTGACAAGGGTCGGTTTGAAGAAGTCCCGATGGTGGTCCCGGTGCCCTTCGCTAGGCAAATATTTCGCGATCCTGACTATGACCGGATCCATCGTCGGCTATCCACTGTTGCTGTGGATGGACCCACTGGCAATTTTCAGCAATTCCTTTGCCATCCGCATATCGGCAAACTTCATTTCCGGAGCCCTGGCCTTACTTGGACTGCTGACTTTGTTCTTGCTGAGCTTTATTTCAGGATCTGTCTGGTGTGCTCGTTGGTGCCCCCTGGGCGGAACGCTGGATTTACTGGCGTCGATAAGGACGCCGCTGCGGATAGGATCCAAAACCGCGTTTAAGCGGGCGCCCAGCGCGGCGTTCGCCGGATCGCCCACGCTTGAGGGGCGCAGATATTTCATTTTTGCAGCAGTCGGTCTCGCGGCGGGATTCGGGGCCAGAAGACTGGGGGCAGCGAGGCGGGAAAACGCCCCCCTGCGTCCGCCGGGTGCGGTAGCAGAATCCACGTTCACCGGAATGTGCCTTCGCTGCGGTCATTGCGTGCGGTCGTGTCCGACGAAGATCGTTCATCCTGATGTCGGACAAGCGGGGATTGCGGGTTTGATGGCTCCCGTGCTTCGCTTTGATAAATCGTATTGCCGTGAAGACTGCGCGGCGTGCACCAAAGTCTGTCCGAGCGGCGCGCTTCAACCCCTGGAGTTGGCCGTAAAAAATCGATACATCATCGGCGAAGCGCTCATGGATGGATCGCTGTGCGTGCTGGCGCTGGGACAGAGAGACTGCGATGCCTGTATGCGCGCCTGTCCTTTTCAGGCTGTCCAAATTCATTGGGACGAAGAACAATACGTTGCCTATCCGGTCGTGGACTTTAATAAGTGCAACGGGTGCGGCGCCTGTGAAGTGGCCTGTCCGACCGCCGGCGATAAGGCGATTCGGGTGTGGAAGCGAACGGATGGATGATTTGCGATGGACAAACGGCGATTGAAAAACTAATCGGTGGAGCAGCCAGGAGAAGAGCATGAGAGAAGAGACGGTATGCGTTCACAGCGGGAAGTATAGAGATGAAGTGACTCGGGGGACCAATACTCCTATTTTCACATCCTCCGCGTACGAGTACCTCGATCGCGATGAAACAATATATCCGCGGTACTTCAATACTCCGAATCAGGATTCGGTTGTGACGAAGATGTGCGTTCTGGAAGGAGCCGAAAGTGGAATCCTGTTCAGTTCCGGGATGGCGGCAATCAGTACATCGGTCTTGGCTCTTGCTCGTTCAGGCGACCACGTCGTCATGATGGATGAGCTGTATGGCGGAACACATGCGTTTGCTACCGACACTTTTAGTCGTTTCGGCATAGACTATTCTTTCGCTGCCACCAATGCAGATTCGGTAGAAAAGGCGATACGACCGGAAACCAAAGTAATCGTGATCGAGTCGCCCACAAATCCCTTGCTCGGCATTATCGACATTCGCAGCGTTGCTGCCTTTGCCAGAAAAAGAGGAATCACAACCGTCATCGACAACACATTCGCCTCCCCGATCAACCAAAGGCCGATCGAGCTTGGAATCGATGTGGTCGTGCACAGCGGGACTAAATATCTGGGAGGCCACAGCGATCTGTGTTGCGGCATCGCGCTATCTTCCGGGCCGATAGCCGGGCGCATTCGGGGCATGGCACGCAATCTCGGCGGCAGCCTCAATGCAATCACCTGTTACCTTCTGGAGCGCAGCCTCAAAACGCTGGCCTTAAGAGTCGAGCGGCAGTCCGCCAACGCTTTGAAGATCGCTTCGTTTCTCGCGTCACACAAGGCCGTACACAAGGTGAATTACCCTGGTCTCCCTGGTTTTGAAGGACATGCAATTGCCAGGACACAAATGAAGAATTTCGGCGGCATGCTTTCGTTCGAGTTAGATCCCGAATTAGTGCCGGCACAGGCGTTTCTCAGGAAATTGAAGTTGATTACACCTGCGGTGAGTCTTGGAGGCGTTGAAACGTTGATCTGCTGCCCGGCGCAGACGTCGCACAGCAAGATCTCGAGTGACGAAAGAAAGAGGATCGGGATTTCCGACTCGTTGCTGCGGCTTTCCGTCGGTATCGAAAATGCCGATGATCTTATCGAGGATCTCGAGAGCGCTCTGGTGACGATTAGCAGTTGAAGTTTTCGACCGTCCAGAAGTGTTCACAAAACATCGATCACTTGATTGCCGCGTGGTATCGCTGCAGCGAAAATACATCGGTTTCCTTGCGCCGGTAGGCTGCGATACCTTTTACGGTGGCTTTCGCCGCAGCCATGGTGGTCATGTAAGGGATCTTGTGCTTGATTGCCGTCTTGCGAATGTATGAATCATCGGTAACTCCGCGCTTGCCGATGGGAGTGTTGATGACGATTTGAATTTCGCCGTTTTTGATTGCATCCGCAATATTGGGCCTGCCTGCGCTCATTTTTAATATTTTGTCGCAGTCCACGCCGTTGGATGCCAGGTATTGCTGTGTTCCTTCCGTAGCGATCAGACTGAAACCAAGTTTGGCGAATTCGCGTGCCACATCGAGTGCCTCTTTCTTGTCTTCGTCCGTTACCGACAAAAGTACAGTGCCCGCTTGCGGAAGCAGTTGTTGTGCGGCTTCCTGAGCCTTGTGGAATGCCAACTCAAAGGAATCGGCCATTCCCAGCACTTCGCCCGTGGAATGCATTTCAGGACCGAGAACGGGATCGACCTCGTGGAACATGTTGAATGGGAACACAGCTTCCTTCACACCAAAGTATGGGATCTTCTTGCGTCTGAGATCCAGGTCGCACAGCTTCTTGCCCAAGATTAGCTGTGTGGCAATCCGGACCATTTGGATATTGCAGATCTTTGATACCAAAGGCACGGTTCGCGATGCTCGGGGATTGGCTTCCAAAATGTAGACCCTGTCATTGGCAATCGCGTATCGGATGTTGATTAGGCCCAGAACCTTAAGCTCAATAGCAATGCGCCTGGTATAATCCTCGATCGTTGCCCGGTGTTTCTCCGGAATGCTGACCGGCGGCACGACACATGCAGAGTCTCCTGAATGAACGCCGGCCAGCTCGATGTGCTCCATGATGGTAGGAATAACCGCATCCGTGCCGTCCGAAATTGCATCCGCTTCTACCTCGAGAGCGTTTTCCAGGAACTTGTCGAGCAGGATTGGCAGGTCAGGCCGGTTTTCCACGGCTTTGGACATGCACAGCGTTAGGTCCTCTTCATCATGCACAACCTCCATGCCACTGCCGCCCGGAACGTACGATGGATGCACCATCAGCGGATAACCGATTCTTTCCGTGATGGCAAGGGCTTCCTTGAGATTGTGAGCCATGCCGGACTCGGGCTGAGGAATCCCGAGCTTCTGCATCATGATCCTGAAACGGTCACGGTCCTCGGCCAGATCGATCGTGTCGGTGGATGTGCCGAGGATTTTGACTCCCGCTTTTTCAAGCGCCTTGCAGATATTGAGTGGCGTTTGTCCGCCGAACTGGACAATGACCCCTTCCGGCTTTTCTTTGTTGTAGATGCTCAAAACATCTTCCACCGTGAGCGGCTCGAAATAAAGCCTATCGGACGTATCGTAATCGGTGGATACAGTCTCGGGATTGCAGTTGACCATGATGGTTTCATACCCGAGATCGCGTAGCGCAAATGCAGCATGCACGCAGCAGTAGTCAAACTCGATTCCCTGGCCGATGCGGTTTGGGCCGCCGCCCAGCACCATCACCTTTTTGCGGTCGCTTACCTGGACTTTGTCGGGAGCGTTGTAGGTAGAATAATAGTAAGCAGCATTTTCAACGCCCGAAACGGGGACAGGTTCCCAAGCTTCCACGACACTTAGCGCGATGCGGCGGTTGCGGATGTCTTCCTCCGGAATTCCCAGAAGTTTGGACAGATATCCGTCGGCGAACCCGTCCTTTTTTGCCCGGACCAGCAGGGAGTCCGGGAGGCGGGCTCCTTTGTATTGCAGGATCTGCTCTTCGAGCTCCACCAGTTCTTTCATCTGTTCGACGAACCAGGGCTTGATATGAGTTCTCTCGTGAAGCGCAGCCACAGACGCGCCCTTGCGCAGTGCCTCGTACATGATGAACTGGCGCTCGCTCGTGGGATGCCACAACATGCCCATGAGGTCTTCCAGGGATTTCTTGTTGAAATCCTTGGCGAATCCCAATCCGAGCCTTCCATTTTCCAGCGACCGGATCGATTTCTGGAACGCTTCTTTATAGGTTTTGCCGATGCTCATGACCTCGCCCACGGCTCGCATCTGCGTACCAAGCCGGTCTTCGGCACCCTTGAATTTTTCGAATGCCCAGCGGGAGAATTTGATGACCACATAATCGCCCCACGGGGCGTATTTATCCAGCGTGCCTTTTCGCCAGTACGGGATTTCGTCCAGCGTGAGGCCGCCGGCAAGCATGGAAGAAACCAGGGCGATCGGGAAGCCGGTCGCCTTGGAGGCAAGGGCAGAAGACCGGGAAGTACGCGGATTGATTTCGATGACCACAACCCGGCCGGTTTTGGGATCGTGCGCAAACTGGATGTTGGTTCCGCCGATGACCCCGATCGCATCCACGATGGCGTATGAAAAGTTCTGAAGCTTTTCTTGAAGTTTCGGGTCAATGGTCAGCATGGGAGCGGCACAAAAAGAATCGCCGGTGTGCACGCCCATCGCGTCGATGTTTTCGATGAAGCAGACGGTGATTTTCTGGCCCTTGGCATCGCGAACAACTTCCAGTTCGAGTTCTTCCCAGCCCTCCACGGATTCCTCGATGAGAACCTGCCCAACGAGGCTGGCGGAAAGTCCGCGGCTGACGACGACGCGGAATTCCTCGAGGTTATAAACGAGCCCGCCTCCCGTTCCGCCAATCGTGTACGCCGGCCGTATCACGCAGGGTAGGTCTATTTTCCGAAGGATGTTTTCCGCTTCTTCAAGGCTCAGCGCGATCTCGCTTCTTGGCATTTCGATGCCCAACTGGTTCATGGTGTTCTTGAACGCCTGCCGGTCTTCTCCACGCTCGATGGCATCCTCTTTTACCCCGATGATCTGAACTCCGTATTTTTCCAAAATGCCTTCCTTGGCGAGTTGGGAGGAAATGTTCAGGCCTGTCTGGCCCCCAAGATTCGGGAGCAGCGCGTCGGGACGCTCGGTAGCGATGATCTTTTCGATCGACCGCACGTTCAGAGGCTCGATGTAGGTGACGTCCGCCATGCCGGGATCGGTCATGATCGTTGCGGGATTCGAATTCACGAGCACGATCTGGTAACCAAGTTTTCGCAAAGCCTTGCAAGCCTGTGTGCCGGAATAGTCAAACTCGCATGCTTGCCCGATGACGATGGGGCCAGATCCGATGATCAGTACTTTACTAATATCATTGCGTTTCGGCACAGATATCCTCCTGGATGCTTATCGCCGCTCTTCTGCTACAAGAGGCAAATCATACTACGCCCTGCCGACGAAATACTCCTGGATTTTTGTCGCGAAAATAATCCGGACTGTCTTGGCCCTGAAAGGGCGTTTCTTAATGACACTTGGCATAATATTCGCGGATTGCTTCGAGAAGGGATGCCGTCGTGTTTTCCCGGGGCATTACTTCCACTCTTTTTCCAAGTGATTCCGCAGTGCTGCCTGTGACCGGGCCCAGGACCGCGACCGCTGATTCCAATAGCAGCCTGATCCCATCTTCTTTTCCAAGAATCTCGACGAAGTTTCTTATTGCGGAGGAGCTCGTAAAAACAATCATGTCCGGTTTGCTGCTTCTTAAATTATGAAGGATTTCCGGCACAGGCCCCGCGCAGATCGTTTCATAGCAGGGAATTGCATCCACAAAAATGCCGGCTGCGGCGAGCGCTTCCGGAAGAACCTCGCGGGCTTCCTTGGCTCGCGGAAGAAGGATACGGCTTCCGGCAATCGCCTTAAGGCCTCCGTGATATTTTTCCAAAGCCTCGATGAGTCCCTCGGCCACAAATTTATCCGGTATCAACTCGACTTTATATCCCGCTTGCTGGACCTCTCTGGCGGTGGCCGGGCCTATGGCGCAGATTTTGGGTATGCGATCGGAGACAAGATTTATTCCGGCCAGATTTAGCCTGTTAAAAAAAAACCGCACGGCATAGGCGCTGGTAAAAATAATCCATGCGTATTCGCGCAAGGAGGCTATGGCCAGATCGAGCGGTTTATTGTCTTCAATTTCGCGAACTTCGATGACGGGGAAGGAAATAGCTCTTCCGCCGAGGGCCTGGATCCCCCCCACCAGTGCATCCATCTTTTTGGCACTGCAGGCGACGACAACAGTTCGATGGGCAAGCGGTTGTGAAAAGGAGATATCCGGCATATCGAAGTCAATCCCCGGCAGCATTGTTGCCGGCTGATCAGAACGCGAATCTCTTGTGTGCCTGCTTTGGGTCCCGTGTTTGGGCGACAGGGCTATGCCATGCCGGCAAGAATTTCACTGCCGCCCATTGCGAGAATGCGTTCAGCAAGCGATATTGCGGCCTCCTGGGCGGACTCCCCGGCCTGTTCTATAGATTCTCTTATAATTCTCTTGCCATCCGGCGACGCTGCCAATCCTTCGATTCGAACTCTGTTGTCCTTGAGCGATGCATGGACGGCGACCGGAACGTTGCATCCGCCACCCATACGGTGCAGAAAACTGCGCTCTGCCAGGACGGCAACGGCAGTTGGCGGATGATTCAAGGCCGCTTCAACTGCTCGAGCTCGGGCGTCCTCGGCCCGCATTTCCACGGCAAGCGCCCCCTGCCCGGGAGCGGGCAACATTTGCTCGAAATCGAGCGGCGCGGAAATCCGGTTCTGATAGCCGAGCCTGTTTAATCCGGCGCACGCAAGTATGAGGGCATCCACGGCGCCGTCGCTCAACTTTTTTAAGCGCGTGTCGATGTTCCCGCGGATATCCAGGACCTTAAGATCCGGCCGTATTGCGAACAGTTGTGCCTGCCGGCGTACGCTGCCGGTGCCGACTACGGCTCCCGCAGGCAGCTCGGCAAGGCTCTTTACCGCATTCGAGAGAAAGGCATCCCGTGCATCTTCGCGCTCGGGGATCGCGACAATTTCCAGGCCGGAGGCAACTTTTGTCGGAACGTCTTTCATGCTGTGCACCGCAATGTCGATTTTGCCGGCAAGCAGTGCCTGTTCCAATTCCTTCACGAAAACCCCGACGGCGGAGCCGGATCGGATCGACGTCGTTATGTCTTTGTCTGCCGACGTCTTTATGATTTGAACCTCTATTTCAGTATCCGGAAAGGCCTTGAGAATCCGTGCCTTGATATATTCGGTTTGGGTCAGCGCCAGCGCGCTTCCGCGAGTGCCGAGAATGATCATCGAGTTACCTGTATATTCCTGATTTTCGATTCCCGATTCTCGATTGCAAACTGAATGCATGATCTCACAATAGTAAATTGAGAATCAAAAATCGAGAATCGGAGGTCTTTGTTTAATCCGATTCCTTTGTTTTAAAAAGCCGCCTGATCAGGTCGGCGTAATCCGCCTCGCTTGGAGACTCCTGTCCATTGCGCAGCTGCATGACCAGAGGATGTGCGATCTTGGCCGCGATGCGCGAAATCATGTGTTCAAGTTCCTGGACCTGCTTTGGTTCCTGGAAGCCCATCTTGTTCATATAGCGCTGGAGTTCAGTTTTGCAGATCTCCTCGATATGGCCCTGGACCTGAATGACAGCCGGCCCTAAATCCATCGATTTAAGCTTCGCGTAGAACGCGTGCACTTCCTGGTCGACGATCTTTTCGGCGGCTGCGGCCGCGCGCAATCGTTCGTGGAGGTTAGCCTCGACGACGGCACCGAGGTCATCTATGTCGTAACAAAAAACATTTTCGATCGTGCCTATCTCCGGATCGACGTTGCGGGGCACCGAAATATCGATGAATACGATCGGAGCGCTTTTCCGGTCATGCATTATCGAGTGAACCATCGGGAGGCCGATCAGGGTCTCCGGCGCTCCGGTTGAAGTGATTACGATATCGGCGCGAGTGATCCACTGCCTCAGCTCGGTGAAGGGAACGGCGGTGCCACGAAACTTGGCGGCAAGCTCTCGGGCGGCTTCGGGGCTGCGATTGGCGACATAAACCGATTGCGCCCCGGTTTCCGACAGGTGACGGATGGCCGTTTCTCCCATCTTGCCCGCGCCCACAATCAGAATTCTGGTTTTCTGCAGGTCCCCGAATATTTTTCGGACAAGTTCCACGGCAGCCGAACTGACGGATACCGGATACTCGCCGATATTGGTTTCCGTACGCACGCGCTTCGCTGTCTTGAAAGCCGACTGCAGGAGCCTGTTCAAATGCGTGCCCACCGTGCGTGCATCCGACGCCGTGTTATAGCAAGACTTGAGTTGGCCCAGGATCTGTGGCTCGCCAAGCACCATGGAATCCAGCGAGCTGGCTACACGGAATAAGTGACGTACGGCCTGTTCATCGCTGTAGCGGTAGAGCTTCTCCTGCAATTCGGGCAGGGGAATGCTGCTGTGCTCGGATAGAAAGGATTCGATAGTATCGATTCCTTCGGAGTGCTGTTCCACGCAGGAGAGAATCTCGACGCGGTTGCAGGTTGAAAGAATCATCGATTCGTGGATTTTGGGCATTGTCGAAAGGCGATTCAGTTCTTGCGGAAGATCATCGGCGTCGAAGGATGCTTTTTGCCGGGTATCGATCTTTGCCGTCCTGTGATTCAAACCCACGAGTACTAGATTAAACATCTGCAACCTGCAATGAATTGCTGTCTACCCGCTCGACAGGGAGGGTGTCTTCGGGCTCTCAAGCTAGAGATTCTTATGGAGTCCCCAATTGACGCAGAAAGTAAACACGGTTGAAACAAAACCGATGATGCTGATATACGCCGCCCTTCTTCCATGCCATTTGGAAGAGAGGCAGTAGTTCAGCAGGACCAGGTAAATCGCCCATGTGATCAAGGCTGCCGTTTGCTTGGGATCCCAGCTCCAAAATCGTCCCCAAGCATGTTGCGCCCAGAACGCCCCCGTCACTATGGTCAGACTCATCAGGACAAATCCCACAAATAGGGAACGACGCAACAACTCGCCGCACACCTGGAGGGATGGCAGGCGGAAATATAAAAATCGGAAATGCTTATCCTTAAGTTCTTTTTCCTGGATCAGGTAAAAAATGGCCGAGACAAAAGTCAGAAAAAACGCCGCATACGCAAGAAAGGCGACGCTGCTATGAAAATAAACCCATCCGCTTCTTAAGCTGGGCGGAATGGAATGGTTTTCCTCCCAGATAAGCTGCGAAATGATGGTCAGCAGCGATACGAGCGGAAGCACAAAGGCTCCCAGTATGTTGATGCGATACCTGAAATTCGCCGCCATAAACGTCAGCGAAATGCACCAGGCGAAGAAACAGAGCGATTCAGGCAGATTGGTGATCGGAAAATGCCCGCGCACCAGGCCGAGAACTACAAGAAAGGTTGTGTGGCAGATAAAACCGCATGCCACCATTCCGAGCGCGATGCGCACAAATATCTGGCGCTTCTTATAAAAACCAAAAATGGAATGAAGCAACCC
>DATJPG010000095.1:0-70030 GCA_035506515.1 Acidobacteriota bacterium
AGATCCGCTTGGCAGAATAAACCAGACGCCATTGCTGGGTCTCCAGACGGCAACGTCCGCATTGCCATCGCCATCGTAGTCGCCGGGAACCAGAATATCCTGAAGTTGACCCCACTGCTGCACCAGATAAGTTCCGGGAGAGCCGCTTGGCAGAATAAACCAGAGGCCATTGCTAGGTCTCCAGACGGCAACGTCTGCTTTGCCATCGCCGTCGACGTCGCTGGAACTTGGCATGGGATTCACCGAAACCACGAATGTCGAACCAGATCTGCGCAACACTCTGACTCTGAAATTATATGTGCTGTTCGTGTAGGTCTGCCCCACTTTCCATTGAGCATTGTAAAGGGCGTAATTTGGATAACTGCGTCCGCCGGAATTGCAGTTGACCGAATCATAATCGCCCGGAGTCGAATCGACAGGCCAGGCCCAACCCGATTGATTATTAAAGAAGCAGGATCCGCTGACAGCGGGCCTGTCTTGCTGAAATTCGTGAATGACGATCCCTTCCCCGGGGAGGCCGTTGTCATATTGCGAAGTTGTGCCCTGTCCCTTGACTCTGGCCTCGACAGTAAAATAATGCGCCGTCGAGCCGGAGCAGGAGGTGCCAGCAATACAGATCTTGAGCATTTTGGCCGTGGTGCCCAGGGGGAGAGTGTTCGGCTCAAGCATGATAGTTGATTTAGAACCAGTATCCGTTGTTACTATGTTCCCAGATGGTATCCAGCCGAGAAAATCCTGGTGCGGGGCGATATACCCATCCCCCGGCTCCGTGCAGGTTACACTCCTGGTGGACGAACTGTTTCTGGAATAATAGCTTGCGCATGTGGTTGTACTGGCCGACATCGTCATGCTCATCATATCCCAGGGGCTGTCGTACGCATAATAGACCCACCCGGAATGCGGCAAACCGAGGCTGTGACCCATTTCGTGGGTATAGGTTCCGGTTTCCTGTCCCCACGGAGGCTCCCAGGTCGCGCCGAACAACTTGCCCTCAACTGAACTGTAATAACTTCCGCCCCAGGCGCAACAGTCAAGGTCGTTGCTCACAACAAAATTGATGTTGTCATAGTTTGCAAAACTAATACCCTGAGCTCTCCCGAGAGCCATGCCATCGCTGGAGAGTGTACTAGTGCTGAAGCAGCTACTGCCCCAGCCGCAGTTTGCGTAATAGCTTTTTGGGTTAGGAAGCACTAACCAGCCGCCAGGAGCCCCGATTCCGCCTTGCCCCCCGACATCCCCCACCCAGGAGAACTGGTTCCAGGAAGTCTTCTTGTAAAAGCCATTTATGGTTGCGGGAAACGGCTCGCCAGTGGGAGGAGTGTCGGGATTTGTCATGTCGGTATAAAAGCTCGGCGGATGCGGCACGTCAGTATCGTCCGAAAATTTCAAAAGCAGAAAAATGACCTTCTTGGTCCCAAATACGCTTGCAGAAGGCCCAGGATAAGCCTGCGGCCCCGAGGTGAGAGAGATGTCTTCGACAATAAACGCCTGGGAGCCCTGCGCGTACGGCAACGCCATCTGGCTCGATGCTGCATGGCCTGAAACAACGACAGACTTTCCAAAATAGGATATGGCGACATTTTCCTGGCCGGTGAATTTCAAGGGTATGTTCGTTCCGTCCGAGAGTGAGAGAGAATAACGCGTCTCGCCACCGCCTGCCCCCGGGTAGGGATCTCCCCAAACTACATTAAGAATCCCTTCGAATCTCTCCGAGGATGGGGTTTGACCCGCCACCGGACAACTCAATATTAATAGGCAGCATACAGCCAGATAAAAACAGGTGCCTTTCCAGGACATGTCGGCCTCCAGGGAAACCGAGGATGGGAGGATATGATCCCAGGTGACTGCGTCTTTTCCGATCTGGCCGGACAAGACAACATTACTCACAGATCCCAGCCTCTGGCATTGAACCCGATGACTGATTCGTTTTATCGAAATGTAACCATTTTTATTATCGGCAGCAGCAGGCGGGAAGCCAATATTTAAATTACAGTTTTACCTGACCCCGTTATTCTTGGGCGGAAAGCGTTCCGCAGGCGGCGGAAATATCTCCTCCGCGGGGGCGCCGGATATTGGCGGTGATGTTACTGTCGGTCAGGATTTTTTGGAATGCGAGCACACATTCCGGGCTGGGTGGTTTCAACTCGATCCACGGATCCGCATTCAGCGGAATCAGATTCACTTTCTTCCGCAGGCCCTGCAGCAAACGCACGAGGCGATGCGCATCTTCAGGGGAATCGTTCCTATCGGCGATGAGAACGTATTCAAACGTGATCCGTCTTCGCTGCGCGAGAGGAAAACTGCGGCAGGCATCGAGCAAGGCCGCAATATTCCATCGCTTGTTGACCGGCATCAGCACGTCCCGAACCTGGTCCGTTGTTGCGTTCAGCGATATCGCCAGATTGGGAACGACCTCCTCTTCGCCAAGGCGGCGGATGCCCGGCACTATGCCCGAAGTGGAAAGTGTGATGTGTCGCGATGATATAGACATGCCCTGTTCGTCCGCCATGAGTCGTACCGCCGCCATCACGTTTTCGTAGTTGTACAGCGGTTCTCCCATTCCCATGATCACAATATTTAAGCGCTTCGGATTTGTGCCTCGGTCCGCCTGCATCGCCAGGACCTGGCCGACGATTTCTCCCGGCGAAAGGTTCCGCCGCATGGGCAGCCTTCCCGTGACACAGAAAAGGCATCCGACCGCACAGCCTACCTGAGTCGAGATACAGAGAGTGTCTCGCCGCTCCTCCGGAATGTAAACCGCCTCGATCCTTTTCCCGCCGTTCACTTCAAACAGATACTTGCGCGTTCCATCCTGTGAGACGAGGACCCGCTGCACGGTCGGGTGCACGATCGCGAATTGCCTTCCAAGCTTCTCCCGAAGCGGTTTCCCAAGATCTGTGAACTGCTCCCAAGTAACATAAAGCCGCCTGTAAATTCCCGCATAAATCTGGCGAGCCCGATATGGAGGTTCCCCCAAGCCGGCAACCGCCGCCTCGATCTCCTCCAGATTCGCCCCGACCAAATTCACCATCACGGCTCCTCCCCCTTCAACAATACCATTTTCACGCGTCCCTGGCATTCCTCAAGCCCTGGGACGCGAAGCCGTTGTAACCTGTAGGCCGCAAATCGGGAAAAATGGTGTTGACATCAAACTCAACCTTTGATTAGTATTGGTAACCAATATCGGATACCAATCGGTAACCAATTTATGACAGAGACTATTCAAACTCAAATACTGAACATATTGCAGAACTCCAAAACCGGTCTCCAGATGGAAGAAGTAGGGGAAAAGCTGGGCCTGACGCGCCACACGGTTGCAAAATACCTGGAAGTGCTTCGAGCTGAGGGAAAAATTCACTACAACAAGATTGGCCGAACAAAGCTGTGGACTCTGGTGTCGGCCGCAATCACCGTCCGCTTCCTTGGCATGGATGATCTTGACGACATTCTGCGCATCCAGGAGAAGATCCTGGGAGAGCAGAATTCGGGCAGTTCCGAAAGGCTGGAATCCCTCAAAGACACGACGATCTATCATCTTCAGCATGGCGATCCGCTGTTGAACCTGGGAGCGGATATCGACGGAAAACTCGTCGGTTTCATTATCAGCGAAGTCCGGCGTTGGGAATTCGGCAGAGGCGGGATGACCGGCTGGATCCTGATCCTCGGAGTCGATAACGACTACCAGGGCATGGGCGTCGGTTACAAGCTGGGTTCCACGCTGGTCGAGCATTTCCGGAGGAAGAACATAACAAAAATCAGGACGATGGTGGAGTGGCACGAGGGTGAACTGATTTCTTATTTCAAGTCATTAGGCTTCAACATGCTTGGGATGCTGCCTTTAGAGAAGGAAGTGTAGGCGATGAATGCGCACATTCCCTGCAATGGCAAATGGCTAGGAGTCTGTCCGGGCGATAGAAATGGATCCCCCCGGTTCTCGGACAGGTTCCTGAAGGGGGTTAAAAGAGATGAGGTATGCGGAAACTGGATTTAACTTAGAGATTGATCTGTCCCGAGGAAATGTTGAAAGAGTTGAAACCGACCCTAGATTAACAGAGCAGCATCTGGGCGGGCTGGGAACAAATGCTAAAATTCTGTGGGACAGAGTGCCCCCCGAAACCGAACCTTTTTCTCCCGACAATCTGCTGATATTCAGTTCCGGTCTCCTGTGCGGAACGCCTGCTCCCGGCTGCAACCGCACGATCGTTACCACGCTCTCCCCGCAAACTCAATTGATGGCGTACTCCATGATGGGCGGATTCTGGGCCCCTGAGCTGAAGTATGCCGGCTACGACAAAGTCATCCTTCGCGGCAAATCCCCCAACCTGGTCTATTTGTGGATCAACAACGATAAAGTGGAAATTCGCGATGCCTCCCATTTGCGAGGCAAGGGTTCCAATGAAACGGCCGAACTCCTCCGGCAGGAATTGAAGGAACCGAATGCCCAGGTGGCCGCCATCGGCATGGCAGGCGAGAACCGCGTTTTCTTTGCCTCGATTGAACAGGGCAGGTCCAGCGCCAGCAGGGGCGGAATAGGCGCCGTGATGGGAGACAAAGGCGTCAAGGCGATCGTCGTGCGCGGCACCAAAGACATCAACGTCGCCCGCCCCGTGGAATATATGGCCTTGTGCAGCGATGTGCTGCGATACATCCATGACCGCGAGAAGAAACCCATTCCCGGCGTCATGCCGATCCTGGCCGGGCTCGGATCGCCGCAGGAGATGCGGCTCATCGATGAAGAGTGGCACACGACCAATTTCATGTGGGGCAACTCCCGAACCCGGAGAAAGGATTTTTGGAACAAGGAAATCGAGGAGAAGTGGCGCGAAACGCAGGAAAGCGCGCGGACGCGGCTGATCAGCTGCTACAACTGCCCGATGAAGTGCGCCGCAACGATTTCCGTCCCGGGAATCTCCACGTACATGATGAAGTGCTTCTCGAAACTCACCTACACGATGGCAGCCTATGCCGACCTGGATTTTGGGTTCCGGATCGCTCAACGGGCCACCGAGTATGGCGTGGACGGGTTCACGGCCCCGCAGGTGATGGCCTTCGCGCTGGAGCTGCGCGAAGCCGGCATTCTCAAGGATCAGGATATGGAAGGGATGCCTTCGGACAGCGAAGGACGCTTTTTCTGGCTGCTCGACCGGATTGTGCGGCGGGAAGGAATCGGTGACGTTTTGGCCGATGGCACCTACTGGGCGGCCAAACGGATCGGAAATGGAGCGGAAGCGTACGCCCACAACAATATCAAGAAGCAGGAACAGCTCCCCCTCAAGCTCGGGATGCTCAATCCGGTCTACTTTCTCATGTATTCCACCGGCGAGAAGATCAACATCACTCAAATTGAAGGACAGTTCCCCCAGGCGCCGTTTCTCACCAAGGAAGAGACGGAAGACTTCATCAAAGACTGGGTCCAGGTGCCGGACGAAAAATTTAAGGATTATCTGCGGAAATGGGAAATGCGCGGGGAATTTTCCAATCCGAATTATCCCGATATTCAGGCAAGCTGCGACATCGTCGACTGGCAGGAGATGATGCACTACATCGATGACGCTCTCGGAATGTGCGCCGGCCTGTCTTCCTTCCCGCTGAAACCCCCCTATCACATACACAACTATCCTGAGTTCATTTCCTCCGCGACCGGCTTCAGCGTCGACAAAGCGGGATTGACCAAAATCACGAAGAGAAACCGGACCTTGGTCAGAGCCATCAATATCAGACGAGGCCTGAAACGGGCCGACGAGAAACCTCCGGAAGACCACTGGAAGAAACGATTCCCCGAGCTTGAAGCGCAACTGCTGGATGCGTACTACCAGTTCAAAGGCTGGGATAGCCAGGGCATTCCCACGAAAGAATCCTTGAAGGATCTGAATCTGGCCTACGTTGCCGAGGACTTCGAAAAAAGAGGGATCATCCAAAATGGGAAAAGTTAAGAGGAAGGTGAAGGTCATCAAAATCGATGTGGACAAATGCAACGGTTGCCGGGCATGCGAGGTGATCTGCTCCGCGTTTCACGCGACGCCGAAATTCAGCAGCAACAATCCGGCGCGGGCACGTATCCGGCTGATTCACGATGCCATCAAGGACGTGTATCTTCCCGTATACGCCGGCGAGAACGCGCCCGCCGAGTGCATGGGCAGAGGCAAATATGTGATCGACGGGAAAGAATACGACGAGTGCAGCTTCTGCAGAGCCTCGTGCCCTTCCAGAACGGCTTTCAAAGAACCCGATTCCGGCCTTCCTCTCAAGTGCGACATGTGCGAATCCGATCCGCCGCTGCCGGAGCCGATGTGCGTGCAGTGGTGCCTGAATGACGCGCTGACGTACGAAGAAAAAGAAGAGGAAGTGGAAGAGGAAGTAAAGCTGGAGGATATGGAAATAGGATTGGAGACATTGGCCGGCAAATACGGACTGCAAAAGGTATTGGATGCCGTGACCCGGATGTCCAAAAAAAGTTGAACGGCAACGACACAGCTTTATGCAGATTTTTGTGGATGAGCAAAGACGGAAATGAATGTGAATGGTTTTAGGTTACAGGTTGCGGGTTACAAGTTACAGGTTGGCTGTTTTTAACCTGTAACCTGCAACTAGTGACTCGCAACCTGCGGGTTTTGGTTAGAGAGAGGCTTGGGACTGCCGTGGAGAACATAGCCGACTATAAGGAAATAGTAGATAGCATTAAGGAGAAAGGCGGAGAAGCCTTCAAATACTGCTATCAATGCGGATTGTGCGACACGGTCTGCCCGTGGAATCGCGTGCGGACCTTCAGCATGCGCAAACTGATCCGGCAGGCCACTTTCGGATTGACCGAGATCGAGAGTGAAGAAATGTGGCGCTGTACGACCTGCGGCCGATGCCCGCAACGATGCCCCAGGGGTGTGGGCATTCTGGAAGTCGGATTGGCGGCTCGAAGGATGGCAACCGAATTTGGAGTTTTTCCGCACGCCGTCAAACCGGTCCGGGGAATCAGTGCAAGCCTCACCAGCGAAGGGAATCCGCTCAATGGAGAGAGAAAAGACAGGGCGAAATGGACCGAGGGTCTTTCGGTAAAGACCTTCACCGAAGGAATGGAGATCCTGTATTTCCCGTGCTGCTACCTCAGCTATGACCCAAGATTGAAGAAAGTGGCCAGAGCTACGGCCGCCGTTCTCGACAAGGCCGGCGTGGATTTCGGGATTCTGGGTTCCCTGGAAAGCTGCTGCGGGGAGAGCATCCGCAAAACAGGAGATGAAGACCTGTTCAAGCGCCTGGCCCGGGAAAATATCAAGGCGTTCATCGACAACGGAGTGAAAAAAATTCTCGTTTCCTCCCCGCACTGCTACCACGCCTTTAAAAACGAGTATGCCGAGTTCAGGGTGAATTTCGAAGTCGTACACATTTCCCAGTATCTGTCCGAACTCGTGAATGAAGGTAGGCTTGCGCTGAGCAAGGAGTTTGACAAGAAAGTGGTCTATCACGATCCCTGCTACCTCGGCCGGCATAATTCCATATACGACGCGCCGCGCGACGCGTTGAGGAAGATCCCCGGGATGACGCTCAATGAGTTGCCGGATGCGCGCGTGGACAGCCTCTGCTGCGGCGGTGGCGGAGGAAGGATCTGGATGGAAACGCCGAAAGGCGAACGATTCTCCGACTTAAGGCTGGAGCAGGCGATCGACCTTGGAGCCGAAGCGCTGGTCACGGCATGCCCGTATTGCATCACCAATTTTGAAGACAGCAGAATCAACAGCAAGGACAGCGAAGCGCTCGTAGTCCGGGACATCACGGAGATTTTCCAGGAAGTCATTTAACCCCAGAACTAGCGGGTGCGGGCGTTGGCCCGCACAGGACACAGAGAAGTGGAAAAAGAATCTGAAAAACAGGCCTCAGGATTTCCTGCAAACAGCAATTTCGGCGACGTCATGGTCGTCGGCGGGGGAATCAGCGGTATCCAGGCTGCGCTGGATCTGGCCACCGCGGGTTTCAAGGTCTACCTGGTGGAGAAATCGCCGACCATCGGCGGCCACATGGCCCAGCTGGACAAGACTTTTCCGACCAACGACTGCTCCATGTGCATCGAGTCTCCGAAGTTTGTGGAATGCAACCGGCATCCCAACATCGAGATCATGACCTACACGGAAGTGGACCGTGTGGAAGGCGAGGCGGGAGACTTCACGGTCACGCTGGTCAAGAAGCCGAGATATGTCCTGGAGAGCAAATGCACGGGCTGCACGGTCTGCGTGGAATACTGCCCGGTCAAATACCCCGACAAGTTCAACCAGGAAATTTCCTCCAACAAAGCCATTCACATCTATTTTTCCCAGGCCATTCCGCTGGTCACGTATATCGATGAAAGCTGCCTGTATCTGAAAGAGAAGAAGTGCACCATCTGCCAGGGAGTCTGCAAGACCGGTGCGATCGATTTCAATCAGAAGCCGGAGAAGATGGACATCAAAGTCGGCGCGATCGTGTTGTCGCCGGGTTTCGAGCCGTTCGATCCGAAGCTGCGGGAAGACTACGGCTACGGCAAGTACGAGAACGTCGTGACCAGCCTGGATTACGAACGCCTGCTGTGCGCTACCGGTCCGTACGAAGGCGAGATACGACGCTCCACCGATGAAAAGCATCCGCACAAAATAGCCTGGATTCACTGCGTGGGCTCCCGCCAGGTCATCCCCGGCGGCAAGAGCTATTGCTCTGCGGTGTGCTGCACGTATACGCAGAAGCAGGTGATTCTGACCAAAGACCACGATGCCGATGCGGAATGCACGATCTTCCATAACGACATCCGCTCCTACGGCAAAGATTTCGAGCGGTTTTACCAAAGAGCGGAAAAACTGCCCGGGATCCGTTTCATCCGGAGTTATGTGTCGATAGGAAAAGAGATCCCCGGCAGCAAAAATGTCACCATTCGGTATTCCACGCCGGATGAAGGGGTCAAAGAAGAAGAATTCGACATGGTGGTCCTTTCGGTCGGATTGAATCCTCCCGCCGATTTCAAAAGCCTGGCGGGCAAATTCGGCATCGCGTTGAACGACCACGGATTCTGCAAAACCGACCCGGTAAATCCGATGGCAACCACGCGCCCCGGCGTTTACATCAGCGGCGCCTTCCAGGGCCCGATCGATATTCCCGAATCGGTGATGACGGCCAGTGGCGCCGGGTCGCAATGCGGGGAGCTCCTGGGCTACCGGCGAGGCAAACTGGCGAAAGAAAGAGTGTATCCGCCGGAGAGAGATGTGACGCAAGAGGAGCCAAGGGTGGGCGTCTACGTGTGTCACTGCGGAGCAAACATCGGGAGAGTAGTGGACGTCCCTTCGGCCGTGCAATACGCGCTAAGCCTGCCAAACGTTGCGCATGCGGAAGAAAGCCTCTTCATATGCTCGACGGATGCCGCGCAGCGGCTGGCCACATCCATCCGGGAAAAAGGCCTCAACCGCGTGGTCGTCGCCGCGTGCACTCCACGAACGCACGAGCCGCTGTTCCGCGATACGCTCCGCGAGGCGGGAATCAATCAATATTTCTACGATATGGCAAACATCCGGGAGCACTGCTCCTGGGTGCACTCCAAGGAGAAGGAGGACGCCACACAGAAGGCAAAAGACATCATCCGAATGGCAGTGGCCCGCTCGGCTCACCTGGAGCCGCTGCAGGAATTTAACCTGCCCGTCAACAAAGCGGCGCTGGTAGTCGGAGGCGGCTTGTCGGGAATGACCAGCGCGCTGAGCATCGTCAGCCAGGGGCACGAAGTGTACCTGGTTGAAAAGGATTCCGATCTCGGGGGCATGGCGCGAAGGATTCAATACACACTGGAAGGCCTCGACGTCCAGGCGTATGTGAGCGACCTGCGGCGCAGAGTCTATCAGCACCCTTTGATTCATGTGTATACCGACGCGACCATCACGGAAGCCACCGGATATGTCGGGAACTTCGTCACCAGAGTGAAACACCAGGGAATGGTCCAGGAGATCAAGCATGGGGCGACGATCATCGCGACGGGCGCGGACGAATACAAGCCTTCGGAATATCTCTACGGACAAGACGACGCAGTCCTGACGCAGCTCGAGCTGGAAGAGCAGATTGCCAAAGGAAATGAGAAGGTTTTAAATGCCGGGAGCCTCGTGATGATCCAGTGCGTCGGGTGCCGGCAGGAAGACCGGAATTACTGCGCGCGCATTTGCTGCAGCCACGCCATTAAGAACGCTTTAAAGCTGAAAGAGATCAATCCCGGGATGGAAGTCGTCGTTCTCTTCCGCGATATGAGACCGTACGGATTCAGGGAGGACTACTACCGGGAGGCGGCGAACAGGCATGTGCGGTTCATCCGCTACGAACCGCAGGAAAAGCCGCAGGTGGAGGCGGTCGACGAAAGCGGGCGGCACATCCTGCGGGTCACTGTACCCGATCCCGTCCTGGGAACGGAACTGGTCATAGACGCGGATGCAATCGCCCTGGCCGCGGCGGTCATTCCCTCGGCAACAAGCAAGGAAATAGCGGGGCTGTTCAAGGTGACATTGAATCCCGACGGATTTTTCCAGGAAGCTCACGTCAAACTGAGACCTGTGGATTTCGGGGCGGAAGGCGTGTACCTGTGCGGGACGGCGCACTATCCCAAGCACATATCGGAAGCCATCAGCCAGGCGTATGGCGCCGCCGGCCGCGCGCTGACTCTCCTCTCGCACGATACGGTCACGGCCTCCGGATCCATTTGCATCGTCAACGAGAGCGCCTGCGTTTCCTGCGGCGCCTGCATCACGGCGTGCACCTATGGCGCGATCGAGTTTTATGAGACGCCCCAGGGAAGGAAGGCTCGGGTCACTCCTGTCCTCTGCAAAGGCGACGGCCTCTGCAACACGAAGTGCCCGACGGGAGCGATTGCGCTGAAGCACTATATCGACGAGGCGATCATCGACCAGATCGACGCGGCCGGTCCCCGGGAATTCGTCGCCTGATGATGCATCGGCCTCAAAGGAGTGCGGGATTTAGCCCGCATCAATTTTGCGAAAGGAGGTGGCAAAGATGAGTGCAGGCCTTCAGTTCAAACCAAGAATTCTGGGCTTCGTGTGCAACTGGTGAGCATACGGCGCTGCCGATTTGGCTGGAGTTTCCAGACAACAATATGCCACCGATATCAAGCTGATCCGGGTGATGTGCAGCGGAAGAGTCGACCTGTCTTTTGTGCTCCGCGCGTTCTCGAACGGGAATGACGGAGTGTTCATCGGAGGGTGCCACCTCAACGAATGCCACTACATCACCGACGGAAATCACCACGCCTACAGCATGGTGCAGCTGTGCAAAAAACTGATGGAATGCGTCGGCATCAATCCCGATAGGTTGAGGATTGAGCAGATGTCTGCCGGAGAAGGCATCCGCTTCGCCGAAATCATGAACGATTTTTCCCGCAAGCTCAGGGAAATAGGGCCGCTGGGCAAAGCCGAAGGGACGAGCGACGAAAAGCTGCGGTTCAGGCTTCAGGCCGTCGCCGGGCTGGTTCCTTACATCCGCCTGGTGGAAAGGGAAAGGCTGCGCGCTCATTTCGACACGGCGGAAGGGTATGAAAAGTATTTCCAGAGCGATGAAGTAAACAAGCTCGTTCGGGAGTTGATTGCGGACAAACTGGCCATCAGCCAGATCATGACGCTGCTGCGCGAGCAGCCCCGTTCCGCGGGAGAGCTTTCGGAGCTTTTGGGCTTTGCCCCGGCGGAAGTATCCAGGTACATGGGCAGTTCAGCCAGGCAGGGGTTGGCGCGTTTTGACGAGGGCCAGAAGCGCTTCGTGCCGGCGTAGGAGAAAATCCTGGGAGCGCCGCCGTCCTCGGCGGCACACAGAGCTTAATGGCAAAAGGTGAGGCACAAAGTGCTAATTTTGTTGAGAATTTTCTATATTGCGATAACAAGCCGGCGAGGACGCCGGCGCTCCCAGCTTTGGCTCCGGGCGGGATAGTGAGATAAATGAAATTGTGCGCTGAAGATGCGGCACAATCAGGGAAAGTTAACATGGAACACGTCAATATCGATACGATCATTGATAAATATCCCAACGATGCAAGTTCGCTTATCCAGGTGCTGCTCGAGATTCAGCGCGAGCATCGATGGCTTTCCAACGAGGCGCTGGACAAGGTCAGCAAGCGTCTCCGCGTGCCCTTGAACCGCATCCAGCACATCGTCACTTTTTACAAGGCCTTCAGCCTGATCCCCAAGGGCCGTCATGAAATTCACGTGTGCACCGGCACGGCCTGCCACGTTCGCGGGGCGCCGCGCCTGTTGGACTCGATTCAGGATCTGACCGGGATCAGGCCCGGCGAAACGGACATGGAACTGAAATTCAGCCTGGAGACCGTCGGTTGCGTCGGTTGCTGCGCCCTGGGTCCTGTGATGGTGATCGACGGCGAATATCATGGCAAGATGGCGCCGGCCAGGTCGGAAGCCGTGTTGAAAAACTACGTGTAGGAAATGGTTATGCCGAGGATACATACGCCTATAGAGCTGGAAGCGTTCCGGAAGGACATCCTGTCCAAGCGCGATCCGAGCAAGCCGTGCATCGCGGTGTGCACCGGGACCGGCTGCCTTGCTCTCGGCGCGTCGAAAGTCGTCGTCGCGTTGAGAGAGGAGATCAAAAAGCAGGGCCTCGAAAGCAACGTAGACATCAAGGTGGATCTCAGGGAAACGGGCTGTCCCGGTTTCTGCGAGCGTGGCCCGGTTATCGTGATTTATCCGGAAGAAATCTGCTACCTCCAGGTGCAGCCGGGCGATGCGGCGGAGATCATTTCGCAGACTATCATCGGCAAAAAGGTCATCGAGCGCCTGCTGTACGTGGATCCCGTGTCCGGCGAGAAGAGCGTGCGCGAATCCGACATTCCGTTCTACAAGCATCAGATGCGGCTCCTGATCGGCAACAATATCAGGCTTGACCCGAAGAGCATCGAGGACTACCTGTCGCTGGGCGGCTACACCGCTCTGCCGAAGGCGCTGTTTCAGATGAATCCCGAGCAGGTTGTGGCGCTGGTGAAAGACTCGAAGTTGAGAGGGAGAGGAGGCGCAGGATTTCCTGCCGGCACCAAGTGGGAATTTGCGCGTAACAGTCCGGGCGATACGAAATATGTTGTGGTCAATGCCGACGAGGGAGATCCGGGTGCATTCATGGACCGGGCAATTCTCGAAGGGAATCCGCATGCGGTTCTCGAGGGATTCGCAATCGGTGCGTACGCCATCGGCGCCCGCGAAGGATACATCTATGTGCGCCAGGAGTATCCTCTGGCCGTGGAGAACGTGACCATCGCCATCCGGCAGGCAGAGGAATACGGGCTTCTCGGGAAAAACATCCTGGGTTCGGGATTCGATTTCAGCGTCCATGTGCACCGCGGCGCGGGCGCTTTCGTGTGCGGCGAGGAAACGGCACTGCTGCGTTCCCTGGAGGGCAAGCCGGGCGAGCCGAAAGCGAGGCCGCCGTACCCGGCGGTCAAAGGATTGTGGGACAAGCCGACGAACATCAACAATGTCGAGACGTGGGCCAACGTTCCGCTGATCGTCAATAACGGAGCCGAATTCCTGACATCCATCGGCACGGACAAGAGCAAGGGAACCAAGATCTTTTCGCTGGTGGGCAAGGTAAAGAACACCGGCCTGGTCGAAGTGCCCATGGGCATCACGCTGAGAAATATCATTTACCAGGTGGGCGGCGGCATCCCGGGAGACAAGAAGTTCAAAGCCGTGCAAACGGGCGGCCCGTCGGGCGGCTGCATCCCGGAGCAATACCTGGACATGGGCGTCGATTTTGACGAGTTGGCCAAAGTGGGCGCCATCATGGGATCCGGCGGCATGATCGTCATGGACGAAGACACGTGCATGATCGACGTCGCGAAATACTTCCTCAATTTCCTGACCGATGAGTCGTGCGGCAAGTGCACGCCGTGCCGTGAAGGCATCCGGCAAATGCTGAAGATTCTCACCAACATCAGCGAAGGCAGGGGAAAAGAGGGCGACATCGAGCTGCTGGAAGCGCTGGCCGAGACGACGCGGGACGCTTCGCTGTGTGCCCTCGGCGGGAGCGCTCCGAATCCGGTTCTGAGCACGATACGCTACTTCCGGGATGAGTACGAAGCGCACATCCAGGAGAAGCGGTGCCCGGCATTTGTCTGCAAAGAGTTGATCCATTACTATATCGATCCGGAAAAGTGCAAAGCCTGCATGATCTGTTTCCGGAAATGCCCGGCGGATGCGATCGAGGGCGGCAAGAACCTGATCCACGTGATTGACCAGGAGAAATGCACCAACTGCGGCACATGCTTCGAAGTGTGTCCGTCGCGCTTTGGGGCAGTGCGAAGGCTCTCCGGCGAGCCGGTTCCTCCTCCTCTTGCCGAAGAAGCAAGACCTCTGGTCCGAGAGAATTAAACGATGAGCGAAATACAATTGCAGATCGACGGCAAGGTAGTGAAGGCAACGGAAGCGATGACGATCCTGGAAGCGGCCCGCAGTGCCGGGATTTCGATTCCGACGCTGTGCAACAGCGAGAAACTGGAAACGTACGGGGCCTGCCGGATTTGCGTCGTGGAAATAGAATCTTTCGGCAAACCGCGTCTCGTTGCGGCCTGCGTCTTTCCGGTTCAGAAAGACATGGTGGTGAAAACCCGCTCGGAGCGGGTGGACCGGACACGCAAGATGCTCCTGGAGGAGATGCTCGCGCACGCGCCGGATTCCGTCGAGCTGCAAAAACTGGCCGGGGAGTATGGCGCCGATAAAGACCGCTTTGAGAAGGAAGCCTCGTTCTGCATTCTGTGCGGCCTGTGCGTCCGGTACTGCGCCGAAGTCAAAAAGAAGGACGCGCTCGGATTTGTGGACCGGGGAGCGAAACGGGAGATCGCCTTCATCCCGGAAATCGCCGCCCAGGAATGCTGGAACTGCAAAGAATGCTTCCCGCTGTGCCCCACGTCGGCACTTCAGGCCGCCTACGTCCTGACCGAGGCCCTCGCCTTCCCCGCCGAAAAACATAAGCAGCAGAGATGAAAACAAAAAACGAAGATCTGAATTTTCACATAGGCCTGTGGATTCTTCTGATCATCATTCTGGCGTGGTCCGGGTGGCGCCCATTGGACCGGTTCACGTGGTTTCTCGAGGTGGCCCCGATTTTTATCATTTCGGCCATCCTGCTGTCGATGTATCGACATTTCTATTTCTGCCGCCTCGTATGCTGCCTGATGCTGGCGCATGCGGCAGTCCTGGCGATCGGGGGGCATTACACGTATGCCGAGGTGCCGATCTTCAATTGGATCCGCGATTCATTTCATCTTGCGAGAAATCACTACGACCGCCTGGGACATTTCATGCAGGGGTTCGTGCCGGCGCTGATAAGCCGCGAAGTCCTGCTCCGTCGAGGCGTGCTCAAGCGAGGTCCGTGGCTCAATTTTATCGTCGTCTGCATCTGCCTCGCCGTCAGCGCTACGTACGAGCTGCTGGAATGGCAGGCCGCTGTATGGACGGGCACGAAAGCCGATGCGTTTCTCGGAACCCAGGGCGATCCGTGGGACACGCAGTGGGATATGGCGATGGCTCTAGTCGGATCGCTCGCGGCCGTCTTCCTTATGCCGCGCCGTCACGACCGATCTATCAATTCGGTACCTGGTTATACTGTCCCTGTTTGAAGAAAGGGGACAGTATAACCAGGTACCGATTGTTGTTATTGAAAGCGGAAGGAACGGGAAATGAGCCAGGCTGCGCAAAAAGCCGCTGCCGCGAGCGCCATCAGATGAGGCAGGACGGAGAGAGGTGAATCGCCAAAACTCACCAGCTTGTGCATCGCTCCCATTGCCCAACCGGTCGGGATCATGAGGCTTGCTTTCTGGGCCCATTCGGGCGTGATTTCAATGGGCCACCAGCACCCGCCAATGGCCGCCAGGATGTTCGAGAGTATTACGCCGATCGCAATGAGCTGGCCTTCACTTTTTGCAAAGTTGGCCAGGAGCATTCCCGCAAGGGCGGCGAGCGCCGCGTACACGATCAGCACCAGCAGCACCATGACCAGATGCGGCCCCCAATCCACTTTGAACAAAAAAGCCCCGGCGATCATTGCGAAAGAAATCTGCATGAGACCGATGGCCAGCCTGGACAGCCCTTTCCCCAGCACAACTGCGCTGCGCGGCATCGGCGAAGAGGCCAACCGGCGCAGAATGCCATGAGTGCGCTCCTGGTGCAGAGTAATGCCGCCTGTCGTAAACATGACCAGCAGGATGAATTGAACCATTGTGCCGGGAACCGATTGCTGAAATCCCACCGGAATCGTTTGTCGCGCGCCGGCGGGCCTGGCCTCCAGTTTGAGGATCCGCGGGATTGCCTGCACTTCACGGAATGTTTCCGGCGTCGCTTTGCCCGCCCGCTTGTTTGCCGCAATCAAGTCCGCCAGGACGCTGTAGGCTACGCGCTTCACGCGGATCTCGTCGTAATCGGCATCGAGACCATTCCCGGTCCGGCTGAAGGAAATTGTGCTTTCCTTTCCCCCCAAAACGCTTTCGCTGAAATTGGCGGGAATCACAATCCGCCGATTATATCGAGCCAGATCCCCGGCAGCGACGCGAGCCACTTTGTAGCCGGCCGATTCCAGGCCCCGCACAAACTCATCGGCGAGAAACCCGGCATTCTCGCCCACCGTCAAGCCCACCGTCTCAGCAGACGCTTGTCCCGACATGTTGCCGGTAACGGAGCCGATGAAGTAGAAGAACACGATCGGCATCAGGACCGCCCAGAGCCAGGTGCCCCATTCCCGGAAAAGGCAGATAAGATCTTTGCGGGCGAGGAAGAGTGCGCTTCTGATCATGCAATTTCCTTCAGCATGTTATGCAATAAATCTCCAGCGTAACCTTTTGACCAGAATAACGAAGAGCACGGCGGTAACGCCGAGGACCGCGCCGAAACCCGCCATGAGTGCGACCGGGCCCATCTGGCCGGCCAGGATATCTCTGAACCGGAGCAGCGCCCAGCCGTTCGGCAGCAGGCGGCCGATTTTTGCCAGCGAGGAGGGCATGAGGTCGAACGGGAAGAAGCATCCTCCCAGCATGGCCAGGAACATCACCACAACATTCGCGAGCATCATCGCGCCGCGTGGGCTGGGGACAAACGTATGCAACAGCACGAGCAGCACATACATCGCGCCGCCGCAAGCCGCGATCCAGAGCACGGCAACGACCGCTTCGTGAATTTCCGCGTTGATCAGAAATTTTCCGGAAACGAGGGACACAGCGCCGACCATCGCAAAGATCAGCCATTGCGCGAGAATTTTTCCGCCCAAAAATCCTGCGATGGAGCTCGGGGTCAGGGCCACATGACGCAGGGTTCCGTACATCTTTTCCTTCCACATATCGCCGGCAAGGCCCAAGGCCAGGAACAACACGGCCAGAAAGGCCATCGAAGGGAACATGGCCTCGCCGATATTGACTTGTCGGCGGCCGGGGTTCGTCGCGGTGTTTTCAACTGCCACTTTGATGACCGGCGGGTCCAGGTACTTGCGAATTCCGTCGCCCGTGTGGCTGAAACGGACGCTCGACGCTGCAATCTCCTCATCCGACGGCTGACCGCCGCTGGACAGCCGATTCAAGTCATCTCCTATCAACTGATGAAGGCGCCAGACGCCTTCCACCATCACGGATGTCACGGATTCGACGATACCGGGCAGAATCGATTGAGCGGGGTTTTCAAGGAGCTGGATGGTCGCTTCTTTTTTGCCGAGTACCGCCTGGCTGAATCCTTTGGGAATGATCACCAGCGCCGAACCGTCGCCGGAGTTGATGCGGCGCTGGCCCTCGTCCAGCGGCACCTGTTGCACGGTAAATATGTCGCCCAGCTTGTCCTGCGTATAGAGATGAAGCACGAGAGCGCTGAGGAGGGTTTTGTCCTGGTCGGCAATCATGACGAGCCCATGGGGTTTCGGCTGCGCATGCCCGAAAAATGCAGCCAGCAGGAGGGAGATCATCAGCGGAGTACCGATCCATGTCACGAGCGTCACCGGATCGTGGCGCACCCGGCGGAGATCTTTGAGCGCCGACAGAAAGATGAATCGCATCGCTACTCCCTCAACTCTTTGCCGGTGAGTTTGATAAACAGGCTCTCGAGGCTGGATTGCGTGAGGGCTGCGCCGCGAACGTCCACGCCCGCCGAGGAGAGCGCCGCAAATACCGAGGGGAGGCGGCTGGATGCGTTGGCGGCAGAGAGGGTCGCCGAGCTGTCGCCTACATGCACGATCTCCACGTCCTCGAGCCGCGAAAGAGCCTTACGGACCGTTTCAACGTCCCAGGCGCCGCTAAGCCGAAGCAGATCGCGTTCTCCCATCATCGCCCGCAGTTCGGCCAGTGTTCCCTGCGCGATGATCTTCCCGTGATCCATGATGGCGAGGCGATCGCAAAGCGATTCGGCCTCTTCCATGTAGTGCGTTGTGTAGAGCACGCACGTGCCGGCTTTTGCTTCTTCCCGAACCAGATCCAGCAGCCGGACGCGGCTTTGCGGATCCACCCCGACCGTCGGCTCGTCGAGCAGTAGGATTTTGGGTTTGTGGACCAGCCCGCAGGCGAAATTCAAACGGCGTTTCATGCCTCCGGAAAAGCGCTTGATGACTTCCTTCGCCCGATCCTGAAGGCCGGTGAGCTCCAGGACATTCGCGATGCGCTGCTTCAGTTCTGAACCGCGCAGCCCCTGCGCCCCGCCCCAGTACTCGAGATTTTCGATTGCGGTGAGATCGTCGTACATCGCCAGCTCCTGCGGGACGACGCCGATGGAACGGCGGGCCGCCGTTCCTTCGCGGACCACATCGTGCCCATCGACCAGAATTCGGCCGGCAGTGGGCGTCAGGAGGCCGGAAATGCACCCGATGGTAGTCGTCTTGCCGGCGCCATTGGGTCCGAGCAATCCGAAAATTTCGCCGGCGCGCGCCGTAAAAGTGGCATCTTCAACGGCGCTGACTTCGTTGTACGTCTTGCGCAAATGTTCGACATTGATCATAGCTTTATCTGCGTTAGAAAATGTTATGCGAGGATACTACAATAATCGGCCGCGCAATCAACGTAATCTTTGGCGGCTGACGCATTCGAACCGAAAATAGCATTAAAAATCCGCGTTAAACAATTTCCATACCCCGGGATCGAACCTATGATATGAAGACTTACCTGTGAACTCATTAGCAACCATCGGGCATGAAGGGGGAAGCAGCATGCGCAGGATTTTAATTGTCTTGATCCTGGGGGTTACTGCGGCCATGGCGGGACAAGCTCCTTCCAGGACGCAGACAGCCGGGACAGCACTGAATCCACAATTCAAGGTGCTGAATCCGTGGGCCGAGGTGGACCCTATCCCGCCTCGTGGAATCTCCCCGAGAATGAGTACTCTGGCGGGAAAGAAAATTGGATTGTTTGCGAATTTCAAACGCGCCTCCAGACCCATATTGGCATCGGTGGAGAAGCGACTGAAGATGATGTATCCCGATATCGAAACCGTCCTCTACGACTCCCGCGGGGCCAATGTGGTCGAGAGTGAGACGACGAATCGGGAGAAATTCGCGGGCTGGATGAAAAGGATCGATGCGGCCATCCTTGCCGTGGGCGATTGAGGGTCCTGCACAAAGTTCCTCGTATACAACGGTATCGCCGTCGAGGACTTTGGCAGGCCGGTCGTGCTACTGGCCAATAAAGGGTTTGTCACGGACGCCCGCTCGGCAGCGTCCAGCAGGGGCGTTCCTGGAATCAGGATCCTCGGGACGTCGGTGCCTTCTGAAACAAACGAAAAGCCGGAGATCGAAGCCGGAGTCGCAGCCGCGATGGAAGGAATTGTCGCCGGATTGACGAAGCCGCTGACTGCGGAGGAAAAATCGCCGAAGCAGCGAATCGAGAGGCTGCCGCGGGTTGCGTTCACCGGCAGTTACGAAGAAGTGAACCGCTTTTTTTACAAAAACGGGTGGACCGACGGCTTGCCCATCTCGCCGCCGACGGAACAAGCGGTAGCGGAGATGATGACGGGGACAGACCTGCCGGCCGATCACGTAGTGGCAAAGATTATCCCGCGGCTGGGGAAAGCGACCGTTGAAAAGATCGCGATCAACGCTGTCATGGCAGGCGCGCTTCCTACGCACATGCCGGTACTGATTGCGGCGGTGCAATCCCTCATGGACACGCGATCGAGATTCGACACCTTCGGGGTGAGCACGGGCTCGTGGGCGCCATTCTTTGTTATCAACGGGCCGATACGCAAAGACATCCATGTCAATTGCAGCTCCGGTGCGCTGAGTCCCGGCGATATCGCCAATGCCGCAATCGGACGCGCGATCAGCCTGATCGCCAAGAATATCGGCGGCGCGAGGAAGGGTGTCGAAGACATGGGCGTCTTCGGCAACCCGGGCAAGTACACGCTGGTGCTCGGCGAGTATGAAGAAGAAAGCCCATGGGAATCTCTGCACGTGGAGCGGGGTTATAAAAAAGAGGACAGCACCTTGACCATGTTTCTGCCCAACACCTACATCCAGACGATTCCGCGCGATACGAACGCGAAGGGGCTGGTCGAGACATATGCGAGCCTGAATCCGGGCATGGCGTGCCTGCTGATTGTTCCGTCGCATGCGAAAGTGCTGTCCAATGAAGGGTGGACGAAACAGAAAATCAGGGACTATATATCGGCGAATTCGGCGCCGCCCTTCCCGTCGGTTCAGGGCGGCCAGGGAACGCCGCTGCAGCCGGCAGCACCGAGCCGCGATGAGCTGATGATTGTGGTCGCGGGCGGGCCGGGCGCCTGGATTGGACTGCTCCGGAGCGCAGGAGGATGGGATAACAGCTTTGTTTCCAAGAAAATAGACCTGCCCCGCAATTGGGACAGGCTGGTCGCAAAGTACAAAGATATCGTCCCGGCGTATGTAGGGTACTGATCAGTCGACATCCAGCTAAAGTATGGAAAAGCATGGACACCCATTTCCCGGGAGAGGCTACCTTAGACAGTGGGTGTCCAGTTTTTACTCAAATCTGCGGGGCCGGTCGAGGCATTATGGCTTGATCTGCGCCAGGAATTGGCCCAGGGCAACCACAACTTCTTCCGGGATTTCGTGGCCGCCGTTGAATGGCACGAAGGTCACTTTCAGGCCGGCGGCCTGCAACTCTGTATGAAGGCGTTCCGCAAGGTCAAACGGCAGGATGTCATCGTTACGGCCGTGTGACATGAAAACCGGCATCCCTCTACGCCGATCAAAGCCAGAGCGCCAGATGTCTTCATTGATGGGGTTGCCGGAGAGGATTACCAGGGCTGCGAGCGGCTCATCGGAAGCAAAGGCTATGTCACAAGCAACCATGGCTCCCTGCGAAAAGCCTCCAAGGATAAAGGGCTGCGAGCGGGAATTCCCTTTGGAGGAAAGCAGCGCACGAACCTGGGCTGCTGCCAGGTCCAATCCTTCGGGATGCTCATGTACGAAGTCGATGCCCTTGTTATTCGCGCGAAGGTGGGTCCCAAAGTCCATTTCCCACCATGCTCGCCCATCCATTCCACCATCGATACGCGGAGTGGCGAGCGGGGCCTCCGGAAGCAAATAGCGTCCTTGTGGTGAAAACGGAATGGATTGGGTGAAAGGAATCCAGTGATCCGCGGTGGATCCATAGCCGTGCAACAGGACGAATGTTGGAGGTCCTTTCCCTCCCTTTTGAATCACCTTAAGCCGCTGTTCCCAAGGTTGCCAGAGGATGACTGCTGCGGCAACTATTACGGTCAGAGCAATCCAAATGAATTTGCGGCGGAGATCAATCATATCGTCATGAACCTTACGGTCGGGCCTATTCTCTGCCGGTCCTTCGGACCTGCCCTGGCGCATAACACAGCAGGTCCTGAGTTTTGAGACAGCCTCTGGAGAGCCGTCCTCACAGATTATTTGCGAAAAGCACAAGCAAGCTAGCGCATTCCAAAAGCTACGCCTGCAAAAACTATGCGTCATTAGGCGTCCTGCCGGCGCTCCCAGTGGACAACCGTTGGACAGCCTATTTAGCCCACACCCGCCTGGTTATCAAGCGACGGTACTTCTGAAATTTGATGCACATGGTTAGGAATTCGGAACTGAATCCGGATTCCGCGTTTCAGTGCCGGTAAATTTTTTGGTCAGCGTTGCCGCCAAAGCATCCAGCGCACTGCCGCCGCCGGCAACAAGAATGTCGGGCATGATCTTGACATTTTTGTCGGCCAGAACGGTCGCGACGTTGACCATCAGGGTGCCGGAGGCGCCGATCGCTTCGTTTTGCGCTTTAAACCCGTCGGCCCTGGCGACCCCCTGGGCGCGGATGACGTCGGCCTGTGCCAACCCCGTCTGCTTGGTGAATTCCGCCTCTCCACGAGCTTCCTGTGCGCGGGCGTCGGCGTTGTTTTTCTTGATCAATACGTTGACCTCGGCGGCCGCGAGGTTTTTCTGCATGTCGGCTTTTCCCGTGGCGGCTTCCGTCTCGATTCTCTGGTCCTGCGCGGCTCTTTGCTTCTTGAATGTCTCCACTTCCTGGTTTGCAATTTCCCGCTGGGTCAGGACCTGGACGAGGGCGTCGGGCAACAGGACATCCTGGATGTACACGCCCTTCGTCTCCACTTCGTAAAGCATCAGCTGTTTGGAAATATGAGCAAAAGCCTCCTGCTGTACCGTCTGCCGCGTTTCGATGAAAGTGACCGCCGCCATGCCGCCCAGCTTGTCACGGAACAAATTTCCTACTGCAGCCTGCAGCACCTCGTTCACGAGATTCAGCATGCTGCCCACCATGGAGATCACGCGCGGCGCCTTGGTATCCGACACATGGATCAAAACCTGAAGGTCGATGGTGAACACGAAGCCTTCTCGGCTCTTAGCGACGATCGGTTCCAGACGCTCGTCCAGCTTGTGAGCGCCCGTGATGCCCTTGGACCAGTCCAGTTTCAGGATGGCCGTCGGCACGATTTCAGCCTGATAAATCCTGGGATTGATGGGATATTTGCCGGTGCGCAAGGGTTCTTCCCAAATACCGCGATGTCCCGGTTTGACGAGACTGCCGAACTTGAACTCGGCTCCGGACGTATCTTCGGTCGGCAAACCAACATAGGATTTGACGACAGCCACCTGACCCTGTTCGACGACCAGCATGGGGACCTTTTCCACTTTGACCAGGAACGGATTGAGGGTGTAGGCGCCGTACAGAAGAGGATCGTGCTGTAGCCCGATCTTGCCGCCCTTGTCCATGAAAGTCTGGAAATCCTGGTAGCTGTTGTGCTGATCATTTTTGCTGCCGAGAATCGTCTCGATCAGCTTGGAATTACTGGCAAACGCCTCGTCGCCCGCACTTCCCTGTCCCGCCTCAATGGCCTTGATATCCTCGAATCCTCCTAAACGGCTGGCAATATCGCCCGCAGGCAAGGCTTCGCCTTCCAAAGTCGTAACCACTCCCACCATGTCGATGACGTGACCGCCTTCGGTGGCCTTCGGCTCGATTCGCGTAACGTCGAGAGACTCTTCCGAAAGCTGGTTCCACGCCTGATAGGTAAGCTGGCCCCCCTTCATGCTTCGGCGCAGCTCCTGAGAAACCGGAATGCCGTAGACCTGCTGCCTGGTAATCACGAGAAAAGCCACCGGATGAATCGGTGCCAGACTTCCAGGCGGGAGCACAGGCCGCTGAACGCCCTTTTGCCCCTTAAGACTGGGCTTCCCCTTCTCGCGCTCGACTCCCTGAGCAAACGCCCGCAAATCGGTAAAGGTGCCGAATTGCGGCGTATAAATGGCGGATTTCGCCCCGATGGGCAGCGCTTCCCCGATCTGCGCAATCACGACTCCTATCTGGCCGGCGGGTATCTGAACCCATGGATGCTTGGTCACGGCATAGAACAGAATGAACTTGAAACGCAGGCCGGGCATGAGCAGATCCGCCTGGTAGCCCGCTTCCCCGTTGAATGCCACGGGGTTGTCGTCGGGCAACTTGCCGCCGATGCGCTTGCGGACCAATCCCACCTGTGTTGGCCCGATCGAATAGATGGATTTCAAAATCACCACTACGACCACAACCGCCAGAATGAAATAAATCAACCAGCCCAAAGAGATCGAAGCGTCTGTCGATAGATTAACCATTTTGGCACCTCCCGTGCCTATTCCTCCGTATCCTAAACAGTTTCCCGGAAAGCACTTAACGTTTTGCTCGATTTCCGGTACAGCACACATCTGTTTTCCATTCCCAATAGTGTACGAGCAATTTGGAAAAAATGTTCCTGCAATCGGTCGCTGTCTTTTCCGTTCTTCGGGAAGGCCTCTTTATTGCCGGAAATTTTGGAGATCAATATTCGATGGAATGCAAGCAATTTTCAGACGGACTTTTTTCTTGACAACAAATCCACCGAAATTATGATGATCTCATATTTGAGAAGGATGCAAGGTTTCGATCAGTTCCGAACACGAGCAGAGAGTAGAGATTAAGGAACCAACGAGTGCCGGTTTCAGTTCCGGCCTTGAGGGGGTTTATATCACTACGAGTTTGGCAGTCTGTGCAAGCCGTGTTTTGGAGTTGCCGATGGTGATTTGGCACGGAATGTCTTTCATGTGCCTGAACCCATCGAAGGCCCGTCTACAGTTAATTCCACAGATTCGAATGGAAGGGAGGAGTATGAAGGAAGGAAAGGTGTGTTATGGGGCGCTTTTTGTTTTCCTGCTTAGTGTGATTGCAATTCACGGGCTATGGGTGTTGCCTGCGAACGCTCAATCTGCAGGAACCGGTTCACTTACCGGGATTATCAAAGACCCTTCCGGGGCCATCATAGAAAAAGCAGAGGTCACAGCAACAAATATCGCTACGGGACAATCCCGCACGGCGCTGTCGGGCCTCGATGGTTCCTATCGATTTACGCTGCTGCCGCCTGGCAAGTATAAAGTGAAAGTCAGCGCATCGGGCTTCCAGACGGCAGAATTCCCGTCGGTGACCGTCAATGTTACTGAAACTGCCGTATTGAATTGCGCGCTGACAATCGGCACACAGAATCAGACGATGACCGTGGAAGCCAATGCCGAAGCCATTCAGACAACGACGTCCACGATGGGAACCCTTGTCTCAAGCGAAGACGTTGTGGCCTTGCCTTTAACAAGTCGCAATTACACGCAGATCCTGGATCTGTCAACCGGAGTCAGCGCAAGCGTGCATGATGCCACTCAGCTTGGGAAAGGCACGCAATATACAAGCGTGAACGGGTCGAATCCCAGCCAGAACAACTATCAGATGGATGGAGTTGCCATTAACAGTCTTGCGGGTCTGGGGACTGCAGGCGATCAAAACGTCGGTGCGGGAATCGGGATTCCGAACCCGGATGCGATTCAGGAATTTAAGGTCCAGACTTCGACGTTTGACGCGAGCTACGGGCGCAATCCTGGAGGCAACGTAAACGTCGTAACAAAATCGGGCTCCAATGAACTCCACGGTTCTGCTTTCGAGTTTCTGCGGAATACAGTGCTGAATGCCAACCCGTTTTTTTATAACCGGGACAAGACGGAGACGGATCCGGACAAACCGGTTTTGAATCAGAATCAGTTTGGATTCACGGTCGGGGGGCCGGTCGTGAAAGACAGGTTCTTCCTGTTCGGCACCTATCAGGGGACTCGGCAGAAAAACGGAATATCCGGGAAGGGAATTTATAGCGCCACGCTTCCTCCAATCCCGGATGGCGACCGTACGGCGCCGGGGTTTGCAGCGGCTTTTGGTGCTGCGAACTGCGGATTCCCAAATTTCCCCTGGTTTGGCGGAGCGAACCTGGCTTGCAACGGCTCAAACCTGAATCCGGTGGCTCTTAAGATCCTTCAATTAAAGCTGCCTAACGGTAGTTATTACTTCCCAGGTTCCGGTACAAGCGGCTACAGAACGGTGGCCTTCACGGATCCAGCCCGCTATTCAGGTGATCAGTTCATCATCAACTCCGATTTGATGATCACTCGAAACGAGACCCTGCAGACCCGGTTCTTCTATACTCGGGATCCTCAATATTCCCAGCTGGATGGTCATCTGCCGGGAAATCCGGAGACAGATTTCTACTCCAATCACAATCTTGTGGTGAAGCTCAACTCAATTATTACGAACAGATTTACAAATGAGGTACGCTTTTCCTACCAGAGGAACTGGGGAGATATCTCGGATAAGCCTTTGGCGGGAAGCTCACCGGCAGAGCTTGGAATCAATCACGTCGTTCCGGATCAGGACGAAGCCCCCTGGTTTTTAATCAGCGGCGGACCCTCCTTATTCAATGACTTTCGCCCAGCGCAAAGTCTAGCCGGCCACTATCAGTATGCCGATCAAATTGCCTGGGTGCACAACCAGCACACGGTCCGGGCCGGATTTGAATATGAGCGGATCCACTATTTCTCCAATCCGGGATTTTCGCGAGGATTCTTCATCTTTTTCAGCATGAATGATTTCTTCGTCGGAGGCCCCGGAAACATCGGCTATAGCATGATGGAAAAAGGGACTGGGCCGAAGGGTGGGATTGACCACCAATATCGTATGAACAATTTGAGCTCTTTCGTCCAGGATGACTGGAAATTGAGCTCAAGAGTAACCGTAAACCTTGGTATGCGTTGGGAATTTGACGGCGCGCTCAAAGACGAGCTTGGCAACCTCACAAACCTATGGCCCAGCCTTATCGCGAGCGTACCTGTGCCGCCCACAGAGCCGACGACATCAGGCCTGGGATTACTGGGCTATGTTGTGCCTCAAAACTATGATTTCGGGAAATACGGACCGCTGCCGCGTGGCGTGTATCAGGCAGACAATGATAATTCGCTTGCCGGGCATGCACCCTATTCTAACTTTGCTCCAAGAATTGGGATTGCGTGGCAGCCCACAAAGAAGGGGAACCTGGTTGTAAGAGCCGGATTTGGCTTGTTCTACGACCGGATTTGGGCGGACAGCTTCGTTCATGCGCTGCAGCAGAGTCCGCCGTATGCCGTTTCGCTGGACTATAGCGGACCGAATAACCACACATTACAAGATCCATTTCGTGACCTGCCCCTGGGCACCTATCCATCCCGCTGGAGCAATCTTGCGTGCCTGCCTGATGGTACAGGGTGCACCGGTGGAGGGTCCGACCTGAGCGCCAATTTCCTTCCCATGTATTTGCACACTCCACTTACCCGCCAGTACAATGTGGGCATTCAATACGAATTCGCACCCCGGTGGGTTTTGGAAGTGGGATATGTCGGAACGAGCGGAATTAATCTTCTGGACGTGTATCACAACAACAATCTTGCAACGCTGGCCAGTTCCAGCCACCCGATCAATGGCCAAATAGCAAACACGACGGGGAATGTCGGGTTGCGCGTGCCGTATATCGGTTTTCAACCGTCCGGTCTTTCCGGAACGGAAACGGACGGGCGGTCCAATTACAACAGCATGCAGCTTGCGATTCGCAAGGAATTTTCCTATGGATTGACGCTGCAGGGATCGTATACGTGGAGCAAAAACCTGAGTACTGTTGGAACGGGCGGTCCTTACTTCACCCGGAACTCCAACGATCCCTACAACTCAAAACAACAATACGGACCGACAGAATACAACCGTCCGCAACGGTTCATCCTGAATTATCAATATGCACTCCCATTCGGAACTCACAAGGGAGCGGCAGGCAAATTGCTGGAAGGGTGGAGCGTTGTGGGCATCACAACTGCGCAGGGCGGTACCCCGCTCACGTTCTGGGATAATGCAAACGGTTCCATATATGGAGCTGCCCAAGGCGTTTACGTTGTATCCCGCGCCCAAATGTGTTCCGGAATGACCCATGGTGATATTTTCACGTCAGGCGATATTCATCATCGTTTGGGTGGAAACAGCGGTGGTGCCGGATATATTAACCAAAGCGCGTTCTGCGCTGCTCCGACCATTGGTAACGGTAGCGATTTCGGCAACTCCGGGGTTGGGATTGCACTCGGCCCCGGCCAGTTTAACTGGGACGCAACCTTCATCAAAGATACGAAGATCCGCGAAGGGCATACGATCCAGTTCCGGACCGAGTTCTACAACGTCTTCAACCATACGCAGTTTGGGAATCCGGATACGACGAGGAGTTCGCCGACCTTCGGTCAAATCGCTGCCACTACTGTTAACCCCCGAATTATTCAATTCGGTCTGAAATACATGTTTTAGCCGAAAGCGAACGCGTTCTAACGGGGTCATGGAGTCTTCCATCCGAAGATTCAATGACCCCTTGCTTATCTTGAAAGGAGATATTGTGGAATTTGATTCATCACGCAGGCAATTCCTGCAGGCCGGACTGGCTCTCCCGGCAGCCGGATTCGTTGCTTCTAACTATCCGGATGTCTCCGGACCGGCGCAGGCCGGAGTGGTGTATCGAACACTGGGCAAAACCGGCCTGAAAGTATCCGGCGTCGGCTGCGGCATCGGCCTTATTCCCGATCCTGCGGTCCTCATTCGTGCCGTAGATCTGGGCGTTAATTACTTTGACACCGCCCGCATGTACGAAAAGGGCAAAAGCGAAGAGATCGCCGGGGCTGCCCTCAAGGGCCGGAGACACAAGATCGTTCTCGCCAGCAAAACCGACTCGCAAACCAAAGCCGAAGTGCTCAAAGACATGGACGACAGCCTCAAGGCGCTGCAGACCGATCATCTCGATGTCTGGCATCTGCACTCCAGGGACACACCGGAGGTGATCACGGACGAAGCGGTTGAAGCCTGTGAGATCCTGAAAAAACAGGGCAAGACACGCTTCATAGGCGTCAGCGCCCACGACGTCAACGCGGTTGTGGATAAGATCATCCAGATCGGAAAATTCGATGTCGTGCAGACCACGTACAGTTACCCCATCGGCTCGCACCTGCGCAACGCATCCATCAAGAAGCTGTACGATGCGGGAATCGGCGTTGTGGCGATGAAGGTAATTGTAGCGGTGGCAGGGTTTATTCCCCCAAAAGAAATGCGATTGAAGAACGAAGGGCCGCTGGCAGCCGTCAAGTGGGCTTTGATGAATCCACACATCTCCACCACCGTCCCCTATGCGAAAAACGTAACCGAGATCGAGATGAACTTTCGGGCGATGACGGAGCCCTACACTCTTCAGGACGAAAAGATGCTGTATACGCGAAATGAGGAGATCCGTTCGCGCTATTGCCGCATGTGCTATGAGTGCAAAGGGAAATGCCCGAAAGGCGTGCCCGTGACCGACGAGTTGCGTTACCTGGCCTATCACGACTTCGGCGGAGATTTTCACCAGGCACGCGACAATTTCATGAATCTGCCGACCGAAATCCGATCCGTTCGCTGCCGAGATTGTTCCGCATGCGCGATCCGGTGTCCCAACGGAGTGGAAGTCCAAAACAGACTGATCAGGGCGCAATACCTTCTTGCATAAAATCACGGATGATTTCGGATTGTGGAGTAATTCCGCAATCCGAAATCATGTCTATCCCCGAAAAGATCGGCTTCCTTAGCTCGTTTTGATTGATTCAAACCAATATGTGCAGGAGAGCATCATGACAGATCCTTTGCTGGAAAGAGTCGAGAAGCTGGAGAGACAGAACAAGAGGATGCGAGTGGTAATGGCAGCCCTCTGTCTGTGCCTGGCGGCGCTATTGACAATGGGGCAGACGCTTCCCCGGAAGACCGACAGCAAGGTGGAACGGATAGAGGCGAAGGAGATCGTATTGAGCGATGGAGCGACGAGCGCGAAACTTACGCCCGGTTCGCTTGTCTTCAGCGCCAAGTCAGGGTATGAGGCTGAAAAGACCGCTGTAACGGCATCGGGGATATCGATGGGGGGAAGGTATGCCGCGGAAGTCAAACCGACAGGATTGACCTATACCAGGGATGGCGTACAGAGGTTTGACCTGAATGTCGGCGAAATAGGAGCTGCGCTTGCGTTCAAGAACCCTTCGGGTAACATGGGGACCATGCTCGATGAGACGACCATGGTTTTAATCAACGAGAGCGGAATTTTATCCATGCGGCCGGAGCATATTCTCATACAGAAAGGGGAAGCAGACTCGTTACTCGCTGCCAGCTCGCTGAAGATCACGGATTCGGACAAGACCAAAGCCGTCCTGGGGCGCCCAGAATAAAACCGCACCTGGTTATACTGTCCCTTCGCATCTTCGATTCGGGGGGACAGCATAACCAGGTACGATTTACATACCCCTGATTTCATAATGCTGGGATCTTTCATCGAAGCGCGATAAAACGGCCCGCGCCTTCGCGGGGACTACGGCTGCCTCATAATCTTCTCCGGCAAAGTCACGGACGGCATCTAACGAATCAAAGATCATTATCGTGACGAACTCAATCTCATCGCCGATTTCCCGTCGCAGCAGCTGAATGCTTTTGAAGCCTTTCATAAGTCGATTCCGAATGCCGACGAAGATTTCCTCTTTGAGGAGAGCCTCATATGTATCTGCGTTGGCGGGTGTCGTCCATCCATGCCATATTCGTGCGATCATGTTCGGCTTTGCTCCTTTCGCATGGTATGCATATTCCTTCCTCTTCAGAACGGCAGCCGTATCAAGCTTTGATTGTCTCCAATCCGTGCGCGTTCGGACCGGTCTCATATCTGCGCAACAAGTAGGCGAAGAGGAAACCGATGATGCCCAATGACGAGAAGATCCACATGCCAAGCGCATATCCTCCGGGATGGGATGCACTCGCGCCGGCATGGTCGTTGGCCCAGCCGATCAGGAAATTGAAACCTGCCAGCCCGATGTTCTGGATCAGCGTCATGAGCCCGTATGCGGTTCCCAGCTTCGATTGATCCACCAGATAGCTGACCGACGGCCACATGATTCCCGGAATGAGGGAAAAGGCAATTCCCATCATTGCCATCGGGACATACAGGGACATGTGTGTGTAAGCCATCATCAAATACACCGGAGCCAACAGCAACGATCCGAACATCATGAAGAGCGAGCGTTTGCCGATTTTATCCACCATCAAACCAAACAGCGGCGTGGCGATCATCGCGAACAGCGTCAGCATGCTGGAAAGGAATCCGCCCATTTCGCGCGATGTGTGGTGAGCCTCGATAAAATATTTCACCGCAAATGTCTGGAAGGGGAAAATTCCCGAATAGAACGTGATGCACAGCGCGACGATATACCAGTATGATTTCCCGAACTTTAAGAGGTCTCCGAGAACTACTCTGTCGGTCTGGCCGGCAGCGCCGATTTGGTACTTCTTCTCTCCGGAGCTTTCGAGGACCCAGTATAGAATTGCTCCTGCGACGCACACGACGCCAAACACAACCGTGATCAAGAGCGGTTCTTGCCAGTGTTTGTAGTACCTGGCAGCCCACGACGGCGAATTGAGAGCCGCAAACGATCCAAGCCTGGCAATCGTCAGGTTGATTCCGAAAGCGAAGCTGAGTTCTTTTCCCTTAAACCATTTTGCGATCGCGGTAGTTACCGCCACAATCAATGATTCGGCGCCGAGTCCGAATACCAATCTGCCCGCGGCCATGAAATACAACGCTGTGCTCGACGCCGTGATCACCGCTCCAGCCAGGCAAAGGAGCGCAAAGATAATCGTCGATTTCTTTGTGCCGAGCCTGTCGATAATAAACCCCCCGATCAGCACCATGAAGATGTTGGGCACGCTGTAGATCCCTTGCAGCAAACCGATGTCGGAGTCGGTGAAATGCAGTTGCTGCACAAGCACGTCGGCCAGCGGACTGATGGCATCATAGATGTAGTAGTTGCCGAACATCGCCAGACTTATGAATACCAGCACAATCCAGCGATACACGCGGGGCGGTTCGGGGCGGAGAGCAATCAATTCAGCATTCATAGAATTACCTGCGATCAAACGCCCAACGGCAATCCCGGGCGTTGCCGAACATCGAGTGCGGAATTTTACTATGAAAATGCAGTGCGGATATGTAAATTCGGCGATTTCTGCCGGAAGCGGATGCTTCCGATTATTGCAATTTTACTCGGACGGGTCTGGAGAGCCTGTCTCAAAACCCGGCGCCATCCCAAAATCGGAATCATTGAGGCGCGAAGCGCCGGCAGAGAATAAGCCCGACCGTAAGATCAGGATTAGGTTATCGCAAAGACGGAGCGCCGAGGGCGCGGCACTGTTAACGTTTTATATACAATCCTTCTGGTTTCTTATTCCTTAGCCTCGTGTCGCACCTTCGGCGCTCGGTCTCATGCTACTCGTCTATCCCGACCTTACCGTCGGGCCTATTCTCTGCCGGTCCTTCGGACCTGCCCTGGCGCATAACACAGCAGGTCCGGGGTTTTGAGACGGCCTCTGGAGAGCCGTCCTCACAGGTTGCCTGCAAAAAGCGCAAGCCAGATTGCGCATTCGGGGACCTTCGCCTACAAATGCCGAATCCTATTTCATAAGGTTTGCCAGGGGCTCCTTGACCGCTTCTGCCCAGATTTCGTATCCCTTCGTTGTCGGATGCAGCGCGTCGCTCATTATATCTTTTGAGATGTTCCCGCCGTCATCCAGGAACTTCGGGCCGATATCAAGATATTGCACGCGATCCCCATCATTCAGTTTGGCAATCATGCCATTGATCTCGGCAATTTTGGCCCGCACCGGGTCACTGGGTGTGCTCCGTGGAAATATGGCCAGGAGAAGAATCTTCGCTTTCGGAAAATCCTTCTGCATTTCCAAAGTGATGGCGCCGATCCCTTCCGCAATCTCGGCAGCCGTATTCTGTGCGGTGTTGTTGGTGCCGATCATGAGCATGATCGCTTTGGGGCTGAAGCCCTGCCCTTCTCCATGCTGCAGTCGGAATAAAACCCCTTGTGTCGTGTCTCCGGCGATCCCAAAATTCGCTACCTTCAGAGTGCCGAAGTATTTGTCGAGCACCGGCTTGCCTGCATAATTTCCTTCAGGATTGCGCCAGAAGTCGGTGATCGAGTCTCCCATGAACAGGACGTCGATGTCTCCCTGTTTGGCTACCTCGAGGTTGGTTTCGTGTTTCTTCTGAAAAAACGGGGCCAGGTTCGGAACGACTGCCGAATTTGCAGGCGGAACCCGTACGGAGATCAAACCGGGATATTTCTGGTTGATCTCTTTAACAGCGGGATCGGCAGTTTCGAGAAATTTCGCCAGGCTGCGCTCGGCGAGCTGCACTTCCTCGGCCGTTGGCCGCGGGATTGCGACGGCTTTGGGAACCGGTGCCGGTTCGACCGGCTGCTGTTGCGCGAAGACGCTTGCTGAAGCGATACATACGGCAAGAAAAATTCCGAGATGGACATTGAACCGTTTCACGAGATGCCTCCATAGATATTCGGGTCTGTAAAGATCCGGATTAGTTCTAAGTTCCTATAAAATTCTCCTACTGCTTTTTCGGCGGAGTCGCCGGAATTTCCGCATAGTAATTGGTGATTCCATCCGGGTCGTCGAGCCACACGAAGCGGAGCCCGTATCCGGCGAGAGTATTGACCCGCTGATCGATCTTTACATTTCGCGCTTCCGCCAGATCCTGGACGGCTTTTACATCGGAGGCCACATACTGGATCCCGCCGCTCCCGGTGTCGGCAAGCGCCGGCTTCCCGAAGCAGCGAAGGCTTACGATCACCGATCCGTGTTTGTAGGGATACTTGGTTGTATTCAGGATGGGGTCTTTCACGGCCGGGAGTTCTTCGAGCCCGATGAATTCGCGATAGAATTTCCGGCTCACCTCGATATCGGAGACTACGAGGCCGATCTCGATTTGGTCATAGGTGGAGCTCGGCTCATCCGGAGCGATGACCAGCTCAACCCATTGCCCGGCCGGGTCCTGAACGAGCGCGCTGCTCCTTTTGGATCCGGGAATCGGACGGAATTCAGGAACGGAAAGTCCGTTTGCCTTGAATCTCTCCGCGACCGGAGCCTGGTCCGGGAAGAAGAAGGTAAGAATGCGCAGCCCGGTAGCTTCCTGTATCGCTCCTTTTTGATATTTGCGATTTGGCACCGCCGCAGAGAACTTCAGCTGTGAAGTCCCGATTTCGAATCTCGCAACGCTGGTGTTGCCGCCAAGGTTGTAGGTCGTCAACTGCTTGAGCCCAACAACCTTTCCGTAAAAGTCATAAATCGGCTTGGCATCACCGGAAAAACGGCGAAACACATTCATCGGCTGGGTCATTATTTCCGCCGTAGACTTGAGCTGCGGCTTCGGCGCCTGGTCTTGCGCTTGAATCGTTACAGGTGTGATCAACAAAAACGATAGAATGAAACCTAATGCAATTCTTTTCATAATTCCCTCGAGAGGTTTGGTTCTAAAACTGGTACGACGGACCGCCGGGGTTGTTTCAGTGGGCAAAGCCGTCTCTACACAGCATCTCGCATTACCTTGCCTGTGACTTTATCTTTCCATGAGCCTCGTTGCTGCAGGGGCCAATTGAAGGAAATGGCTCCGGGATGCTGGCAGTCAATGGCACAGCAGCCGCAATACCAGCACTCGTCGGGGTGCAAAACGATCGGCGGGCTGCCCTTTTCGGGGTTGGGAATAAAGACATCCACCTGGCATACATTCACGCACGTGTTGCATCCAATGCAGAATTCAGGATTGAAAATGACCGGCGTGTTCGGGGTCGTGACGTTGGGCAAAGCGCTTATCGTTATCTCAGCCATCGTAATCTTCCTACTTTCCCTTATAAACTCCTGTGTAGTCCCTGTTGTGAGCCTCGTAATTGGCTTTCATGTCGCCCCAATAATTCAGAGGCAGTGTGCCGGATTGGACCTTGCCGTCTTGAAGTTTTATTGTCACATACCGATTCCAGTCGGGCGGGTCCGTTTCAGGGTAGTCGATTCTGTGGAAATTGAGAGGCGCGCTGCTGGCCTTTCGCGCCAGGGAGGCATTCAGGACCATTTGGGCGTGTGCCAGCATGCTCAGATCTTCGATGCTTCGCATCAGTTTGTGCGGGTCAAGGGCGTACAGTCTGGGCACAAACACTTCTTCAATTTCCTTCAGGGTGTCCAGTCCCATGTTCAGAAGCGACTCGGTTTTGAATTCACTGCAGTAATACTGCATCGTCCTGGCAATTCCCGCATTCAGCTCCTTCCACTCGATGCCGCTCGCACGCTTTATCGGGGCATAGATGCGCGCTTTTTCCCGGGCGACCTGCTCTTTGGATATCCTGGACTCCTCTGCCAGCCTCGAGTAGTCGGCCGCTTTCCGCCCGGCATATCTCCCGGTCGAGGCAGCGAAGCTATGGTCGCCGTGAGAAAACAACTGTTCGCCGGCGACATACAACCCGTCGAGAGTCGACTTGAGGTTCCAATCGACTACGGGGCCGCCGCCCCTCGCAGTTCGCCACTGAGAGTGCGTTTCTCCCTCTATGAATGCGTAACTTTGGAGCAGATGATTTTTCGGGTCGAATCCGGCCCTCTCGTAAGTGCTGGTGATGATCTTGGTGGTTGATTCCTGTCCGAGCATGAGATCCCAGGTTGCCTTGCGTTCGATGTCGGGCATTGCGGGGAAATCGCCGTAGAAAGGCAGGGCCCACTCGCCTTTGAAAATTCCCTTGCGAATGGATTCACGCACGTCCGGCGGGGGGAACATTGCGCCGCCATCCGGCCAGCCCTGGGTGGGCCATGGCAGTTCCTTGCCGTTTGCGTCGACGATTTGAAGATTTTCATAGCTTGCGTCGCCGGCGCCGCCGTACCAGTTGTGCTTGTATCCTGTGCCCAACATCAGCGGTATGGTTTGCTCCATCAAAACAAGCTCTGCGCCTGCTTTCCACGCCATGGCCAGTCCATCCCCGGTCGCGCAGCGCGAACGGAATTGCCTGCAGCCCGCGTGTTCCGTATTCAGCATCCACATGTAGAAATCGCCCGCCGTCGCAAGCACTGCGGCTTTCGACCTGAAGATCATGAACTCGCCGGTGCGATTGTTGAATCCAGTTGCGCCGACTACCCGTTCGCCCTGAATGCCTCCTTCGGTCAAAAGACCTGTAACCATGACGCGGTCAAAAATGCGGACGCCCAGTCGCTGACATTCTTTTTTCAGTGCGGGCTTAAACGATACTCCCCAGACGCGCAGGACAATTTCAGTTTCGTGGTTTGGGCTGGTGCGGGGCGAAAGCATGAATTTGGTGTCGTCATATCGGCCTTCGGCACCAACATACTCATCACGAACATCCCGGATCTGACCGCCCATCTGTTCCAGTTCGAGGAGCGTGTCATAGTTTTCCCGGCACGAGATCTGGGCTCCGATGCCGTTTCCATAGGAACACCTGGGAGTGTCTTTCGGCCGCTCCGACATAGTCCCCGGATGGCTGGCCATCACTTTGGCCCACTCATCAGGATCCACTTTGGAATGCGGATTGGCGGCACACTGGCACCAGTGATCGCAGCCCGGCCCTCCGGAGCCGCTTCGGATGGTGTCGCCTTTCTCTATCAGCGCCACGCGGACTCCTTTCCTGGCGGCGCTGATTGCCGCCCAACACCCAGCTATGCCTCCGCCAATGACCAGGACGTCGGTATCGATTTCACGCTCTTTTTCATAGTCTACGGCGTAGGGCCAGGATGGTGCCGTGCCCTTTCTTTGATAGAAGTCGTGCCACTGTGTCATCTTGGTCCTCCATTTATTCGGGCATAAACAGAATTACCGCCGGCAGCGTCGAGACGGAAGCTTGCCCTACGTGGGTAAAGGGAGTTTATCCTATAACCGGAGTCAGTCTGCAAACAAAAAACACATCACAAGGAACATTCCATGTAATGACGAAAACCGTGAATGCGTATATACTCTCATGCGTTCCCGGAAAGAATTTCAGTGAGGTTGTTTTCAATTCACCGCTATCCGTGCTCCCAGTGGAGGAAGCAATGAAAAAGATCTTGATCGCTATTTTCCTGACCATCGCTTTCGCACAGCTTGCCGTCTCGCAGATTCAAACGGCCAAGGTGACCGGCGGAGAGGTGCAGGGTGTCGTTACCGAAGGCATTTCGATATTTAAGGGGATCCCGTTTGCAGCGCCTCCCGTGGGCGATCTGCGATGGAAGGCGCCCGCGCCTGTGCAAGCCTGGACGGGCATAAAAAAGGCGGATGCCTTCGGTCCCGCCTGCATGCAACCTGCCAACTCACAGGGGAACACCGCGCCGGTCAGCGAAGACTGCCTGTACCTGAACGTGTGGACGCCCGCAAAAAAGCCGGGAGAAAAGATCCCAGTCATCGTTTGGATCTACGGAGGAGGCTTCAGCGGCGGTTCGACCAGCATCCCCATGTATGACGGAATGGGTTTCGCTAAAAAGGGAGTTGTTCTTGTAAGTGTAGCCTATCGCGTCGGTCCTTTCGGATTCCTTGCACACCCCGAGCTCAGCAGTGAGAGCGGCAAGGGATCGGGGAATTACGGATTGGAGGATATGATCGCGGGATTGAAGTGGGTCAAAGAAAATGTCGCCCGGTTTGGAGGAGATCCTGCCAATGTAACGATTTTCGGCCACTCGGCCGGCGGCATGGCAGTCAACATGCTTGCGGCTTCCCCTGTCACCAAGCGCCTGTTCCACCGTGTCATCTGTATGAGCGGAGGGTCCTTTGCTCCACTCCAGACTTCCGAGCAAGGGGGAATAGGAATTGGAATCCCGGCACTTAAGCTGGCAGAATCGACGGGCGACGCCTTTCTTAAGAAATTGGGAGCTGCCGATATCAAGGCGGCGCGCGCAATGAGCGCAGAGGCGATCCAGAAAAACGTTGCGGGCGGAATGGGGGGCGGCGGGTTGCGGTTCCGGCCCGTAGCCGACGGCTATATCATTCCGAGCGACCTGTACTCGATCTATCAGGCACGCCGCTTCAATGACACTCCAATTTTGGCCGGCAACACTTCCGACGAATTGGGGGCGATGAGAGTCGGAGGGAACATCACGGCCGCTCAATTTGAGAAACAGATTCGATCGCAATATGGCCCTCAGGCCGATGCCATTTTAAGCGTGTATCCTCACTCGACGGACGCCGAGGCAGCGAAGTCGTCAAAGGGACTCTCGCGCGACAGCACGTTTGCCTGGAGCACGTGGACGTGGGCTCGGCTTCAGTCCGAAAAAGGCAAGGGCAAGGCCTTCGAATACTATTACGATTACCACGCGCCGAATGTGGACGGATCCGGACATGGCAGCGACGTGCCCTATGCATTCCAGACTCTGAGCGGAGGCCGGGGGGGCGCGCCTAAACCGGAGGATTTGAAACTTTCCGATATGATCAGCTCTTATTGGGTCAATTTCGCCAAATCTGGCAACCCGAACGGGCCCGGCCTTCCGAAGTGGCCTGCTTTCGCAGAGAACGATCAGCAGGCGATGGTATTCGATGCGGCGCCCAGCGCAAGGCCTGTGCCTAATCTGGATAAGCTGAAGGCATTTGACGCATATATTTCGTGGCTCAGAGAACAGGAAAAAAAGTAGGCAATCGATAGCTTGCTGCCGCTTTTGAAAAACCTGTGAGGACGACTCTCCAAAGTCGTCCGGCTGATGACTTTCATGCATCGGGCGGCTCTGGAGATCCGTCCTCACAGATTACCTACAAAAAGCGCAAGGAAGCTTGCGCACCCCGAAAGCTTCGCAATCAAAAACTATCGGGAAAGAAATTCGATGTCCTCAACTGTGCACCGCAGAGCCTTTCATATCATGGCCAAGCCCACAGGCTCGCTCTGCAATCTTCATTGTGACTATTGTTTCTTCCTGAAGAAGGAGAAGCTTTATCCGGGAAGCAATTTTCGCATGTCTGATGAGGTGCATGAAGCGTATATCCGGCAGCTGTTCGAAGCCCACGGCATTCCCCATGTAACGGTTGCCTGGCAAGGCGGCGAACCTACGCTCATGGGGCTCGATTTTTTCCGCCGCTCGATCGAGCTTCAGAATAAATATCGGAAGCCGGGTACGCGTATTGAAAATACATTTCAAACCAATGGCGTTCTTCTGAATGAAGAATGGTGCCGTTTCTTTCATGAAAACGGTTTCCTCGTCGGTCTTAGCATGGATGGTCCCCGGGATCTGCATGACTGCCACCGGAAAGATAGAGGGGGACAGGGAACCTTTGACCGCGTCATGAAATCCGCCCGGCTGCTCCAGGAGCACAAGGTGGAATTCAACATCCTCTGCACGGTCAACCGGAAGAACGCCGATCATCCGCTGCCAGTGTACCGTTTCTTCCGGGATGAGCTCGGGGCCGGATATGTTCAGTTCATTCCTGTGGTCGAACGGGACAATGAGAGCGGCTTCCAGGAAGGGAACAAGGTCACGGACCGGTCCGTATTGCCGGACCAGTGGGGCCATTTCCTGTGCACTATTTTTGACGAATGGGTCCGGCATGATGTCGGGCGGATGTTCGTCATTAACTTCGACGGGGCGCTGGCCGGCTGGCTTGGACGGGCGGGAACGGTCTGCATTTTCGGACCAACCTGCGGAGAAGGAATGGCGCTGGAGCACAATGGCGATCTTTATTCGTGCGACCACTTCGTCGAGCCAAACTATTTGCTGGGAAATATTCTTGAGAACCGGATGATCGACCTGGCCGCCTCGGAGAAACAGCGGAAGTTCGGAAACGACAAGAGAGAGCTGCTTCGCCGATGTTGCCGGGAATGCGAATTCCTCACAATCTGCAACGGGGAATGCCCGAAAAACCGTTTTGTCGATGCGCCCGATGGCGAACCAGGTTTGAACTATCTGTGCGCCGGGTACAAAGCTTTCTTCAAACACGCGGACAAGTCCATGCGGATCATGGCCGAACTCATTCGCAGAGGGCAGCCTGCGGATGAAATCATGAATATTTTGAAAGCGGAAGAAAAAGGATCGGATCGGGTAGCAGAACGAAGAATAGGCCGAAATGACCCGTGCTTTTGCGGAAGCGGCCTGAAATACAAAAAGTGCCACGGAAAGCCGTAAAAAAAACAACCCGCCGCGAACTTCACTCCTTAAGCTATGGAATTTACTTCAGCGCTGGAAGCGCGGTGCAGTAGAGCCCCGGGTGGAAGAGCCCGCATTCGCGTGCTCTTCCACCCGGGGTTATGAATGTGCGAATAGATGGAACTCTGCAAGAGCGGCGGATCCTATTCCTGCTGCGGTAATTTTGAGGAAGAGTCTTCTCGAAGTTTTCATGTTTCCCTCCTTTTTGCGAACACCAGCACTTAGACAATCATGGCTGCGTCGTAAGCACTGGTTGTGGCATTCCAGACTGTGCCGGACTTGCCATTGCTGTTGCCGACCACATAACACTCGGCAACAGCAGGTCTCAGGCGGTTGATTGCGACAGTATCCACCATCGTGCCGAGCGAGAGCACAACCGTGTCGAAAACCAGTTTTTCTTCTCTTTGATCACTGAGGACGATTGCATACTCCTGCGTAACGTCCACCAGCTTTGTTTGAGTTCTCAAATCAACGTTGTATTCCGCCAGAATGTCGAACAGGGCATATGCGTTGATTGGCGAAGAGCCCGATCCAAGTTCTTTCCTCGGCAGAGAATCAATCAAGGTTACTTTTTTGCCGGATTGAAGAAGTCTTAGCGCAGTTTCACAGCCTGTCAGACCCGCTCCTGCAATTAAGACACGGTCGCCGATCCGGGCATTGCCGCTGTCCAAGTCACCAACCCAGAGGACCCTCGATTCGTCTTTACAGGTGAGCTCGGGGATTATCGGGTTTCCTCCCATGGCCAGAATCATTGCGTCTGCTTTTTCTGTTGAAATAAGGGCCGCGGTTGCTTCGATGCCGATTCTCACGTCGATATTTTTGTGACGCGTGGTCATTTGTATGGACCAATCGAGATACCGTCTTAAGTCGGATTTGAACGGCGCTTTGACGGCTCCGATCAAGAGGCCCCCTAAATGCGGAGCTTTTTCAAACAGCACGACGTCATGTCCGCGATCGGCCAGGGTTCTGGAAGCTTCCATTCCGGCCGGTCCACCTCCGACCACCACGATTTTTTTCTTTCTCTTTGGAGCCGGACAATTTCCATAATCCGGCTCACGACCGAAAAACGGATTGACCGCACATCGCGGCGGCTTCGATCCAAAATGGCTCCTGCTGATACAGGTATTGCACCGAATACACGGGCGGATTTCGCTCTCTTGCCCTCGCTCCAGCTTGTTGACGGTTTCCGGATCGGCAATGAGCTGACGGCACAGCGCAACCATATCGACTTTCCCTGCGGCAATGGCTTCTTCCGCCTGGTCCGGCGTGACGGCGCCTACGACGCTGACCGGAATCTGCAGGGCTTTCTTGAACCGGGCCGCATATTCGATGTTGATCCCGTGATCCATGTAGGTCGGAGGGAGAATAAACGGGGTGAGTTTGTTGATGGCAAGATTGCCCCTGGAAATATGGAGGAGATCGATCTTGTCCTGAATGACTTTGGCGAACTCGATGACCTCCTCGATATCAGGGGACCCGGGGACCATATCGATGGCGCTGATGCGGTACTCAATCGCCAGCCGGTCTCCGACTTCCGCCCGGATGGCTTCCAGAACTTCCACCGCAAAACGGCAACGGTTTTCAAAAGATTGGGGACCGTATTGATCCGGTCGCTTGTTGAAGACCTTGGAAAACAGGAGGGCGGGCAATTGGCAGTGAGCGCCGTGGATTAAAACCATATCTCCGCCGGCCTTCAGGACATGACGCGCCGCTTTCGCATAGTCCGCGACGAAGCCCTTAAGCTCTGCCAGGGATAGGAGATTGCAGTCGATTTCCATCGGAATTCCTACGGAGCTTTTAACTTCATGCGTGCCGAAGTAGGAAGCGATCGGCACCAGCTCCACGCAGGCTTTTGCCCCGTAGCGTTGGACCGCTTCGCACCATTCCGAGAGATACGTCACGATCCACTCGTCACTCATGCCCACGATGTGGCGTGCTGCGGGAGGCAATACTTTATTGATAAAGCCGCTGCCCATGGTGACGGTTGCCGCGCCGCCCGCTCCCACGGGTTTCGAAGATTCTATTTGTTCTCTTGTGACGTGATTGTCATAGGAAGCCAGGAAGTTGTACGTGGGAGCGTTGGTAATGCGATTCTTGAGAGTCAACTTCCCTATCTGAATCGGCTGAAATATGTGCGGGTATTTTCCGGGCTGGATCATGGTTACCTGGCCTTACACTCAAAGTTGGCTGCGTCGTCGGTGCTCCCCGAGCCCTTGTATTTGGCAATCTGGGGATAGGGACATAGCGGGCGCGTCATCGGTTTTTGATTCGGAGGATTGCTTGCAATGATGCGGTCCGGCGCTTTCCCCGTTTCCACCCATTGATCGATCACGGAAAGCATATCCGTTACGCTGGGCCCATCTCCACCTCCGCAATGGCCGACGCCGGGGAGCATGAAGAGCCGGGTTGAAGCGGCCGCTTTCTTCGGGTCCATCGTTGCAGTCATGGATTTGTAGAATGCCGCAGTGTTGCTCGCGGGAATCAGCCCGTCCGACCAGCCATGCGAGAGCAAAAGCCTGCCGCCGCCATTAAAGAATTTGGCAAGTCCGTTGCTCGGGACGTCAACGATATCGCTTCCGGCTTTGTAGGACGCCGCAAGGTCCTTATCGTAGTCATAGGATTTGTAATCCCATTGCGGATTGTTGAGCACGACATCGCGGAAGTAGGAAGTTGCAACCGGGAAAGGTTCTTTCCCGCTGACCAGCGTCATCAGCTGCGGCTCGCTGCCGGGCTCGAACCCCGCGAAAATCTTTTCCCCCGTACGCGGATTCTTCGTGCCGGCGTAAATGTCGCGCAACGCTTCAACCTGCGGAGCCGTCAGGCAATCGTTCCCGTCCCCTTCCTTGCACTGAATGGTTCCCGGATCGAAGCTGCAATGCTCCGGGTCGCCGACAATCCCGTCCTTCAGGCCGTCCTTTTCGTCGCATTGATTGATGAATGCCTTGTGCGCCGCGTTGAGTTTGGCCATTGAGAGCCTGTGCGCATCATCTTTGATGGCCGCATAGCCGGTCCACAACGAGCCGATCATCAGTCCCACCATCGGATTTGCCGGGGCCATAGAGGATATGCCGTTATAGTCTTCAGGATAGCGATAGGCTTCCATGAGGCCCTGCCGTCCGCCCGTTGAGCAGCTAACCCAAAGCGACCGCTGTTCTTTGCGTCCATAGTATGCAGCTATGACTGCCTTGGCTTTTACGGTCATCTCATGGACCGCCCGGTATCCGAAATCGATGAGTTTCTCTTTGTGACCGACTGCGAATTTTGCATCCATGCCGCTGCCGATGTGCCCTGCGTCGGTCGCAACCGTTGCATAGCCTTTCGCCAGGGGTTCGGCCAGGGCGGAATAACTGATGCTGCCGGCCCATATTCCGTTGCCTGTTCCGACAAGCTTGCCGTTCCAGTTCTCTGCCGGCATCCAGACCTCGATTCTAATATCGGAGTCGGGAGTTGGAGTAAGAGTAGCCGTGACGCGGCAGAAAGCGGGTGCGCTTTTAAAAGCCGACTGGCCGCCGGACCCGCCCATCATCATTCCACCACCCGTGGGTGGTGTGAATGCACCTGCGGCAATCAAAGCCGCCGAGGTGATCTTCCCGTCCGGCAGAGTAAGCGATGCCAGGCTCTCACAAGAAGCCGCGGCAACCGGCGCAACAAAGATGAGGATGCCGAGGGCCGCAACCGACACGAATCGCATAAAGTTGGTCAACATATCAATCTCCCGCTGGAAACAAAAATCGCCGATTCTTCACTGCCGTCTGCAGTTTCATTGATTCACAAAGCAATGAGGTCTAGTGGCGGATAGATATAGTACGGGCACTAAAGACACGTCAAGTTTTAAAGGAGATGGCTGCGATGGCGCCTAATGCCGCACAATTTTTGCAGGCGAAGCTTTCGGAGTGCCAAAGCTTACTTGCGCTTTCGCAGATAATCTGTGAGGACGGCTCTCCAGAGACTGTCTCAAAACCTGGCGCCATCCCAAAATCGGAATCATTGAGGCGCGAAGCGCCGGCAGATAGTAGGCCCGACCGTCGGGATTAGGTTATCGCAAAGATCGAGCGCCGAGGGCGCGGCACTGTTTACGTCTTATATACAATCCTTCCCGTTTCTTATTCCTAAGGCTCGTGTCGCACCTTCGGCGCTCGGTCTCATACTACTGGTCTATCCCGACCTTACAGTCGGGCCTATTCTCTGCCGGTCCTTCGGACCTGCCTTGGCGCATAACACAGCAGGTCCGGGGTTTTGAGGCAGCTTCTGGAGTGTCGTCCTCAGAAGCTGCTCACAAAAGCGGCCGCTTGCTGCCGCATCGCTTTTCTAGAGCTTCTTGATCCCGCTGTTGGACATCAGGAATGCGAGGGCAGTCGCCGCCAGCACGCAGCCAAGGGCGAATAGCGTTTGGGAAGGCGAGAATTTCGATGCGAAGTATCCGGCCACCAGGTTTCCCAGCGGCATCCCTCCCCGGAAAGCCAGCATGAAAATGCTCATCACGCGGCCGCGCATCTCCTCGGTGACGCTGAGCTGCACCAGGGAATTGATTGCGGAAAAGAGGGTAATCAGGCACATCCCGCAACAAAACAGGCACAGGAAGACGATCGGCAGGAAGTGCGACATTGCAAAGATCGCGAGCAGCACAGCAAACACCAACTGCACGCGCAGCGCCAGCAGTCCATGATTTCTGCGCTGAGCCAGCCCGGCGTAAATCAGCGCGCCGAGGATCGAGCCGATCCCGGAAATCGAGAGCAGATACGAATACCCTTTTGCATCGAAGTGATACGTATTCTTCGCGATCACCGGCAGCAGCGTCAGCAGCGGGATTCCGCAAAAGGTGCTGACGAAACCTAGCACCGACAGTTGCCAGAGAGCTCCCCGCTTGCGGATGAAGGTGAATCCGCTCCGAACGCTTTCCAGGACCGACTCCGCGGTCTTCTGCGGCAGGAACGTGGCCCGGATCAGATAAAGCCCCGCGATTACCGCCAAAAACGACAGTCCATTCAGAAAAAAGCAGGTGACTGAGCCGAACGCAGCCATCGTGACGCCAGCGATCAGGGGACCCACCACGCGCGCCAGATTGAACTGAATCGAATTCAGCGCCACCGCATTGGGCACAACTTTGCGCTCCACCAACCCCGGGACCAACGCCTGATAGGCCGGCCCGCCAAATGACATGGCCGTGCCCGCCACGAACACCAGGACCATCATGTGCCCGATGTGCACGACCTTGAAATAGACCAGCAGCGTCAGGATGAAAGCGCACGTCATCTGCACGTACTGCGATCCCAGCAGGATCATGCGGCGATCGATGCGATCGGCGACCACGCCGCCGATGAGCGAAAACAGCATGATCGGCAGATCTCCGAGGAAGCCGAGCAGGCCGAGGAAAAAAGCGGATCGCGAGCCGGTCATTTCCAGCACCAGCCAGGATTGAGCAACGCTCTGCATCCACGTCCCCGTGGTAGACGTAAACGCACCCGCCCACATCAGGCGAAAGTCGCGGTACCCGAAGGCCTGGAACGTGCGCTGGAAAAACCCGGTGGGGCCGGCAGCCGCCGATGAATTGTCAGATGCCGCGGCGTCCGTTGTCTTTTCTGATCCCATATCAAGAGTGCGCAATTGTCGGATTCTTATGTGGGCGGAATGCTGGAAAAGGCACTCATTCTCGACATCGCGATCTGAAATACCGGCCGGTCGATCTTTCTGAAGCAAAGCCCGCCATGTTTGACTCCGGCAGGCACGTGGATAAAGCAGGTTTTGGTAATCGTCATCTTCCTGCCGTCGACGACGAAATCGATTTCCGCTCCCAGGTCGGTTGGATCGTCCATGTTGCTGCCGACAAAACCGACAATTTCATCGTAGTCGGGGTGCGAGTGCTCGGGATGAGATCTCGGTATCGAGCCCACGACCCACACGGCCTCGACGTAAAATGATCCCGGGACAATCCTGTCGTCCATGTAGATCACTCGTTTGATGGGGTCATCATCCGGCGCCTTGCTCTTCGTGTCATCGGTTTCGAATTCGTGGACGCCCTTGGGCAATTCGAGATTCGTACAAACTACCGCTTTGGGTTCAGCCTTTGGATCTGCCATACCTAACTCCTTCAGGATGTCACAGCGTCGTCACATCGCATACGCTGATTCAGACACGGCGATTATTTCTTTCCAGCGGATCGCTTGTCAATCCGTTCTCCGTCTTTTTTCGCATCTTTTGTTTGCTTAACCCCAAACGCCACGGATTATTAGGGATTCTATGCGTGGTAATCCGTGGAATTCGTGGCGCCCTGCAAATCATTTGCATGAAGAGCCGTCTTCGTATAGAAATCATGTTTGCATCCACGTCGAATCAGACAGGAGAGAATCATGAGACTGCAGGGCAAAGTTGCATTGATCACCGGGGGTGGGACGGGCATTGGCGCGGCCGTTGCCGAGGCGTTTATCGGCGAAGGTGCCAGGGTCTGCATTACGGGACGCCGCCGCGAAGAACTGGAAAAACTTGCCAGTCGTTTTTCTGCCGGCCAGATCACGGTCTGTGACGCAGACGTCAGCAAGATGGAAGATGTGCGACGCATGGTGGAGACTGCCGCTGCTTTCGGCGGTAAGCTGGACATCGTCGTCAACAATGCGGCGATGGGCGTACCCAAAACCGTGGTCGACACGGATATGGATGTCTGGCAGAAGGTGCTGGACACCAACCTGACCGGTCCCTTCCTGGTGATGAAATATTCCATCCCGCACATGCTCCGCGCCGGGGGAGGCTCCATCATAAACGTGGCATCGGTTGGCGCAATACGGGGACTTCCGTTTGCGGCGGCCTATTGCGCGACGAAGGCCGGCCTGCTCGGGTTATCCCGACAGGTGGCAATGGACTATGGCCCGCAAAAAATCCGCAGCAATGTGGTGCTGCCCGGAGCGTTCCGTTCGGAAATGTTCGACCGCCGCCTGGAAGAAACGGCCGGCGCGGCCGGCGTCAGCGTGGAGGACCGCCTGAAAACCATGGCGGCGCCGTCTCCGCTCAAACGCATCGCCTTCCCGTCGGAGATTGCCGGGCTTTTCGTGTACCTGGCCGGCGACGAGTCGGCCTACACTACCGCCTCTGAGTTCGTTTGCGATGCCGGAGTGCATGCGCTGGATGCTTCGGTGCTGGCCGGCTAGTTGTACGGGCCGAGGCAGAATCCCATGTAAATTTCATACCGGGCATTGTATCCTTTTGGGGATGCAGAGTGCGGTTATCACGAACATTCAGGGCTTTTCCATCCATGACGGTCCTGGCATTCGAACGGTGGTCTTTTTTAAGGGCTGTCCCCTGACTTGCCAGTGGTGCGCGAACCCCGAATGTCTTCCGGGATCACCCGTGATCGGCTTCATCCGAACTCTCTGCGCAAATTGCGGCAAGTGTCTGGAAACCTGCCCAAACAATGCCATTCGGTGCGGAGAAGGGGAGCATCGCATCGATTATTCCCAATGCAAGGCCTGCGGCAGTTGCATGGAGCAATGCTATTCGGGTGCGTTGGTCCGCTACGGCCAATCCATGACCGTCGACGAAGTCTGGGATGCGGTCCGGCGCGACAAGATGTTTTATGATGAATCGAACGGCGGCGTGACGGTTTCGGGGGGAGAGCCTTTGCTCCATTCGGTCTTCGTCCGGGAGCTGTTCGAGCTGTGCCGCCGGGAAGGAATCGATACCTGCGTCGAAACATGCGGATGTGTCGATCCCGAGTCGTTTCTCGATATCATTCCCGTGACGGATCATTTTCTGTTTGATCTGAAGGTGATGGACATGGAAGCCCACAGGAGGTGTACCGGGCAGCCGAATGGTACAATACTGAAGAACGCGGCGCTGCTGATCGAACGCGGGGCGGATGTCCTGTTCCGCCAGCCGCTGGTCCCTGGCATCAATGACTCGATCGAAAATATCGAGGCGACCGCCCGGTTTTTAAAAAATCTCGGCAACGGTGCAGCGAGGCTCGAGATTATGCCTTTTCACAGGATGGGCCAGAGCAAATACAGGGCGCTCAATATTCTCTATGCAATGGACGAGCGCGGCGCTGCGGATGACGAACAGGTGGAGGCCGCTCGAAAAGCCTACATCCAGTGCGGCATCGATTGCTCGGTTTCACGGTAATTAATTCTTCGAGGTGCAAGATGGCTGAAGTAAACATGGAACTCCTCAACCGGATTGACGCATTACAGATGAGCGAACGCAATCAGCGCTGGAAGAAAGCGGTGAAGGAATCGGGCTGGAAGCTGTTCGCGGACAGGGAAAAATGGACGGTCGCATCCTGGCGCGAAACCGATGGGGAGGATATCCAGCTTCGCCGCGCGAAGCTGTTTAAAAAAATCGTCGAGAATGTCGAAATCCGCATTCACGATTACGACGTGATCGTGGGGCGGCCAACGCCTGGAGTCATCGGGTGCGCAACGGCGTTCGATGTGTGCGGCGACTATATCCCGGATATCTGGAAGGAAACTGCCGAGCTTCAGATCACGATGGATGCGAATGTCGGCCTGGATGCCGAAAGCCTCGAGCTGCTGCGCGAAAGCGCCCGGGAATTCCGCGGCAAAACGGCTCCCGAAATGACCTACAAAGCATGGGAGGCCGTGGTTGGTTCCTGGATAAAGGATGCCGAAGCGGCAAGAATTAAAGATCCTACCCTGGATACCGCGATATACGGGCAAACCACGTCGGTTCTTATGTGGAAAAAAATCCTCGAAAAGGGGCTCCGGAATTTTATTGAAGAGGCGCAGTCGCACATCGATGCCTTTATTGCAAAAGGCGAGTCCGACATCGACAAGGTTTACTTCTGGAAGTCCGCCATCATCGTCTGTGAGGCGGCCATTAACCATGCACGCCGATATGCCGCTCTCGCAAGAGAAATGGCGGCTGCGGAAACACGGCCGGCGCGCAAGGCCGAGCTGCTCCAAATTGCGGACATCTGCGACCATGTGCCGGAGCATCCGGCCCGGACCTTTCAGGAAGCGCTTCAATCCATGGCCATCATCGGAGTATGCAAGCTGTACGAGCACCCGATGCACAACAACCCGCAATGGGGGCGCGGCGACCAGTATCTGTACCCCTACTTCATCCGGGACATCAACAGCGGCGCAATCACCGTGGAAAAAGCCGCGGAGTTGCTGACGGAGCTCATCGGACGATGGGGCACCCAGACGTTTGTCGCTTCGGAAAGCCTCAAGGAATCGCACCAGATCAATTTCGGCATCAATAACATCATGCTCGGTGGAGTCGACAAATCAGGGACAGACCGCTCGAACGAATTGAGTTATCTTTTTCTCCACGTCGTCGGGCTCCTGCAGTTGTCTTCCCCGACCGTGGGACTGCGTTGGAACAAGGCTACGCCGCCGTGGCTGATGAAAAAAGCCATAGAAACAAACATGGCTACCAAGGGAGGCATTCCTCTATTTGAAAATGACGAGGTCGTGATTTCCCATTTTCTGGAAGACGGAATCCCCATGGAAGAAGCCGCAGAATGGTGCGGGCTGGGTTGCGTGTATCCCTGCCTGCCGTCGAGAGCAGAGCATTATGGCGCCGAAGGAATGGCTGCCTGCAACATGGCTGCCATGCTTCACCTGGTCCTGCATAACGGAACGGATGTGAACGGCAAGCGCATCGGGTTGGAAACGGGCGATCCAAAGACATTCAAGAGTTTTGATGAGCTGTACGACGCCCTGATGAAGCAGCACAAGTTCATCACGCACCGTTCTTTCTGGTTGGCTGCCATCGCCCGCAAGGAGCAATTCAAGCACATGCGGCTCCCTTTCCTGTCGGCGATGGGCATTCAACGGTGCATGGACATAGGCCAGGATCTGCTGATTCCGGATCCGGAATGCACCATGTTCGGCATCTCCGACAGGGCCATCATCGATGTCGCCGATTCCCTCATGGCGGTGAAGAAGCTGGTGTTTGACGAAAAGAAACTGACCATGGACGCGCTTCTCCATGCGCTGGATAGCAATTTCGAAGGGAAGCGCGGCGAAGAAATCCGGCAGATGTGCCTGGCGCAACCCAAATTCGGCAATGACTTGAGTGAGGTTGATCTGCTTGCCGGCAAAATCAGCGGGGATTCCTATCAAATAATCCGCAGCTACGACAACTCGCCATTTCGTAATTACATCGTCGCGAGAGAAGGTCTCGCGTGGCACTACTTCGGCGGATTGGGCGTCGGCGCACTGCCGAACGGCAGGAAAGCGCTGGAACCGCTCAACGACGGCTCCGTGTCCCCGATGAGAGGCGCGGACAAGAAAGGGCCGACAGCCGTGCTCCGGTCCGCTCTCCATGCGGAGTTTAAAGAGTCGCACGCGTCGGTGCTGAATCAAAAGTTTTCGGCGGCAATGCTGCGGAGCGACGAGAGCATCGGCAAGCTTGTGGCCTATACGAATGCATTCATGTCGAAGGGCGGCTCGCACATTCAATACAACATGGTGGACACGAATGAATTGAAGGATGCCAAGATCCACCCGGAAAATCATCGCGACCTGATCGTCCGCATCGGAGGATTCAGCGCCTATTTCACGCAGCTTTCTTCGGATATCCAGGACGACGTGATCAATAGAAGCGAGCACATTTTGTAGTTCGGCTCGGTTTGACAGATTGTCTATTAACTGCAGCGCCTGTGAGGACGGCTATCCAGAGTCGTCCTCGTCCCGAATTCCCTGCATCGCTGGGAGCGCCGGCGTCCTCACCGGCTTGTTGTCGTCTGGCTTTAGGGTGTGTGTGCAGCCGAGGACGGCGGTCCCAGGAAAACTATGCGGCATCGGGCGGGACGCCAGCGCTCCCGTCGTGCGATTGACCGCATCGATAGCGTTTTTGCTGTCAGTGTTTTGCGGAATCCCCAAATTTCCCAATCCATCACGCCCGTCTGCGCCGCGCGGTGCAGACCCGTTCGTCAATCCGGATTGGGTCTTTTCTGGAACATTTCGAGGATAATGCCGCCTGCGTGCAGATCGATATATGCCCCGTGGAGATCTCCGGGCATGCGAATGTCGAGCAGAACCGTGCAGCCTTTCTCCGTCAACCGCTTAATCTCATTTTCAATATCGTCCACGGCAATCATGATGTGCTGAATGCCCTCGCCTTTGGTCTCGAGAAACTCCCGGTGCGGCGATTCCGCGGCGATCGGTTGTATCAGCTCGAGCTGCGTGCCTCCCAATGGTGCACCCATGATCTTGGCGTCCGCGAGCGCAGGTTTGCCGCGGAACAACTCCTGCCTGTTCGTGGGCAGTTTCATCTCTTGAAATGGCCCGATTCCGAGGAATGTCAGTCGTTCGGCTACCTGTTTAACGTCTTTGACGACAACGCCGACCTGGGTGAATTGCCAGGATGAAGTATCTGAGTTTCCCATTGTTTCCTCCGTAATGCTGCCGAACGCCGGCAGCGGGCGCTCTCGGACACGCCCGTCGTTCTCACTTATGGACCGCGCCACGCGGGCGGATTATCGGCCAAAAACATCTTTTAGCAGCTGGGTTACGCGAGCTGCAGGATTTTTGCGGATGTTGCGTTCTTCCTGGCCTAAAACTAAAAAAAGCCCATCCAAAGCCTTGGTGACCACATACTTGTGGATATCCAGCGATTGAGTGGGCAGAAATGGTATTTGTCGCGCGCTTCCCATGAACTGATCGTACTGCCGGACCAGTCCCACTTCATTCATGGATTTATTGACAATCGGTGTAAACGCAGCCGTCAGTCGATTCATGGTTTTAACTTTAAAATAATCTAAGGATGTCTTTAACCTGTCCCGAAACGGGAATTGAAAGAAAAAGAAATAACCCCAATGCCAGGATTCCCCGGGTCCTCATGGTTTTACCCCTCGCTCCCAATATACAAATGCCCAGTCAGTCCGGAGTCGTACCGATCACGGATATGCATGCCTCCAATCAGAGGCTGCCTACGCGCCGATCGATGATCCTTGGTGACTCATTAAACTAATTATATGCGGCAGTAGCTTGATGGCGGAAGGGAATTCCCGGATAACGAAATAAAGCCGCCCAGTGGCCTTTTACCGCGATGATGTAGGGTTTGATCAATGACCGGCCCATGGTGCGCCTCATCGGCCGGCGCATCTCTGCTTTCAAATCGCATCGGGCGCGGCTTCAATGCGATCGCCGGAGGGTCTTCGATTCATCCATCATGCTTCTTTGCAAGGTGGTAGTGCGCAAGGTTGCAGGCGTGCAGAAGTTCGTGATTTGCTAAAATCTCTTCTGTGGTCCCCGTTGCCGCGATCTGATGATCCGTGCCAAACACATAGACTCGCGTGGCGATCAGTTCCGCGACACTCAGGTCATGCGTGGCCGTCACAAGAGTTTTACCGGTTTTGTTTTGCTCCCGTATAAAATTAATGAGCCAGGATTGGCTGCGCGGGTCCAGGCCTGCCGTGGGCTCATCCAATAACCAGACTTCGGGCTGGAGACTGAGAATCGAGGCCAGCGCCACTTTGCGCTTTTCGCCGCCCGAGAGCCGGTGCGGAGCCCGGCCTGCCAGAGCCTCGATTCCCAGCGCGCGAAGCGAGGAGTTCACGCGCTCATTCACTTCCTCTCGGTTTAGTCCAAGCTGAAGCGGTGCAAACGCCACTTCCTCCAGGACGGAGGGGGAGAAAAGTTGAACGTCGGCATCCTGAAAAACCAATCCGACGCGACGCCGGAAGGCAAAATTAATCGCCTCATCATCCAGCATTTGCTCGGTCAGAGGATTGCCGAATGCCGTGATGGCGCCGTGGGAAGGAAAATACAATCCGTCCAGCAATTTAAGCAGCGTGCTTTTGCCCGATCCATTGGCGCCCAGAATGACCAGGCTTTCTCCCGCCCGCACCGTCAGATCGACCTGATCCAATGCGACATGATCGCCATCATAGGCAAAGGACACGCGCTCGACGCGGAATACCGACTCTGTATTCAAAGTGCCTCGCAATTTTCTATGAATGCAATTCTCAACGGCCCAGGATAATGGCCGCCAAACTTAACGACAGCAACAGCCCTCCCCATATCCAATCCCGTATCTGCATCTTGAAAAGGTCCAGCGTGACCACGCGACCGTGAAAGCCGCGCGATTTCATTGCCAGGTACACCTCGCTGCTCATGTTGAGCGACCGGCTCAAAAGGGTCGAACCGGCGGCGGCCATGATGTGGCGCTGTTCCACACCGCTCAGCCTCCCGACCACGCGACTCTTGCGCGATAGGAACATATCGTTTGCGACGTGCAGCAAAACGTAGATGTAGCGGTACGTCATCCCCAATGTCAGGATAAATACGTCCGGAACTCTCATGACGTGCAGAGCGCTCAGCACCGTATTCCATGGAGTGGTCAGAATCAGCAGGAGAGTTAACGACACGGAGGTGCTGACCCTCAAGAGCAAGAACAAACCGGTCGTCAGCCCCGTGTGCGTAATGACCAGTCCGAAAGGCAGCGATGCCAGGGGCGGGCCGGGAGTCAGGAACAGAGCCGGAATGATCAGCGCGCCCGTGAAGAGAGGCAGGAACAGCCAAACTCTGAGGATGAAATCGATGGCCGGGACGCGCGACAGGCATGCCAACCCAAAAACCACAAGATAGACCGCGGCAATGACTGCAAGGCTGTGCGACAGGTTTACGGCGATCAGCAAAGCAAGTATGCAGACCACCTTGAGCCTCGCATCCAGGCTCTGCAACAATCCTGAGCGCGCGCTGATTTTCTCCGCGAAAAGGGAACGCTCGAGCGCGCTGCTGATATCGCGGATCACATGCTCCAATACGTTATGTCTCTTTAGCTTCATCGATTCCCCGATCGCGCTTTAGAGCCGAGAGTCAGAATCCTGGTGAATAGCCAGGCGACGACGCTCACGACCAGGACGCCCACCAGCGCGGACAGAATGTATCCCAGGCTGGAATTTCCCAGAGCCGGCAGATTGTAATTCTGCAATGGCGCACCCCAAATACCCGACAGCCGAGCAATCCCTTTCGGGATTGACTTCAGACCCATTCTCGCAAGCTCCTCTGTTCCCCACTCGCCCCAGGCGGTGCCGGGCGCCAAAAGACCCAAGGGGGAAATCAATGCCAATACCAACAGGCCGATCCATAACTTGCGCAGTTTGCCGGTTCCGCGAGGTTCGGGCATCAGTCCCGGTTTTTCGACGGGTTCCAATATCGCGGGATTCGAACGCCGCAAGTATGCCACCACTAATACCGTGAGCAGGGCTTCCGCAACCGAGGCGATCAGAGCATGCGGAATCACCATCGCCGGAATCGAAACGGATAAAGGATAGGGTGCGTAGAGGGGGCTGCCGTCCGGGGACTTGAACAGGAGAGGCTGGATGCCGAACTCCAGCCCGGCAAAGAATGCCGCCATCGTAACCCCCGTCCAGGCTCCTGCCGCCACGCCTGCCAGCCGTTTTCGTGAATCGATCGGGGAGCCTTTGGCGAACGCCCGATAAATGGCGGAGCTGAATTGGGGGACGATCACCGCCATATTGAAACAGTTGGCTCCCAGGGCGAGGACGCCGCCGTCTCCGAAGAAAAACGCCTGAATGATCAGCGCCGTCGAAATCGCGATGGTTGCCGCCTCCGGACCCAGGATGATCGCAGCCAGAGCGGCTCCCGTCACGTGGGCCGTCGTTCCGCCCGGGAGAGGAATGTTAAACATCATGATGACGAAAGAAAAAGCGGCAAGCAGTGCGATCAGCGGCGCGCCGCGCGCATTCAGCCCTTTGCGCAGCTTGCGAACGCCCGATACCCAGAAGGGCAAAACCAGCAGAAACAGGATTGCGGATGTGGCCGGGCTGAGATAGCCGTCGGGTATGTGCATCGCCGTGGTCGCAAGCCAGAGTAGAAGCAATCCGTAGTATCTTGCTGAAAATCCTTGGTATCCGAATTTTAAATGCATCCCGGTTGCCAAAACTCCACCCTCATGCGCATGGCATTTCTGTTTGCGTATGCCTGCGCAGTCCGCAATTCCGGCGCAGCCCATGCGAACGAAAAGCGTAACACAACACTAAAATACGTGCTACAGATAAATCCCGGGGCCGCGGGTCTTTGACCGACGTTTCCTGTCTGTCTGTTCCCGTCGTGGATGCGGCACAGCCGCATGATTTTGGGCCAAGATTGCAGCGCGGGATTCGCCGGGCATTCAAATGCGGATGGAAGGACTGCATTTTGTCGAGAATTCGTTATATGATCACGGGCAGCCGGCGGGGACGCTCGCGGGAAAAACTATGCGGCATCCGGCGATGTGGATAGAATGACAGGTCCAATCTCCAAAAATACGCGCATAACGTACTATCACTGGGCATCTAGTCCGGTAAAGCTGCGCAAGATGGATTATCCGCAGAGCGGGCATCCCAAGCCGCATGGCCTATGGTTCGATGTGAACGGTAGCTGGAAGCAGTGGTGCGAAGCCGTCGACTTCTGTCCTGAAAACCTGCGCTATCGCCATCGGGTGACCATCCTGGCTACGTCCCGAATACTTTTTCTTCGCACTGCAAAACAAATCGACGCATTTACGCGAAAGTATGGACATAACCTCTCCGGTCAAATCCAGCTCCTGCAAAGCACGAAGGGCATGGACAAATTTGCGCGCGATTATGGGACGGATCTATTCGGCGAAATCCAGAGGCAATTCTCGAATTACATTCTGTGGGGGGAGGTTGCCGCGAAATACAGCGGTATCATCATCAATCCGTACTCTCGTTCGAGGAGTCTGACCTACCTTTGGTACTACGGTTGGAATTGCGCCGGCGGATGCATCTGGGACACCCGCGTGATCCGCCTAGGCAAACCCTGCAAGATCGCCGAATAACGCATCGGCCGGCGTCCTATCACGCCCAAACGGAGGCTTTCTTGGCCCATGAACTGTCCTGGAAGCGAGTCTTGAACGCTTCGGCGGTCTGGCGCAAAAAACCAGGGTCCCCGCTGCCTTTGTAGCGGGACACGCCGAGCCAATATAGCGCCTCGGCGGCAGCATCCGATTTGGGAAGTGTATTCGCTACATCCTCGTAGTAACTTTCGGCATCCTTGAACTCCTGCCGTGCAAAAGCGGAATGAGCAAGCCCGAGCTTGAGCTGTGCCAGAAAGTCGTCGGCGGGCAGAAACCCTTCGATCTGATGGCGCTTCGTCCCGTCGGAATCGAGCAGTTGAATGGTCGGCGTCCACTGCGCCCCAAAACGCTCGAATGATTTCGGCTGCTCCTTGATGTGTATCTTCACCGGGATGAAGCTTTCATTAATGAAGCTCACCACACGCGGGTCCGTATATACCTCGGCATCCAGCCGCGCGCAGCCCCCTCACATCGGAGCCGCACTAAAATCCAGCAATACAGGACGCGCGCCGGCGCGAGCATCAGCCAGCGCCTGGTCTACATCTTTTGTCCATACAATCGACATAGGTACCTCCTCCTATATGTAAAATCCCAATCCCGTTTTGTCATGTGCAAAGCAGTTACTTGCCCAAGTCGATTTCCTTCATGAATCATGCGGCTTTAGATCGGTTCCTGTGGACGCTCCACGGAGGTGGCGCCTTTGAGCCGTCCGGCTTTGCCCCCGCGGTAGTACATGAGGTGGAAGCAAAACATCACAATCAGCACCGCTCCAAATGTGGCCACGATCGTCGCACCCGTCGGCAGATCGAGCGCCACCGAAAAATATACGCCCAGGGCAGAAACCAGGGTTCCCATCGTCCAGCCGATTGCAAGACGCCGTCCGATGGTATCCGCAAACAACATGGCTCCTACGGAGGGGACTACCAGGTAACAGAACACCAGCAGGACCCCGGCGATCGCGACCGACGACGTCACCACGAAGCCGAAGGATGCGTAAAACAGGAAATCCCAGAAACGAATCTTGAGACCGCTGGCCTTGGCCGCAGCCGGATTGGTCGAAATCAACAGGAACTGCTTGCGGAAAATATAATGGAAGGCACCGATCACGCCATAGAGCACCGCTGTCTTTGCGACATCGCGGTAGGAGATAGCCAGGATATTTCCTACGAGCATATCTTTGAGATGCTCGGTTTCGCCGGTTGCTTTGCTCATGGCGAGAATGGCGGTCGCCGAGGCTACGGCATATGCGATACCGATAAATGCCTCCAAAGGGATGTGACCGCGCCGCGTTCGAGCGAACGTAAAAAAGGCGGCTCCGATAAATGTAAACGCGAGGCTCAACCAATAGGCCTCGCTTCCGTGGGGGTCCATGCCGAACAGAATGGCAATGGTCGCACCCAGTGCGGCGATCTGTGCCAGCGCCAGATCAACGAAAATGACGCCGCGTTCCACCACGTGCACGCCCAGGTAGGCGTGGATACCGGTCAGGATCAGGCTGGCAAGAAATGGCGCCAGCAAAAACGGAAGAATCTCCATATGACTCCTTAATGACTGTTCTTGAAAGCTTTGATCAGCAATCCTATGTCGTAATCGAAAAGGTCAAAATACGTGGCGACCTGTTTTTCTCCCCCGACGGAGGGCAAATAGACCACGACCTGTGCCCCGGTCTCTCGCCCGATCGACTGCGGCGTTTTGAGATCGAAATACGGTTCCACCAGCACTACCCTGCAATTCTCTCGTTTTATCAGCTGGATGATTTCGATCGTGTGGCCGGGAGTTGGAGGAATGCCCGGCCGGGGTTCCACATACCCGATGACATCCAATCCAAAATGCTTGGCGAAGTTTGGGAAGGAACGGTGATATGTAACAACTTTTTGACCGCGATAGGGCTTCATCGCCTCATCCCACTTCTGCTCCGCGGCACTCAGCCGCTTGTCAAAGTCCTGGAATCTTTGCTGAAAGTACGCGGCATCGCCCGGATCCAGTTCGGCCAGCTTTTTGGCGATCCCGTTCGCGATTCGCCGCCCATTGTCGGGATCGAGCCAATAGTGTGGATTGCCCAGCGGATGAACATCGCCCTCGGCGCGTGTCAAAGAACCCTGCGGGATATCCAGGATCTCGCAGAACTGCGAAGCGTCCAGATAGCCCGATGCTCCTGCCTGGATTCGCGGGTTTCCGCTCTGCGTGACCAGCGGCGGCAGCCACCCGATTTCCAGCTGCAATCCGACGCTGATCAACAAATCGGCCTGGTGCAGCTTCAACAGGAAGCTGGGCTTGGCTTCGACAAAATGCGGATCCTGGTAGCCTTTGGCTATGGATTCAACGTCGATCTTGTCGCCTCCCACTTCCTGAGCCAGGGCTGCCATATCCGCAGTGGAGGTAACCACGTTCAACTTCCTGGCCCAGACCGTTGACGGCGACACTGCGACGCAAATCAGCAGACAAAAGCCGAAGGCGGCAAGAAGACCCGCACGGTTCTGTTTCTTTTTCATATGCTTCTCCTAAAACGGGTGAGCCCCGTGTGCCCCTAAAGAAAATTGCACTTGCATTAACAATTCGTGTGTATCCACGTTATCCGCATAGCGCGTAAAGCGATACTGGCCGCGCACCAGGCTGAATTCGCTTGGCCTGTAGGTGAGCACCAGCGAACCGCCGTTATCTGTTTCATTGGCAGTCCGGCTGCGATCGGAGCGGTCATACCGCCCACCCAGAAACCAGCGCCGCCCCAGTTGGTAATCGGCGGATGTATAAAAGCCAAAAGCCGACTGGTCCGATAGAACCTGCTGGCGCTGGCTCCAGATGAATTCGCTCCGGAGGACGACCGAATGATAAATCGACCGCCGTAACGGCTTCCACCGGAGAGTGGCGTCTATGCCATAGAGGTAAGTTAGGAAGTCGCTGCCGAGGTCGTTATGCCCGCGGGCAAAGGAGAAGCCAAGATCGAGGTTGGTCGAATCGGTAATGTCCTTATACCCCCGCAGGTGAACTACCTGGCTTAAATCGCTCTTGTTTGATGCCGTGAACACATCGGCGGAATCACCGCGGAAAAGCTGCCCGGTCGCCTCGAGAAAAATCCCCTTGGGTGCCGGCAGGATGCGCTGGATCGAGAAACCGGCATCGTTGATCCCGTCTTCGCCCCCTACCAGGTTGTCCGTTACCAGAGGGCGGTCCACCCAGGAAAGCACATGGTTATGCATCGTATTCACTTTCCCGAAGTCTGAGCGCATCTTGCCTGCCTTCACCACGAAACCGGCAGGCAATGAGGTAAAGGTGATGTATCCCTCCTCCAGGTTGACACCCTCTTCCCCGAAGGAAAGGAAGAAGTCCCCGCGCGCATACGGGTCGAGAATCGCCTGCAAGCCGATTTCCGATTCGTGCATCTGCAGAGAAGGTGAAGGCTGCACGGGATTGTGTCCGGCAACGCCGATAAAGTCTCCAATAACGCTGATGTCGGGATTCAGGGCTTTCGCTGCACTTCCGCCTGCGCCACCCAAGGCGATGGACTGAGGGGACGATGCATTTGTTGGGGCCGTGCCGAGATCTGACGCGGGAAGTGCGGCGGCCGACGTCGAAATCGCCGCGGGCTCGGTCGCTTTGGCCTGTGCCGGGGAGACGGCCGGCGCGGCAGCCTGCTGCTCCTTGAGCTGTCGCATCTGTCCTTCCATCGCAATGATCCGGTCCTCGAGGTCGCGGATCTTTTGCATAAGAGCGGAGATATCCGGGGCTTCCTGAATCGTTTTAGGATTTGCATTGGTCTGTGCGAATAGCGGCGCTGCCAATAAAACCGCCGCAATTGTCAGCTGGCTCACATATCTCATCTGAATTCTCCTCCATGGCCGGACAGGCAAAACGAAAAAGTCGACCTCTCGATCATCAGTCGCCGAGAGGCAACCTCGATCAGGAACAGAATTATCATTAGAAGAAATCAAAGACACTTCGGTTCATTTTGCACGGCAGGATGTAATTACTCGGACAGCCTATTAGATTCTTTATCCGTGACTTCTTTGCATTTTGCAAAGAAGTTTTGCCATATGAAATGATTGGAATCACAATACTCATATTCAGACGCTAAGCGCTGAATGCTGAGAGCTGAAAGCGCGCGGCCATCGCCAATGTCGAATATTGGTTGCGGCCCCGGGCCGCGCTAGGCGCTTTGCAGGGGCTTCTGCCATTCCAGGAGCTGCCTGATGTTAGCCGGTTCCTTATAAACCTTGATGTGGTCCTTCAGGGCCGCCCCGATAATTTCAATCTTGCCCAGGTTCGCCTGGCCGAGGCCCGCCTTTGCGGAGTATGTCAGATATCCCACCTTGCCGATCCCGAGTCCGATGAGCTCTGCACTCACCGTGTCTGCGGCGAGCCAGTCGGTGCTCACGACGCAGACGCGATGGTCGACCGGCGTTCCGTCGACGGGGCCTTCGCCCTCCATGCCCTCGAAGCCGTCAATCACTGCCAGGTGCGGATGCAAACGCGGCGCCAGCGCCGTGAGATTGTAGTGGACTCCACGCACACCGCCGCCATGGACGAGAAACCGGTTGGTCCGGTCCATTTCGCCGCCGGGCTTCCCGGGATCTCTGACTGCCGCGGCGACAATAACGTTTTTGAGCGAGAACGTTCCCACCGTGAAGAAATGCGTTTTGAGTTTGGCCGCCGAGATGATGAAGTGATTCGGATCCAGCATCATTCCGGATACCCGGCAGGCGTGCGGGCGCAGATCTGTTTGATCCATGCAATACACCGTATCCACCGGTGTCTTGTCCAGGTCCACCAGCTTGACGCCGTATTTGCCGACGAATCTGTTGTATCCGAAATTGGCGAAACCCTCGAGCGTCGGGCCTTCCGCCGGCGATTCGGCAATCACCACGTTCGTCTTCCGGATGGACTTGAGGAACTCCAGGATTCCCTCGATGTGATCGGCGTGCGTCGCGCACAGCGGCTTGCTGGTATTGACGTTGTTCGGTTTGACGACGACGAGCTTGTTGCCGATGGCCTGCGCGATTTCCTTTTCGAATGTGCGCAGGGCACGAAAGGTATTATCCGCGCGATCATTGCCGGTCGTCAGCGCCACGCGCGCCTCAGGCGCTGCGGCCGCAGCCGGGGATGGTGGCGGGGCGCCAACCGGCGCGCCTCTGCTATTCTGGGCACTCGCAGCATCCGCGAAACGCAGCCCCTCCGCCAAGCCCAGGCTGCCAAGTAGGGAAGTTTTGAGAAACCGACGACGCGAACCGAAGCAGTTCGATGACATAGGCGAGCCTCCCTATCAGAGTGAACGACGCAGGGAGTTCTGCGTTATCGCAGATGATAGCACAGGACCAATTTTGAAGGCCATTCTCCACAGAACCGAGTGGGCCGGGACGCACCATAAGGAGCTGCCGTGTGCCCATGCAAAAAACCAGGCTGAAAATTCGAAACATGGCGAAGGGACTGCAAATCTTTTCCGTTCGATAAACTGTCGATGGAACGCACGAAAGGCCGTGAAATAAGCCTCGATTCCGGAGTTGAAGGGGAGTCTTTGCACGAGTGCCGCACCTTCGGCGCTCATCGTCGTATCGTCCGCCTCTCCCGACCTTACGGTCGGGACTACTCTCTGCCGCCTCTTCGAGGCTCTCTGAAATGCCGCTTCCCTTGAGTTGCACAAGAATCAAGATCTGCGTCATTGTGGCATGTAAGGGCGACACAAATTCGCGTCAGCGCTTGCGGCGATGCGGGGGCATAAAACCAAAGCTCCAACGCTGTTTAGGTCCGAAGGACCGACACAGAGTAGGCCCGGCCGTTAGGCCGGGATAGGAAGTATGGTTCACCAGAGCGCCGAAGGTGCGGCACAAGATCTAAATGTGGTGAAAATTAAATTTCAGGGATCCATCAACCATCTGTCAAATAATTTTAAAAAATATCAGGAGCGACGATTTCGGAATCTATCCGCGATGACGGAGGTGCTGAATGAGGATTCCGAGTGAATGTTCAAACGGGATTTCAGCCCCGATGGTTGTCGCGGTCGAGGTGATTTCGCGGCGCGTGGTCGGCTTTGCCGGCGCGAAGTATAGAAAATTGCGTGACTGCATGCCGGGCAGCTGCCAGACGGAACCAACGGTCCGCTCGAGGTTCTTCAACAGGCTTTCTTGTGTCTGCCTGTCGCCGCCCAGCCAGTTGACTGCCAGCACGCCATCGTCCGAAAGGCATTTTCTTGCGTCTTTGACAAAATCGGCGGTTGCACAATGATCCGGAAATCGCTCGCCAACATAGGTGTCGATGACGACGATCTCGTATCGTGAGGTGCAGCCTCTGAGAAAGGATGCCGCGTCTCGCAGATGAATCCTGAATCGGGGCAGCGCACGGATATCGAAATACTTCGCGGCCAGTTCCACGACAGCAGAATCGACCTCGACCGCTTCCACCTCGATCAGCGGCCGCGCCGCCAGCAGCATGCGCGGAATAGAACCTCCGCCGAGCCCGAGAATGAGGCATGACTGCGCATGAGGGCAGAACGCCAGGACCGCTAGCATATTGCGGGCATATTCGAGTCCCGGAAGATGGGGAGCTGCGCTATCGAAAACGGTATGCCGGATGCCCCCTTCCGACCAGAGTGTGATCGTCGCTCCTTGCCGCGTGACGATCAGGTCTTGGACAAGTCCCCTGGTGCGGTGAAGGGTTTTCGTTTTTCCCCGGAAACTTCTTTCCGTATCCATGCAGGTAGGATGCCTTCCTGCTTGAGATCGAAAGCAATTGTGATGTGGCCATGGCACACAAAAGCAGTGCCTTCTAATAGGTGAGTATGTGCCAGCCTTGCTTGATAAGGTCCGTAAACGGTTTGCCCATATACTTCACTTCAACGCCCATCTGCCGCAGTTGTTCCGTGACGCCGTATGAGTCTGTGCACGCCTGGCATGCCTGCACCCGTACTCCGTCACTCAGCATCCCCTTGATCTTAGCCTGCAGATCTTTGTCACCAGCAAGAAGGCGTGCGGAGGGTCCCCAAACGATCAGGGTTACTTCATCGAACCATTTCTGCTTCTTTGCGTTGTCGGTATACATGAAGCAGGCGTGGTGTGCGACCTCCGGGTCTCCGCTGGTCCAGAGGACTGCAAGGCGGCTGTTTTGGGATTCCTGTCCGCTTAGCGAACCGAAGCGACCCGCAACTCCACCTATCATGACCGCCAGAGCAATACTGAAACCGATCAGCATCTTTTTCATCACTCACCTCCATGATCGCTATATAGCAAATACGAACTTCTGGGACGGGACACTAATGCTCGGACATACACCACTCCCACGTCTTCTGGGCATCGGCGAGAACCTGATCGTCGGTGCGAAAATCCTGAAGGCCGCAATCATCGTAATGGATCATACCGACAAGATCCCGCAGCTCTTTCGGATTGGGCGGTGCGGCCGGGTAGCCGAGCACCATCATGTCGTATATGGTCAGGGCTTCCGGAAAACCGATAATCGTTCTAATTTCCTTTTCTGCTTCCGGACGCGATGCGGCCGTGTACCACTGGGAAGCCAAACCAAGGGATGCCGCCGCCAGGTGCAGATAGAGAAATGCGCTGGCCAGGCCCGAGCTATAGATGCCGGCGACCATCGGATTTATTTCAGTGGGATGGCCGGGCAATCCCACTTTTGCCCGCCAGTCGGCTAAAAGGATGATGAACACGGGCGCATCGCGGAAGCTTCCCCGTGAGGCGGGTGCGGATTCGCTTTCGAGTTTGGCGTTTTTAATAGGCGGAGCAAGCCTGTCTAGAACGCCGACGATGGCATCTTTCACTTCTTTCTTTTTCACTACTACAAATTCCCACGGTTGCGTGTGAAAACCCGAAGGCGCCCACCGCGCAACATCGATGATCTTTTCGATGCAGCCTTCAGGGACAGGATCCGATTTGAATTTGCGAACCGTCCGTCGCTTCCTTACGAGACTCAAAAGCCGGTCATATTCTTCCTGCTGCATGGTTACACCCTCCATTTATATTTCCTGCAACTCCGATCTGCTTTGTTTGGCTAAACTCTTTGAATTCAGCGCAGGACGAGTGCTTCCGCCGCTTCTGAAAATATGAAGCTCAGGCTGATAACCCGCAGCCCGCAGAGCTTGATAAAACCTCATCGCGGAAGGGCCGGCCAGCGTGTCATCCTGTGCCCAGGCGAGAAAAACAGGCGGCAGGCCGGCGGGAATAGGCGGCATGACGCCAAACGGGCCGCCATAAATCGGGGCCGCGAAATCAGGCCGCGCCGCCGCGTCTTCCTGGAGCAGCGTACCACTCGTCACCATCGCTCCGGCGGAAAACCCCATGAATCCAACTCTGTTCGGATCGATTCCCCATTCTGCCGCGTGCCAGCGAACGACTTTGATGGCTTGAATCCCGTCCGCAATACCATATTTGCGGCCTATTTGAGAAAATAGTGGCCCCAGACGGGGATTTCGTGCACGGGCTTTTCCGTCTGGTCTCCCTCGGGCGGTTTGGGTTTCAGGTATTCCGGCGGTCGGACAATCTTATAGGTCAGCGCGTTCGGTTCGCACGTGATGATGCAGAGGCCGCAGCCTTTGCATCTTTCGGGATCGACCGATGAGACTTGCGCCTTGGCGGTCGCGCCCGGTTTCATTTCAATTGCCTCGAACGGGCAGCGCTCTACGCACACCTCGCAGCCGGTACACTCCTGCTCGTCCACGACTGCCAGAAACCGGTTCGGCGTCATCAGGTCCCAACGCTTTGCGCGCTTCACGGGGAAGAGATTTTCGCAGCAGCAGTCGCAGCAGTAGCAGTCGCCCCAGTGCACGAGTCCCGCGCTCTCCGCCTGCCTCACGATTTCCAGGGACTCTTCCAACGATACTTCTTTCAGCAGCCTGCCGGGCTGGTTGAAATAGTATTCGCCCCTCGGCCTGTCAAAACAGGCGAAACACGTCATCAGCGGCAGGTCGCATTTGTGCCCCCATGAGATCCGGCAGCCGCACGGCGCCAGGATTCTGCTCTTGGCGTTTTCGATTCGCAGCTTCCAGTTCTCTTCCGGGAGGATGTCCTCCGGCTTGATGTCGGGGCTGCGTTCGAGCGCGCCAATCGCCGGCCAGATGGGCAGATTCCGGCCCAAAACCCGGATCATCCCCTCGACGTGTTCGATGAAGTGGTAGGACCACTCATTGTAAAAAAAATCGGACCACAGCTCTTTTAACTCCGTGGAGAGCGCATATGGACCGGCGTGGGGCGCCGTATCGGCGACGCATTCGTGGTGAAACGCCAGCAGGGTCGTGTGAAAAGCGTACTGGGTCAATCCCCGCGTGAGAGCTCCTTTGTCCACGAGTACATCGAGCTTTTTGGAGAGCTCTTTTTCATCGACGCTCAGTCTTTCGGCAAGTTCCTTGCGGGTGGCGGGCTCGAATAACTCGAGGCAAATCCTCGCCTCCTCCGGAGTAAACGTCGCGGCCAGTATTTTCAAAAAACGTTCGGATTCCCAAACGCCCAATTTGTCCGATAGCTCCTTGTAAATTGCCGTGCCCGTCATATCGTTCCTCCTGAAATGCGTTTCATTCACGAAAGTGTTTCTTCAATCCATGAAAACCAACGTTCCATCCCCTCTCCCGTTTTAGCGGAAAGAGAAAAAAGCCTGGCCGAAGGATTGAGACCACTGATTATCTCGGGAAATGTGTCCGAATTAAAATCAAAATATGGCAAAACGTCTATTTTGTTTACCAGGACCGCATCCGCCTCGATGAACGCGACCGGATACTTGTGAGGTTTATCGTCGCCTTCGGGAACGCTCAGGATCACGACGTCCTTATGAGCGCCCAGGTCAAAATCGGCCGTGCAGACGAGATTACCCACATTTTCCAGGAAAATCAGATCGATCCGATCCAGGTCCAACCCATCCAGCGCCGTCTGAACCATCCGGGCGTCCAGGTGGCATCCGCCGGAAGTGTTGATCTGAATCGCCGGAATATTCTGCTGCGTTATTTTGTCCGCATCGATGGAAGATGCGACATCGCCCTCGATCACCGCTATTCGGTATTTGTTTCTGAACCGATGGATGGTTTGCATAATCAGGCTGGTTTTTCCGGATCCGGGAGACGACATGATATTGATCATCCGGACATGGTGGCCGTCCAACCGTTTCCGGTTTATTTCTGCCTGTTCGGCATTCGCTCCGAGGATGTTTTCTTTGACGGTGATCGTCCGGGCGGCCATTTATTCCACCTCCATATTTTCGATATAGAGTTCCCGCCCGCCGACAATTTCCACGCGTTTCCCATCGCATTTCGGGCAGTGAAAGTCGTGTTTCTGCAGTGGAAAGAGAACATCGCAATCGCGGCACCGCAGCTGTCCCGGGACATGGGTATAGTCGATTCTCGCGCCGGCGGCAATGGTGTCTTTGCTGAGAAAGCCGAAATAAAAGCTCACGGCATCTTCCACGACTCCGGTGTAATCGCCGACCACCAGATGAATGCTGATGATCTTGCGGGCGCCGGCCGTCGCAGCGGTTTTAAGGGCGAGGGACATTAGCGATGCAACAATGCTCTGTTCGTGCATGAGTGACGTCATTCAGGGCTATGTCGCGCGCCCGCCTCCCAGTGCGTAATAGATCACGTAGAACCAGGAGCAAATGCCGTGAATGATGGCCCAGACTATCGAGTGATTCACGCTCCAGGAAATGGCGATTGCCAGCGCACACCCGAAACTGATTCCGCTGCTTGCTGCCGTTGTCTTTAGCTCGCTCAACCAAATCCTCCCTGCAAACCAGACTTTCTATTGTGGATCCTTCCGATGCAACCTGAAGCCGACCTCGATAACAATCTTCACATCGACCGGTTTGCCTTGAAAGGAGCCCGGAGTAAAGCGCCACCGGGCTGTAACCGTATCTGCAGCCGACTCGTCCAGGCCGTATCCCAATCCATTCAGGATTTTGCAATCGCGCGCCTTCCCCTCGGCGGAGACAACGCATTGCATGACGAGAAACCCCTCGATTTCTGCGTTGCGCGCTTCTTCCGTGTAGGAAGGGACAGGACGATCGATGACTACGGGCGCGCTCACGCCGCCTCCAACAATATAAGGACCATTGGTTGATCTGCCCGCGCCCGGGACGGCTGATTTTTGCTCGTTCTGCGCCGTGGCCTCACTCCGCGGCGCCACCATCAGGATGCTTCCCTTTCGGATGATGACTTCATGCGTATGGGTGCCGGGAGGTTTATTGATGTCGTCCAGATAGCGGAGGACGATGTCGTCCAAAAACTCCACAGCCTGCAGCTCTTCATAACCCGGGCCCCTGTTCAGGGTGACAGATACCTGGCCGCCGCCCTGTCGCTTCCGAAAAATGTTTCCCTCGTATCGGTCGAACCACTCCCAGCTGAAACCGAGGAGACCGCCGCTCATGTTCACCATAAGACCGAATCCGTCAAGCAACGGCTCGCGGTGAACGGCTGCCGAAACAGAAAAGGTATCGTCCAGGTTAAGGGTTCTGGACCACCAGACCCCATTGCGGTTCAGCTCGGGCCGCTCGTGAGCGATGATGTCGGTATCCGGAGAGTATGTCCTTACGCCGCCCGCAATCACTTCCCGACCGGACTCCTGAACTGTGCTGGCCTCCCAGGATATGGTCTCGCTCGGTAGTGCAATGCGCGGAGCAGGCATCGCGGGCCTGCATAAAAAAGTGACGCCAGCCAATACCGTCAGCAATCCTGCCAATAGCTGTTTGAGCACAGTCATTCCCATTTTTATTTGTAATTCCGGATTGCGAATCCCTCCCAGAATGCCCGCGCCACCCCGCGACAAAAGAAGATTTTCCCGCTGCCTGGCTGTAACAGGTGATTCCTGCAAGTAATTATATGCGGCGAATGCAGGTGCCGGAAGGGAAAATCCTGGGAGCGCCGCCGTCCTCGGCTAATTCGCTGAGAGATCTCCTGGCTCTGCAGGGGAGGCGGCCAAGGTTTGACAGGTGCAGGAGTGATTCGCGGTGGATTTCCGATATGTTTGTCTTGAACCATAAATGACCAGTCCGGTATCGCCAGTCGATTGGGGTCGGAATCGGAATCGGAATCGGGGTCGCAGTCGCAATCGGATATCGGAAGCAGGAGGCCGATAGCGACTCCCGATTGCGATACCGATACCGATTCCGACCGCGACAGCGTTTTCCCAACTGCTTTGAGCGGCTCATAGGCTAAAGCCGCCGGCGCTGCCGGAGGACATTTGCTGCCGCTTTTTGAAATCCTGACCAGGAGGATGCATAATCTCATTTTGGGTGAAAATAGCTTTTGATGGGGGCAAATGCCATGACAGCTGCTACCAAGGTCCTTCGGAGTGAACACGAGGCGATTCTCAGGATGCTGGATGCAACAGAAGAGGTGGCCCGGCGGATCATGCGGGGAACCGCCGTTGCACCGGAGACACTTTCGAGTTTAGTGGAGTTCTTTCGGGTTTTTGCTGACCGCTGCCACCACGGAAAAGAAGAAGATTGCCTGTTCCCACTGCTCGAGGAAAAAGGGCTGCCTCACGACGGAGGCCCTGTCGCCGTCATGCTGCATGAGCACGGACAGGGGAGGGACTTGATTAAAAACATGAGTGAAGCGCTGGAGACATTCTCCAAAGGGCAGAAGGAAGCCTCCTCGCGGTGGGCCGATTCGGCGCTCGGCTATGTCTCGCTTCTCCGGGCGCACATAGCCAAAGAAAACGACGTCCTATTCATGATCGCGGACCGGTTGCTCTCGGAGTCGGATCAGGCAAAGCTGGCGGAAGCATTTGAAGATGTCGAAACCAACAAGATCGGCGCCGGAACGCACGAACGCCTGCACGGGCTAATGCAAAAACTGATCGCAGAAATATTCCCGGACGACAAATGAAGCAGTCCAAAATCTCGAATTTCGAATTTAAACCGCCGTCAGCAACACCTCTTCCGTTTTTGCCGTTCGTCCCGCGGCATCCACAGTCACGATCTGATACTTGTGTGCCGTTTTGTCGGTGAGGACGTCCTCGAAGGTAAACGGAGTTTTGCGAGTCTGCGGCTTGTGCGCGATCTGCCCGGCATTCTGATTGTCCCGCAGGATTTCATAGCGAACGATCGGTTCGTCGCCAGCATACGCGGACTGCCAGCTCAATTGAGCTGCCCGCTTTTGCCCGTGAATTTCCTGCTTCACCGCCGCATTGCGCGGAGCGCCGAGCGGTTGCGCGGGAGCCTGGAAGTAATTGGTCTTTCCATCCTTGGCCGTACGCGCCAGTTTTTCGATATCCCGCCGGTCGCTGACACTGAGCGCGTTGGCCGCGATTTGAGCGGCAAGCAGATTTTGCTGCAGCTGGCAGGCCGCCGGATCCGCGTCGATGTGCCCCGTCCCGATGATCGCGGTGTGAATACCCGGCGTGGTTAAGCTGTACTCGACCAGCCGTCGGCTGGGCAGCGTGCTGCTGCCCACCTTTCGAACCACCATGTCCGGATTCCTCGTCCATGTCGCCTCTTTGCTGAACATCGCGCCGTCGGCAAAAACTTTCATGGCGATGAGGCCCATGTTATTGGCCGCAGCCACGGGAATGACATTGTACTGCATACTGAAATTCTGGCGGTCATTGGCATTGATGGCTACCAGCATGCCTTCGAGAACGCCACGGCTGTCGCGCTGGATCATGTCCATCATGGCGTCGGGTGACTGGTGCCCCGAAAACCCGATGTGCCGAAGGAGTTTCTCCCCCTTGGGATTTAGCCCCGTGAAATTGGTGCCGTCACGAAAATCGATCAGCGTCGCCAGCGTGCCGATCGTCTCGGCCTTCGGATCGGGCTTGTCATACCCCTCATACACTCCGTCGACATCCGCCGTGGTCATGATGCTGTGCATCAGGACCATATTCAGGTACGCTCCCTGCGGATACGAGCCTTGGCCATCGCCAAAGACCTGCGACAGCGTGCGCCGGACGTCGTCGATGGCGTGTGAGCCGGCCGCTCCGTTGGTGACGTTGATCAATCCCTCCTTCTGGTATCCGCCCTTGCCGAAGCGCAGGGCTGTCTTGCTGGTCAGGAAGATGGAGCTGCGCAAACGTTCGTTGTAGCCCGGCTGGCCGGGGATCAGATGCAGTTCACGAAATGCCTTGCCATAATGCATCTGGCTGCCGTCGTAGACGTTCGACGTGTCGAAGTAATTCACGCCGAGGTCAAACGCCTTCAGGATAATCTTGGCGGGATCGACGTCGGCGGGCGTCCATTGCAGGGACGCCTGCCCACCGAGGCCGAGCGTCGTGGCTTCAAAGCCGAGGCGACCCATGGCGCGCTTCATTAGCCTGGCAGGCTGCGCATTGCCAAAAGTGAAATAAGGCCCGATCGACAAGCCTGCGGAAGTCAGTGCTACACCTTTAATGAACCGGCGACGGGTAAACGTGGTATTCAAAACATCAGCCATGGGAAAACTCCTCCTCTTGAATAGTCTAAATATACTATTGAGTCTCCCCCACGGCGAATGAAATGTTGCCTGTACCGCAGAAATATCATCGAGTCGGAAGCGGATGGGGG
>DATJPG010000096.1:0-4488 GCA_035506515.1 Acidobacteriota bacterium
CGACGTCGTGCTTCGCGGCCTGAAAAGCCTGTCGCTATGGAATCCGCACACGGGAGAGCGGTCCAGGCCGGCCGTATTGCCCGTGGATGTGGAAGGCAGCCAGGCGACGAAAGTGCACGTCGCCCTCCCGGCCGTTTCGTCAATATTTCTTGTTGGGGAGTAAAAGGTGAAGCAAAAACGCCACGTGGCTTCGAGGCTCCCAGGACCTTCGAAGTGCGGCAGCTTGCTGCCGCTTTAGTCGTTTACGCGTTTCCGGTTCCAAGTTTCGAATATAAGATGTCGACGGGGAACGGGAGGTGTTGAGGTCCGAAGGACCGGTATAGAACAGACCTGACGGTCGGGCCTATTCTCTATCGCCTCTTCGAGGCTCCCAGGACCTTCGAAGTGCGGCGGCTTGCTGTCGCTTTGCTCCGAATGATTAGACGCTATGAACAAATTCATGAACTGGTTCGCTGAACTTCGCCGGAAAGATCACAAGCCGGCGTTCGGGATCAAAGACCTCCTGAAATACATCGGCCCCGGCCTGATTGTGACCGTAGGATTCATCGATCCGGGCAACTGGGCTTCCAACCTCGCGGCAGGGGCCAACTACGGCTACACCTTATTGTGGATGGTCACGCTCTCCACGATCATGCTCGTGATCCTCCAGCACAACGTGGCGCATCTCGGCATCGCCACCGGCCTGTGCCTTTCCGAAGCAGCGACGCAGCACCTCCCGAAATGGCTTTCCCGCAGCGTATTGAGCACAGCCGTGCTCGCCTCCATCTCCACATCGCTGGCGGAAATCCTCGGCGCGGCGATCGCGTTGAACATGCTCTTCAGGATCCCGGTCCAGGCCGGCGCGATTTTGGCGACCGCATTTGCGCTGCTCATGCTGTTTACAAATTCCTACCGCGCCCTGGAAAAATGGATCATCGCATTTGTATCGGTCATCGGGCTGTCGTTCATTTATGAACTGACGCTCGTCAACATCGACTGGGGAACCGCCGCCCGCGGCTGGATCGTGCCGGCGATCCCTCACGGGTCCATGGTCATCGTCATGAGTGTGCTGGGAGCCGTGGTGATGCCCCACAACCTGTTCCTGCACTCGGAGATCATTCAAAGCCGGCAGTGGAACCTCGAAAACGAAAAGACCATCAAGCGACAAATGGATTACGAATTCCTGGATACGCTTTTTTCGATGATCGTCGGCTGGGCCATCAACAGCGCCATGATTTTGCTGGCAGCCGCGGTTTTTTTTGCGCATCGCGTTCCGGTGTCGGAACTCCAGCAGGCGCATGAAATGCTGCACCCGTTGCTGGGCAACTATGCCACGGTGATTTTTGCGGTGGCGCTTCTGTTTTCCGGGATCTCTTCGTCGATAACTTCGGGGATGGCCGCCGGGTCGATTTTCGCGGGATTTTTCGGCGAGCCCTATCAAATCAAGGACAGCCACTCGGCGCTGGGAGTCGCCGTTTCGCTGATCGCGGCACTGGGCTTGATTTTCCTGATCGGCGACCCATTCAAAGGACTTATATATTCACAGATGGTGTTGAGCATCCAGCTCCCCATCACCATCTTCCTCCAGATCTATCTGACGTCTTCCAAGAAGGTCATGAAGAACCGCGCCAACGGCCTCGTTTTCAAAATTTCGCTTATCATCATCGGCGCCATCGTAACTTTCCTGAACGTGCTCCTTCTCAACTCCATCGCAAACTAACCACGATCCCTCGGAGTGCGGCAGCTTGCTGCCGCTTTAGTCGTTTACGCGTTTCCCGTTTCCGGTTCCCGGTTTCGAATATAAGATGTCAACGGGAAGCTGGAGGTGTTGAGGTCCGAAGGACCGATATAGAATAGGCCCGACCGTCAGGTCGGGATAAATGGATAAAACTAAACGAGCGCCGAAGGCGCGATACAACAGCTGTCGCACCTTCGGCGCTCATATAAAACCAAATCCCTAGCCCGACCTGACGGTCGGGCCTACTCTCTATCGCCTCTTCGAGGCTCCCAGAACCTTCGAAATGCGGCATCTTGCTGCCGCACTTCGAAATTAATGCCCGGTGATGTTGAGGATGCGCGTGGCAGACGAAATGGGCGTGTCGGTTGACGTACCCCATTGAGTCACGGCGTAGGTGCCGGGTGTGCCGCTGGGTAGCTGCCACCAGTTTCCTTGCGAGGGACGCCATACGGCAATGTCCGTTTTGCCGTCGCCGTCATAATCTCCGGGGACCGGGATATCCGTAGACATGCCCCACTGGGTGATCACATAAGTGCCGGAGCTGCCGCTCGGAAGAATCCACCAGAAACTGTTACTGGGCCGCCACACGGCGATGTCTATTTTACCGTCGCCGTCATAATCTCCGGGGACCGGGATGTCCCCAGACAAACCCCATTGGATTTTCAAATAAGTTCCGGGGCTGCCGCTCGGCAGAATCCACCAGCAGCCGGTGCTGGCGCGCCACACGGCAATATCGGTTTTGCCGTCACCGTCGTAATCTCCGGGGACCGGGACGTCCCCAGACATACCCCACTGGGTGGCCGTATAAGTGCCGGAACCGCCGCCGCTCGGAAGAATCCACCAGAAGCCGTTACTGGGCCGCCACACGGCAATATCCGTTTTGCCATCACCGTCGTAATCTCCGGGGACCGGGGTGTCCGTAGACGTACCCCACTGGGCAGCCGTATAAGTTCCGGGGCTGCCGCTCGGCACAGTCCACCAGAAACCGGTACTGGGCCGCCACACAGCGATGTCCGTCTTCTTGTCCCCATCATAATCGCCCGTGACGGGAATATCGGTGGATTGGCCCCAGGTTGTCAAATAAAGTGTATTTGGAATACTGCTCGAAATTGTGAACCAGACACCGGTCGAGGCACGTCTTACGCTAATCTCCGCGCTACCGGGGTAGTCCGCATAAACCGATCCGTCCGGCACCCGGATTACCACAGGCAGTTCGGCAGAAAGTGGCCCCTCCACTTTGTTTGCGTCGTAAGCGGAGACTGCAAAATAGTACTTCCCCGGCAGAAGTCCGGAGACCTTGCATGCAGCCGGCGTGCATGTTGGCGTCGTGCCAGTGTCGACGGTTGCAGTATAGCTTCCCGATACTCTTCCGTAATGAACCATGAATCCCGCGGGGGCCGGGGTAGAATTGTAATCCCATGCCAGCTTCACATCGCCCGCAAAAGCGGCGTTGCTGAAAATCATTGCAAATGACCAAAGAATGGCGAATATGGAGGCCGGGATATTTATTTTGTATTTCAACATGTCTGGCGCCTTCCTGTCGGAATGTTGATACCCTCGCAATACTGCTTGTCTCATTCCGATTATCGCCAAAACGCCGCCATAGTATGTGACGGCAGTCACGGATGCGCGGGATTTATAAAAATCATCCCCGATCCGATGAATACACAGGAACATGCCGGTCACTGAAATTTTTGTATCTCTTTGGCATAACAAACAACCGAGAATTACTCTTTTACAATACCGTGATGAAATGCGAAGAGCGTGAGTTCGAGCCGATTGTAGACTCCGAGCTTGTCGAATATGTTCGTGATGTGGTGCTTGACCGTCTGTTCGCTGATGCCGAACTTGCTCGCAATTTCCTTATTCGGATATCCGGAGATCACTGCCCGGATGACTTCCATCTCGCGCGGTGTTAGCCCGAAGTTTGCCGGCTTGCCGTTTTTTGCCGAATCCCCGTATTGCTTCAAAGCCTGAATCAGGTTCGAAACGCTCTTCCTCCCTATCCAGTATTGCCCTGCCATTACAGCCTTTAAGCTTTTAAACAGCATTGTCGAAGCCGAGTCTTTTAAAACAAGACCGCGAGCTCCCAATTCGAAGATTTTGAGAATTTCCCTCTCCCCCGCAGCCGCGCTCAGCACAATCGTTCGCGCATTGCCGTCGGATTGTTGCAGCGCTTCCAGCACTTCCATCCCGCTTTTATTCGGCATGAGAAGATCCAGCAGCAGAATATCGGGGTTTAGTTTTTGCACGAGTTTCAGGGCTTCGTCCCCGTCGTTTGCCTCACCGATCACCTTGAATTCAGGATAGGTAGAGAGGAGCGCACCCAACCCCTCGCGAAATATCGGGTGGTCGTCCGCTATGACAATCCTGGTCGAAGGTTCGCCTTTGGTCATTCGCTTAGAGTAAGAGAGCGGTTAACTGCACGATTTAAGGCTATTTACGGTGCCATAATAGCACAAAAGATCATTCAGTTATTGAAGAATTATTTGCATAAAATATAAAAAAATAATGGACATCCACAAATGTCCCACAAATGTCATGCAGATTTTTAAGTCTCTGGAGAGCCGTCCTCACAATTCAGAGGCGCGAAGCGCCGGCAGAGAATAGGCCCGGCCGTAAGGCCGGGAAAGGCAGACGATACAACGATGAGCGCCGAAGGTGCGGCACAGCACCAAGTTTCGCACTTTAAGTCTCTGGAGAGCCGTCCTCACAATTCAGAGGCGCGAAGCGCCGACAGAGAATAGGCCCGGCCGTAAGGCCGGGAAAGG
>DATJPG010000097.1:0-35633 GCA_035506515.1 Acidobacteriota bacterium
ATTGTAATCAAAGGCAAAGACATCGAGGAAGAAGGGTAGGGAGGTAATCCGTGGGTCAGAAAGTTCATCCTTACGGTTTCAGGCTAGGTGTTAATCGAACATGGCGTTCCCGCTGGTTTGCTCGAAAAGATTATGGCGCCCTGTTGCATGAAGACCTTCGCCTCAAGGTCATGCTCAAGAAAAAGTTCTCCCATGCGGGGATATCGAGGATTGAGGTGGAGCGTGCGGCGAACAAGCTGACAATCGTTATCTTCACCTCCCGCCCCGGGATTATCGTGGGGAAAAAGGGGACCGAGATCGAGAAATTGAAGAAGGATCTGCAGCTGTTGACCGGACGGGATGTCAACCTGAGAATTCAGGAGGTCAACAAACCGGAACTGGATTCGCAGTTGGTCTCGGAAGGGATTGCCCAGCAGCTGGAAAAACGAATCGCCTTCCGGCGGGCCATGCGCCGCGCGGTGGACGGGACCCTGCGCTTCGGCGCCAAGGGAATCAAAGTGCGCTGTTCGGGCCGTTTGAACGGAGCCGAAATCGCGCGCACCGAGTGGTATCTCAGCGGGCAGCTCCCCCTGCACACGATCCGTGCGGATATCGATTATGGGTTCGCCGAGGCAAACACGACCTATGGTGTCATTGGCGTGAAAGTGTGGATTTACAAGGGCGAGGTTTTTGAAATGCAGAAGCCTGAAAAGACCGCTCGGTAGCCTCGAGGAGTTCGTCAATCATGTTGATGCCGAAAAAAGTCAAATATAGAAAACAGCAGAAGGGAAAACGCCGCGGCAAAGCTTGGCGGGGTTGCGAGGTCAGCTTCGGGGAATATGGCTTGAAGGCCATGGAGGTCGGCTGGGTCAGTGACCGCCAGATCGAAGCGGGACGCGTGGCGATCACGCGGTTCGTGAAGAGGGGCGGAAAGATCTGGATTCGAGTGTTCCCGGATAAACCGATCACCAAGAAGCCGGCGGAAACCCGTATGGGAAAAGGAAAAGGGGCGCCGGAAGGCTGGGTCGCAGTGGTCCGCCCCGGCAAGATCCTCTATGAAATGGAAGGCGTGCCCGAAGCGGAGGCACAGGAAGCGATGCGCCTTGCCGGCCATAAGTTGAGCATCAAATCGAAGTTCGTCAAGAGATTCGGGAAGGAGGGGGCATGAAGGCTTCCAAGATGAGGGACATGTCAAAAGAGGACTTGATCCTGGAAGAATCCGAACTGCGCAAACAGCTCCTCAAACTCCGTTTCCAGACGGCGTCAGGCCAGGTGGAGAGCGGGCCCAAGATGAAGGGTGTGCGCCGGGATATCGCTCGGATTGTCACGGTGCTTAAGGAAATGGAACGAAAGTAAAGATTCGAAATTCGAGATTCGAAATTATTTTCCGGATCTCGAATCTCGAATCTCGAATAGGGGTGGAGATGGATACTGAACAAAAAAGAGGGCTCCGCAAAAGTCAGGTGGGCAAGGTGACCAGTACGGCGATGCAGAAAACGGTCACGGTGGCGGTGGACCGACTGGTACAACACAAGCTGTACAAGAAGATTCAGCGGAAGACCTCGAAGTTTCTGGCGCACGACGAGAATGGCATCTGCAAGATCGGCGATCGTGTGCGCATTGTCGAAACGCGTCCGTTGAGTGCGCGCAAAAGATGGCGGGTGGAAAAGGTGCTGACCAGCGCCACCATAGTGGATTAGAGAATTACGAATGACGAATTGCGAATGACGAACTGAAAATCCTGCAGCCACGATTTCGTAATTCGTCTCTCGTAATTCGTCATTCGAAATGGGGTCATCATGATACAGATGAGGACGATTTTGGATGTTGCGGACAATTCAGGGGCTCGAAAGATCTCCTGCATTCACGCATTGGGAAACCAGGTGGGACGCGTGGCGAGCCTCGGAGATGTCATTACGGCCAACGTAAAGGAAGCCGCTCCGGACGGCACCGTTAAAAAAGGGCAGGTGGTCAAAGCGGTGATCGTCCGAACACGCAAGGAATTTCGGCGCAAGGACGGCACGTACATTCGCTTTGACGACAATGCCGCTGTGCTGATCAACGACCAGAAGGAACCGATCGGCACGCGCGTTTTCGGTCCGGTCAGTCGCGAACTGAGGGAGAGGAACTTTTTAAAGATCGTTTCGCTGGCGCCTGAGGTGCTGTAGCGCTGTGATTTGAAATTCGAGATTCGAAATTTGAGATTGGAAACCAAATCGATCTCGAATCTGGAATCTCGAATCTCGAATCCGAAAGAGGATAGAATCCGATGCCCAGAGTGCATATCAAAAAGAATGACATGGTTTTTGTGCTGTCCGGAAAAGACCGGGGCAAGACCGGGAAAGTGCTCAAGGTTTTCGTGGACAAAAGCAGGGCGGTGGTTGAAGGATTGAATTATATCCAGAAGCACACGCGACCCAATCCGCAGAAGAACGTAAAGGGGGGGATTCTGCCGAAGGAATCTCCGATTCATATCTCCAACCTGATGGTTGTCTGCAAGCGCTGCAACAAGCATTCACGCGTGGGATTCAGCGTCATGCAGGACGGCCGCAAGGTCCGAATCTGCAAGAGCTGCAACGAGCTCTTGGATGAATAAGGGCAAGACGAGGTTTGAAAGGTCAGAACATGAGTAGACTTCGGGAATTATACAAAACAGAAGTGATACCTGCCCTGATGAAGCAGTTCGGATACAAGAATGTCATGGCAGCGCCCAAGATGGTGAAGATCAACGTGAACATGGGCTTGGGCGAGGCCATTTCCAACGCCAAGATCCTTGATGTCGCGGCCGAAGAGCTTTCCGCAATCACCGGACAGCATCCCGTGGTGACGAAAGCCAAGAAGTCTATCGCCGCCTTCAAGCTCCGCCAGGGAATGCCCATCGGAGTCACCGTGACGCTGCGGGGGGATCGCATGTACGAATTTTTCGATCGCCTGGTGAGCATCGCGCTTCCGCGCGTACGCGATTTTCGCGGCGTATCCGCGAAATCCTTCGACGGCCGGGGGAATTATACTCTGGGGCTTCGGGACCAGTTGATCTTCCCCGAAATCGATTTTGCCAAAGCGGACAAGGCTCGGGGCATGAACATTACCATCGTCACAACCGCCAAGACGGATGACGAGGCCTATGAGCTTTTGCGGGTCATGGGAATGCCCTTCGCCAAGAAGGGCCAGCAATAGAATGATTCGAGATTCGAAATTCGAAATTCGAGATTAAAAAGCGGATAATCTCGAATCTCGAATCTTGAATTTCGAATATTGAATGTGACGGGAGTTATTGTGGCAAGAAATTGCATGAGAGCCAAAGCCAGACAGACGCCGAAATTCAAAGTGCGGACGCATAACCGGTGTCTGCGCTGCGGACGCTCGCGCGGGTACTACCGTAAATTCCAGCTGTGCCGCCTCTGTTTCCGTAATCTGGCGCTGGCGGGTGAAATACCGGGCGTAACCAAATCGAGCTGGTAAGCGTGTTTGCTGATTGACGATTGACGATTGAAAAACCACCAATCGTCGATCGTAAATTGAAAAGAGTTGGAGAGTAAATTATGACTATGACCGATCCCGTGTCCGACCTCCTGACGCGGATTCGCAATGCCAGTGAAGCAAGGCATGAGACTGTAGACGTGCCCTCGTCGAAGCTTAAGATGGAAATCACCCGGATCCTGAAAGAGGAGGGGTACATTTCCAATTACAGCCTTGTTCAGGACAGCAAGCAGGGGACCATTCGCATTCATCTCCGCTATGCGTCGGGAAGGACCCCAGTCATCTCCTCTCTCGAACGGGTTAGCCGCCCCGGCTGTAGAGTCTATGCGCGAAAATCCGAGGTCCCGGCGGTCCTGGGGGGATTGGGCATCTGTATCCTGTCCACGTCACAGGGCGTGTATACGGGAAAGCAGGCGCAGGAAAAGGGATTGGGCGGCGAGGTGCTCTGTACCATTAGCTGATAAACGATTCCAAATTCCAGATTCCAAATTCCAGATTGTGCTATCTAATCTGGAATCTGAAATCTGAAATCTGGAATTAATTAAAAGGTGCTTTATGTCTCGAATAGGGAAGAAACCAATCAAAGTGCCGAGCGGCGTCAAAGTGACGATCGGCGACGGCCACCTGGAGATCGAGGGGAAGAAGGCGAAACTGTCGTCTCCGATACCTTCCGGCATTCGCTTCGAGTTGAAGGGAGACACGCTGACGGCCATCCGGGAATCGGATGAGAAGCCGTATCCGGCATATCACGGACTGGCGCGCGCCCTGGCTGCGAATTGCGTTCGTGGCGTCACCGACGGTTTCTCGAAGGATCTGGATCTGGTCGGAATCGGCTACAAGGTGGACGCAAAACCCAAAGCCATCACGCTGACTCTGGGATATTCGCATCCCATCGAATTCCCCATTCCTCAGGGGATCGCCGTGAAAGTGGAAAAACAGAACAAGAGCATTCAGAACTATGTCTCCACGATCACCATTTCAGGGGCAGACAGGCAGATGGTCGGACAGTTTGCGGCGGATTTAAGAGCTTTAAGAAGGCCGGACGCATACAAGGGAAAAGGACTCCGCTATGCCTCCGAGGTTGTTCGACTCAAAGTCGGGAAGAAGGGTGCGTAATGTATATACCGATTGACCGTGCAGACGAGCGCCGCAGGATTCACAAGCGAATCCGGGAGAAGGTTACTGGCAAGCCCGATCGTCCCCGGCTTTGTGTATTCAGGAGTTTAAAGCATACATACGTCCAGATTGTTGACGACGCGGCGGGGAAAACCCTGGTTGCCGCGTCTACCGCGGAGAAAGCCGTGCGGGGAGACCTGAAACAGGGCGGTAACATCTCTGCGTCAAAGCTTGTCGGCAAAGTGATCGCCGAGCGGGCCAAGGCCAAGGGAATCGATACGGTGGTCTTTGACCGGGGCGGATATCTGTACCATGGCCGCATCAAGGCGATCGCCGAGGCGGCGCGGGAGTCTGGACTTAAATTTTAGTCGGCAGTCGACGGCCCTCGGTTGGCAGTCACTAACGACTGCCGACTGACACCTGCCGACTGTTTTAGTGGAGGAAGGCTTGGATAAGATCGATCCGAATGCGCAGGAATTAAAGGACCAGGTTGTTTCCATCAATCGCGTGACCAAGGTGGTCAAGGGCGGGAAAAACCTGAGTTTCAGCGCTCTCGTGGTTGTTGGCGACCAAAACGGGCTTGTCGGGTATGGAATGGGGAAGGCGAAAGAGGTTCCCCAGGCCATCCGCAAAGGAGTCGAACAGGCGCGCAAAAACCTGATTCGCATCCCCCTGAAGGGACGCACAATTCCTCATGTCATTCTGGGACGGTATGGAGCGGGACGCGTCATACTGAAACCTGCCTCGGAAGGAACGGGCGTGATCGCCGGCGGTCCGGTTCGCGCCGTGGTTCAGTCCGCTGGAATTTCCAACATCCTCACGAAGTCGCTAGGCAGCACCAACCCTCATAACGTTGTTAAGGCGACCTTCGATGGTTTGAAAAGGCTGAAAGAGCCGAATCAAGTGGCCAAACTGCGCGGCAAACAGGCCGAGGAATTGTAAGCAATGGTATCCAAAAAGAAAACTGCAGGCGAAACCGGCACCATGTTGAAGATTCAATACTATCGCAGTTTGATCGGGACGCCCGGCAAACACAGACTGGTGATAAAGAGCCTGGGATTTAAACGCCTCAATCAGGTTGTGAGCCGCGAGGACTCTCCCGCCGTTCGGGGAATGGTCGCGCAAGTGCCTCATCTGGTGCGGATTATAGAACAGTAGGTAGTCGGCAGCCGGCGGTTGGCAGTGAATTTGGGTGCTGCCGCGGCCGAATGCAGATTGCCGACTTCAAGACAAGGTAGCCATTTATGTTGAGCATTAATACTTTGAAGCCGTCCCCGGGGGCAAACCGCAAGAATAAGCGGGTAGGCAGAGGAATGGGCTCGGGCCATGGCAAGACGTCGGCCCGCGGGTATAAAGGGCAGTTGTCACGCGCCGGCTCCAGCATGCGTCCCGGATTTGAAGGCGGACAGATGCCGCTGCACCGCAGATTGCCCAAGCGGGGATTTACCAATATCTTTCGCAAAGAATTTGTGGCCGTGAACCTGGAAAAACTGGCCGCTTTCGAGGCTGGAGCGACTGTGGATCCGGAGATCCTGAAGAGCAAAGGACTGGTTAAAAATCTCCGTGACGGGCTCAAGATTTTGGGTGTCGGAGAACTGCCGCACGCTCTCCACGTCAAAGCGCACAAATTCAGCAAAAGCGCCGTGGAGAAGATCCAGAAGGCCGGCGGCACCTTTGAGGTGATTGCATAAACGAATCCAGGGAAAAGCTCCCTGAATTCGAAAGGACTGTTCGTTCTGAAGATTCAGCAGTGCGAGTCTTAGAGGCCCTGAAAAGACGATGCCGGAAGAAAGAAGTCCAATTTTAAGCTCGATACAAAATATCTTCAGTATCCCTGACCTGCGCAAGCGTGTCCTTTTCATGCTGGGCCTGCTTGCCGTCTATCGCGTGGGAGCCTTTATTCAATGTCCGGGCATCAACCACGAAGTGCTGGAGCAGCTGTTCCAGTCGCAGGGCGGCTCGATTTTCGGACTGTTGGACATGTTTACCGGAGGCGCGTTGAGGCGCTTCAGCATTTTCGCCCTGGGGATCATGCCGTATATCACGGCCTCGATCATCTTGCAGTTGGCTACCGTCGTCGTCCCCTACCTGGAAAAGCTATCCAAGGAAGGCGAACTCGGGCGCAAGAAAATTACGCAGTACACCCGCTATCTGACAGTGGCGCTGACACTCTTCCAGGGATTTATGACGGCGATCGCCCTGGAGCGTTCGGGCGGCGGGAGTGGCGCCCATATCGTGACAAATCCCGGTTGGGGCTTCCGTTTCATGGTGATGATCACGCTGACTACAGGCACCGCGTTCATCATGTGGATCGGTGAGCAGATCACGGAACGGGGCATCGGAAACGGGATCAGCCTTATCATCTTCGCGGGCATCGTGGTTGGTTTGCCCAGGGCCATCCAAAACATGGTGCAAAACTTGCGATCACGAGAGTGGTCTCCGCTCACCGTGCTGATCCTCATCATCGTGATGGTTCTTGTGGTCGCTGCGGTCGTCTTTGTGGAGAGGGGGCAGAGAAAAATCCCCGTGCAGTATGCCAAGCGCGTTGTTGGCCGGAAGGTTTACGGTGGCCAGGCAACGCACCTGCCGTTGAGAGTGAATTCGGGCGGCGTTATTCCGGTGATTTTCGCGGCGTCCATCGTGTCCATCCCTTCCACTCTGGGTATGGTCATGCCGTACAGCTTTATGAAGAGCCTTTCCTCTCAGCTTGCCCAGGGAATGCCGCTCTACAACCTGCTGTACATCGTCGGCATCATATTTTTCTGTTTCTTTTATGTCAGCATTATTTTTAATCCGATGGAAGTAGCCGATAACATCCGGAAATACGGCGGCTACATTCCGGGAATCAGACCCGGTCACAAGACCGCCGAATATATCGATCAAATACTGAGCAGACTTACGCTGGCTGGGGCGGTTTATCTTGTGTTGATCTGCCTTTTGCCGGAATTTCTGATTACCGGGTTTAAGGTGCAGCCGATTCCGTGGATTGGTCCTAAACTGGATGACATGCTGAGTTCGATAAATATGAGTTGGATCACCACAGGACTGGGTGTTACGTTTTATTTCGGCGGCACGTCTTTGTTGATTGTTGTCGGCGTCGCCATGGACACGATTCAGCAGATCGAGTCTCAGTTGATCATGCGCCACTATGACGGATTCCTCAAGAAAGGCCGAATCCGCGGAAGAAGAAGCTAAATGGAATTACGAATTACGAGTGACGAATTACGAGATTAAGGTCGGTTTGGGGATTTCGTAATTCGTAATTCGTCATTCGTCATTCGTAATTTGAGCGGCAATGAAAAATGGCAGATTGGCGATTATCATGCTGGGGCCTCCGGGTGCGGGCAAGGGTACGCAGGCGCGCATGATCGGCGAGGCGTTGGGGTTCCCTCACGTTTCAACGGGGGATATGCTTCGAGAGTCGCTGAAGAACGGGACCGAACTCGGGAAGAAGGCCAAAGCCTTCATGGAATCCGGTGGCCTGGTTCCCGATGATCTGGTGGATGCGATAGTGGCGGAACGCCTGGCGCGTGAAGATTGCAACCGCGGCTTCATCCTGGACGGGTATCCGCGAACGATCCCTCAGGCCCGGTTCCTCGAAGCCTTGTTTGAGAAGAGCGGAACGAGGATCCTTAGCATCGGGGTCGAGGTTGGTGACGATGTCCTGATCCGACGGCTCTCGTCGCGGTGGACGTGCCCGACCTGTGGCAAAATGTTCAACGCCGCATCGGATCCCGGGAAAGCCGGGGGGCAATGCGACGAATGCGGCACGGTTCTCGTGCAGCGGAAAGACGATACGGCGGAAGTGATCGCCGAGCGTCTTCATGTGTATCATACGAAGACCAAGCCTCTGGTCCGGCATTACCAGGAACAGGGGTCGTATTCCGAGATTAACGGAGAGAGAGCGGTAGAAGAGATTTTCGGTTCCATTATGCATAAAATTATGAATCACGAATGACGAATTACGCATTAAAAACCCGTTTTGGTCAATTCGTAATTCGTATTTCGTAATTCGTCATTAGGTAATATGCCCAAAGAGGATGCGATTGAGGTAGTCGGAACGGTGGTGGAAACGCTGCCGAATGCTATGTTCCGGGTCGAACTGGAAGGCAAACACATGGTCCTTGCGCACGTGTCGGGCAAAATGCGCAAAAACTTTATCCGGATCCTGCCGGGAGACAAGATTCTGGTTGAATTGTCGCCATATGATCTGTCGCGGGGCCGGATAGTATATCGATACAAATAGGCATACATATGAAAGTACGGGCATCAGTCAAGAAGATATGCACCAAATGCAAGATCGTGCGCCGCAAAGGAGTAGTCCAGGTTCGGTGCTCCAACCCCAAGCACAAGCAGCGTCAGGGTTAAGAGGGAGGTAAGAATTGGCTAGAATCGCAGGAGTAGATCTGCCTCTGAACAAACGGGTCCAGATCGGTCTGACCTATATTTATGGCATTGGCAAGAGCAGGGCAACGAAGATCTGCCAGGAAGCAACCATTGACGTCAATACCAAGGTGAAAGACCTGACGGAAGACGAGACGGTGCGCATCCGGAACATTATCCAGAGGGATGGCATGGTGGAAGGGGATCTGCGCAAAGCGATATCCCTGGATATCAAGAGACTGATGGAAATTGGTTCGTATCGCGGCTTGCGCCACCGGCGCGGGCTACCGGTCCGAGGGCAGAGGACGCATACCAACGCGCGAACGCGCAAAGGGCCGCGGAGAATCGTCGGCAAAAAGTAGAAATATTGCTGGAGTGATGAATGGCAGAAAAACAGGTAAAAAAGACCGCCAAGCGGAAAACCGGCAAAAAGCGCGAGAAGGTCAGTATCCCGGCGGGGGTTGTGCACATTCTCGCGACTTTTAACAACACGATTATCAGCATCACGGATCTCGAGGGGAATCTCCTGACGACGTCAAGCGCCGGTGCAGTGGGTTTCAAGGGTTCCCGGAAGGGAACGCCGTATGCGGCGCAGCAGGCGGCATCGATCGCCGCGAACAACGTCAAGGAATACGGCATGCGGACTCTCCAGGTTCACCTCAAGGGTCCCGGGGCAGGCCGTGAATCCGCGATCCGTGCGCTACAGGCTGCCGGGTTGGAAGTGAAGGCGATTCGGGATATCACCCCGATCCCGCACAACGGGTGCCGTCCTCCCAAGAGACGCCGCGTGTAATGTAATGACGAATTACGAATGACGAATTGCGAATTGAAAAATCGAACATATTTTTCTTTCGTCATTCGTAACTCGTAATTCGTAATTTTGAGTTTGATCGGATTATAAGAAAAGGAGCAACAAATTGGCTAGATACCGCGAAGCAAAATGTCGGCTTTGCCGGCGGGAAGGCATGAAGCTCTTCCTCAAGGGAGACCGCTGCTTCAGGGATACGTGCGCTGTCGAGAAGCGCAATTTTCCTCCAGGACAGCACGGCCGGGATCATCGCCCCAAGACAGTCGGATATGGGGTTCAACTGCGCGAAAAACAGAAGGTGAAGCGCATCTATCGTGTCCTGGAAAATCAGTTCGCCAATTATTTTGCCAAGGCGGAAAAGAAAAAGGGAATTACGGGCGAGACCCTGCTCCTGAGCCTCGAACGCCGCCTCGACAACGTGGCCTGCCGCCTCGGTTTCGCGCCGTCGCGCGACCAGGCTCGACAACTGGTGACCCACGGGCACGTCCTGGTCAACGGCAAGAAGCTCAATATTCCCTCTGCCGAGGTCAAGGCAGGAGACGTGATTACGCTGCGCGAGAAGACCAGAAAGAATCAGCAACTGCTCGATTCTGTCGGTTCTGTCGGCGGTCGCGGCGGAATTCCGGCATGGCTGGAACTGGATGCCGATGGGTTGAGAGGCACGGTGGTTGCACTACCCAAGCGCGAAGATATACAGATGCCAATTGATGAACAGCTGATCGTCGAACTCTATTCGAAGTAAGGGACAGAAGAGGTAAGGGGAAAACTATGATAAGAGCGTTTCAGAAGCCAAAGAGGCTGATTTGCGATCTTGAGACCTTAAGCCCGACTTACGGCCACTTTTTTGCCCAGCCCTTCGAGAGAGGCTTCGGCACGACCATCGGGAATGCGTTGCGCCGAGTCCTGCTGTCCTCCATCGAGGGAGCGGCCATAACCGCGGTGAAGATCGAGGGTGTTCTTCACGAATTCACGCCGATCCCTAATGTCACGGAAGACGCGACAAACATTATAATGAATTTGAAGCAGATACCGATTCGGATCAACGTCGATCACGCCAAGACGATTTACCTCGAGTCGGACCAGCCCGGGGAAATCACCTCGGCAAGCATTACCGCGGACCCGGACGTCGAAATTCTTGATCCGAATGTCCACATCGCAACCGTTGGGGAAGGCGGCAAGCTCAAGATCGAAATGCGCATCAAAAAGGGACGCGGATACATTCAGGCGGACGAAAACTTTGAAGAGGATCTGCCGATCGGTTACATTCCTCTCGACAGCGTCCACTCCCCGATCAAGCGGGTCAACTACGCCGTGGAGGCCGCGCGTCTGGGTCAGACCACGGACTACGACAAGCTTGTTCTTGACGTGTGGACCAATGGGTGCATCCCCCCGCAGGATGCCATCGCTCAGGCTGCCAAGATCGTAAAAGATCACATGTTCATCTTCATCAACTTCGAGGAAGCGCCGGAGCCGGAAGAAGAGGAAGTGGACCGCGAAGCGGAAAGAATGTACGAAAACCTCAAGCGCTCTGTCGAGGAGCTGGAGCTGTCCGTGCGGTCTTACAACTGCCTGAAGAACGCCGACATCAAGACAATCGGCGAACTCGTCCAGAAGACCGAAGCGGAGATGCTGAAAACCAAGAACTTCGGCCGCAAATCCCTGAACGAAATCAAAGAGATTCTTTCCGAAATGGGCTTATCCTTCGGCATGAAGCTCGATCCGGAGGGCAGACCGGTTCCTGCTCCCAAGGCAGAATAGTAGTAAGAACCGCTGAAGCAGATCGGAGATTGGATTCATGAGACATCGAGTTGCTGGAAAAAAGCTGGGAAGGAAAACCGCCCATCGCGTGATGATGTTTCGCAACATGGTCACGTCACTCTTCGATAAAGAACGTATTCGAACGACCCTGGATCGCGCCAAAGCAGTCCGTCCCATCGCAGAACGCATGATCACTCTCGGAAAACGCGAATCGCTCCATGCCCGTCGCCAGGCGTTGGCGTACGTCAACGACCCGGTGGTGGTTTCCAAGTTGTTCGAGACCATTGCCCCGCGCTTCTCCCAAAGGCCGGGCGGATACACGCGCATCATCCGGTTGGGATTCCGCGACGGCGACGGCGCCCAGATGGCTTACCTCGAACTGCTCGGAAGCGAATTCAAGCCTGCGAAAAAAGAGGAAGGCAAGAAGAAGAGCAAGAAAGAATCGAAAGAGGCTGCCACTGAAGGCGAGAAGAAGGAAAAGTGAGGAAAGCATCAAAAAAAAGTAAGGCGCAGCCTAGCGGTTCCATACCTGCAGTGCGATTTGACAAAGTTCCCCGCGCCAAGCTTCCTACCCGGCTGGGAGAATTTACCATCTGCGGATTCCGCGACCTGAATTCAGGGGAGGAAGCCGTCGCCCTGATCGCGGGAAATCCCAACCCCGGGAAACCAACCCTCGTTCGCATCCATTCGCAGTGCCTCACCGGGGATGTGTTTTCTTCCAGGCGTTGCGACTGCGGCGACCAGATCGAGGCGGCCATGATGCTGATCGCAAAAGCTGAAGCCGGAGTCCTCGTTTATCAGCAACAGGAAGGCCGGGGCATAGGGCTGATCAACAAAATTCATGCCTATGAGCTGCAGGACCAGGGCTTGGACACCGTTGCCGCCAACATCGAGCTGGGTTTCGATGCGGACCTGCGCGACTATAAAATGCCGGCCGAAATCCTCAAATACCTGGGCGCCACCCGCATTCACCTGCTCTCTAACAATCCCGAGAAAGTCCAGGGACTGGAAGAAGAAGGCATCATCATCGAAAAACGAATTCCTCTCGAAATTGCCCCAAATTCCCAAACCCGACGCTACCTGAAAGTGAAAAAGGAAAAGCTCGGGCATATACTCAGCAACGTATAAGAGATGAAGCTGATTGCTATCAGCTGTCAGCATTCAGTTCTGCGAAGGCACCTTTGCTCGACGTGAGCCTTGTCTTGATCCCGGCCCAGACAAATAGAGGAGTAGATATGGGAGATCATCGAGCCGTTCTGAGATGATTAGCGGGTGACGGTGGAGCGGATATCGTCCGGGGTGCCGAACCTGCCGTCCGGGCCGGCTGAGCGCAGCAGGATGGTGTTCGGGTCCGGATGCGTCGCTTCCAGTGGCTGCCCCCAGGAATCGAGGCGGATCAGCGGCGTCAAATATTTCGGCGTGAGCAAGTCGGACAATGCTATGTAGTCTTTAAATGGGGGCAGATTCCCGTCGGCTTCCCGGTATTTTCGGATTCCCTCCGCGATCTGGTCCAGCATCTTCCGGGTATCCTCGGTTTTTACAGCACTAAGTGCCTTGCCGAGATTGTCCACCTTTTCCCACTGATTGTGCCCGATGCGCACTTCTCGGACGACCCATTTGCCGTTTACCTTCTCCAGACGGAACGCTGTTTTGAGTTGAGTTTCGGCGATCGCTTCCGATCCGCTGACCTGGATGATCTTCACCACGGCTACGTCTTCTTTTTCCAGCGCGCTTTGAGGCTGTTCCAGAATTGCATCTCTGGCGTGGGTATTACTGATTGATCGCCCGCCGCACCCGGCTGTCAGCAGGACACAAAGCAGTGGAAACAAGAATCGCATGAAGGCAGGATACCGCATACGGGGGATCGTCTCAAGTGAACCTTAAACGCCGGGGGATGCGATCCAACAATCAGTTGAGAGAGGACGGCACCTTCCTGTATTCTGCTTGAGAGATCTATGCAGACGACAAAGCCCATCAAACCGCGCAGCATGGAAGACGCCGTCCAGTTCCTGAAGGGAATCGGGCCGCGGCGCGCGGAGATGCTTGCGGCCCACGGCATCCGCAGGATGGCGGACCTGCTCGACTGCCTCCCCTTTCGCTACGAGGACCGCACGCAATTCCGTTCCATGCAGTCGCTGCGCGAAGGTGAGTGGGTCCTCGTGCGCGGCGAAGTTTGCAGTATCGGCGGTTTCGATGCGCGTCGCAGAGGATTTTCCGTTTTCGAGATGCTCGTCAGAGACGGGCGCGGCAGCGTGCGCGTGAAGTTTTTCAATCAGCCGTATCTGCGCCGTGTTTATTCGATTGGCTGCAGGCTGGTTATTTACGGTCAGGTTAAAAGCGATCCGTACGCGCATCAATCGCTCGTGTTGATGAACCCGGAATGCGAAATTCTCGAAGAAGACCAATCCGGAATGTCGCTGCATTCAGGCCGCGTAGTCCCGATCTACCGCAGGCTGGGGGACCTGCGCACTCGCACGCTGAGGCAGGTCCTGTATTCCCTTGTTTCCAGCCTGCCTCCGGACATCCCCGACGCGATCCCGTCGTATCTTGCCAGGCAATTGCGCCTTCTGCCAAAATCGAAAGCGATCCAGCAGATTCACTTTCCGAGATTCAAAGGTACGTCCCAGCAGGACCGGGCCAGGGAACTGGAACTGCTGAACAACGGGATTTCCCCGGCGCACAAACGCTTCATTTTCGAGGAATTGTTTCAGCTCCAGGTCGCGATCCGCATGGTGCGCGAACACCGCGTGCGCCATATCAAAAACAGGCAATCCCAACTGGGGGAGAACGTTCGCATAGCCATAAAGAAAATCCTGCCCTTTCATCCGACGGAAGCTCAGAAGCAGGCCCTGAAAGAAATCGCTGAGGATATCTGTTCGCCTCATCCCATGAGCCGTCTGCTCCAGGGCGACGTCGGTTCCGGGAAAACGATCGTGGCGGCTCAGGCTGCCATCATCGCGGTGGAAAATGGTGCGCAGGTTGCCGTCATGGCGCCGACGGAAATTCTGGCGGAACAGCACTATTTTTATTTTCGCCGCCTTCTCGCCCCGGTGGAATACAGAGTCGACCTGCTCAAAGGCAGTCTCTCGGCGAAGGAAAAGAAACAAGCCCACGAGCGCATCCGGAGCGGGGAGACGCAGATCGCGATCGGTACGCACGCCCTGGTACAGGAGGGGGTTGAGTTTAAAAATCTGTCGCTGGTTGTCATCGATGAGCAGCATCGCTTCGGTGTCGCACAGCGCAATATTCTGAAAGAAAAAGGACAGCAGCCGGACCTGTTGGTCATGACAGCCACGCCCATCCCTCGCTCTTTGGCCCTGACTTTGTACGGCGACCTGGATGTTTCGATCATCAACCAGCTTCCGCCGGGACGCAAACCCATCGAGACGATCTGGCACGAGGAAAAAAACCGCGCCAGTGCATTCGAGGCGATCCGAGCAACCGTCGCCGCGGGGCACCAGGTGTATATTGTGTATCCGCTGGTCGAGGAATCCGAAAAGTCGGACTTGCGCGCCGCCACGGAAATGGCGGAGCACCTTCAATCCAAAGTTTTTCCGGACTTGAGGATTGGCCTTCTGCATGGCCGCATGAAGAGCGCCGAAAAAGAAGAAACGATGACGGCCTTCGCGACAGGAAAGACCCAGGTTCTGGTTGCGACCACGGTCATCGAAGTGGGAGTGGATGTGTCGAATGCGACGCTCATGATCATCGAGCACGCGGAACGGTTCGGGCTTGCCCAACTGCATCAATTACGCGGAAGAGTAGGGCGCGGGCCGGCTCAATCCTCGTGCATTCTGGTCGGCGACGTGCGGAACAACCCGGAGGCGCGGCGCCGGCTGGAAATCATGTGCGAAACCAACGACGGTTTCCGGATTTCCGAAGTGGATCTCGAGTTGCGAGGCCCGGGCGAGATGATCGGAACGCGCCAGTCGGGCATCCCGGCGTTCAAATACGCCAATCTCATTCGTGACCGGAAAGCCCTTGACGTTGCGCGCGTCGAAGCCGACCGTTTTCTAGAACTCTTGCGCACGCACCCCGATGACGAATGTCGCAAAATAGCGCTCTACGTACGCAGGCAATGGGAAGAGTATTTCGGGCTGGCGCTAACAGGCTAAGCGGATTGACGATTTACGATTTAAGATTTACGATTTAAAAACCTCACATATCGAATCGTCAATTGGAAATGTGACATTATGAGAGTGATATCGGGTAAGTACAGAGGAAGAAAACTTAAGGGCCCTGACGGATTGGAGCTTCGCCCAACAGGAGACCGCCTGAAGGAGACGTTTTTCAACGTGCTTGGGACGGGAGTGACCGGCGCAGTCATGCTGGATGTATTTGGCGGATCGGGGGCCATTGGAATCGAGGCAGTAAGCCGCGGCGCCCGGCAGGCTGTTTTCATCGAAAAAGCAGCAAACGCATGCCGCCTAATCCGGCGCAACGTCGAACTCTGCGGCATCAGCAGCGGGTATCGCATCGTGCAGCAGGATGCATTCATGGCCTTGCGCGCTCTCGCCCGCGAAGGTTTTAAAGCGAATATCGTCTTTTTTGATCCGCCGTACGACTTCAAGCCTTATGGCGACCTGCTGGAGATCGTTTTCGCGCGAGGCCTTCTGTCACAGCCCGCGTGCGTCGTGATCGAACACCACCGCAAGGCCGACCTTCCTGAGTCGGGCAAGGGGTATCGCCGCTCCCGCGTTATTCGACAGGGAGATCATTGCCTCAGCTTCTACGAAGGAGATGGGAGGCAGGAGAGCGGAGACGGAATTCAAGATAAGCAGGGATGCGGGGGGTGAGTATGAAGCATCGCGAGATATCGATTCTGCTCTTTTTAGTCTGTCCGGCACTGAATGCTCAGACTGTGAGTAAATTGGCAGACGTAAAGATCATTCACGTGGGGGATATAGGAGGAAGCGATCGGGCCGAAGCGTTTCGATCCTTCGTTGGGAAAGAGCTTTCCGACCGGGGCTTTATCGTCACTGAAAGCGAGAATGCGGAAACCACGCTGAGCGGGGTTTTATCGGTTACCAGAGAACAGGATGCTTCCGGAGTTTCAACCGGCGGCGTGATCACCCAAATCCCTTCCCCGAGGCTCTTATATGAATGCAGGGTGATGCTGAAGAACAGAGATGGGCTTGTTCTCTGGCAGTGGGAAGGAAGCTCCGGATCCAAACGATTTTGGCAAACCATGGAACTGGAACCGGTCGCCAGCCTGGCGGTGAAATTGGCACTGAAGTTTGAGAAGGATTATCAGAAGGCCTCTAAGAAGACGGGAGACAGGAGACAGAAGACAGAATTGCCCGTGAATAGGCGTGCAAGAGCCTGCTGATCTCATCTAGAGAATTGAGAAGTGTATCTGTTTTGCCATAGCTCAAATCTGCTGCCAGAACCAGATAATAAAGAGCTTCTTCAAGCGAGCCGGCCGCTATATTCATGCATCTAGCCTTGTCGGCTTTCCCACTTCGCTCGAATCCTTCGGCGATGTTGGCCGGGACAGAAACTGCCGCTCGTTTTAACAGAATTGGCAGGCCATATGCTTCGCTGCTCGGCAATCCATTAACATAACAATATAACGCAATTACAAGCTCATGCGCCTTGCGCCATACCAATAAATCCTGAAACCGTTGGGACCGTTGCCTTTCAGCCATTCTGTCTCCTGTTTTCTGTCTCCTGTCTCCTGCTTCCAGTTTTCCCTCTACTCAGGAGAAAGCGACGAAGAGAGCGCAATCCCTGCTTGCTCCGGTGCCGCAGGGTCGAATATGGAATTCCGTTGTTCATGCCTGCGTCACGGATGGACGAGCTGGCGCTTTCCAGGATCGTCAGGCGAAGAGCTTCAAACTGCTTCGAAGGGAGGTGCTCCAACCCCCGGTGCATCAGGCGAAGCATCCGTTCTCTTTCAGCCGAGCGCTCCGCCTGCTCCATGGAGTCGTAAGGACTGACGCCGTCTGCCTGCATGAGCAGTTGCTCATCCACGGGAACTTGCCTGCGCCGTTCGCGTTTCATGCCCTTATAGCGCTCGAATGCTACATTCCATATCGCGCGTTGGAGGTACATGCGTACCTGCGCCTCGGAACTCAAGGCTTTGCCTCGCACCAGCACCCGTCGCACGGCATCGTGCACCACATCTTCCGCATCTGCTTCGTTTTTAAGAACTGCTGCGATGAATCTCTGCCATCGGATTCTGTTCTGATTGAGGATCGATGCAAGGATTTCCCTCACGTTCTGGGTCATTTCAATCTCTGGATTGTGCATATTTTTTAGCTCAATTGCCTGCGCGGCGGTTAATAAGAAGACAGCACGGACACCTCTAATGTTTCGTCCGACGGTTTTTTATTTCACAAAATCTGCGGGGAGCCGTGATTCAGGAAGAAGCTGCGGAAAAGATTCACAACCAACTGCTGTCTGCCCTCGAGTCAGCGCGGATGCGGCTGTCGGTCGCCATCGCAATGGAAGCGAAGTCTACTCCGCGACACCGCTGGCAGTATTACCTCGAAACCACCGACCGGATGCGCCGGTTTGCGAAACAGCTGCGCAACACGGACATGGAGGAACTGCAAAGCCTGGGCGGCTGGTACAGAGCGCTGGAAACTCTCAGTAATCTTCCGGATCCAGCCAGGGCGTCATGCCTCTGCGAAATACTTCAGGGTATCGTTGCGGAGCTTGAGTGACCCCAGGAGCCTGTCCGAGTAATAGAAGTGGCCCCTCTATTACTCGGACAGGCTCCTTGCATTTCCTGTCCGCTTGAACCTATAATCCCGCTGTACTTTGCGAAAGAAAATGCAGGTTGCTTATGAGCATACGAGCTGTCTATCCAGGATCTTTTGACCCCGTCACGAACGGTCATATCGATCTCATCCAGAGGAGTTCTGCCCTTTTTGACCAGGTCGTTGTGGCAATCCTGAGGAACACGGAAAAAGTCCCGTTGTTCAGCGTCGAAGAACGCACCGAGATGCTGGAGGAAGCGACGCGCGGTTTGAAAAACGTCTCCGTGACCTCTTTTGCGGGATTGCTTGTCGACTACGTCGAGCAACTGAAGGCTTCCGTGATCATACGCGGAATCCGCGCGGTTTCGGATTATGAATATGAGTTGCAGATGGCCTTGATGAACCGGCGTCTTTCCAACAGAGTCGAGACCGTTTTCATGCTGCCCGCCGAATCTTATTCGTTCCTCAGCTCCAAGCTTGTCAAAGAAATTGCGGCGCTTGGGGGGGCAATCCACGGATTTGTTCCTGCGGATGTCGAGAGCCGGCTCAGCAGGAAATTTCATCTGAAATAGGGTTCTGTCGCTCGCGCGCATATCCCTTGTCTTATCCGCATCGAGGTGAACTGATTGACGAATAGTCCACTTTCCCCTGCGCCGGAGAAACGCGGGCGATGCGCCCGGATACGGGACTTTTTCCGACACGCCCTGGACCACCACCGACAAAAATTACTGCTGTCAACGGGACTGTTTTTCGCGCTGCTTGCCCTCGCCGTCTATCTGCAGCTAGGGCAAGTGCGCCGGAGCGGCAGCCGGCAGCCGGTGTCCGGTCAAGCCTCAGCCATCAAAATAACCCGCATCCCGGAATTCACCGAGGTTGTCGGCACCTTCCACAAGAACCAGACGATTACGCAGGTATTGCTGCAACAGGGGATACCGGTGGAGGTGGTCCACCAGATCGTGGATTGCGCGCGCCCCGTCTACGACCTTGCCAAAGTAAAGGCGGAGCAACTCTACTGGTTGTGCTTTACTCATGAAGGACAATTCAGGAATTTCCGATACCCGGTCGACAACGAGCGCTACCTGACGGTCTACCATGATGTCGTGGAAAACCGCATGGTTCCCGTCATGAAAAATTTCCAGTACGAGACGCGCGTGGAGCATCTTTCCGCGAAAATCGAGTCTTCGCTTTTCGCTTCAGTTATGGGTATTGGAGAAAAGGACCAGCTGGCTTTGGACTTGGCGGACATATTCGGCTCCGACATCGACTTTTACACGGATCTGCAGAAACAGGATTCGTTCCAGGTACTGATAGAAAAAAAATACCTGGATGGGCAGTTTTCAAAATACGGCGCGATCCTGGCTGCGGATTTCACGAATCACCGAAAGGTGCTGACCGGAATACGGTTCGAGGACGAGAACGGCAAACCAGCCTACTTCACGCCCGAAGGGAAAGCGCTGAAAAGATCGTTTTTGAAGTCGCCGCTTAAATTTGGACGCATCACATCAAGATTTTCCGTTGCCCGGATGCATCCAATACTGAAAATAGTGCGACCGCATCTCGGCGTGGATTATGCAGCCCCTGTGGGCACGCCGGTGCAGTCTGTCGCGGCGGGCGTCGTGACGGGCGCCGGAAGCAGCGGCGGTAGCGGAAAAATGATCCAGATCAGGCATTCGAGCGGATATGAAACCACCTATATGCACCTGTCGCGGATTGCCGTAAAGCCAGGAGCTCATGTCGCTCGGGGGGACGTGATCGGCAACGTCGGGTCCACTGGGCTCTCCACGGGACCGCACCTGGATTTCAGGATCCGGCAGCACGGAAGACCGATCAATCCAAGCAAAGTCATATTCCCGCCCGCCTCCCCCGTTCCGGCTTCTCAATTCGCCCGTTTTGCCGCACAGCGCGATAAACTGATTGACGATTTGCGTTTAGCAACGCACGATTCCAAGCAAGCATCATTGAAATCGGCACCTGCCTCGACGAAACGATGACGTAGCTGTGAAGGGGGCCTTTGCTTGAGCTCGTAATTGGTCATTACGTAATTTCACTTTGGGGGATAGGCAATGAAAATTGGAAATACAACGTGGTTCCTCCTTTCAATGCTGACTGTCTTGTTATTCGCCCTGCCTCTGCAGGCCGGAGACTTGACCTTTTTTGTGGGCGGGGTCAACCCGGGCACAATCACTTACAAAGATGTGAAGACCGATTTGGACGGCAGCCCGATCTACGGCGCCAGACTTGGCATGAACTTCGTGCCTTATTTCGGCATGGAACACACTTTGGCCTTCAGCTCCGACTTCCTGTTTCCGCACAACGTCGCAGGGATCACGGAAGCTAAAGGGTTCGTCTACAATAGCAACCTCATATTCAACATGCCCTTTAGGAAAACCATCCCGTATTTTACGGTAGGAGCCGGATTGATCCATCAGTATGGCGACAGCGATATGCCGGTAGGCACGAAGTTCGCGTTCAACTACGGCGGTGGATTGAAATTCCCCCGGTTAGCCGGGCCGCTGGGATTGAGATTCGATATGCGCGGCTATCGCGCCGGGACCATCTCCAACAAATTGAACATGCTCGAAATATCCGGCGGATTGCTGATTTCCTTCGGAAAGTAACGCTCTTCGAATTTCGAGATTTTTGCATTCAATCTCGAATTTCGAATCTCGAATTTCGAATCTGACATGAAGCTGACAATCATCGCAAATCCAATTGCCGGCCGCGGGCGGGCATATCGATCCCTGCAAAAATACGTTCTCCAGTGGCCTCACAGGGATTGGGAAGTCGATGTGCTGCCCACTCGCGGACCAAACCACGCGGGGCAGCTTGCCCGGGACCTGCTTGCGCATCCTCCGGATGTTCTTGCCGTATGCGGTGGAGACGGGACCGTGAATGAGATCGCCACGGCGATTCCCGAGCCGCCATTCCCGGTCGCTCTCCTTCCCGCGGGCACTGCCAACGTCTTGGCGAGAGAACTGAGGCTGCCGATGAATCCCGTGCGCGCGCTGCAGGTAGCCTTGACGGGAAAGGCGCGTCGAATTGATTTAGGATCGCTCGGCCCAGCGTCAGGCCGGAGGTTTCTGTTTGTCGCAGGGATAGGATTTGACGCTTTTACGGTATCCCTGGCACGCCCGGAAGTTAAGTCGCGGTTGGGTATCGGTGCCTACGTAGTCGCGATAGCCGAATGTCTTCGGAAATATTCCTTCCCCGAATTCCGCGTCACTTCCGGAAACAGGACCCTTACGGCGACCAGCTGTCTGGTGTGTAATTCGAAGAAGTATGGTGGGGGTCTTCTTTTCTGTCCGGAGGCCGACATGCACGACGGCCTTTTGGATATCCTGGTCCTCGAAGGGCGGCGCCGGTTCGCGCTGGTGGTATTTCTGGTGCTGGCATGGTTTCAGCGGCCTATGAAGGGCCAATGGATTCATCGTTTTCGGTCCGATACTCTCAAAATTGAAGGCGGTGAAGGATTGTTGGTCCAGGTGGATGGGGAGCTTGCGGGTGGTCTTCCCCTGGACATCGGCCTGAAGCCTTCGTCATTCCCTCTGATAGTTCCTTAAAACGCGGAAGCCGCTGCAGCAGAAAGCCGGTGAGAAATGCGGGTTAAGAATGATATGCTGTGCCCATGGATACATTGCGCGATTTTATCACCACGCAGTCACGCCTGTTCGCACGGGATCCGTTCCTGAAGTGCGGAGAACAACAATATTCCTATGCGGACCTGGATGACCGGACGGACCGCGTTGCGACCGGTCTGAACCGCATGGGACTGCGGCCGGGTGATAGGCTCGTCTTGCTTTTATCCAATCGCCCTGAATTTATCTTCTTCCTCCTGGGCGCTCCCAAACTCGGCTTTGTCCCGGTGCCGCTCAATCCCGAAGATGCGGACGAATGGCTTGCCTTCGTCATCCACCATTGTGAAGCGGCCGCCGTCATAACGGAAAAACGCTTCGGAGGTTTGAGACCGCAGATCCCGAAAGAAACCTGCTGGATCGAAGTGGATGACGACGCTTTCGGCAAATCACCGTTTCAGAACCTCTCCTCCGGTCCCGTACTCAGCTTCTGGCCGGATCTGAACCCAAATGATGCGGCCTTGATTTCCTATGAGGCCGGAGCCACCGGGAACTGGAAGGCGGTCGTTCTGACACACGCGAATCTGCTCAGCAACGGCTTTCAAATGCTTCAGCCCTTCCGGTTCAACGAGACGGACCGGTTTCTGTGCTCGACCCCGCTGCATGTTTTGGAAACGGAAATCCTTCTCGTGTTTGCTCCCCTGATGGCCGGCGGATGCTGTGTACTCGAGGAGAGCGGGTCACAAAGGATTGTGCAGGCGATTTTCCAAAACCAGGCGACCGTGCTGGCCGGAACGCCGGAATTCCTGCGCGCCGTCTCGAAGTCAACGGCATTCTTGAGCATGGACCTCTCTTCGCTGCGACTGGCCATCTGTCATTCGGGATCCGTCGATAGCGGGACGCTTGCGGCATTTCAGGACCGGCACGACGCCCTTGTCGCCGAGGTGTATAATAGGTCGGAAGCCACGTGCCTGATTTGTGTAAATCCCTATACTGGTGTGCGTCGGCCCGGTTCGCTGGGGATCCCGCTTCCCGGACAGGAGTGCGCAATACTGGATGCGCAGGGCAGGGAATTGCCTCCCGGAGCGGCGGGACAAATCGCGGTGCGCGGTCCCAATGTGATGAAGGAATACTACAAGGACGCGGAAGCAACGGCACGGATACTCCGGGATGGTTGGCTGCATACCGGAGATTCCGGCTATATGGACACGGACGGCTACTACTGGAGGATTGTCGATTCCAGATTCCAGATTCCAGATTGATATTCTGTCTGGAATCTGGAATCTGGAATCTGAAATTAACTATGTTTCAAGTCACGATTGTCGGAAGACCGAATGTCGGAAAATCCACACTGTTCAACAGGCTGTGCGGTTTCAGGAAATCGATCGTAGGCGATGAGCCCGGCATTACGCGGGACCGCATCTACGGCTCGGTGCGATGGAACGACAAATCGATTTCGTTCCTGGATACCGGCGGGTTGATACCGGATACGCGCGAGGTTATCCCGGAGCAGATTCTCAATCAGGCGACAACGGCGCTCTCCGAATCGCAACTTGTGCTGATCGTGGTGGACGGGCGCGCGGGGATCACACCGCTGGACGAGCTGTTGCTGCCGATGCTGCGCAAGAGCGGCAAGCCGGTCTGGACGGTCGTGAACAAGATCGATACCCCGGCGCTCGAGATGAACGCGGCTTCCTTCTATCAATTCGGCACGGAACGGGTTTTTGCAGTTTCGGCCGAGCACGGCCCGGGCACGGCGGACCTTCTCGACGCTATCGCCGAACGGATTCCGGCGGAGCCACTGGAACCGGAAGCCAAAGAAGAAGAAGAGATCGCTGTTGCGGTGGTCGGGCGTCCCAATGTCGGCAAATCCTCGCTGGTGAACTGTCTGCTCGGTTTCGAGCGCTCGATCGTAACCGACGTGCCGGGCACGACGCGGGATTCGGTCGACACGCTGATAGTGCACGACGGCGTACAATACCGGATCATCGATACGGCCGGGATCCGGCGCAAAGGCAAACCGGAAGGCGTCGCTGAAAAAATCAGTGTCGTGATGGCGCAAAAGAGCCTTGAGAAAGCAGACGTTGCCCTGTTGCTGCTGGACGCCGAGGAAGGCGTCACCAAACAGGACGCGGGAATCGGAGGCTATGCATCCGATTCCGGATGCTCTGTCATTATCGTCCTCAACAAATGGGATCTGGTCGAGAAAGACACGAATACTCTCCAGACATTTACGGAGTCGATTCACCGACGGATGAAATACCTGCAGTATGCCCCGATCGTCAGCGTTTCGGCCCTGACGGGACAGCGCGTTCCGCGTCTGTTCGACGTGATCCGGCAGGCGCACGAGGCACGCCATGTGCGGATTCCAACCGGCATGCTCAATAACATGTTCGTCCCTGACCTTGAAAAAGACCTCGCCATCCAGGATCCCAATAAAAATTTGGGTATCCGCTATATCACACAGGCGCGCACAAATCCGCCGACTTTCGTGGTATTTGTAGCGGGCCGCGAGCGTCTGCATTTTTCGACGGAACGACACCTTGTGAACCGGCTTCGCGAACAGTTCGGCTTTTTCGCGACGCCGGTTCGAATTCAGCAAAGGCTGAAGCCTCCTAAAACCTCCAAGCGCAAAGATCCGAAAAAATGAATAAAAACGATATCAGCAAAAAAGTGTATGAAACTCATGGCGGATTGTCTTACGCTGATTCCCAGAAAATAGTGGATGTAATGCTCGAAATCATTAAGGGGCGGCTTGCCAGGGGAGAAAAAGTGCTGATCACCGGTTTCGGCTGTTTCAGCATCATGAAGAGAAGAGATAAAAAAGGCGTGAATCCGCAGACCGGAGAACCGATAATTATTCCCGGAAAGAATGCGGTAAAATTCAAACCCTCGAAGTATCTGGAAACAATCTGATCGGTTATGTCGTTCGTCGCCAAGAAGCTATATTACAAAATCAGGGAAGTCTGCGAGATCGTGGGGGTGGAGGCTCATGTCCTTCGCTTCTGGGAGTCGGAGTTCCCGGCCCTGACGCCGCCGAAGAGCAAAACGGGGCAGCGCATCTACCGGCCAAGGGACATTGACGTGCTCCTTCGCATCAAGAAGCTCCTGTACGACGAGGGATTCACCATCGCCGGCGCACGCAAGAGACTCAGCTCCGGTGGCGATGATCCGGAAACGGCTGCGAAATCCCCTCAAGATTGCCTCCCCGCGAAAAATGAGGCGCCGGCCTCGGATCGCCTGCAGGCGGTCCGGCTCGAACTTGAGAAGATATTGACTTTATTGAACCGCGGGTGATACTGTTCAAATCTGCGGTCGGGACGTAGCGCAGCCTGGTAGCGCACACGCTTGGGGTGCGTGTGGTCGGTGGTTCAAATCCACTCGTCCCGACCATTATTTTTTTATCGTGACAGTCATTCTCCTAACCAACGATGACGGGATCGAGGCCAAAGGGTTGAAGACCCTGGAAAAGGCCCTGAAGGATCTTGCGCATCTCGTGGTCGTGGCGCCGGACCAGGAACGAAGCGCGGTAAGCCACGGGCTCACGCTCCGCACTCAGCTCCATCTGAGAGAAATTACCTCTAACCACTACGTGATCAATGGGACTCCCGCCGACTGTGTGATATTCGCCCTGCATCACCTGTTCGTGCAGCCTCCGGACCTGGTGATTTCCGGCATTAATCACGGTGCCAATCTCGGCGATGACATCATGTATTCCGGAACGGTAGCTGCCGCGCGGGAAGCGGCGCATCATGGCGTGCCTTCCATCGCGATATCCCAGGCCTATGACGACAGGCCCATTCACTTCAAAGAGGGCGCTGAATTCGTTCGGGATATGGTTGCGGCCGTGCTCCGCAGCGGACTCAGCGGCGAGCTATGCCTGAATGTGAATCTGCCGGTGCGGCAAATAAAGGGCATGAAGATCACGCGCCAGGGCTGCGCGGAATACAAGCCGCATTTCAACGCATTGGACCGCGCGGCAGACTACGACGCTGTCCCGCCGAGTCCGGTGCCCGGCGCCAAGACCGACTTCCTGTCCGACCATGAAGCCGTCCTGAAACACTACGTTTCGATTACGCCGCTGCAGCGCGACCAGACCGATTACGCCGCAGCGCAATCGCTGCTGCGCGAGGCGGCGATGCTGTTCGCATCAAAGTGAGTTCGTGATTGGATGATCCTTGATCGGGCGGGCAAATTGAGCTAGCATTTGCACTTCCTGTCGGGGCGTGGCGCAGTTTGGTAGCGCGTACGGTTCGGGACCGTAAGGTCGCTGGTTCGAATCCAGTCGCCCCGACCATCCCCCAAAGGGTCCGGAAGCAATAAGCAATCCGATTCCACCACAGGCTAGGATACAACCCCACATTAACAACTCTATGGTATGGTAGAAGCAGTTGGTAACAAGGAGACCTACCCCGCTCCCAGCTGCGAAAAAACCCAGTCCCATCATTGTCATAACCTCATTTAAACCATAGAACGCGGACGATGAATCGGCCTTTCGGCGTGTCTGAGGGGGCACTCTTAACTGCTCGAAAAGTTCTTTGCCTTCTTTGCTCCCGATAAATTGGATCATTTCTGGACCCGAACCTATTTTGTCCAGAATCTGCTTCTGAGTCTCATGGAGCCTTTGCAGTTCAGCATACTTCCCCATGCCACCCCATTTAATTAACAGGGCGAGAAATCCTAAAACTCCAATTACTGTTAGGGCCGCTCCAATTTGGTCCATATGCTTCTCCTGCAATGTTTTGTCTACGCTAAGATTCCACTTTGAACCCATAATCAAACACTATTACAACGCTCGATGGGCTGCGATTATTAACAAGATCATCTGATTTTTGGATTCATTTCCGTGGTCCCTAGCATTTCCGGAATTCGAAAAAAGGAAATTATACTTGCTTCACTCAGTGGACGAGTAGTCGGACAAATGGAATTACGATCCCGAGAGGGACAACAGGGAGATGAGAAGGACCGCTATATCCATTGAGCTAATCGAGAAAATAGCGGGTTAAGTTATGACCGAAAGTCCAGCATAGGATTCCGAACATAAGGCCATGATTATTCAAGGACATAGGGCCAATCATCTTGCCCAGTTCCCAAGAGCCTTGTGGATAGTAACAAACCTTAACGGCCAAATTACACCCAGACCGTAGCCACCCGTCATCAGCGCTGCCCTAAAATTATAATGTGGTATTAACACAAGAAGGGAGGCACATTCCGATTGATTCACAGTGATGCAGAATCAGGCTGCATCGCTTCGTTTGGGTTTTTGAATAAGGGCCAAGCTTAGCTTGAGCCCGAAGGGATTTAAAAGGCGGTTAATCGTTGACTGCGTCGGGTTGTGGCGTGGATTGATGGCTCGCAGCAGGTTGGGACTCTCCATGCCGATTTTTGCAGCGAACTCTTTAACCCCCATAGCGCGGATGACCTTGCCGAGCGCATGCTGCAAAGAAATACCCTCATCAAGCGCGGCCAGGAGAAATTCCCGGGCGAATTGCGGATTCCTTAAATCTCTCGCCAGACCCTCGCTCCAGCCTTTAGTCCGCCGTGCCATGTTCGATCACCTCCAAATATTCTTTCCAGAGAAGCTGTGCTTTGCGGATATCTCTAGCTTGAGATGACTTGTCGCCGCCAAGCAAAAGCAAAATGATGAAGCAGCCTTCTTTCCCAAAATAGATCCGATATCCCGGGCCAAACATTATGCGCGCTTCCCACACGCCGCCGCCAACGGACTTGTGATCACCGAGGTTGCCCATTTCAAAACGGAAAACCCTTGCCTGAATTCGGGCTTTAACTGGGACCGCAAGAGAGTCTAGCCATTCCCGGAAATTGCTTCTGCCATCGGCTGAGAGATTCCTTTATTGTCAGCTTCATCGGCATCATAAGTTATCATATATGATAATAAATGGCAATTTTAAAAACTGCGAACAAACTTCCCGAAATCCTATCATTCCTGGGACCGCCGGCGTCTCGCCGGCTCTTTTCCTTTTTGGCTTGCCGTTCCTGCCCCCTTTTGGGAACAAATCAGGAACAGATTGGCAAATACGTCAAGAATTTGGGCAAAGTCTCCGAAAAGCTTCACGAAGGCCATCAACTGGCATTGTTCTGAAAATACTCCGCTGCTTGCGGCAGGATGTCTTATTTTATGAAAATATTTAGACAGAAAACGTTTGGTTGCCAGTCATTCCCATGAAAAGCGGAGATGATCGATGGATGAGTTCCAACGCGAACGGATACGAGACCTCATTATAAGAAATAATCCAGACGCGTTGAATATGATCTACGACGTGATGGGCAACCGGCCGAAAAGCCTGGAGCCGGTCCGTTCCGGAACCGTCGGCAGGCAGATTTCAAATTTCCTGGGCTGTCATTGGATGGCTGGCAATCGCGGCCACCGTGCTTTTTATGCTTAACCTCGGGGTTGATTCCTTTAACCGGAACGCGTTTCGTGCTCAATTCACAGCAGACGCCTCGATAGATGCCATATCCCACGTAGCTGCGGTAAAAGCTTTTGCCGACGAGCTTCGCCAACAGAAACAGGTAATCCAGAGTTCAGAGCTTCATTACCGATAGAGGAAGAAACATGAAGATTGCAAAGTGGTGTGTCATGGGAATGGGAATTCTCCTTGTTCTGGCCATCCTCGCTGCACTCGTATCCAACATGATTTTCGGGTATCAACTCCGGAAAACCCTCTCGAGGCTCCAGGCAGAAGGCCGTCCCACGACTCTCGCTGAATTCCGGCCCGCACCAATCCCTGCGGACCAGAATGCGGCGCCGCTGCTTGAAAAGGCCTCGTCATTGCTCACAAACAAGCCCGTACCGACGGCTATTCAAGAGCTATCCAAGCTTAATCAAGAGTTGTCTAAGCCTGAATACCAAAATCCCACTCTTGGCCTTCGGGGTTTTCTGGGGAACAAGCGAGACATGCTGATGGGCCTTATCGAGGAACCGGATAACAAGGCACTGTTTGCGATTTTAAGCGAGGCCGCGCACAAGCCCAAATATAACGCCCAACTGGAATATGAAAAAGCACCTGCATTTCGGGTGCCCAGCTTTCTCACGACGCGTCAACTGCTGGGTTTCCTAGTTCTCAAGGCTGAAGCAGCTGCCTATGAAGGGAATGGCGAGGGGGCGGGACAGGTACTCCTCGATGGCTTCCGGCTGGCCGGTCTCCTGAAGCAGGAACCGCTCATGATCCAATTACTCATGTCCTTGGCGTCTGACGGGATCCTGATCAATGGTCTTTATCGGATTACAAATGATGTGGATTTGCCTGCCGATACCCTCCAATCGCTCGAAACGGAACTCAAAGGCCACATGGATGCCGTGGCGTATGTGCGTGCAATGGATGAAGAGCGGGTCATGACGGCTCTGGTAGGGTATCAAATTCTTTTAAACGGTACGTATCGCGACATCCGGGTGGTGGTCGATACGATCCCACCACCGATTGCCTGGCTTTATGGCAAGTCGGGGCTGCTGCATCGCGACATGAACGTATTCCTGACCTTGCAGGCGAATATTCAAGACAAATGCAGGATGCCTTCGGACAAGGTTATTGCATCGATGCGCCGGAATCCAATCGAGAAACAGATTCCAGCCTTCTGTCCCTTGAGCCGCATCATGCTGCAACCATCAGAGCCGATCTTAAATACGAAAGCCCAATCCGAAGCCATGCTGCAGGTGACCCGCGTCGGATTGGCGCTGAAACAGTATAAAAAGGCAAACGGTGCCTATCCGGACAACTTGGTCCAGCTGACTCCTTCGTATCTGGATGAACTTCCCGAGGATCCCTGTAGCGGCAATAGCCTTCTGTATCGGAAGGAAGGCGGGGGGTTTCTTCTTTACAGCGTAGGCCGCGACCTGCAGGATAATCAGGGCGCCCAGTTTAATTTGAAGTTCCCTTCCGCGCCATACGACATTGTCTGGAAGACGATACGCTAAAATCGCGAACTTTTCTTCAAGCCAAATTGGCTATCGCAGGAGAAGCGGAACCGCGAAGTCCAGTCGCAATGATTGCCTTCTGCTCTTCGCGGTTCGGCTTGTCTCCGCTCAGTTCCAGCGCACTGCCTCGAATGAGCGGATGTAGTCGATGACGGCCTCGCTCCAGCCATCAATATGAGTCCAGGCCCCGTAACCGACGCCGTTTTTGTTGCTTGCCACATTGATCATGTAACCGTGGCCTTTGGGATTCGGCACCGAATCGTGAGCCTGTTCGTCGGTAATAACGATGATCCTGTCGTAGCTCTCCTTGATCTTGGAGAGCGCCTTACCGAGGTACGTGCCATTGTGTCTCTGGCTCGCATTGATCGCATCCCGAAGCGCGAAACCACGCCGGGGAGCAATCTCCACGAGGCGGTCGGAAAAGCTATAGACACTCACCTCCGCGCAGATCTCGCGCAGGAGGATCGCAAGGCCGTACGCGGCATCGGTACGGAGCATTTCCGACCGCTGCGAAAGAGCGGCCGTCATGCTGCCGGAGACATCGATCAGGAGTACGGTCTTGCCCGGAATTTTCTCCTGGCCAGATACACAATCCGTCATCGCCGCCTCGAGCGCCGGTTCCCACCGCGGGTTGTATCGCGCGGCGGCGATGAACCGGAACGGCAGCACACGATCCGTTTTCATCGAGCGGATAGCTTCCAGCACCATCTTTTCACTGACGCCGGCCTCCTTCATATTCCGCAAATTCCGGAGCAGCGCCAGTGCGCCCAGCTTGCGTTCACTGATCAGGCGCTCCCACGCCGAGCGCTTATCCGCTCCCGACGAGAGAGCTACTTCCCATGTGTCCGGAGAAGAAAGCTGCCCATCGATGAGCTTCTTCCAGAGCAATGCCTGCGCTTCATCGGCCGGTTTGGCATGAGAAAGGAACAGCACGTCACGCAGGCGGATGGGTCCGCCGCGATCATACTTGGCGAGCGCATATGCGTCGAACTTGCCGAATGCCGCTGCCAGCCCTTTCTTGACCTGCGCCGAGAGCGGGACCTTGCCGTTCATCCAGTAAATGGCAAGGAATTCAGAAAGCTCGTCCGCCCGCTGAATGACTCGTGCCAGCGTCTGTGCCACAAGGGCGCGATGCGACGGGTGCCGCGCCATTTCGCGGACCAGCAGCAACGGGGCGTGACGAAGCTTCATCTTTTCCCGCGCCTCGACGGCAAGCGTTGCGACCTTGGACGCCTCGACCTTCGGCACCAGTTCCTGGATCCGTCCGGCAATCTCGACGCCGTCTTCGTAAAACTGATTTTCCCAGAGCAGGCAGGCGAGTACCGACCGGCGCAGCTGCAACTCCGAGCTGATCCGCTTTGCGGGTGCACCTTCGTGTGTTTTAATCCGGGCCCAGATATCCAATTTGAGAATATTTAATCGAGACATGGTCAGTACCTCCCTAGTGTGATTTGCAGTTTAACACCTAAACTCTGGGGGTCAGTGTGAGTGCCGCCCTCACGTCTTCCGGGTCACAACCGGAGGCTCTACTGTTAAGCTAACCAACCCGCATACCTCGATCCTGCTGATTTTGAACCTTTTTACAACAAATAAATGGACGGGGAATAAGCGACCAGGGTGTTTCTCGTTGCTCTACCAGCTGAGCTACGCGGGTTTTCAAGGCCCGCGGCAGGATTCGAACCTGCGACCTACGAATCAGAAGTAACCCTTGTCTTCGCCACCGCCCAATGTCTGCGCAAATTCTGTGCGAATAGAATAAAGACTTTGATCCCGGCCGCTTTGCCGGGATCGGTGTAATCACTCGCCGGGGAACTCTCGAAAAGGGTTCGAGGGTTTGCCTCGGAGCTATCCTTCCCCAATCTTGGTACGGGTGGAGGGCGTCGAACCCCCATGGCTCAAGGCCGCTGGTTTCTAAGACCAGTGTGTCTGCCAGTTCCACCACACCCGTGCAACTTAGAGCCGATGACAGGCAACGAACCTGCAACCAACTGTTTACATGACAGCCGCTCTGCCAATAAACTTGGTAGATCGAGAGGGACTTGAACCCTCATCTTTCTTTGAGCCGGGAACAGGCGCCAGCGGTAATCGCGCCTTACCATTGGGCTACTGTGTTTCCACAGGAAGGATTCGAACCTTCATCTCTTAAGAGAAGTAACCGCCGACTTCACCACGGCCCGAGTCTACGTCGCTGCTCGCAATGAGCCAATTGCTGTGATGCGGATCCCGTTCAGGGATCGCTGGTATTACTTGCCGGGGAACTCTCGAAAAGGGTTTGCGCTCGAGGCAGTTGCCTGAAGGGAACCTTTTGGTTCGGAGCTACGCCCCCGTCCCCTTTGGGATCTTACCTCGGCGGGGTCTTCGTCCCCCGCACGCGCGTGACAGGTGAAGTAACCCTTCTCTATCACCACCGGCGATATTGAGCCAGGGAATTGTCGGGCACGGCGTTGAGGCGTCGAACCTCAGCTGTTTTGCAGACAGCCACCACCGAAGTAACCGCACCCTGCGCCACTGGCAGTTTATTCTCCGGGGGAATAAGCGGCAACGGCACGGGTCGATTCCATGTCGAAGTAACCGTTACCTTCGCCACCCGGATTATGATTGCTGTGAGATGCGTAGGACTGAATCGCCGAATGTTATTGGCGTGGGATGAGGAGCACCCGGAAGCAATTTCCGTGGGCGCTCTGTCTACAGTGCCCTCGCAGCGAAATGTGTTTTCCAGGTTTCATTTATGTTACTCCTCAAAAGGGAGTGAATAATGCAATAATCCAAAACGAAATGTCAAGTAATATTATAAAAAATATTATGAAAACTACTGTGTGTTCTCATAATAAGTTGGTCAACCAACATATATATAAACCCGCTTTATTCAATTGTCAATCATCTGATGAATCTTTTTGATATCGCCAAATGCAGAAGACCATGAAGATCAGGCTTTGGATCCAATGGATTTTACAATGGGGTCATCGATGAGCCGACCCGCTATCCATCTCGCGTGTGGGCTTCATCCCAGCCCGGGCTTGTACAGAGAGCCCGAAGGGTCCTTCGCACTCTCGATAGCGGGTGGTCAGGGAACAGGCAATCGAAGAAGACGTCGTCTGAAAAGTAACGCAGCGTTTTGTGGTCCACACCGGAATAGGCTGAATCGAAAGGATCTGCTGCCCATGATTTTGAGTAGGCTTCCAGTGTCATTCGGCCCTGCTCGAACATCTGCTTGGTAACCGTTGCCTCTCGAGTTCCTGTAATGCCCTGTTCTTTTGCAACTGATTTCCAACACAAGGAAGCATTTCGTACTGGCACAATCTGGAGTCCGATGAATGTGAACGCACGACCCTCCAGACGCTTGTAGATCATTTGGATCGTTCTCCCTAACTGCCCTAGAATCCAGCCACCTTGCACGAGCCCTGCGGAGGCTCGCTCGGCCTGTTGCCTGCAGAAAGTCCTGACCTCCTTCTCCCCGGCTATTTGGCTTAATTCGATCGGCTGCATGAATGATAGGGAGATTTCATCCCCCTGCTCATTTTTCCAGAGAGCATGACGGGCATCAGAATTAGGCGCATCGAGGAGCCACCCGGCTATATTCAGCTGCACAGCACGGACATCGGTGATCTTGTCCGGTGATCGTTGGAGTGCCAGGGCAAGCGCAGAGATAGTGTGGCCGCGCAATTGACATTTCTCAGCCTCTTCCAAAACTTCCTTATTGCCTCCCGTAGAGTTAATAGCAAGTTTGGCACACCGACACATCTCCTCAATATCTCCGGCGGACTCTGCAAGACTCGCGCACGCCATAAAGCATTCCGGAGAGGGCGCTGCATCTCGAATGGATTGGATGGCCCGTACCATCGCATCCCTCAGCTCATTCTCTTCACGAACTGCATCGGCAGCCCCGCGAAGTAATCCCCAGGTCCAGTGATCGTCAGCTTCCATCCAAAGAGGGTCGGGTAACTGTGCAATTGCAGCAGCTGCCGCAGATATGCCTTCGTTGACTCGACGGCATTCAAATAGTGTTCGTGCGTGACAGGCGCTAAGTGCCGCTCCTCTCAGTCCAATCCGCAATGCATTCTCTATCACATCCAAAGCACGAGCAGTATGGAGATGGGATAGTAGAACGCGTGCATAGCCCATAGCGGCAGGGCCTTGCCCATTATTTGTTTCCCACTCGCGATAAAGAGCCTCCGATTGTTCTCTGTAGCCGAAACGATCCAGTGCCAGCATGCGCAATACTTTGATGCCCCATCGACCACCCAGCGAATTTTCTGCTTTTTGGATTGCATCGATATAGGAACGGCACGATAAATAGCGGACTTCGCCGGCTTCGTTTACAACTTCGCAGCACTTTCCGTCTGGCATAGCACATTCTGATGGATATACGGACCGTGCATCTATGACCTTGGCGAACTCTGATTTTGGAAAGGGATCTCGAAAAACTTCGATTTCAGGTTCTTCTTGTGCACGACTCCCATGAGCTTGTGCTTCCCCGATCTGGGGCATCTCATCCCCGAATAATGGGGGGAAAAACTGGCAAATGGGAATAGTCTCCGGAAGAGGCCAATAAATGCATCGGTGGCCGCGGTTGAGAACTTGGCTTGCTGTCTTCTTTCCAACAGAACTATTGCTGAACCTTTGGATGATGCTTTTGAGCGACATAGTCGACCTCTCTTCCAACTATCTGCTGTCACCACGTCGTTAGTGAGAAGGTTCCGCTGTCATTTTCAGTTTGCGTTATTGCCCCTCCCCAATCTAAATGTCCAAGCAATGACTAACTGTTTTCCTCCATACGATGGAGGTTTATAAATAATCTCCGCGTTGTAGTGATTGTGCGAATCAGTATAAGCGGATAGTAGGATTGTCAAAAGGAAAATCCTAAAACTTTCCTCACTCCTTTCAATCCTCCTCACGCAGTTTTCGGGTCGAACTCATGTGAATACGTGCATTCCATTTAGCTGCTGCGCCTCGTCGGCTTCATTCACTCGCAATTCAGCATTTCTGGATATCGCATATCACTTGGTGATTCTTGGCCCAATCCGCGGCCTCTTTGGCGTAGGGGTCTATCGCCACGAATTCGAGCTCTAATCCCAGAAATAGGTTTGTGGGATCCTTCAGGTAGTCAGGCTCAGACTCGCCGATTTCCGATTCCCCCAGAGTCTCCGTCCATCTCTTGTCATACAGTTCCAGGTGCAGCATCGACATCGGGCGGCCCTTCCAATGATTCAGCACCGGCATTACATAGGCGATGACCTGACCTGCTGCAACCTCATCGCCTTCTTTGACGTCCTCTTGAACCTCTCCGTAGATGATTACGCCCGACTCTCCCTCCACATACACTGCCCGCGTGTCCCGCCACCAGGGAGTGTCGACGCTTGGGCCCGTAAACCAATCGACCTGGATTACCCGCCCCGCCTCCATCGCATGTACCGGGGCGCCCATGGGCGCATAAAGATCGATTCCGCAGTGCACATCGAAATGTCGTGGAAATCTGAATGACCCCGGATGCGGGTGTTCCTGCATTGAGTCGTAGATCGGGATTGCCGGCATGGGATTGAGAGGAAGGATCACAGCGCACGCTCCATCGTTAAGAATTCTCGCGTAATCCGCTCCGCGCTCAAAGCCCGTCCACTGGCTGGATCGGCCTCAATGAGCACCGCATCCAGCCTGGCCGCACCATCCGCTGGTCTCGGTCGCTCGACGGTTATATCCTCTTGCGACCGCTGCAGAAGATCCTTTTTGAATCCAATAATGCTGTCGGAGCCTCCTGCCATGCCCACATCGCTGACATATGCGGTGCCGCCCGGCAGTACCCGTAAATCAGCCGTCGGCGTATGCGTATGAGTTCCCAAAACAGCTGCCACCCGGCCGGCCAGAAGCCAGCCCATTGCCTGCTTCTCGCTCGTTGCCTCTGC
>DATJPG010000098.1:0-58977 GCA_035506515.1 Acidobacteriota bacterium
AGGGTGGAGGACGCGGAGCGGCCGGAACCCTGGGTTAGCATTGTAATTCATGTGAGGCCTGCATGGCCGATGCAGGTTTTCTGTGTCGCTCCTTCAGAGCTCTATCTATTTTCACACTCATAACCCAGGGTTCCAGAGCGCGCTTCGCGTGCTCTTCCACCCTGGGCTCTCCTGCTGGACCCTTTCAGGGTCCCTATCGGACTCCTTAACTAAGTACCATTCGGGTCGGAATCGGTATCGGAATCGCTATCGGTTTTATTATTTACACAGCCGAAATCCCAAAATCGACATTGACCCCGATACCGACCCCGACGGCGACTCCGAGGACATGCAGGCTACGGGAAGCGAGTGAAGAACCGCAAATCGAATTGGTTGGGCCGGAGTCTTTCGACTATAATTCACTTTTTGTTTGAGGCGCGCCAGTGTGGGCGCACGTTTGATTCACTCAACCCATTCTCCGGAGCGGATACGCTTCCTGCCTGAAATCCATGAACCACCGCGAAACACTCGAATATCTGGCCGGCAAAGGAAATGAAGTGCAAATGATGCACCTCGGTTTGCACCGTACGCAGGCCATGATGCAAGCCTTGGGAAATCCTCAGGACAAGTATCCGGCGATTCACATCGCCGGCACGAACGGGAAGGGAAGCGTTGCGGCCATGTCGGAATCGATCCTGCGGCGCGCGGGCTTTGTTACCGGGCTTTATACCTCGCCCCACCTCGTGCGGGTTGAAGAGCGGATCCGGGTCAGCGGACAGCCGATTTCGGCGCGCAGTTTTGCCTCTCTCGCAACACGCATCCGGCAAACGGAAACGATGCTGCTCGAGAATAAAACTCTGGATCGCCCTTTGACGACGTTTGAGTTTCTGACCTGCACCGCGTTCCTGCATTTCGCCAAGGCTCAGGTCGATATCGCGGTTTTCGAAGTGGGCCTCGGCGGGAAACTGGATGCGACCAATATCATTCATCCGCGGGTAAGCGTGATTACCGGGATTTCCCTGGACCATCAAAATTACCTGGGCCGCACGCTCACCAAAATCGCCGGCGAGAAGGCGGGCATTATCAAGCCGGGCGTGCCGGCAATCTCGGGTTGCAGCACTCCTGCGCCACGCCGTGTCATCTGCCGGCAGGCGAAGCTGGTCGGCGCTCCTCTCCTCGAATCGTTTCAGGCCTGCACAATCCGGAACAAGCGCGAAATCCACGGACACTTTTCATTCGATCTCCGCACACCTCGCCGCCAATACAAAAATCTGCGCCTTTCTCTCGCAGGGGAGCACCAGACACGCAATGCCACACTGGCCGTTCTGGCGATCGAGGCTTTGAATTCCTTCCCGATAACGATGAAAGATATTCGCGAAGGTCTCGCGCACACAGGCTGGGAAGGCAGGCTGGACGAATATCAGGCCCGTCGGCGCACGCTGCTCGATGGCGCGCACAACCCGGAAGGAGCGCAGCTATTGCGGGACTTTCTGGTCAGGGAGAAGGAAAAGGAAGTTCATCTTGTTTTCGGCGTTGTGCGCGACAAAAACATACGGGGAATCGGCGGCGCGATTTTTCCCGCGGCTACAAGCATTCATCTCACACCCCTCGTCAACACAAGGTCGTCAAAACCCGAGGAAGTCGCGGCGATGCACAAACACTTTGCACCGCGCATGAGGATTCATTCCAATATGAGGGAAGCTCTCCGTGCCGCATGGAAGGAGTGTTCCCCCGCGGGTCTCGTCGTAGTTACCGGATCGCTCTACCTCGTTGGAGAATTGCTGCCGTTCGTCCAGGCCAATTCCAAGCCGAAAAGGTCCTGAATCTCGCCTGTCTTCCGGTTTTTCATCAATGCGATCTGACTGGGTATCGGTGTGTTTGGTTGCAGGTTACAAGTTACAGGTTAAAACCTGAAACCTGCAACCTGTAACCGTCTTTTGGTTACTGCGGGGTGAGGCGGAGGGCATGGCGCGCAACCATTTGCCAGCCTACCGGATTTTTAATCCAAACGTGCAGAACATCCAGCAGAAGCGTGTTCGTTTCGGTTCCATTATTGATGCGAAGAATGACCTTCGCTTTGACCAGTGCGGTATCGCCGTAAAGGGAAATGGCCATGTCTTCCAGGCTGATCGATTCGTACTTGTCTTTTCCGGCGACAACGGCCTCGATCGCCTCCGTTTTGTTTTCCTGTTTGCCGCTGGAATGAACATAGATCAGTCCCGGAGCATACAGGGTTTCCAGCGCAGCCCGGTCACGCGTGAGCATCGCCTGTTTCCAGGTATTCATGGCGGCCAGCACTTCCTTTTCGGAGCCCGCCCCAAACGCGCTTGCAGTTAGAAACACGGAACACATCACCAGCAGTATTTTGGTCATCATTTACTTTCGGGAAGGTTTGGGTACCTTTTCCCAGTCTTTCAAAAACCGTTCCAGTCCGATATCCGTCAGCGGGTGTTTCAGAAGCTGTTCCAGTACTTTAAACGGCATGGTGGCGACGTGAGCGCCGTACAGTGCGGCTTCCCGGACGTGCAGCGGATTGCGGATACTGGCCACGAGGATCTTGGTCTCGAACCCGTAATTGGCAAAGATCTGAACGAGGTCGCCGATCAGGTCCATCCCCACTTCGCTGATATCGTCGAACCGGCCGACAAAAGGCGATACGTAGGTTGCGCCGAGTTTCGCCGCGACAAGGGCCTGGTTTGAATTGAAAACAAGAGTGACATTGGTCTTGATCCCGTCTTTCGACAGCTGCTTGAGTGCCTTCATCCCTTCCATGATCATGGGGATCTTGATGACGATATTCTCATGAATTTTTGCCAGATCGTAGGCCTCGCGCAGGATTCCCTCGGCGTCGATGCTCACGACCTCCGCGCTGATCGGGCCGTCCACGATTTTGGTGATTTCCAGCAGAATCTCCTTAAAATCGCGCCCTTCCTTGCTGACGAGCGACGGATTGGTCGTCACGCCATCGATCAGGCCGTACTCGGCGGCTTTACGTATTTCATCGATATTTGCCGTGTCCAAGAAAAATTTCATAAAACGTTCTCCTGTCTCTCATTGATCTGATGCAATTGGAGCCTTCTCATCCAACGGTCAGAAATGCTTCAATCTTCCACGAATGCACGCTATCGAGTCTCCACTTCCGCCCGAACCGGGGAGCTTTCATTACCGTGCGTGTCCACGGCCTGAATAGAGTACTCGTATTGTGCTTCGGATTCCACCTGCCTGTCGCGGTAACTCAGAGCCGCGATGGGATCTTTTTGAAGCAGGACGCGGGCGCCTGATTTTTTGTCCTGCCGCCAGATCCGGTATCCCGCAACGTCCGCCGATGCGGACGGCGCCCAGAGCAAAACGATGTCGCCGCCTTCCCGGATCGCGTTGACGTTTTCCGGCGGAGCCGGGGGGAAGATATCGCGTGTCTCCACCTGTACGAAGCCGGATAATGCGCTTACCGCGGTAGGGTCCTCGAAGCTTCCCACAACCCTCACGGTATAGTAGTAAGTTTTGTCGAACTGAAAATTGCGGTCTTCGAATTCAGGATTTACCAATGGACCGGGATTGAGCGGGACACCGGGTAACTTCTGCGGGTCATCCGACCGAAAGAGATCATATCCGGTGACGTGCGGCGGTTTTGACCCGTCCATATTTTCCGACGGCGGGTCCCAGCTCAATAGGATGGCTTTTTCTGTCACTTTCGCCGAAAGGCCGACGGGAGCCGGCGGCATTGCGATGGGCCCGATAAACGCCTGGTTGCTGAAGCCGGCCGTTTGATTCTTTTTGTTTATAAAAAGCACGGCGTATCGAAACGCGTGAGAATAGATCGAAGACTTGTCCGGCGGCTCGGGTTTATCCTGAATGACGAAGGATTCTCCCTGAAGAAATCCTGAAAAGCCGGGCGCCGCGATGGACCGGATGCGTGAGGCGCGCCGAACGAACTGGTCTTCCGGCAAAGGATTTTTCCGCGCGTCGCCGTTCCGGTCCTCGATCAGACGGAACACTTCGATCGTCGCGAGAGTCTTGGCCTCGGATCCATTGGTGTTCCGACTTGGCTTTGCGAAGGTCAGCACGATCGAGTCTGCCACCTGACGGGCTGCCAAATCGCTCGCCGGTTTTGGCACACGGATTTCCGGCGGCTGCGGTTCCGCGATTTTGGCGCAACCCGCGCCGAATGCCGCGCACGCGGCGAGCAGCAACACAGCACTCAGCGTCCGGATTGAATTCAATCGGCTTTTCGGCATCAGAGGATATACCTGCTCAAATCCTTGTCCTGCACGATGTCCCCCAGTTTTCGGCGGACGTAATCTGCCGTGATCTCCACATGCTTCACTTTGCGCTGCTGCCCTTCGAAGGACACATCCTCGAGCAGTGCTTCCACGATGGTGTGGAGGCGGCGGGCGCCGATGTTCTCCGTGCTTTCGTTTACCAGGCACGCGAGCCTGGCGATTTCGCGGATCGCGTCTGCAGCGAACCGGAGCTTGAGTCCCTCCGTTCCCAGCAGCGCGGTGTATTGCTTGATCAGTGCGTTCTTGGGTTCCTTGAGAATCCGGATGAAATCGTTTTCATTCAGCGGACTCATCTCCACCCTGATGGGAAATCTCCCCTGCAGCTCCGGGATGAGGTCCGTGGGTTTCGAGACGTGAAATGCGCCTGCGGCTATAAAAAGGATGTGGTCGGTGCGCACCATGCCATAGCGCGTGTTGACGCTCGTGCCCTCAACGATGGGCAGAATGTCGCGCTGCACGCCTTCCCGGCTCACGTCCGGTCCGTGACCGGACTCGCGGCCCGCGATTTTGTCGATCTCATCCAGAAAAATGATGCCGCTCTGTTCGACGCGGTCGAGAGAAATGCGCGCGACCTGTTCCATATCCACCAGCTTCTGTTCTTCTTCCTGCACGATGTAGGCCGCGGCTTCGATGACCGGCATCCGGCGCTTCTTGGCCTTGCCGTCGATCATTCCCGATAGGAGATCCCGCATATTGAACTGAAGCTCCTCGATGCCGGAGCCTTCGAAGAATTGGAGCGAGATCGGATTCATCGGATGCTCCCGAATTTCGAGTTCAACAAGGCGCTGATCCAGCTTGCCTGCGCGGAGTTGTTTGCGCAGTTTCTCCCGCAGATACTCGATGCGGGTCAGATCCTTCTCGCTATCCAGACGGTTTGCTTCTCCGGGGATCTTCTGTAAGGACGCCAGAAGCAGGTCGAGCAGCCGTTCCTCGGCGTTCCGCTCCGCCTTTTCTTCGATTTCGTTGATCTTCTCCTCGCGGACCATGTCCACGGCTATTTCGACCAGGTCACGGACCATCGATTCGACATCGCGTCCGACGTAACCCACCTCGGTGAACTTGGTCGCTTCGACCTTTAAAAATGGAGAATTGGCCAGGCGCGCAAGACGGCGCGCGATTTCCGTTTTGCCCACGCCGGTCGGCCCGATCATGATGATGTTTTTGGGTGCGACTTCCTGGGCCATCTCGTCGTCGAGCTTCTGGCGGCGGATGCGATTGCGCAAAGCCACTGCGACCGCTTTTTTCGCTGCTTGCTGGCCTACAACATACCGGTCGAGCTGCTCGACGATTTCCCTGGGGGACATTTCATCCAGGCCGCGTACCCGTCCGTTGCGGCGTTTTGAGCTTTCTTGCATGGAATCTCGCAATCTTAGATCAGTGCGAATTGCCGCAGGTTCTGCAACGGCATGATTACAGTTCCTCGACAATGATCTCGCTGTTGGTGAAAACGCATATTTCGCTGGCAATCATCAAGGCTTCCCGGGCAATTTTCGCCGCCGGCAACTTGGTATGGCGCAGAAGTGCACGCGCGGCCGCAAGCGCAAAGACGCCTCCCGACCCTGCTGCCAGAACGCCGTCGTCGGGTTCGATGACATCTCCCGTCCCGGACAGCAGATAAATCGATTTGCCGTCCGTGGCGAGCAGGAACGCTTCGAGGTGACGCAATGCCCGGTCCATGCGCCACTCCTGCGCGAGTTCCACCGCGGCCCGGTTCAGGTTGCCTTGAAACTGTTCCAGCTTGGATTCCAGCCTCGAAAAGAGGGCGAACGCGTCGGCCGTGGCACCGGCAAAGCCGACGAGGACCCGGTCGTTGTAAACGCGCCGTATTTTTCGAGCGCTTTGCTTGATGACCGTGTCTCCCAGCGTAACCTGCCCGTCGCCGGCAATCACCGTCTGATCGCCTCTTTTAATTAACAGAATCGTCGTTCCATGAAATACTCTGTCGTTTGAATTCATAACGGGGCAGTATAGACATCGTATGGAATAGGTGTCAAATTTGAAAAAAGGCAAATCGTGGCAATCGCGAATGGAACGTGGCCTGGAGAGGGCCCTTCGTGTATTTTCCCCACTGATGTGAAGGAAAGAGAAGCATGACAAAACGGCTATATTACGCGGATTCATATTTGAAAGAATTTTCGGGAACGGTGTTGGAGCGCCGGCGGATTGAGGATTCCCCGGCTGTTATCCTGGATCAGACGGCTTTCTATCCTGATTCCGGCGGGCAACCCTGCGATACGGGCATGCTGAATGATGCAACCGTGTCAAAAGTGCTCGAGGATGAATCGGGCGCAATCCTCCATGTCCTCGACCGGGAGATTCCCGTCGGTGCTGCAATCGGCAAAATCGATTGGCAGCGTCGTTTCGATCATATGCAGCAGCACACGGGACAGCACATCCTATCCCAGGCTTTCATCGCTACCGCACGTGCGCAGACGCTCTCCTTTCACATGGGGGCGGAACTGTCTACCATCGACATCGACCTGGCCCAGCCTTCGATGGGGCAGATGGAAGCGGCGCAGGCGCTGGCCACTCAGGTTGTGTTTCAAAACCGAGCCGTCCACATTCTGGCGACGGACCGGGACAGCCTCAATTCGCTTGGCATCCGAAAGGAATCTCATCGGGAAGGGGAGATACGCGTCATCGACGTCGAAGAATTCGACAGATCCGCGTGCGGCGGAACCCATGTGCGAAGCACCGGGGAAATCGGGATCATTTTCATCTCCGGGTTCGAGCGGTACAAGGGAGGAACTCGGGTGGAATTTGCCGCCGGAGGAAGAGGGCTGACGCTGCTGCAGAAGGACCACGATCTGTTGAGGCAGCTGGCACAAATTTATTCCGCGGCCCCGGAAAAGCTGCCCGAGCTCACGGAGAAGCTCCTGCAGGAGCGCGCAACGCTGAGCCGCGAAAACGAACTTCTTCAAGAGAGGCTGCTGGAAGGGGAATCACAGGATCTGCTTCGGGACGCACAACGGACTGGAAACAGACTGATCATTTGCAGGACCTTCTCAAACCGCAAGCTGGAAAATATCAAAGTACTGGCACAGAAACTGGCGGCAACTCCCGGCGTTGTGGCGATCCTGGGCATCGCGGATGCATGCCAGATCGTCCTGGCCCGCAGCAAAGATCTTACGGGTAATTGCGGCGAAGCCATTAAGAAGGCCGCTGCCGAGTTGGGAGGCAAAGGCGGAGGGCGACCGGAACTGGCACAGGCCGGCGGGTTTTCCCCGGATTCTCTCGACCGCTGGATGAGAGCGCTGGAGCATTATTTCCAGGCATAAAACCTTTTCCGCTTACCCGTTTCCGGTTTCCCGTGGGGAACTTGTAAGGATGGTGGCCGTTATTGCGGCCGGATGGCGGTGCGCTCGCCCAGCTTCTGAAGCTTGAGTACGCGCCAATCTTCGCTGAAATCGGGCGATCCGAGGTTTATCTGGTTGACCTTAGACACGAGGATCTCAAAGTCATGATTTGAAAGAGGAGCCAGCCTCAGCTCTTCGCTGCCCAGCCGGACCGCTGCGCCCAGGATTTCGCGGACATTCTCAAAATCTCCGTTGACGCGAACTCCGAAAGAGGATCGAGGATGTATCGTCAATACGGCTACCGGTATCGACTGCGATAGTCCTCCGGTTTCGACGTCAAATACCTTGGCGGCCGCCTTGCGGTTTTCCAGCGTCAATCGAACGTTTCTCGCCTGAAGCCTGGCGTCCTGATCCGTCATGGACACAAAATTCAACAGGGGAACGCCGGGTTTGACGATCTCGATCGTGAAAATATAGTCGCGATCGACAAAAGCGAAATAGGCGCTTTTATCGGGGGGACGGTTGCCTGCCTGCGCCTTGCTCGATGTGTCTGGCGGAATCTGCGCAAGCAAAGTGAAACACAAGAGCAGAAGTGATCCATTCATATGTCTTCTCCGCGGGAGGACCGCACCCGGCCAAAGCGCCCTGTCGATTCCAGATTCGAAATTCGAGATTCGAAATTATTTTCTCGGACATTTTAATTTCGAATCTCGAATCCATCGCGGTCATGGTGTCCGTTGTACAACCGACTTCGCTTTGGTCTTTGCGTTCCTCGAGAAAACCGCCAGTCTGGCCAGGGCCTTGTCCTGTACATATTCTGCAGCATCTTTGGATGAGAGAAAATTGTTGGCTATGATCGAAAACGCCAGCATTTCGCCATCCGCCGTCTTCACGTATCCCGACAAGGCCGATGCATGCGCATAGGTGCCGGTCTTGGCGTGGACGTTCTTTTCGGCTTTCGTCCTCTTCATCCTCGCCGCCAGCGTCCCGTCGACTCCGGCGATCGGGAGGGCGTCGAAAAAGTACCGGGAATTCGGGTGATGGTGCATAAATTTCAGAATGCGAACCAAGGCAGACGGGCTGACGAGATTCAGGCGTGAAAGCCCGGATCCATCGGCATACGAGTAGCCGTCTTTGCCGACGCCCATCTGATCGAGAGTCTCCTCGACGACTTCCTTCCCTCGGGCAAAGCTCCCTTCGCCGCGAATCTCCAGCCCCAGAACGCGCACGAGTGTTTCATTGCTGAGATTCAGGCTCAATTTCATTGCCGCCGTGATCAGCTCGGATAATGGGGGCGAGGAGTGGGTCCAAAGCAGAGAGGCGGGTTGCGTCCGAGTTCCCCTTGATTCGCCGATATCGCAATTCGAAACATCGATGCCTTCCTCGCTGAGGAGCTGTTTGAACGCCGACAGATAGTAACGAACGGGATACATCACGGCGACCGAGCGCGAAACGGCTGCGCCTCCCAGCGGCACCGATCCGCTGACCACGGCTGAATCGTTGATCTGGCTGCGGGAGACCTCGATATGGGCCGGTATTTTTCCTCCGTCCGTAGTCACTTTGTTTTCCACCGCAAAATAGGCCGCCAGCGGCTCCATTTTAATGGAGGCAACGCTGCCCGGTTTCAATCCTGGCGCGATATCGAGCCAGACCAGGTTCTCGTTGAACTGCAAGGCACTGACCGGCGCGGCATATCCTTCCGACAGATCATCCCATTCCCACCCTCGCCCGTACGCTTTTTCTTCGAAGGCGCTTCCGTCTCCGATCATGCTTCCCTTGATGGCACGGATGCCCAGTTCCTTCAGCTTGGCAGCCCATTCCCTGAAAGCCCGGAAAGGGTCCTTGGGCTCGAATCTGGTTGAGCTGAATGGATCGCCGAATCCGGCAACGATCAAGTTCCCATTGAGCGCCCCGTCGGCTACGGGGCCGTCCGCAAGGATGTTTGTTTTAAAACGATAGTCCGGCCCCAAGCGGACCAGCGCAACCGCGCTGGTAACGATCTTGTTGTTGGATGCGGGCATGAAGAGCTTCGATGGATTTTTTTCGTACACAATCTCGGAACGGTCGAGCGAATAGATCTCCACTCCCAGTTGCGCATCCGCCAGCCGGCTGTCGGCAAAGATCCGGTTGAGATCTGCCTGCAAAATCTTTGCCGGATCGACGGCATGGGCCGGCAAAGACAGGCACGCCACAAATAGGAATATCAACGAGAGTCGCACGCGTGCAGTTTTCTTCATATTTTCCATTCTACAGGAAATCAGCCTCAGGTAAATATTCTGCTGCAGTCCATCGCTTCAGTCTATATGATTGCACCGGAGCCTGCTGCCTGAAGCCGGCCGGGGAATTCATATCGATGCGACTTGTAGAATCTGTTTTGCCGATCGTGCTTGCCGCCGGAGATTCCACGCGCATGGGATATCCGAAAGCGCTGCTGCCCCTGGGCGAGGATCTGTTCATCACGCGCATACTGAAAGCGCTGCGGGATACAGGGTTGCCGCGCCCTATCGTGATTTTGGGACGCGCTGCGCCGTTGATCCAGCCACGCATCCAGGGCTGGCCTGCGGATGTCAGAATCAATCACGATCCGAATCGGGGGCAGCTGTCCTCGATCCAGCTGGCGCTGGAGAATCTCGGTCCAGAGTACGAGGCGTGCATGATTTGGCCGGTGGATCAGCCGGCCGTCTCCGAAGAGCTGGTTCGCCGTCTTGCGCGGCTGTTTCTATCGTCGGACTCGAAAATCGTTTTCCCCATATGCGGCGGGAAACGAGGGCACCCCGCGATTTTTCACCGGGACCTTTTTCAGGAATTCATGGATGCGCCGCTTTCAGAGGGTCCGAAAAAGATTCTGTTCAGACACCAGCGCGAGACATCGGAACTGCCCACGGAAGAATCCGCCACAGTCCATGATATCGACACTCCATTGGACTATCAGGCATTGACGGGAAAAAGCCTTGAAGCGGCGCTGGCGGAACGAGCCGCGAAATCTTCCTAATCGTAGTTTGTCATGCGCGAGTAGGGGCGGAGCGCGCCGAAGAAACGCTCCACGGAATCCCACAGATAGGATCGCTTCACGCTTTGCGCGAGCGCCCAGAGGCCCGTGTAAAGGTATCCGCACATAAACAAAAGCAGGAAGGGGATTACGCCGTATATCCCGATGCTCCAGGCATAGTAGGTCACGAAGGCGAAATAAATTCCGAATACAATTTCCACGAGGGTGAGCAGATTAATGTCGCAGCGATATTTCTTGCTCATCCATTCCCCTTTGTTTCCCTGGACAGAGAATTTAGGAGTTCGCACGAAGGGAGTCTTAAAGCCGAAAGCGCCTTCCAGTACGGCTTTGGTCCCGGGAATCGTCATCCCGATGCCCACGGCCATCAGTCCGGGGAGATAGAGGATTCGCTTCAACCAGTCCTTGTGCAGCGCCTTTTGAGACGTGATATAAAATGTGGAGACACTGCTGAACGACAGGATGAAAAGGGGCAGATCGATCGTCATCAATTCAAACCATCCCTGGTTGTACCGCACAATCATCGCGGGAAACAGGACGATGGAAAGAAGGACCATCAGCGGGTATGAAATATTTCCGGTGAGGTGGTACCAGGATTCGAGCTTTTCGCCCGTATCGAAATTGCCGCGCAAAACCTGGCCGAGCACTTTCTTACAGGTCTGCATTGCGCCCTTCGCCCAGCGGCACTGCTGAGTCTTGAAGGAGTTGATTTCCACCGGAAGCTCCGCAGGGCAGGTCACGTGAGGCAGGAATACGAATTTCCATCCTTTGATTTGAGCGCGGTAGCTCAGATCCAGATCTTCGGTCAGGGTGTCGTGTTCCCATCCGCCCGCTTCCTCGATGGTCTTTCGGCGCAGAATCCCGGCGGTCCCGTTGAAATTGAAAAACCGCCCGCTCAGGAATCTCGTATAGCTCTCGAGCATGAAATGGGCGTCGAGGAAGATCGCCTGCGTCTTCGTGAGAAACGAATACTCCCGGTTCAGGTGTTCCCATCGCCCCTGGACCATCCCGATTTTCGGGTCCGTGAAGTAATGGATCGATTTCTGCAGAAAATCCGGTTCGGGCACAAAATCCGCATCGAAAACCGCGATGAATTCTCCCTTAGCCGTACGGAGCCCGTTTTCCAACGCGCCCGCTTTGAATCCGGTCCGGTCATCCCTGTGAATGTAGTGGATGTCCAATCCCAGGTTGCTCCAGCGCTCGACCGCGTTCTGCGCAATCCGCTGCGTCTCGTCCGTCGAGTCGTCCAATACCTGGATGTCCATCTTATCGCGCGGATAATCGAAGGCGCACACGGCATCGATGATGCGTTCCATGACGTACATTTCGTTATAGGCCGGGAGCTGGATGGTGACTCGGGGCAATTCCTCGAACCTGGCTTTGGGTTCGGCCGCCTTGGTATGATTTTTTTTGTATAAAAACACCATCAGATATCGATGGAAGCCGTAAAAACTCAGGATCGCCAGGATCCCAAAATAAATGCCGACGACGATTAAGTCGAAGGTGTCCATCTTGTACAAATAAGACAGGTTGCCGCTTCTTAGGAATTTTTCGTACGCAGAGGCTGCCGGGTCGAATATAACCATGGTTGCTCCCAGATTAAAGACGTAAGTCTAAGCAATTGCCCGCAGCCTGTTGTCATCAGATTGTTTTTAATTGTAATTAAATGTAATTAGCATTGTTCAGCGGACACCCCTTGGCTATGATCATGGCTTCGCGTTCCCGCGGCTTTGCCGGGGAGGCAGCAAAAGTTGACAACTACGGGAGTAATTGGACGAGGGATTTCCATTAGCTTCCAATGCAAGAACTGTCAGTATTGCCGCCGTCGATCCGATCGGGTTCGGGATTGGAATCGGGGTCGCAGTCGAAATCGGGAGGCGAAAAGCCGCAGCGATACCGAATCCGATTGCGACCCCGAGTGCACTGGTCAGGCTGCTGTGAGTGCCTCATGGGTTAAAACCTCCGGCTCTGCCGGAGGATATTTAGTAACGGGAAACCGGAAACCTTCTGGAGGGGTCGGGGATGAAGATTCTTGATGTGAAGAGCCTGGCGATTTCGGACATAAAAGTCATTCGGTTTGGCCGGTTTGGCGACCACCGCGGGTTTTTCGCCGAGCATTTCCGCGAGAGCGATTTCAGGACTCATCCTCAGCTTGGTTTTATGGCCGGCGTCGAGTTCTCCCAGTGCAACGAAAGCTATTCCAAGCCTGGAACCATTCGCGGGCTGCATTTTCAATGGAATCCGTACATGGGCAAGCTTGTCCGAACCCTCAGCGGTCGAATGACAGACATGATCTTGGACATCCGCAAAGGCTCTCCAACCTTCGGCAAAATCATCCTATACGATATGCCGGCCCAAAAAGACGTGGATTTTGGGGAATGGATCTGGCTTCCGCCCGGATTCGCACACGGCAATTATTTCCGGGAGGAATCGCAGATCGAATATTTCTGTTCCGGCGAATACAGCCCAGGTTGCGAGGCGGGCATTTCACCGCTCGCCGCCGACATGAACTGGTCGCTCTGCGACCCGGAACTGAAAAGGGAATTCGACTCCGTCGCCAAAACAAATCCGCTCATGACGGACAAGGACCGGAACGGCCATACGCTTGCTTCCTGGGTGGAAAACTCCAACTCGGACCGTTTTGTCTTTTCCGGCTAGTGTAATGCGTCAACAGATCCTTACAGATGCCAGGAGAAAGACGCCACGGAATCCGTGGCGTCTTTTTTCTTTGAGGCCTCTGCGTGGATTTCGTTCACACCGATCAAATGTCAAGGGATCAATGACGCCCTACCTCAGGAGCCTTTCCGAGTAAGCAGGAGACCCCCCTATGACTCGAACGGGCTCCTGGTCCGCTCGGCAATTTCGGGCAGAGGCGTCATTTCCGGGTTATCCGGTGGCGACCAGGAACTGCCGGCTGCCGACTATTGTGAATCTCCCGCCTTCGTGATAAACATGAGCCGTGGATCTCTTTTCGCAGCGAAAAATTTATTCCGTTTACGATATTACATCGGAGATCAAGCGCTCGCTTGACGGGATGGGGATCTTGTGGATTCAGGGAGAGATCTCCAATTTCAAACGCCACACCTCCGGCCATCTGTATTTCTCTCTCAAAGATTCGCGAGCCCAAATCAAGGTCGCTTTCTTCAAGAACAACAACATGTATTTGAAATTCCGTCCCGAGGACGGGATGGAAGTCGTTGTCCGCGGAAGGCTGAGCGTGTACGAACCCAGAGGCGACTACCAGGTCATCGTGGAATACATGGAGCCTGTCGGTTTGGGCTCGCTCCAACTGGCGTTCGAGCAGCTGAAAGAGAAGCTGCGCAAGGAAGGGCTTTTCGAGGACAGTCACAAGATTTCATTGCCGTTATTGCCGCGAAAAGTCGGCATTGTCACATCCCCGACAGGCGCCGCCATTCGCGATATGCTCCGGATTCTCAAGCGACGCAACGCGTCTCTGGATGTGCTGCTATATCCGGTTAAAGTGCAGGGGCAGGGCGCGGCCGAGGAGATTGCCGCGGGAATCCGCTGTCTGAACGGCCGCAGCGATATCGATGTCATTATCATCGGGCGCGGCGGAGGATCCATCGAAGACCTCTGGGCTTTTAACGAGGAGATCGTGGCACGAGCCATTTATGAATCCGAGCTCCCCCTGATTTCGGCGGTCGGGCATGAAGTGGATTACACGATTTCAGATTTTGTGGCAGACCTGAGAGCGCCCACGCCGTCCGCGGCTGCGGAAATGGTTTCGGGCGCGCGCGACGATCTGCGGATGAGCGTGAGCTCCCTGAGAGGCCGTCTGTCTCAGGCTGTGCGCCGGGGACTGGAGAGACGACGCCTGCACCTCGAGCGCCTGGCCCACAACAAGGCGTTTACGGTTGCGCCCAACAAAATCCGCGACCTGCAGCAGCGTTTCGACGAAGCCACGTTGCGAACGTCACAGGCCATGAGGAATTACACTTACGAGGTCCGGCACCGCGAACAGGTTCTTTCGGCACGCTTGAAGTCGCTGGATTTGCGTCGCGTCATCCGACACAAAAAAGACATCCTGGCGCGCATGCGCCAGGGGCTGATCGCAGCCATCCGGGTTCAATTGCAGCAGGGACGTTCCCGCCTGGAGCTGGCGGTCGGCAAGGCGGATGCGCTCAGTCCGCTGGCCATTCTCAAGCGCGGATTTGCCCTTTGCCGCGATTCGAAGGGCGCAGTAGTCAAAAGAGCGACAGATGTGGCCGTGGGCGACAACGTCCGTGTGACACTGGCGGCAGGCGAACTGGATTGCCGCATTGAAAATACAATTACGAATCACGAATGACGAACTACGGATTTTTTCATTCGTAATTCGTCATTCGTAATTCGTAATTTGACGAGGGGGTACGATGGACTTGAAAGTAAAGGATTTCGAATCGGCGCTGAAATCGCTGGAGGACATAGTGGTTCAGCTTGAAGCCGGCGATCTGACGCTCGACCGGGCGTTGGAACTCTTTGAACAAGGCATCAAAGTCAGCCGCTTCTGTAATTCGAAGCTGGAGGAAGCGGAGAGAAAAGTGGAAATCCTGATCAAGGCCGCGGACGGTGAAATGAAAGAAGCGCCGTTTTCGGAAATCGCCGACACAATGGAACCCTGAACATAAATTACGAATTACGAATGACGAATTACGAGAGAAGGAGCGGTTCCAATTTGTGATTCGTCATTCGTAATTCCTGAGTTGCTGCTATGGACATAAAACTGTACCTGAACGATTCTAAAAAGCTGGTGGATCAAGTCCTGGAAAAGCTGCTTCCGCCGGAGAGTGAGGAGCCTTCGACGATCCACAAAGCCATGCGCTACTCTGTTTTTGCCGGAGGCAAGCGCGTGCGCCCCATCCTGGTGCTGGCTTCCGGCGAATGCCTTGCGGGAGACCGCAACGCGCTTCTTCATATTGGTGCTGCCGTCGAAATGATGCACACCTACTCCCTCATCCATGACGATCTTCCGGCGCTGGATAACGATGACCTGAGGCGCGGGATGCCGACGTGCCACAAGGTCTTCGGCGATGCGATCGCGATTCTGGCAGGAGACGCCCTGTTGACGCGGTGCTTTGAGGTATTGACGGATATTCCAGGCCTTTCCGACTCAACCAGGCTGCGGATCCTCCGCGAGATCGCTGTGGCGACGGGAACCATCAACGGAATGATCGGGGGACAGGTGGTCGACCTGGAATCGGAAGGCAAGCCGATCGGTGCCCGCACTTTGGAATACATTCACTATTCGAAGACGGGAGCTTTGTTGAGAGCCTGTGTCCGGTGCGGTGCTATCGCCGCAGGGGCAGATGAGGCGGCCTTGAACGCCTTGACGCAGTTCGGGCAGAAAATCGGGTTGGTATTTCAGATTGTGGATGACATCCTGGATATCACATCCAGCAGCGAGGTTCTGGGCAAAACCGCGGGCAAAGATGAGAAGGTGAAAAAGGCGACCTATCCCGCTTTTTACGGCATGGAAGCATCGAAGCAAAGGGCAAGGGAACTCGCGGAATCCGCAATGGATGACATCCGCGGTTTTGGTGACGGGGCTGCATTTTTGCGCGAGTTGGCTGCATTTATCGTCAGCCGAACCGCGTAATTCGATGAAACGACGCATCGATCAACTACTCGTAGAGCGGGGAATCGCCGAGAGCCGGCACAAGGCGCAAGCGTTGCTGCTGGCAGGCCGAATTCTTGTCAACGAGCAGAAGATGGAAAAGCCGGGACAGCAGGTGGATCCGGAAGCCGAAATCCGGGTGCTCCATCAGGTTCAGTTCGCCAGCAGGGCAGGCGCCAAACTTCAGGGCGCGCTGGATTATTTTCAAATTCGCGTGGAAGGGCGTGTCTGTGCGGATCTGGGAGCGTCCACCGGCGGATTCACGGACTGCCTCCTTCAGCATGGCGCTTCCTCGGTTTACGCATTCGATGTGGGACACGGGCAGCTCGATTGGAAACTTCAGTCCGATCCGCGGATCGTGATTCGGGACGGATTCAATGTCCGCAATCTCAGTGCCTCGGATCTTCCCGCCGATGTTTCCTTCGTTTGTATGGATCTGTCTTTCATATCCGTCACAAAAATTTTGATCCCGCTGAGGGATGCACTTCTTGCCTCTACGCACGAAAGCGGCAAAACGGGTGGAGGGGGACCGGTTGATGTCGTGGTGCTGGTCAAACCGCAATTCGAAGTCGGCAAAGGCGAAGTGGGGAAGGGCGGCATTGTCCGTGATCCGGCGAAACGCCTGCACGCGCTCGAGGAGGTTTCGAATTTTGCCCGGCAGTCGGGATATCTCGTGGTTGGCAGCGCTCCCTCGCCCATCGCCGGGGCGGAGGGAAACCGGGAATTTTTGTTGTACCTTCAACTGGCAAAGGGGCTATGATCCATGCCATGAATCCCAAAATTCGCAGGGTCGGAATTATTTTCAAAAGGCAGGATGCGCGAGTTCGAGGCATCGCGGCGGACATTATACCGTGGCTTGAATCTCGCGCCGTTGAAGTGGTTGTGGATCGCACCGCGGCGGATCAATGCCCGGCCGGAGTCAACTTCGCGCCGCCGGATGAACTCGTGGGCAAGGTGGATGTCATCAGCGTTTTTGGTGGCGACGGAACTCTGCTCTACGCCGCGCGGCTCATCGGCGCGAAAGGCACCCCCATTATCGGCATCAACCTCGGTTCACTCGGGTTCCTGACCGAAGTGAGATTGGACGAAATGCACGCCGCTTTTGAGGGGCTGCTGTCAGGCGAATACCGCCTGGAAGAACGCATGCTCTTGAACGTCGAGGTTGTACGAGAGGACAAGGTCATCGCGCAATATCTGGCGCTCAACGATGCGGTTATTAACAAGGGCGCGCTGGCCCGCATCATCGACCTGGAAGTCAGCGTCAATTCGGAACCGGTGCTGTTTACGCGCGCCGACGGGCTGATCATTTCCACACCTACCGGTTCCACGGCATACTCTCTGGCGGCCGGCGGCCCGATTCTCTATCCCACCCTGGGCGCTTTTATCCTCGCTCCTATCTGTCCGCATGCTCTGGCAAGCCGTCCTGTGGTGATTTCCGACAGGGACACCATGGGTATTTGCCTGCGCCACGGCGCGGACATGATGTTGACGGTGGACGGACAAGTCGGAATGCCTCTGCAGCAGCAGGATTATCTTCGCGTTCATCGAGCGCCTGCAAGCTTGAAGCTGGCCCTGCCTTTCGGAAGAACATTCTTCAAGCTGTTGCGTGAAAAGCTGCGCTGGGGATAGGCAAGATTCGAAATTCGAGATTGGGTGGATCAGCCGACGGTCAGAGCGCGAAGCAGAGGATTGCCGGATTTCCGGCAGAGTTTCTCGAACACAGCGATTGGAAATCCCACCACGTTGAAATAGCAGCCTTCGAGACGGTCGATAAACAGGGACGCGTAGCCCTGAACTCCGTAGGCGCCTGCCTTGTCCCGATATTCGCCTGTTCGGAGATACCACTCGATCTCTGCCGGCGAGAGGCGGCGGAAGTGAACGCGGGTGCGACTGGTCGCATTCCATGCGCGTCCAGCGGAGGAATCCCAAAGACAGATGCCTGTAATGACCTCATGCCACCGGCCGCTGAGACTCTCGATCATGCGTCGCGCCTCCACCCGCGATTCGGGCTTCAGCAATATACGGTTGCCAAGCACAACAATGGTGTCCGCGCTGAGGATCAGACCGGCCTTATGTTTTTTGGCTGCTTCTTGTGCCTTCAAACCGGCGACGCGAAGGGCATATGCGACAGGTGTCTCGTGGGGTCTTCGGCCGGGTTCCTGAATACCGCTCGGGTCAACGTGGAACCGCAGTCCCAGCCTGTCGAGAATTGCCTGCCGGCGCGGCGAAGCGGAAGCCAGAACCCAGATGGGCCTGGCCTTGTTTCTCCGCTTCGCGTGTCCGCTGTCCTTCACGGCTCTTATCAGAATCCCAATTGCAGCGCCAATTGCAGTGAACGAGGCGTGCCTTGAGTGGTGCTAATTATTCCAAAATTGGTACTGCCCAACGTGGAGTTGGGAAGTCCAAATTGAGCATGGTTGAATATGTTGAATGCTTCTGCTCGGAACTGAACATACTTTTTCTCGCCCCAGAGGAACTTCTTATGGAGCACAGCGTCCAGATTGCTGTATCCCGGACCCTCGTATGAGTTCCGACCAATATTGCCGGCATCTCCTGCGGAAGGATAGGTAAACAGATCCGCCTGAGTGGGATCGAACCAATATACAGTTCCAGATTTTCTATATTCTCTTCCAGCCGGGTGCCCGATAGTGGGATCATAGCTGGCAAGGCTTGCGACACCTGAATACTGGGTTTCACGTCCGGAATAGACGCTGAATTGAGGTCCGCTTTCCTTTATGTAAAGAACCCCAATGTTCCATCCACCGAAGAGCCGGTCAATCCAGGGAGATGATTCGGAATCGGTGTCCCGGGTTCTGCCGAACGGGAATGCATAGTCGAAAGCGATATTCAAAACATGTTTCCTGTCGAAATCGCTGAGACCTTTGTTCGACGTCGGATTGAAATTGTCGATCGGGCTTACGTAGGTGTCTCCGCTAGACGACATCGTATCCAGTGATTTGCTATACGTGTAAAAAAACCGCGCCTGATAACTGGCAGTGCTTTTGCGGATGCCGAATTGGAACGAATCGTACCAGGATTTGGCTGTGTCCGAACCGTAAAGGACCTGGTTGAATTGAGGGAAGTTCCTGATGTAGAAATCGGAAACTCCGGCAGCCGCATATTTCCCGTAGTAGTTCAGATCCATCTCATCCGCCGCTGGACCTGGCTGGCCGGTGTCAAAATTGTAGCCGTTCATGGCATCAAAAGCGGCTTGAGGCGTGCCGAAAATGCTTACCAGAGTATTGGTTGGCGACACAGGAGTGCCCATGTCGCGGTACTGCTGGAGTTCCTTGAAAGCCGCGAGAAAATCTCCAGTGGTTTTCGTCTGGTTGAGATTTGTGTATTGGAACAGATTCGTGCCGCGCGTGCCTGTATAACCCAATTCAAAAATTGCTCCCCAGATGCGTTTTTCCAGGATCAGATTGAATTGATCCACCCGGGGCGTACGCAGATTCGGATTGATCAGCGCGATTGAAGCAGAGCGAGTCGCAGCAGGTTGGGAGGGCAAAGCCGCGGGTTGGGCGGGAATAGGAATGCCGTCACTCAGTCTCCAATCGGTTCCGTTTTCATTCGGGTAAATAGTGAATGACTGCGAAAATCCGTAGCTATTCTGATCCACAAACTTGGTGATCGCTCCGTTGAGGCGGTCAAAATACATTCCGTAGCCGCCGCGGAGCACAAGACTCCCATTTCCCTTTATATCCCAGGCAAAGCCGACGCGAGGCGCAAAATTTTTCCAGTCTGTGGAATACCATTTATCGCTGCCGGATACCGTGAAATCCGAAATCTGGGAGGAAGAGGTGATCTGAGATGATTTATTCAGCGCCGATTGATACCCGTTTTGTTCTTTCGGGGAGGCGAATACGTCGTAACGCACGCCCAGGTTCAGCGTCAAGTTCCGGCGGATTTTCCAGTCGTCCTGAATAAAGGCGGAGAATTCATTGGATGCAAAGCTCCGCTCTCTTGGGGTCCCGGCCGGCAGCACTGAAGTCATGCTTGAATTGTACGTCAGGCTTACGCTCTCGATTCTTCCAAGAAGATCGTTGTAAAGGTATTCAAAGATTTGCCGGTCTTGAGCCGAGATTACGGACTGTTCGGACGGGCCTATGGAACTGGGTACGCTATTTCCATGATCCGGATCCGTGCCCAGCGTCACATTAGGATACACGCCGCTGTAATCCGCTATTTTTTGTTGAGTTCTCCGGAAGGCGACTCCAAATTTGAAAGAATGCAAGTTCATCGAGTGGGATAAGTTGTCCATGATGTCGAATCCCGGAGCTTTATATGAACTTGGAAAGGATGGATCCTGCTGGTTTGACCAGGAGTTGGGAACCACCATGGCGGTGGTTAAACGGCCAGGGCGCTCCATTTTGATGTCGGGTCGCGTGTACCCAATACGCAACTCGTTGACTGTGCGCGGGCTGATTGCCCAATCCGATCCTCCCGCAAGCGCCCAGCTGTTGTCTTTGACCGTTGGGAAAGGCTCATCGGCATAAGTAGCAAACGTGGAGTTCTGTGTGTCTGTGGCGTCTGTATGCTGCCAGTTAAAGCGGAAGAAGAGTTTTTGATTCTTACTCACATCTCGGTCGATGCGAACAGCGAATCTCTCGTTCCGCGTGTGGGCAGGACTTTCGTACAGATATCCGCCGGTGTTCAACCCGTCCCCGATTACGTTGTTGATATAGGCGTCATCCTTGGCCGCATCATCCGGAAACTTGGCGATCTGCGCAGCTGCCGTGGGATCGATGCCGAGCCCCCGCGGATCGTTGGCCGGTATGTCGAAGCTCTGCACGGTAGTACTGTCCCGCGTTGTGTCATTGGGCAAATACCATCGATATAGGCCCGCCCGGGCATCTTCCCTGAGGATCAGGCTGTTTATGTGCCTGCTCTGATTGGTACTGTTGGCTTCGAAGTTTGCAAAGAGCTGGGTTTTTTCGCCCAGAGGTCCGGACGCCGTAGCTCCATAGATATTGCGCGTATATCCTTCCCTGGGGAGTCCTGCTGCGTTAAGGAAGAACTGATTAGCGTTCAGAGCTTTGTTTCCAAAATAATCATAGATATTTCTGGACCAGGCTTTAGTGCCGGGTCGGGACGCCATTGTGAAATAGCCTCCTCCGGACCCGCCATACTCCGCTTTTGCGCCGGAAGTCACGATCTGAATATCGGAAATGGAATCCGGATTGACGGATAGCAGGGAAGAATTGATCCCCAGATTGGCCGGATCCGTAACGGATATCCCGTCCAGAAATAGCCTGTTCATCCCTGTACGGGTGCCGTTTACCGTGGATTCACTTTCCTTGCCGCCGTAGGTCTGAATTCCCGGCTGATAAATCAGGAGAGAGAGGGCATTGCGATCCACGACTGGCAACGCCTCAATTTCGCGCCTCGGGAATGATCCTGAATTTGCCGAATCATTCACTCGGGCAGAGTCGCTTACCGGCACTTCCTTGTCGATGGCTGAGACTTCGAAACCGATGTTCTCCGTAATGGTATCCGGTGAGAAAAGTCGGATGCCGCGATGAATGACATCCTTGAAGTCTTTTGTCTTTGCTGTGACGGTATATGTTCCCGGGGGCAACGCGAGGAATCGATAGTATCCGTCACTGTCGCTGGTAGTTTCAAGCTGGCGACCTGTACTGTCCTCCACCGCCGTCAGATTCACGCCCGAAATGGGTTCTCCCGAGGGATTCCAGGTAATCCCTTCCAGACGAATCGAAGCCGTTTGAGCTCCGAGCGTCGCGGCAAATACCAATGCAAGTACGATAGCGATGATAAAATATTGAATTCCAGGAGAGGCAATTCGAGACACCCTACACCTCCTCAACGTTAGAGAGTCGTTGTTTATGAGCGAGCAAACGAGCCTTCGCCTGACCTCGAAACCGATGCACGCACAATTTTTACATTAACGCATGCCGTTTGTCGATAGCGGCTAAGCATTCCTGTGGATCTCCGCGGTCTCTCCGGGAGGTAAATACTGCCTCCCATTATCACAAACCCACTTGACCCAGGATCGTATATAATGAACACTAATTTCGAGCAGCGGGAGTTTTGCCGGATAACCTTTGGCAAAAAACGAAGGCTGAGGTATGTCCGGTTCGTTAAAACTCCTGAACTGTCGGGATGAGCAAAAGGGTAGAAACAGGCGAACCGTAGAGAACTTGCTATGGAAGTTCCCCTGGGAGATCTGTTGGTGGTACCCTGAGTGCTGAGAACCTGGGTTTCGCGTTAATTTTAGCGCCGCCGTTCCCGGTGGCAAAAGTCGGGAGATTCCTATGCGTTTCCGGTCCGCAATATTAATGTTAGGGGCTTTGCTTTTATTGATTCCTTCTGCCAGTGCGCAGAAACGGGTTTTTGCGACCGTTAATCCCAATAGCACCGCATTGAATCAAAATGCGGATCTTTATAATCCTTCAACCGGAAGCATTGCTCCGACTGCCGGAAATATGAACGAATCCAGGGAACGGTTCACCGCCGTTCGGCTTTTTGGAGGGAACGTCTTTATTGCCGGCGGATATGATAATCGCTACCTGAAGACCGCGGAGATATACAATCCGTCAACCGGGACGTTCTCGGTTTCCACCAATGATATGCTGTCCACGCGCAGCGGAGCCATCTCGGTTCTTCTGCAGAGCGGCACGGTTCTCATCGCCGGCGGCTATAATGGCAATTATCTGTCTTCGGTTGAAATATATGATCCGACGACGCAAACCTTTACCAGCACTGCTTCCATGACCGTTGCACGCCAGGACGCGACGGCTACGCGACTGAGCGGCGGAAAGATTCTCATCGCCGGCGGTTTCAATGGAGCATTCCTCAATTCCGCTGAGCTTTATACAACCTCAACCAGCACATTTGCAGGCACGGCCGGGGTGATGGCAGACCCCCGCGAAGGGCATACGGCGACAGTCCTGTCGGACGGCAGAGTGCTGATAACGGGTGGATGCAATAATTCCAATAGCGCTGAAGTCAAATGCGATAATTTTTTAAGTACCGCGGAAATTTACGATCCCACGACGGACTCATTCTCGCAAACAGGCTCCATGAGCACGCCCCGCTACAATCACACGGCGACGGCGCTCCCGGATGGAACGGTATTGGTTGTTGGCGGGTCTGACGGTACAAAAGCGCTGGCTTCCGCGGAGATCTACGATCCCGATACGGGGGAGTTTTCCTCGGCCGGCAGTCTTTCGGCGGCGAGAAAGTTTCACACTGCGTCGGTTCTGCCCGACGGCAAAGTGCTGATCGCCGGAGGAGAGGCCGATCAACCCCTTAGCAGTATTGAAATATTCGATCCGAGTTCAAAAGCCTTCACGACCGCAGTTCCCATGAGCGTGCCGAGATCAAGGCATGCCGCAGTGGAGTTGGCGGACGGTAAAGTCTTGCTGGTCGGGGGCGAAAACGCCAGTCTTTTATACTTCGACGTGAACTATCAGATCATGACCGACAATGTCTCCCCCAATATCGTTTTTTCGCCGGATTCGAAAACCGGATTCGTATCCTATGCCGGGTCCGGCGTGGTTCTGGCGTTTTCCGCCGATACCGGAGCCGTGGTTCAAAGAATTGCAACGGGAGGCAACCCTGCATTTATCAAGCCGCTTCCGGATGGAAAGAGCCTGGCCGTCGTATCGGTTCTGGACAACAAAATATTCGTTATCGATATGCCAACGCTTTCGTTAAAAAACACGTTCACCTATAGCGGGTATTTCGGATTCGGCAGCCTGATCACTCTTTCTCCCGACGGCAGCAAAGGGTACATCTCTTCCACACAAACCGGTGAAGTGATCAAGTTCGACACTTCCACCTTCAGTGAGCTGGGGAGACTGAAAGGAATGACGGGACCCGCCCAGATAACCATAACGAAGGATGGAAACACCCTGCTGATTGTCGATGTCATGGCGAATGAGGTCGTTGTTGCGGATGCGTCGAGCATGACAACAAAATACAAGGTCACTCCGCTGACCAATTACCCTGCGGCAAGTTTCACGATAGCGAACAAAGCGGTGCTGAATGCGGATGAGACGCTCGGGATCATTGCCAGCCAGGATTCCAATACGGCCACGACCTGTTCAACCAACGCGCTGTTTGTATTCATGACCTCTACAGGCACTATCGTAAATACCAAGCAGATAGCCTGCTACCCCGGAGACAGCATGCTTTTGCCGCGCGGGGATTATTGGGTAGTGCTCGGCCAGAGCGGGCTCTCGGTCATCCCAACTGTGGATAGCAACTATGACGTCGACGACGACGGCATCGATGACAACTATGCCAACGGAGCAGTAGACGATTATTCGAACGATCCCTCCTATACCGTTTCTTTTGACGGATCGACTCTTGGATCTGCGAATTTGGTGCTTTCAAAGGATCAGCAGTTCGTCTACTACGGCGTTGCCTCTATAGATGCCGTTTATCAGCAGGACGTGAATACAAAGGGTGTGGTCGGATCTTACCCCGTGGGCGACTATCCCGATGTGGCATCGGACCAGGCTGCGGCTGCAGCCATCACTCCCGATTGGACAACGCTGGCGGTGGTGAATTTCACAAGCAACGAAGTGAGTCTGCTGAACGACGAAACGGTTGCGCGCCAAACCAAATACGTCAGCCAAAATAATCAGTTTACCGGATTGTCCCTTGTCAATCTGTCGGAAATGAATCCGGCAAACGTCACCATCACGCTTCTGACAAGTCATGGCGACAAACAGACCGATACCAGGGGCACCACGACTACGACCGATGATCTGGTGAACCCGGTTACGGTGCAGGTGGCTCCCAATGCCCAGGAATCCGTGGATATCGCGCAACTCTTTACCCTTACTTCGGCGAGTACGGAGACAGGCCGAGTGCTGATTGAATCGGACCAGCCTGATGTCGTGGGCTTCAGCGCGATTGGAACGTACCAGAGCAATTTCTTCGATCCGATTTTGGGCAACATGGTGGGCGTCCCGCTGACTTCGGATTACCGCAAATCGCTCCATTCATTTGTGATTCCGGAAATGCCGCAAGAAACCGGTTCCACTGTCGAATTCAACTTCGTCAATCCGAACTACAACGGGACCTCCTTTGACGTGTTTCACCATGCCACGGATGGGACAGTGATGAGGGAAACGGACAATCAATCTCTTGCCGGTTCCAACCGTGAGACGAAAGCAGTCTCGGATTTCGCCGCAGGTTCAGCTCTGGGATTGGTGGTTGTAGCCGGAGGATATGATGCTGGGAAGACGCTAAATAATGCTTACCGTTTTACCAGTGGCGGGGGGACGTTTGACGAAACGACAGGGATTCTCACAACACCCCGCTACGGACATACTTCGACATTTCTCCCGAATCAGCAGATTCTTATCGCCGGAGGAAGAAATCTAACCACGGTCTTAAAAAATGCCGAAGTCTATTATCCCGATCATAACTACTTTCTACCGGCTCCCGGCACGATGAATGTCGAGCGCTATCGACATACGGCTACCAGGCTGCCGAATGGCAAAGTGCTGATCGCAGGGGGACAGAACGCCAGGTCTTACAACAAAACGGCGGAGCTTTTCGATCCCACAGCAGGATCGTTCACGCTTCTGACAGCGCTGATGACATCGCCGCGGGATTCTCATACGGCGACTCTGATGAGCAACGGCAATGTGCTGCTGGCAGGAGGCATTGACGGTATCTCGATCGCGTCAAGCGCGGAAGTCTATGACCCCAACACATCGACTTTCCAGGCAACCGGAAGCATGAATACGGCACGAGTTTTTCATACTGCGGTTGGTCTTCCCGATGGAAGAGTGTTGATCGCCGGTGGCTATAATGGCAATTATCTGAATTCGGCCGAGATTTATGATCCCTCAACAGGATTGTTTACTCCGACATCGCCAATGGTAGTGGAACGAAGCAATCACACCGCGACCCTGCTCTCAAACGGCACGGTTCTGATCGTCGGCGGTAGAAACTCATCCGGATATCTGGATACCGGTGAGATCTATGACCCCTCACTGGGTACCTTTGCGCTAATCGAATCCACGATGACTTCGACCCGGTATTCCCACACGGCAACGCTGCTGAACGACGATGTGAACGGTATAAACAATCGAGTCTTGATTGTCGGAGGATATGGCTATAACAGCGCCGATGCTGAAAATAACAGCACGTATACTGAGCAGACGCTGGATGCTGCCGAGCTTTACAATCCCGCAACCCAACAGTTCTCAGTGGTATCGGGAAGGCTGACTAAGCCCAGCATGTTGCATACTGCGACTCTGATGAGCTCCGAACAACAAGGCTATCTTAGAGTGCAGTCCGATATCGGACTGTTGTTTACCGAAATCTATGATGAAGGCGGGGCCCCCGCTTCCTTGAACGGCATTGACGTCGATAATTATGCAGGCATAACCAAAATCTACTCGCCTAAGTTTGTGATCGCCTCGAGTTCGGTGACTCAGGTGAATATTATCAACAGCAACCAGAACAGCGGCGCCACCGTCACATTAACGCTGCACGGGTCGGATGGAAGTGTTTTGTCACAGCCCGTTACCTTCCTGCTCGCTGAGAATGCGCAACTCAAGGGAAATCTCTGGGATGTCTTCAAAAATGATCCAAGCCTTTTGAACCAGGTCGGATGGCTTGAAGTAACAAGCAGCGTGGACCGCGTAGTCGGAACCGTGACATTTACGGATGCGACGAATACGTTTTTGGCCACTTTTGAGCTGATGGGAACGCCACTCAGCAATTTCCTATACCCTCTCATTGCCGAGGATTCCACGTATCAAACTCAGATTGCGCTGCTCAATACGGGTAGCCAGGTTGCCAATGCATCGATGGAATTGTGGGGGCCGGCAGGCACGCTGGACGGATTCGTTTCTCTTCCCATCGCTCCCGGCACGAGCATCGCGAAAACTTTGAGCGAAATCTTCCCCGGGATGCAAGCTCACCGACCCGGCAATGTCAGGATAAAATCCGACCAGCCGATCTTTAGCTTCGGGACATTGTCCACGCGGCAGCCCAGATTTGTGACTTCGTTGCCGCCGGTGCCCTATCCGGGTCCAGTCCTGGAGTAACGGCTTGAAGCCTTTGTCTCAAGTGCTTTACACACTCTTTGAGGACCAGCCCACCCACGGGCAGTGGGTCGTTGCCTGCCTCGAAGGATCCTGGTCCAGAGTTTTGGGTGAAAAGCTGGCTTCGGTATGCCGGCCGGTCACATTTGACAAGTCGAACCTGTGGATTGAAATACTCGACCGGGACTGGGATCAAATCCTGCAAAGTATACAACCGGATTTGCTCGAAAAGCTGCGAGCCGCAACTGCGAACGAGGTTAAAGGCATCAGTTTCAGTCGGCAGTGGGCAGCAGGCAGTAAGATCTAATGTCAGCGCGTTTTTGCACTGGTCCCTGCCGACTGCCAACTAATAACTGCCGACTGAATATTTGCAGACCGGCGATCCATATGGTAATTTAACACTTCATAATTGTTAGGTTTGTGCGGAGGATGCAGTGTCACTTACAGTAGAGAAAAAGACCGAAATTGTAGATGCCTATCGGGTGCACCCAACGGATACCGGATCGCCCGAGGTGCAGATCGCTATCTTGAGCGAAAAGATTACCTACCTGACGGAGCATTTCAAGACGCATGCGAAAGATCACCATTCGCGCCGTGGTCTGTTGAGAATGGTCGGGAAGCGGCGTCGTCTGCTCGATTATTTGAAGGAAAAGGACGTCGAGAGGTATAAGGCCGTTATCACGCGCCTCGGAATTCGCAAATAGAGATCGGCAAGGGCTCCCCGAGAGCCCTCCGGAAGCCAACCGGGCATTCGCCGGATTTTTGCCGAATGCGTCCGGCCGGCCGGACGCACACATGAGTGGTGTTTTAAAATTGTTGAACGTGAGTTCTGACGTTATTGCTGGCTTCAGCTTAATGCATTTCAACTGACAGCTGGGATTCGGCTGGATTGTGAATTATGAGTTATGAGTTAAAGGTTATTCCGAGATAATCCTTAACTCAGGACTCATAATCATAATTCCTGGTTCATAATTCCCGCCTTCCAGAATCCCGGCAATTTCAAACGCAGGAGGTAACAATGGTTTATCGAGTTTCTGCCGATATCGGCGGACTTGAGTTCTCTATCGAAATGGGCCGGATTGCCAAACAGGCCGACGGAGCGGCTTTTGTGAGTTACGGAGACACGGTTGTAATGGTGGCCGCTTGTGCAGCTCAGGAGCCCAAAGTGGGACAGGATTTTTTCCCGCTCACTGTGGATTACCGTGAAAACACGTATGCTGCCGGGAAGATTCCTGGAGGTTTTTTCAAGAGGGAAGGAAGACCTACTGAGAAGGAAATTCTGACATCTCGGATGATTGACCGTCCTCTCCGGCCGCTGTTTCCGGAAGGCTTCAGCTGCGAAACGCAGATCATCGCCTTCGTGCTGTCGGCGGACAAAGAAAATGATCCCGATATCATGAGTATCACGGGAGCCTCCACGGCCACGTACTGTTCTCCCATTCCGTTTTACAATCCCGTTGCTGCAGTGCGGATCGGGCATATGAACAATCAGTTCGTGGTGAATCCCCCGATCAGCAAGCTGAAAGAAAGCAGCCTCAACCTTACCGTTGTCGGAACCGAAGATGCGATTGTCATGGTGGAGGCCGGTGCCAATGAAATTTCTGAAGATGTGATGGTGGAGGCTTTGGAATATGCCCACGGCATCATCCGGAAACTGATCGATCTGCAAAAACAGTTGTACCAGCAGATCCAGCCGAAGAAGCGGGAATTTACGAAACCTGTCTTCGATGCGGCGGAAGTCGAAAGAATCGAGAAGAACTACGGCCGCAAAATTTCCGACGCGCTGCACGTTCGGGGAAAGCTCGAGAGCAATGCGCAGTTGGATGTCGTGCGGGATGAAATTGTCAATTCAGTGCCCGAGGCGGAAGAAGATCGCAGAGACCAGGCGAAAAAGATTTACGACCATCTTCTGGAGAAGATCTTCCGCAGGGAAATGCTCGAAGAAAAACGCCGGCCCGACGGCCGCCAGTTCAATGAGGTCCGTCCGATATCGGCCGAGGTGTCGCTCCTCCCGAGGACTCACGGTTCCGCCTTGTTCACGCGCGGGGAAACCCAAGCACTCGTTACTGCCACTCTCGGCACTGCCGACGACGAGCAGCGGATGGACACGCTCGAAGGCGAATCCTTCAAGAGATTTATGCTTCACTACAATTTCCCCCCGTTTAGCGTCGGAGAAGTCAAGCCTCTGCGTGGGCCGGGCAGGCGCGAGGTGGGACACGGCGCGCTGGCGGAAAGAAGCATCCTTCCAATCATGCCCACCGAGGAAGCCTTTCCCTATACCGTCCGAGTTGTCTCCGACATTATGGAAAGCAACGGCTCTTCTTCCATGGCGACTGTGTGCGGAGGAGTTCTTGCGCTGATGGATGCCGGAGTGCCGATCAAAGCGCCTGTGGCGGGCGTGGCCATGGGGTTGGTCAAGGAAGGCGACAATTATGCGATTCTGACCGACATCGCCGGAGCAGAGGATCATTACGGCGACATGGACTTCAAGGTTGCAGGCACGGAGAAGGGTATCACCGGCCTTCAGATGGATATTAAGATCGGCGGTATCGACAAAAAAATCATGGCCGAAGCTCTGGCTCAAGCCAGGGAAGGGCGGATGCACATCCTTCAGAAAATGATCGAGTGTCTGCAGACTCCCCGGTCGGAAATATCTCCCTATGCACCCCGCATCATCACGATTCAGATTCCCAAAGATAAAATCGGCGGAGTCATCGGGACCGGAGGTAAGGTGATCCGGGGCATTATCGAACAGACCGGCGTGAAGATCGATATCGAGGACGACGGCAAGGTCAACATCGCTTCTACGGATACGGATTCCGCCCAGCGCGCGATCCGCATGATCGAAGATCTGGTTATGGAAGCCGAAGTGGGCAAGACGTATCTGGGTACGGTGACCCGGCTCGTTGATTTCGGGGCCTTTGTCGAAATATTCCCCGGCACCGAAGGGCTGCTGCATATTTCAGAAGTGGCGGATTTCCGAGTTCAGGACATCAATTCGGAGCTCAAGGTTGGCGATCAGATTCCTGTGAAAGTGATCAGCATCGAGCCGCCGAACAAGATACGGCTGAGCAGGAAAGCCGTTCTGCGCGAGCAGGCCGGGCTGCCGCCGCTGGATCCTGCGCCACGTCCGCCGCGCCGGGAGCATTCGGATCGCGGACGGCCAGGGTATCGCGATCATGATCGCGATCGTTCGCGCCCGCGCGGAGGCGATCGCGGCGGACCTCCACGTCGCAATTACTAGCTAGTTGCAGGTTGCAGGTTTCAAGTTTCAGAAAGAACCTGCAACCTGCAGCCTGGAACCCGTAACCTGTAACCTGGAACCGATAGTCATGAATCCCAAACAGGTCCTGGAGCTTTTGGAGAAAGTTCGTCAAGGAGCCCTCAGCCCGGAACAGGGACTCGATCGGCTGAAAAATCTGCCGTTTGAAGACCTCGGTTTTGCGCGAGTGGATCATCACCGGACACTGAGGCAGGGATTCCCGGAAGTAATTTTTTCGCCTGGCAAAAAACCGGAACAAGTCGTTGCGATTGTAAAAAGCCTGCTGCGGCAGAAGTCCAATATCCTGGTCACTCGCTCGAACCGGCAAACCTTCGATCAGGTGCATAAGCTCACAAAGAAGGCTCACTTTCACGATGCCGCCAGGGCTATCGCAATTGTTCAAGACAAGACGATTTACGGAGATGGCAAGATTTACATCGTCTGCGCCGGGACGTCGGATATCCCTGTGGCCGAGGAAGCAGCGCTGACAGCGCGACTCATGGGCAACCAGGTCGAAACCACCTATGACGTTGGGGTCGCGGGAATTCACCGGCTATTGAACATTCGGGAATCGTTAACGCAAGCCAGCGTGGTTGTGGTCGTGGCCGGCATGGAAGGCGCGCTGGCGAGTGTGGTCGGCGGATTGTTAAGTGTTCCTGTTATTGCAGTCCCAACCAGCATTGGATATGGCAGCTCGTTCGGCGGACTTTCCTCCTTGCTCGCAATGCTCAACAGCTGCGCCTCTAACGTGGTTGTGGTTAATATCGACAACGGTTTTGGAGCCGGCTATGTGGCCAGCCTCATCAACCGGAAGAAAAAAAAATCCTGACCGCAGAGGAAATACGGTCTGGATGTCGAAGGGTTCCTGCGCTATTTTTTTAGGGTGAACCCACGCGCGTATGCTGCGACAGCCATGGGTGCATGCAGGTTTATCAGAGTCCGTACTCCTGGCGATTTGGCAATCTGAAGAAAGCGGCGGCTGTTTCGTATGCCCCTGTATTCTGACCACGTTTTGGATGAAGTGCGAAGTGCGGTCAATATCGTATCGCTCGTATCCGAATACGTCGCATTGAAAAAACGCGGCAGAAATCACGTCGCGCGGTGCCCGTTCCACACGGAAAAAACCCCATCATTTAACGTCAGCGAAGAAAAGCAGATCTTCATGTGCTTCGGCTGCGGCCTGGGCGGGGACGTCTTCCGCTTTGTCATGCAGATCGAGCATCTTTCGTTTCCTGAAGCGGTCCGCTTCATCGCGGAGAGGCACGGCATCGCTTTGCCGGAAATCCAGGCGTCTGCTCCGGCGGTCCCGACGTCCAGCACAGACGTACTGCGCAAAGTCATGGCGGAAACGGTCGCTCTATTTCACCGTCTCCTGCTGGACTCGCACGAGGGAAATGCTGCGCTCAAATATCTGCTGGACCGGGGCGTCACACGCGAAACCATCGCGCAGTTCCACTTGGGCTATTCGCCTGCCGGCGGAGACGCCCTGATTCAGGTGTTGAAGAGCAAGGGATTTCCCCTCCAGGCGATGGAAGAATGCGGACTGGTCAAACGATCCGACGACGGAAGCCGTTCCTATGACAATTTCCGCGATCGCATCATGTTCCCGATTACGGATATCCAGGGTCGACCCGTCGCGTTCGGCGCACGGGCCATGGGAGACAAGCAGCCGAAGTATTTGAATTCTCCGGAGACCAAGCTCTATAATAAGAGTCGCAATCTTTATGGTTTGAGCTTTTCTAAAGAAGCGATTAAAGCTCGGGATCAGGCCATCCTGGTCGAAGGGTACATGGATTTTGTCGTGCCGTTCCAGTCGGGCGTGCAGAACCTGGTTGCGTCATTGGGAACGAGCTTGACACCGCAGCAGGTGGAATTATTGGGCCGCTATACACGCGAGGTCGTGGTCAGTTATGACCCCGATTCCGCGGGGCTTGCGGCGACCCAGAGATCTTTGGATCTGTTTTTGGAAGGGGATTTCCAAGTCAAGGTATTGAGGCTTCCCGCTGGGCAGGACCCGGATGTATTCGTGCGCACATCGGGAGCCGAGGAATACCATGCCCGTGCTCGAGAGTCCGTCCCCTACCTGGAATTTGTGCTGGAAGCCGCAATTCAGAAGCAGGGCGCTCTGGACGACCCGAAGAAAAAAGTGCAGGTTGTAAATACCGTTCTACCCTATCTGGCGAAGCTGCCCAGTGCCGTCGAGCGATCGGATTACGTGTTCCTGTTCGCGCGCAGGCTCGGGATTGAGGACCAGCAGCTGCTTGCGGAAACCAAGCGGGCGGCTCAGCAAAAGAGAGTCCGGCTGGCCGACGAACCGGTCGCGTCCGCGCTGTCGATGAAACTGGCGGAAAAAAGACTCCTCCAGTTCCTCCTGAACGATGCCGATCTGCAACTCTACATTTTGCCGCTCTGCACAAAACAGGATTTTGAGGGCTTGGCGTCCGAGAAAATATTCTCCATACTTATGGATGGCTTTAACCGAAATCAGTTGTGCACCTATGACAGCCTGCATGGGCATTTTGCAGGAGACGCCGAACAGGCTTTGCTCGCGCAACTGGAAATCGAGGAGGTTCCGGAGAGTCCGTCGAGAGCCACAGCAGAGAGTTCTTTATATGCTTTGCGAACGATGAGGCTGGCTGCATTCAAGCAGAAGATCCTGTCCGAGATCGCCGAAGCGGCCGCACGCAATGATGATGCAATGTTGACCCATCTATTCGAGCAGCGTGTTCTTGTGGATCGCGAATTGATCAGCCTCTCCAGGAAATAGCAGGAAAGGAGACATTAGTCTTGTCTATTGAGGAAAAGTACGACGAAGTAAAAGAGCTGATCCTAATGGGAAAGGAACGGGGATACCTCCTGTATGACGAAGTGAATGATCTCCTTCCCGAAGGCATCTGCTCCTCAGATGAATTGGACAGCATTTTCTCCCTTTTCGGTTCGGCGGGGATCGAAGTCATCGACACCGAGCAGAAGTTTCAGGATGACGGCAAGCGGGAGGATAAGAGGGATGAGAATGCGGGAGAAGAGGGCGAGTTCGATTTCGGCGCCCTCAACCTGGACAAGACCAACGATCCCGTTCGCCTGTACCTTCGGGAAATGGGAACCGTTCCGCTTCTCAGCCGCGAGGGAGAGGTCGAAATCGCCAAACGGGTCGAGCACGGACAGAGGGTCATCCTCAAAGCGCTGTCCCGCTCTCCGCTGGTTGTGCAGGAAATCCTCAATATCGGCGATCAGCTCAAGAAAGAGCAGATATCGATCCGAGATGTGGTTCCCTTCAACGATGACGAAATCACCGATGAAAAACTCGAAGAGAAGGCGGCCGCGGTCCTGGAAGTGATCGACAGCATCCGCAAGCACGAGCGCTCCGCACACAAGATCCGGCTGAAACTCAAGCACTGCCGCAAGAAGTCGCGTCTTTATAAAAAACACCTGTCCATGCTTGCGCGGTACCGCATCCCCATCGCCTGGAAGGTGCGCGCCCTGGAGCTCAACAACCTGCAGCATGAACGACTCATCGGCGTTATCAAGGATACCGTGGACAAGGTCGTGGCATACGAGAGGGAAATTCACAAGCTCAACCGGAGCCTGGAAACGCCCCGTCGCCTGGATGATGCCAAAACGATCAAGAAGCGGATCAAGCATATCGAGTCCGAACTGCGGCTGATCGAAGATGCCGCATTCGCAGGTGCCTCGGAAATCAAACGGACGCTGGCGACGATCCGTTCCGGGGAACTCGAGGCGGATATTGCCAAAAAGGAGCTGGTGGAAGCAAACCTGCGGCTGGTCGTTTCCATCGCCAAAAAGTACACCAACCGAGGGCTGCAATTCCTGGATCTCATCCAGGAAGGCAATATCGGCCTGATGAAAGCTGTGGACAAGTTCGAGTACCGCCGCGGGTACAAGTTTTCGACGTATGCGACCTGGTGGATCCGCCAGGCAATCACCCGTGCCATCGCAGATCAGGCCCGCACCATCCGCATCCCTGTCCATATGATCGAAACCATCAACAAGCTGATCCGGACCTCGCGCAGCCTGGTCCAGGAATACGGCCGCGAACCGACCAGCGACGAAATTGCCAAGAAGATGGACTTCCCGGTCAGCAAGGTCCGCAAGATTCTGAAAATCGCCCAGGAGCCGATCAGCCTCGAAACTCCGATCGGCGAAGAAGAAGACAGCCATCTGGGCGATTTCATCGAGGACCGCGGCGTGATTTCTCCCGCGGAAGCCGTCATTAACATCAACCTGAAAGAGCAGACGGAATCGGTCCTCAAAACGCTGACACCGCGCGAAGAGCAGGTGATCAAGATGCGATTCGGCCTGGGCGACGGCAGCGAGCATACACTCGAAGAGGTGGGGCAGCGGTTCTCCGTGACACGGGAAAGAATCCGGCAGATCGAGGCAAAGGCGCTCAGGAAATTGCGCCATCCGTCGCGCAGCCGCATGCTCATGGCTTTCCTGGAGGGCACCGCGATCCGCGAATAGGGAACCGAAAAGCGCGATACCCGCAGAATGCACGAAGAATTCTTTTGAGTTTTTCGTGCATTTTGTGTTTATAGAGGAGTATTCACTCAAGCGGAGGTTTCCCTGTGTCCAAGAAAAAGCCCGACAACAAGAAAAAACTCGACAAGAAATTTTATGAAGACGAGCTGAGAAGGCTGCAGATCGAGCTGGTGAAGCTCGAGGAGTGGATCAAGTTCAAGGGATTGAAGGTTGTGGTTATTTTTGAAGGACGGGATGCCGCCGGGAAGGGCGGCGTGATCAAGCGGATCACAGAAAGTCTGAATCCGCGCTTTTGCCGTATCGAGGCGCTCGGCACGCCGACGGAACGCGAAAAAACCCAGTGGTACTTCCAGCGCTATGTGTCCCGCCTCCCCGCAGGCGGGGAGATGGTGCTGTTCGACCGCAGCTGGTACAACCGCGCCGGTGTTGAGCACGTGATGAAGTTCTGCACCGACGAGGAATATACCGAGTTTCTCCGGTCCTGCCCCGAATTTGAGCGTATGCTGGTGCGATCCGGCATCCTCCTGATCAAATACTGGTTTTCGGTGAGTGACGAAGAGCAGGAAGCACGGTTCCAGGCCAGGCTGAAGGACAGGGCCAAACGGTGGAAGCTCAGCCCCATGGACCTCACCTCCCGGGCAAAGTGGGTCGACTATTCGAAGGCCAAGGATGAGATGTTTGTGCATACGGACATTAAACAGGCGCCCTGGTATGTGGTCGATGCGGACGATAAACGGCGCGCGCGGCTCAACTGCATCCACCATCTGTTGAGCATGATTCCTTACAAGGACCTGACGCCCGAACGCATCAAGCTGCCGCCGCGGCAGAAAGACGGCGGCTACGTCCGCCCGCCCCTGACGGACCAGAAATTCATCCCGAAGGTCTATTAGCTTTGCGTGTTCCCAATAATTGCGGTTGTGCATATTGAAATTCGCCGCAAATCCACATATTCTGCCTTTTCACCTTTAAGGGATCGGATGCACTTGTGGCGTATCGCATAGAGATAGGACTGAAGCGGGGAATTCGAGACGCGCGCGGTCGCGGCATCGCGGCGAAAACGCGCCGGTTTCTGCGCCTGCCGGTGGTTTCCTGCCTGACCAGAGATGTCTACAAAGTCGATGTTGCGATCAACGCCAGAGAACTGCGCGCGGTGCGAAAGACATTCACCGATCCCGTCACTTCGCGATCCGCGATCGCCCGGCTGACACAGCCCGCTTTTGACTGGATGGTTGAAGTCGGATTCAAACCGGGCGTTACGGATAATGTGGGAACCACGGCAAGGGCCGTCGTGCAGGACGTGCTCGATCGCCCGCTCACTTCGCTCGAATCGGTATACACCTCCATCCAATATTTTTTCCGCGGCCCCGCCTTGTCGCGCGAGGATGTGTGGCGCATCGGCCGCGACATCCTGGCGAATCCACTGATTCAAACGATCCAGGTGTTTTCCGCCGGAGAATGGTCTTCCGCGCCTGTCGACGCTGCCGTCCCTGCAATCCGCGAAACGGCGGAGCTCCGCGTGGGCACGTATGACCTCAGCGGATCGGACGCGGATCTTCAGCGAATCAGCAGCGAAGGCATCCTTTCATTGAGCCTCGATGAGATGCACGCGATCCGGGACTATTTCGCTTCGGACGAGGTGCAACGCCTGCGACCCATGCTCGGGTTGCCGGAGCATCCGACGGATGTCGAGCTGGAATGCATTGCGCAGACCTGGTCGGAGCACTGCAAACACAAGATCTTCGCGGGGCGCGTGCATTACGTGGATGAGTTTGGGCGGGAAGAGTGGATCGATTCGCTGTTTAAGACCTACATCCGCGACGCGACGACAAAAATAGGAAAAGAGATCGGCTGGCTGGTGTCGGTCTTCAGCGACAACGCCGGCATCATTCGATTCAACGATCGCTATAACATTGCCTATAAGGTCGAAACGCACAATTCGCCGTCCGCCCTGGATCCGTACGGTGGTGCCATCACGGGGATTGTCGGAGTCAACCGCGACCCGATGGGGACGGGCATGGGATGCGAGATGCTCGCCAACGTATGGGGCTACTGCCTCGGTTCGCCCTTCTATTCGGGCGACCTTCCCGAAGGGCTGATGCACCCGAGTCGGATCCGCGACGGCGTGCACCAGGGTGTCATCGACGGAGGAAACCAGAGCGGCATCCCGTACGCACGCGGTTTCGAGCGGTTCGATGAACGGTACATCGGAAAACCCCTGGTCTATTGCGGCACGGTGGGGAGAATCCCTCGTTTATTGCAGGATCAACCCTCCGAAAGGAAAGAGATCGATCCCGGAGACATCATCGTCATGTGCGGGGGGCGCATCGGCAAAGACGGAATCCACGGGGCGACGTTCTCTTCCGAAGAATTGCGAAAAGAGTCCCCCGCGCAGGCGGTCCAGATCGGCGATCCGATCACGCAGCGCAACTTGTACGAATTCCTCATGGAAGCGCGGAATTCGGGACTGTACCGCGCATTGACAGACAACGGCGCCGGCGGATTGAGCTCGTCGATCGGCGAGATGAGCCGGTTGAGCGGTGGTGCGGATCTCGATCTTTCGAAAGCGCCGCTCAAATACGAGGGCCTGCAGCCGTGGGAAATCTTTCTCTCCGAGGCCCAGGAGCGCATGTCGCTGGCGGTGCCTCCCGAGAAGTTGGCTGACCTGCTTGCACTCGCGCAGCGCCGCGAAGTCGAGGCGACGGCACTGGGCACCTTCACTGCCACCGGCGCGCTGGTGGTGCGCTACGGGACACGCGTCGTCGCGAACCTCCAACTCGACTTCCTTCATGACGGCGGTCCACGCATGCAACTGCAAGCCCGGTGGCAGCCGCCGCAAATTCCTTCGCCCAAACCGCCCCGGAGGGGGCTGCGCAACCGGTATCTGGCCGAAGCGCTCCGATCTCTGAATGTCTGCTCCAGGGAATTCAAATCGCGGCAATACGACATGGAGGTCAAAGGCCTGAGCGTGGTCAAACCATTCGTCGGCGTTTATTGCGACGTCCCGAGCGATGCCACGATCCTGCTGGTGGAGCACGGCTGCCGCGAAGGGATTGTCCTCGCCGAAGGAATCAATCCGTTTTATTCCGATCTGGACACGTACCACATGATGGCAAGCGTGATCGATGAGGCCGTGCGGCGCGTGATCAGCGTCGGCGGCCGTCTGGATCGGATTGCCGGACTGGATAATTTCTGCTGGCCGGACCCCGTGCAGTCGGAGAAGACGCCGGACGGGCTTTATAAGATGGCTCAACTCGTGCGCGCCAACAAAGCACTCTACGACGTGACGACGGCGTTCCGCGTGCCGGCAATCTCCGGCAAAGACAGCATGAAAAACGACTCCGTGCGCGGCGGGCGCAAGATTTCCATTCCCCCGACCGTGCTCTTTTCGACGATCGGAAAAATCGACGATGTCGGCAGCGCCGTTACCATGCATTTCAAAAACGCCGGCGATTCCATCTACGTTGTGGGAACGACCAGGGAAGAATTGGGCGGATCGGAATTTTTCCGGCTGCTGGCGCAGGCGCAGGGGACGCCGGCCTCCTACGGCGGCGCCGTTCCCAAACTGGATATGGACGCCGCACTCGCAACCTATCTCGCGATGAACGAAGCCGTCTCGCGCGGTCTGCTGCGCTCGTCCCACACGCCAACGCTGGGCGGAATTGCCGTTGCTTTTGCGCTTGCGGCGATCGGCGGAGACCTGGGCGCCGACATCGATCTGTCCCGCCTGCCTTGTGACGGGATGCTCGAAGATGACGCGAAGCTGTTTTCCGAGTCCAACAGCCGCTTCGTCGTGACCTGCGCCGCGGAGCGGGAAGGCGAGTTCGAAGCGCTTTTCGCGGGTTTGCCGATCTCGCGGGTTGGCAAAGTCACCACAGAGAAGCGCTTGCACATTCAGGGGGCGGGAGGCCGCAAGCTCGTGGAGATGGATCTCAATGCGCTCCGGCGCGCATTCAAGGAAACGTTGTATGGCGTCTGAAATCCCGGTGATCATTATTACAGGCTACGGTCTGAACTGTGAAGACGAGTCGAGGTTTGCATGGCAACTCGCAGGCGCGCGGCCCGCGCTCGTCCATTTCAGCGACCTGCTCGCACAGCCCGATCGACTCCGGGACTTCGCCGCCCTGATGTTCATCGGCGGATTTGCGTATGGCGATCACATGACCTCCGGCCACGTCTTCGCGTTGCGGGCGAAACACCGCCTCAGCGGAGAGCTGGAGAAGTTCATCGGCCAGGGGAAACTGATCATCGGCGCATGCAACGGGTTTCAGATCATGGTCAAACTCGGGCTCCTGCCTGGGTTGGACAACGATTATTTTACGCAGAAGCTATCCATCATCCAGAACGACTGTGGCACATTTCAGGACCGGTGGGTGCGCCTGCGTTTCGAGTCCTCTTCTCCCTGCGTGTTCACGCGCGGGCTGGATTTCATGGACCTGCCGGTCCGCCACGGCGAAGGCAAGGTTTTCACTTTGGACAAAAAGCTGCTGCAGCGCCTGGAAGCGTCAAACTGCGTACCGTGCCGCTACTCAGACCCGGTGACCGGCGCGCCGACGCAGGCGTTTCCGCACAATCCCAATGGCGCCCTCAACGCCATCGCCGGCCTCTGCGATCCGACCGGACGAGTCTTCGGCTTGATGCCGCACCCGGAGGCGTACCTCTATCCTGAAAACCATCCGCAGTGGGATATGCAAAAACTCCACGGCACGCTTCCGCAATACGGCCTCGGTCTGCAGTTTTTTCGCAATGCCGTCGACCACCTGCAAAATATTTAATCAGCCAGCATTCCGTAATACATCCTGGTGACATACCGCAGTGTTACAAGGCCACGGACTTGATGCATCTGGAAGATTCTTAGGAGTTCTGCAACCAGCGGTTCGTGATTGGGATGACCCGGCTCCGGTGTATAGGAGGACGACATCATCCGGCCTTTCAACCCTGCGAAATCCACCCCCTGGGTGTAACCGAACGTGCGTTCTGAAAATCCACCGGCGCCGTAGAAATCATGCAGGGCCGTGTCGTATACCTTCCGGTGTTGCTCGCGAGCGTAGTCCAATCCATAGCGCTGCAGAAGGCCGTCATAGTCGATCATGAACGGCGTTGTGTCGAATTCGCGCTCATTCCAGACGACCATCATCCGGAACGGAGGCTTGAGGATACGCAGGAATTCGCGGCGCGTTTCCCGGGTTGCGAACCAGTGGAAAGCCTGGCCCACTACGACGTAGTCCATGCTCCGGTCGACTAATGTTGTGGCTTCCGCTCTTCCTGCGATGCTTCGGAACAGCGGATATTGGTTCAGCAGGCGTTCTGCGGTTTCGCGCATCTCCGGGTTGGGCTCAACGGCAGCTACCGGGTTCCCGTTTTGCAGAAACATCTCGGTCAAAGCGCCCGTGCCCGAGCCGATATCGGCAATCGTTGCCGACGGGATAAGGCCGTACGCCCGCTGCATCGTCTCGATCACCTCGCGCGGATAGCGGGGACGATACTTAACATAATTTTCAGCCCGGCTTGAAAAACGCAACGTCGAATCCATAGTGGCACGCATTCAATCAAATATGCCCCTTGAATGCAACGGTTCCTCTTGGGCGAACCGGCACCCTCGCCGGACACGGATAGTTTTGCCTGGGAGCGTCGTCCCCGACGGCACACAGAGCTGATTTTGTTGAGAGTTTTTATATTGTGGTAATAAGCCGGCGGGACGCCCGCGCTCCCAGCGATGCCCGGAGCGAGTCCATAGACTTGAGTTTTGAGACAGTTTCTGGAGCGCTGCCCTCACAGATTATCCGCGAAAAGCGCAAGCAGGCTTGCGCACTTCGAAAGCTCCATCTGCTAAAATTATGCGGCATTGAGCGCGTCGCCGGAGTTTTCGGAAATTCCTTCGGGGAGGGTTGTGATGGCGCCCCAATTCCATTATTCTTTTCATCCGAGGTGATGACTTATGAGGCGAATGATTTTGGGGAAAACAGGCATTGAGGCCGCCCGCATGGGATTCGGCGGCATTCCAATTCAACGAGTCAGCGAGACACAGGCGGTCGAGATCGTCCTGTATGCGCTCGAAAAAGGCATGGATTTCATCGATACGTCCAGGATGTATACCACCAGCGAGACGCGAATCGGGAGAGCGCTGAGGGAGACAGACAGGAAAGTGGCCATCGCCACCAAGTCGTTTGCACGCTCGGCAGACGGCATTCAGAGGGATGTGGAAACCAGCCTGAAGGAACTGCAGAGAGACCACATCGATATCTACCAATGCCACGGGATAAGCAGCGAAGAGGAATACCGCAGGGTCGTGTCGGCAAACGGCGCATTAGAAGGCCTGCGTAAGGCAAAAGAACAAGGACTGATCGGTCACATCGGGATTACCAGCCACAGCCTCGATCTGCTGGACAAAGTCGTGGATGACGGACTATTTGAAACAATCATGGTTTGTCTCAGCTTTCTCGAACCGGCTGCGAAGGACAAAATTCTTCCCAAAGCCCGCGCCAAAAATATCGGCGTCATCGCCATGAAGCCATTTTCGGGAGGAGTCATCGAAGCGCCGGAAATAGCATTGAAATGGGTACTCTCTTTGCCCGACGTCCTGGTGATCGCCGGCGTCGAGTACAAGGAACTGATCGATCAGAATTGGGACGCGTTTCAGGGCGATTATGCGATGACGGAAGCGGAAGTGCGGACGATGGAGGAAATCTGCAAACAGTTCGATAAAGATTTCTGCCGCCGATGCGATTACTGCCAGCCCTGCCCGTCGGAAATCCCCATCCAATTTGTGCTCGGCCTGCGATCGATGGTCAAGAGAGCTGGGGACGGACTATTGCAATCGCCCATGGGGAAAAACATGCTTGAGAAGGCCGTGAATTGCACGGAATGCGGCGACTGCATGGAACGATGCCCGTATGGACTCCCGATCCCCGAAATGATCAAGACCAATCTGGAATGGCTCAAGCAGACAACAGATTGATTGCAATTCTGTTCCAGGCTGCCGGAAGGCAGGTTCTTCCTGCAACCTGTAACCTGGAACTTGTAACCAGTTACTGCCGGCCGCAGCGACTGGTAACCGCTTGTTTCAGGATAGCCACGCGTTCGGCGTTTTCTTTCGGGTGCGTGCGTGGATTCAAGACAGTCGGGCCGGACAGCATCGCGACCAGTGTCAGAAATTCGTCCCCGGAGAGTTGCGCGACCGGTTTGTCGAAATAAGAACGGGCGGCGTCCTCGAACCCCACGATATCATCCCCGTCGGAGCTTTTGTATAACCACACCAATAAAGCGGCAGCAAGCTGCTGCAATCCAAGGCGCCCCTGAGGACGCATAAGCTATCAGGCATTGGCCGGGACAGCACTGCTCCCGAAATCTGATCCGCCCCCCTTGTGACCGCTACCTGGCAGCGACAAGCGGAATTCTTTCTTCGCAGGGCAAGCCGGTGGAGCATCGTCCACAAGCAGGGGCTGGGCCGACGAGGCCCTTGTCCAAACCCATCCGGATGATGTTGTCTGCCTGTTCATCCCGCAGGTTTTTGAGGCAGGCGACATTGCTTCGCCCTTCGGCGCCGATCGCCGATCCGGTGCAGTGCCCGATGCAGAGGCCGCAGGATCCATCGCGAAAATACGGACAATTGGCGACGCGGTTGTCGCTGCGCCGAGTCGGGGGCAGAGCTATGTCGCATACCACGCTGCCGAGGTACACGGCGCATCCGCGGGGCGTAATCATGAGCCCATTGAGGCCGAATGTCCCCAGACCGCAGGCATACGCGACGTGCCTCTCCGACCAGTTCGCGGCCAGCCAGCCGCCGGGCATATCTTCAATTTCGAACAGTCGCGATTGTGTCGGCGCGACGGCATTACATCCCAACACCTCCAGCAGCGAAGCGACGAATTGTTCCACGCATTCATATAGCCTGATTCCTATCCATCTGGAGTGATTGTATCTGGGAGAGCCGCCGAAAGGGGATGCGCGCTCCTGAAGCCGCGTTTCATGCGTGAGCGGCAACGCCCAGGAAACAACGCCGATCCTGTCGATGTTTTCCTTGGTGCCGAATCGCCACCTTTTGGCGGCAATGCATTTTTCCAGCAGCTCCCGGGGAGTCAGATGAAAATCTCCAATGACCGTTTTGTATTCCTGGAATATAGGATCATCCCCGTCGGCGAAAGCGAGGATCGGATCATCGACAATGGGCGCATTCTCGAACGCGGTAAGGTGATTGAGCGGGCTGGTACGAACATATTCTTTGACGGCGTTTTCGAGGAATTTGCAGGGATCTTTTCGAAAAAGCCCGGTATCCAAATCGCCGTGTTGCTGTGTCATGACTCTGCCTCCTGCGCATGGTGCGAATGTTATTTCAGCGGGGAAAGGCAAAACATGGAGGTGCTCAGGTTTCCGCTGATCCGCTTTAAATTGTTCCCCTTGAGGTCGACCGCGTAGAGATACGAGGGCCCCTCATGGTTGGAACGGAACAACACGCTTTTCCCGTCAGGAGTGAAAACGGCGTCCTGGGGCTGGATGACTTTGTTCTCCATGTCGACGAGCGTATTTCCGTCCGCGGATACCAGGGCGAAGCCCTTGGTGAAGCGCAGCAGGAGGGCCTTCCCGTCCGCGGACCATGCCACTTCATAGGGATTTGCATTCGGGATCTGCTTCACATTCGAGCCATCCGCGTCGACCGTATAGGCGTTCGAGATCATGCCGCCGGGTTGGGATACAAAACAGACATATGCGATTTTTTTGCTGTCCGGAGACCACACCGGCTTTATCTTGATGCCGGGAGAATCGCTGAGCCGCCGCGTGTGCTTTCCGTCCAGGCTGGCGGTGTAGAGGTCACTGCGTTCCGGGGAGTCGCCAAAACTGAGTGCGACACTCTTGCCGTCGGGAGAGAAGGACCCGTAGCAGTTAAGCCCGAATCCGGTCACCCGATCCTGTTTGCCGGTCCGAATATCCAGGAGGTACACGGCGCTCATCGGATTTTTTAAGCCTTTTACCACATCCGCATCGTTGTGCCCCGGATCCTCATAGGCGGAAACAAAAAGCAGTTCGCGTCCATCGCGTGAAAACTCGAAGCTGCTGACCGGGAAATCAAGCAGCCGCTTCTGGTTTGCGCCCGTGAAATCCATCCAGTACAGGGGGAAATGAAAAGGCATCCGGTATTTTTGCAGCATCGGCATGTCCTCGTCGTGCGCGGCGAAGTATGCGATCTTTTTGCCGTCCGGAGACCAGGAGGTGGGTCGCAACTGGACCGTCTTATCAGTAGTGACGAGCCGGCCTCCGGTTTGATCGGAATTGATCGAAAAAATTCCCTGCTGTCCGGCCAGGTCGGGAACTAAAGCTATTTTGTATTGCGCCGATCCATGGTCGGCGGAAGAACACCCGGCCAAAACAGCGGCGAGACAAAGGATAATGAAAAGCTGCAATTTGCCCATGGACGGTCCTCCGTTGCGTATCGGTTACAGGACGGCGTTTTCGGTCCTCCGGATGATATCGCTCCGGCAATCCGCATTGATGTCGACGAAATAGGCTGAATAACCGGCAATGCGAACGACGAGGTTTCGATAGGACTCCGGATCCTTCTGCTCAGCCTGCTTTCCCTAAACAATGTACAACGTTCCCGGAGATTTGATAACTCTTTTCGGGCAAATGCCGCCGTTGCGCGTCCCGCAGATTGTGGTGACAGCACAGATAATTCAATCCGATCACCCGATTCCTTCTTTACCGCAATCGGCGGCCATGTTACCTTAACGCATACAAATCGGGCCCATAGCTCAGTTGGTTAGAGCAGCTGACTCATAATCAGCGGGTCGTAGGTTCGAGTCCTACTGGGCCCACTCCAAGCCTTTTAGTAGAAATCTCTTACAGATCTGGTCGACAGGAATTGGAAGAGGCGTGAGCGGAAACAGTGCAATAATAGTATGCGCTTATCGGGCTAAACTCATTTTCAGAAGCCGTCGATAAACAGGGAAATACCGTGTAATTTGCTTGAGAGGTCATCTGCTTTCCCGTCTAACTCTGGTGTATACCGGAACTGGTGAATAGATGATGTTGGGACCTTTGAAAGTCCTCTTTCTAATTTATTGCATCTATCGGTGCCTTGTTGCTCCGGTTGCAGCCCAAGTATCGAAGCGGCGAAACAAGATACAACCGGTTTCGCCCGTGGGCGGAAAACGATATTCCGCAGCGATTACTTACAGCATAGCGTTTGCCGGAATTGCCCTGGTAACTGCATTCAAGGAACGAATTCCAGTTTTTGGCTCGTTTCATTTGAATTTGAATGTCGTTCTTCTCGCCGCTGCTTTTCTAATTGTCAGTCTGGCTTGGGCCCGTTTGGAGTGGACATTAACCCCAATGGACAGGAAGCTCCGATCTTGGAACTTCTTGCCACACACTCCGATAGAGAGAGTTGCTTGGGTCCCTATCTCACTGGTCGTCGGCTCCTGCGAGGAAATAGTTTTCCGTGGCGTCCTGTTTGGCATCGTATTCCAGGTTACGGGAAGTTATTGGATGGCCGGTCTCGTATCGGCAATCCTTTTTGCCTTAATGCATCTGGCAACGGGTTTGCTGAGCGTTGTGAGTCTGGTCGGAGTTGCCATTGGACTCCAGTGGCTAGTGCAGCTTTCGGGGGGACTCCACATCGCAATCGCTGTTCACTTCGTCTACAACGCAGTGAATGGGATTGTATACGGTGCCGGGGCTTTGCCTGAAGCCGCCAAGCAGCAACATATGCTGGTTGCCCAACTCCAAGCTTCATCTCCCCTTGATGATCCCCCTGAACGCTGATGCATGCCCATTTCGGTTACAGAGGATTAGGTATTCCTTTAATAAACTAACCAGTCAATGTACCTATCAGCAGACATTGTGCCTAATTTATTCAGTTCCTTCATTTCGGGCTCAAGAGTTTTATCAACAGATTTTCCCAATTCATTTTCGCTTCCATCGGCGTTGTAATATTTGTCTCTTTCCTTCATCGATGGAATGATTATCATCACTCCATAGGTAGACGATTTGTCTCCTCGGATTCGCTTTATCGGATAAAACCTCCACCCATTTTGAGCTTTTTCGAATGTGGGGATCAATTTATTGAAAGCACTGACATATTGCTCGATTGTAACGCCGGGAGCCAACTTGACACCATCAAACGTATGGACTCCAACTAGGGTCCCCTTCTTCAGGTCTTGACCATATGTGGCACTGGTCAGCAGGAATAGCGACAATGCAAATATCATTGTCGCACAAATTACAAATGACTGTTTTCGCATGTCCTCTCCTCATAAGGTTAAAAAGTGATTTCGCACAGAGTTCTGACTGCCGCTTTTCCGCGAAGACGCTCTGTGAAAGCCTGTCCCTTTTCGTTGTGCCTGGTGATTCGTTCGGTTCATTATAAGCGGGTCATGCTGGCGTCGGAAGAGAAATCCAGGACGACAAAAAACGCCACCACAAACGGCTCCTTTGACGGCATTAGCCAGAATAGGCATACCCTACTCTTGAAGAATCGGGGGTGAGATACTCAGCACTTGGCTTATTCCAGCCGTATCAACTTAAAGGTCGGCGGGTTGCTACCGGGAACGGTGTTACTCTCCTTCGGTGTAAGCAAAAGGGTGTTTCCCTGAATTTTGAAATCATAGGTCACGAATGCACCCGGTTTCATGACCGTAGGATTTTTAGCTACCATGGGATGTGTCGTCAGGATCGTCCCTTTGATCTCATAGGTTCCTGAGTTAGCCGAAAACGGTTCAAAAGCCGCAATTTTTTGAGCATCTGTGGGATTCTGTAGAGGAAGGTCGGGCCGAGGCTTGTCGCTCGAAATAAACATGATGCTGTAATGCTTCTTTGTGAAGATAAAAATGCCTGGTTGAGCAGTGGTGGTGATCGTACTTGCACTCGAAACAGACGTGCTGAATTCGGTCATTTTCCATACTCCCTGCAAAATGTCTTGGGTTACTACCTTTGCTGGGACTATTACCTTGCTTGGCACTACATTCTTAGCTTGCCCTACGGCGGATTGCACGGACACGAGGACGATCAGAGTAGCTACGCAAGCGATAACTTTCAAAGATACTTTCATGAAACCTCCTCTGCTCCATATGAGCAGCGAAACAATGAGAAATCAGAAAAACGATGAAAAACATTCGATCAAGCCGAGGCTTGTTGCAGGTTGCCAAAAGGATCCAGGTCTCAGAATACGGTCCGGTGCTTGCCGCTGTGCAACGCTGCATTATTTGATGGTAATTCACCTTATGCCTAATCGGGGAAAGATGTCAATCGTAACCAAGTGATGCGGATCTTGCCGGGGTTTTTATCCTAGAAAATTGGTAATGTGATGCAACACAGTCGTGGAAGCGCACACAATCAGAGCACTGAGGAGCTTATCTATGAAGCTGTAAACGGTCGGCGGAGTTTCGTCAGTGGCCAACGAAATTTTGGCGGTGATCTACGTGTTTCTCTTGGCGGTCGCAGACGATGTTGCCACCGGCACTACACCAGCCCAGGGCATAAGATCGCGGCCTTTACAGCGTGTATCTTCCGGGGCGGGCGCCTGCAATAATTTCCTCTAACTCATCGATCAAATCCAACGCATCTCTGCCGCCGACAATTCGACCAACTTCCTTGCCGCTGGAATTCAGGATTATCAACGTAGGCGTCCCTTCTATTCTGAACCTGCGGGCCAGGCGTTCGCCCTCGGAATCGGTGTCCTCCATCACTCTCACAAACACATAACTGCGGGAAAACCGGATAAACTCCTTATCGGTATAGACCTCACGGGTCATCTTTTTGCATGCGGGTCAATAGCTTGCCGATATATCCAAAATTAAAAATTTCTTCTCTCGGACCGCTTGCTGCAGAGCGGCGTCAAAGCCCTTGACCCATGCCAACTGCGCCATAGCAAGGACAGGAGAAAAAGCAAAAGAGAAAACCAGCAACAGGATCATCCACGCCGCCTTAATTCGCTGCAACATAACCATTTCAATCTCCACACGTTCATTAAGGATAACCCGCCGTCAATGGATTAGGGAGAGGAATGCGTATGGTTTTCAACTTGCCATTTATTTCCCATTCTTGCCACAGTCTCTCCGGTCTGAGGTTGCCTGCATGCTGTTTGGTTGTGCAGTGGTACGTGGGGCCTATTATATGCGGCTGGGGCTGGGAGGCGGAAGGGAAATCCTAGCCCGGAGAGAAGGAGCTGGAAATGAAAAAGCTGAATCGTGCAGGTTTCATAAAAGCTGGAGCGGCGATGATTGCTTCCTCAGAGGCAAGGTCGGTCGTGAGGTGAGCATCGAGCAGGGTCAGGCGGCGTTTCGTGCCTGTGCCTTAAACGTCCTCGCTCAAGCCAAGCAAATTCTGGGAAGTCTGGACAGGGTATCCGGCATCCTGAAGCTTGTGGGATACCTGTGCGGTGTCGATGGATTTGTGGAACATGCTAAAGTCCTCAACGGCGCTTTAGAATTTTTCGTCGAGGCGCTTGGGCCGGAAAGAGGCGCACATACCAGGGTTGTCATGGGTGTCCAATCACTTCCTCTGGGGACGCCGGTCGCCTTGGAAGTGACCATGGAGATCATGCAGGGCTAGGGGGGCGTAAGTTTCAATGATTGCATATGCCGGTTCAAAGTGAGATCTTTTGTAGTGGGGTGACGAGGTATGATCAATAGAAAATTGTTGTTCCTTTCTTTTCTGTCTGCATGGATCGTTTCGTCGTTCGCCGTTCAAGCGCAACAAGCTGCACAAGATAAACCGGAAATCAAAGAACGCGATCGGCAGGTGAAGCTCGAGGGCCAGGCGAATTTCCGCGACCTTGGCGGATATAAGACGACAGACGGTCACAGGGTGAAGTATGGCGTGATCTATCGCTCGGGCCAGCTGAACAAGCTTTCGGATGCGGATCTTGCCAAACTCAAAGCGCTCGGGATTCGAACCGTGATCGATTTGAGGGGGACTGCTGAAGCCGAGACTCGCGGGAAGGACCGATTGCCGGATGGAGTCCGCAGCGTGAGCTACCCCATAGATCCGAGCAGCCTTCCGAAGGAAGAGCCTTCGTCCGGTGCGGCATCCGCAGGCAACTCCGATCTCATGCTCCAGATGACTCGGTCGATCATGATCAATCGCACGGATGTGTACGCCTCGATCATCCGCGATCTGGCGGAGCCCGCCAATCGTCCCCTTGTCTTCCATTGCACTGCGGGAAAGGATCGAACGGGGATCGGGTCGGCGATTGTGCTCACTCTTCTCGGCGTCCCGTGGGAAACGGTGCGCGACGACTACCTTTTATCCAATTTTTATCGCAAAGACGAGAATGAAAGGGATCTCAAGATCCTGCGTGAAGACATCGCCAAGAGGCAGGGCATCCCCCCGGGACAGGTGGATATGACGGCCTATGAGGGGATGTTCCTGGTTAAGCCCGAATATCTTGATGCCGCGCATGACGAGGTCATCCGCAGATTCGGCTCGATGGAATCTTTCCTGCGAAAAGGTCTCGGGATTTCGGATGAAACGATCAACACGCTTCGCAATGAACTGCTCGAATAAATTCCCACAAATGTGCCGGGCCTGACACGGTACGCAATCAAACCGACCCCCGCCACGGCCAATTTCGGCATTCGGGTATCGCACTACCTACCGCGCGCGTGTGGCCACATAATTTCCGATGAGGCCGCCCGTCACCCCTCCCACCACGATGTCCGATGCGAAGTGTTTGTGCGCGGTCCAGCGAGAAAGGCTGACACCGGTGGCCATGACATACGAGGTGATTGAAAGCCACCTTGGACAGTTGTGGGTTCGGGCGATTGCAACCGCCACCGCCCAACTGTTCATCGCATGACCGGAAGGAAAACTCTGTCCGCCCGCCCAGAAATGGCCGTTTCCGTCGCCATGATCGGGCCGTTCCCGCTGGGTCACCTCTTTTAAGGCATAATTGGTAATGATCGAGTTAACCAGCGCCTCGGCTGAAATCCGCCCGATTAGTGTGTAACGGGGTTTGTTGGCAATCTTGCCCCCTATCAGCGGCCCGGCCGTAACAAAGCCCAACGTGTAGACCGAACCGAAATTGGAGAAGCGCTGAGACCACTTGACCTGGCCCGGAGTGTTGGCCAGAAACCTGGATGTGTCCGCATCTGTGGCAATCAGTCCCGCAGTGACGGCTGAAAGAGGCAGGACAATGGTGAGCGCCTGCTTGCGATTGATGTGAAACGGACTGGTCCAGATGCCCTTCTGATCCGTCCAGATATCCCGCAAAAACTGGTTCGCAACGGAATGCTTCTGCGCGGTTTGATCCGCGGGTGGGAAGAGGTGAAAGTGATCGGTGCTTTCCGGAGCCGCTTCAGGCTCGTTCTGCCCCAGGACCGGTTGCGTGCTGAGGACAGCTTGGAGCACCAGGAGCCCAGCCACTTGCCACAGGATCTTGATTCGTTTCATCACCATGTCCTTTCAATACCGACAACGTCAAAACTCGAGCCGTTTTTCCGCAGATACACCGTTACGGTCTTGTGGCCGTCGGTTGAGGTTTGAATTGTTGCAGCAACATATTCCGGGCCGGCAGCAGAGACAAATCGAGCCGGCAGTTGAAATGAGGTCTCCTCCTGCAGAGGCTTGGTTGTTCCGCCCGCATTGTTGAATTCCGACCAGGAGATTTTGTAATCCCGGGCGGGAGCAAATTTGTATCGGACGGCGAGGTCTTCGAACCGAAGCTCGCCGTCGGTCACTCTGAAAACATCGAGCGGAAGCACTTTAGAAAAATACGCGCGCCCGATTTTATCGCGCCGTTCCGCAAGCGTCGCCACCAGGTGGTCGACAACGCGGGGATCGCTATATTCCCCGGTTTCCACCAGAGCCCGAATATCGTTATCTGAAAATGCCATGACAATTTTTGCGGCCCAATACTCGTCATCGGGCTTACGGCTGAGAAACGCAGGATTCGGGTAGTTGGGTTTCCAGCGCTCCGGATCAAAGGTCCTTGATTCGATTCTTCCCGCGGCCTTCATCCCGGGATAGTCGGCGCGTTCCCACCGCGGAGAGTAGAAGCCGAGGCCCAGGATGGATCGGAACGTGTCGCCTGCCGGCGGAATCTGGTAAGCATTCCCGAAGCGGGCATCCTTTGCCGCATCTCCGTCGCTGCCGAATGCAGAACCGAAATCGATCAGGTAGTGGCGGATAAAAGAAATGCCGCCTTCCCGGACCAGCGCATTGAGGGAATTGGCTCCTTTGGCGTCGGTGTGATTCAGCCATGCGCAAAACACGAACAGGCCCCGCAGATCACGCCGGTCTTCGTGCGGCACAATGTCGTTTGGATCATCCAAACGGGTTCCTTCGTATCGAAAAGGACCGATGTCTCTCCCCGGCACGGCCAGGCTCGCCATGATGCGGTAGGATCCATCCCGCGAACGAGCGGCATGGGCCAGGATGTCACGCAGATCGTGGCGCACCATCCGCCGCGAAATTTTGTCGGGTCCCGTGATGATTGCTTTCTTGTCGACGGTCCAGTTGGAATTGGAAATTGCGGCGATGTAGTTCTCCGGCGTGTTGTATCCGATGGCGTAAAAAAACTTCGAGCCGACGACGTCCGCGCCCGTGCTCATCTCGGGATTCGTGGCCGGATCAGGCTTCACGAAATAGAGTCGGCCTTTTGCATCCCGCATCCTGAAACCCGGCGTGATCCCCTCCGATTTTGCGCCCACAATAACAAAAGGAGGCTGCGGCGCACTCTCATTTCCGGGCCCGCGTTGCAGCGCTTCTCGTGTCATCCGTCGCTTTCCGTGCCTGTTGGTGAACCACAAGCTGTCGGGTACTTCTCCCAGAGTGGTGGTCGCCTGGGCCGGGAGCGACTGCCGAAGTTTCTGCCTGCCCGATTGATAGAAAAAATCGAACAGGTCGTATATTTTGACTCGCTTGACCTCTCCCACGGGGGATGGTGCCGGATCTGCCTCGAGAGGATCATCGGGATAGAATTTTTGGGGCTGGGAGATCCCGATCCCGATGCACAGCATTCCCGCAATTCCGATTAAAATATAGGATCGAAAGTGAGCCATAGTCCGTATCCTTCATGACTGAAAGCCGTATCGATTCGAAACGCGAGGGCGTGTCTGATTTTGAAGCGGAAACCGAATCCGGCATCGCTTTCGAGGTGCTGAAGATCGAAATCCCCATCCCGGTGAAAAACTTTTCCAGCGTCGGCAAACAGGGCCGCATCCAGCAGCGTGGACACTTCCCACCGGTATTCCCCGTTCATCACAAAGCTGTTGTTGTCATAGAAGCGATAGCGACGGTAGCCGCGAAGATCCGAGGGGCCGCCCAGAGTGGGCTGCATGTAAAACGGGATACTGTTTCCGCCGAAAGGGTACGTGAGCACGGAGCGCGCGTGGAGCGCGATCACGCGCTTCTCGTTAAAAAACGGGATGTATTGATCGATCGAGCTTTCCATCTGCCGGAAAGAATATTGATCAAATTTCCTGTCGCTGAAACGATCGAGCTCTATGCGGAAATGCGTCCCGCTATGCGGATCTTTGGGCTCATCCCGCGAATCCACGTCGAAGAATGCCCCGGCCCGGAAATAATCGGTTTGCTTGTCAATGCCCGGGGTCAGGTCCGGAGTAAATTGCTCCTCCGTGGAGGCGTACAGGGAGGATTGTCCGGGGCCTGTGTTGAGCCAGAGATACCCGGCGTCCAGTCCCAGGCTTACATAGCGCCGGATGGGCTTGAAGGCGAGGGAGACGTCCAGGGTATTATCTTCAAGCCTGTAATCCGTTCGATGCGCCTTGTTCGAATCCGGACCCGGGCCGTAGTAGTCCATCGAATTGGCATCCAGGCGCCGGCCTTGAATGTCCAGATCCAAAAAGTTCCCGGCCAGGTGAGGGAACCGCAATTCTGTTTCGATGACGTACCAGAGCTTTTGGGAGCCGGAGGCATATAGCCTGAAATGCATTTGGCCCTGGGCGAGGTCCGTTCTGTAGTACTCGGGACCCAGAGCAAATCCCCCTCCGCTGGGCAAACCACCGAGGATGAGCCGCAACCCCGGGACGCCGCCCATGTATTTGTTCAGCGGATCATCGCCGATATATTTTTCGAGCGTTCGCTCCGCCCTATTAGGTTCCGTTGCAGGCGGATCTCCTGCTTTTTCCTTCCGCTGCTGATCGATCAGCTCGCTCCGGGTGCCTGCCGTTGATGGCGCCGGATCCTGAGCAAAAACATGCATGGAAAGAGGCGCAACGCAGAAGAATCCCATCACCAGAATGGCGGACACAATCCGTCTCGCGCGCTTATTCATATCTCCCCCGCGCGTCGATCGAATGATCAGAGTTCATGAACCCTCCGTTGCATTTGTATGTGAGCCTGTTCTTCCACCCGAGAACGTAGCCATCCTCTCCGGGCAACGGAAACATCACCGAACTGAATCATGGGAACCACGAGGAAGCAGGGGGGGAAAATTCCTCATTTCCCTCAAAATGCCTTGCTACCGGAAAATTTAATACGCGCTCAACGATTTGCCAATGCCTGGATTGTTTTTTTTGCCGAAATATCGGGGAGAGCAGGCGGGGAGGCAAATAAGGGACGCGAATCAATCCGATGGCGGCAGAGCAGAAAACCACGTCGGCGAAGCGATCCCGGCGGAGACAGGGTACTTCGATAAGCTATATACTATTTGCTTCAGTTGCGGCCCTCGTCGGTGCTTCGAGTTTCCCACCGTTTTCGAATCCCGCAAGCAACCGCTCCAGCCAGGGGAGCATTTGAGCGACTTGTTTCGCCCGGTCGTTCAGCTTGAGTTTCTCGACGTGTTCATCCACGATTTGGACCTGATCCTTCGCATCGAGATAGGCTGCCAGCGTGGCCAATCCGATCGGGGGGAACAGCGAATATTTGATGGGACGAAAAAACGGGCTGGTGGCTTCGGTAAGGGCCGGCAGAATCATTTTGACTTTCATGGTTCCCAGCGTACCAAACATTTCTTTATAATGTAAAGTACTTTGTTATAATATGCCGGTTCGCTTGCGCCGGAGGCCCCCTTGGAATGCGGCTGCTCGCCGTCGCTTTTCAGAACCCGTGGGACCGACCCTCCAGAGTCGTCCGGCCGCTGTTTTTCTTGCATCGGACTGCTCTGGAGAGACAGTCTCTGGAGAGCCGTCCTCACAGGCCGTCGAGGAATTGGCTGGCGTCATTTCAGCGATCCGGGATTCGATCGCGCTGCCGTTCTGTAGTAAGGTAAGGGAGACCGGTGCATGGCAATTTTCATGGCCGGGGAATTCCCACCTTCGTGATCGGGCAGGGAGGAGCTATGGAAAAGACCGTGATGACCGTGACCGGACCGATTTCTGTGAACAGCCTTGGTGTGACGCTGATGCACGAGCACATCACGTTTGCCTATCCGGGCTGGTTCGCCGATGACAGCGTGGCGCCCTACAGCCGCGAAGCAACAGAAACCGCGTGCCTCAAGGTTCTCGATGATGTGAAGAAGCTCGGCGTCCGCACGATCGTCGACGCGACCGCATCCGATGTGGGAGGGCGCGACCCTGTTCTCATGAGAAATCTCTCCATCAAATCCGGGATTCAAATCATCGCGGCAACCGGGCTTTTCCCTGAAAGCGTGGGCGCCGGAAACTACTACAAATGGCAGTCGGCCATGCGGGGCCGAAATCTCGAGGCGGACCTCTGTGAATTGTTTTCCACGGAACTCAATGCGGGCATCCGGGGATCCGGTGTCAGGGCGGGAATCATCAAGGTGGCTACCGGCGACCCGGGCATCACGGACTATGAAACCACCGTTTTCAAGGCCGCGGTTCGGATTGCCAGGGAAACCGGAGTGTCCATCATCACCCACACGGAGGCCGCAACGGTCGGACCCGACCAGCAAGATCTGTTTCTCGAGCTCGGCGCAGATCCGGAAAGAATCATGATCGGCCATCAGAACAATTCCGAGGATATCGAATACGGCTTGCGTCAACTGAAAAGGCCGGGTTTCTATCTCGGCTTTGACCGCTGCAATCCGCTGATGTCCGCCGCATCGGAAGAAAACATCGGGTCGCTCGTGAGCCGGGGATATGGCGACAGGATCATGCTTTCCCACGACTGTATTTTTCAGTGGCTCGGCCGGCCGGGGAATTTTCCTCCGCAATATGCCGGCTGGTATCCCGATTACCTGTTCAAAAAAATCCTGCCCAAAATGAAAGCAGCCGGTGTTACCGACGAGCAGCTCCGCGAAATCTTCGTAGACAACCCTCGGAGATTTTTTGGAGGCGAATAATTCCGCGGTGCAAGGATTTCGCATCCGACGCTTTCGCAGTGCGCAAGCCTGCTGTCGCTTTAGGCGTTTACGTGTTTCCCGTTCCCGGTTTCGAATATAAGATGTCAGCCGGGAACGGGAAACTGGAAACCCCAAAGCGGCAGCAATCTGCCGCACTCCGAAGCCGCGCCGGCTGATTATTGAGTAGAGGATCTGGTTGGAATATATTTTATATAGCACTGAATAGTCGCGCTCGGAGGTGCGTGGCGAGGGAAAGGAAAATCAAACCGGCGTGACGCAGCACGAGCGGATTTCGAAAGTGCGAAAGGGGGGCAATATGAAAGGATTGAGTTTGTCTGTCTTGGCCGTTCTTCTGCTGGCGACTGTCTATTGTTTCGCCGTGATTCCGATCGGCACCGCGGATATCACATTCAGCTTTATTGCCGGAGGGAAGACCTACCCGGCCGGGAACTATCGGTTCTTTGTCAATGATGCTGAGAGTGAATTGACGATCCAGGGCATGAAAGAAACCAAGGCATCGGGGATAGTGCCCGTGCTCACCCGCCTGGCTGCTCGAGAACAAAATGATGTTTCCTTTGTCTTCGATGTGGCAGGAAACGATCACTATCTTTCCGAAATCCATATACCCAATATGGATGGATTTTACTTCAAGTCGGCTCCAGCGAAACACACCCATGTCACCGTTCGAGCCGCCAAGGGCAAATAGCCCAAAAAACGGATCTCATTTATAGATCACGTTTCACCATAAACTCCAGAAGCCCCGGTTGCCAAAAGGGGCTTGTCCCCCCCCTCAAATTTTTTAGCGTAGCTTTTCCTGCTATTGAGCACGAGGAGAGGATGCTATGAGTATGCAATCTGTTTCGAGAGCATTGGCGCTGTTTCTATTGATCGTATCGGCTGCGGGAAATGTATTTGCAGGCGATCTCAGCTTCACGATCAAACAACCCTTCAAGGTCGGATCCAAAAACTATCCGGCCGGACACTACAGAATCCTCGCGGATATCGATAGTGACCACATTAATATCCTGAACCTTGATAGGAAAACCGATGATGACCTGAAATTTGTGACACGGCTTTCCCAGAGAGAAGGAGAATGGGGGGAAGTTGTTTTCGATGAAGCCGGAAACGGGTTAAGCTTAGCCGAAGTTTATATTGTAGGGATGGATGGCTTTATGTTGGAGGGAGCTCAGGGCAAGCACAAACACCTGGTCATACGCGAGGATATCAAATAGAGATCCCGCGGGAGCCGCTCAAATTTGTTGGGAAAACGTTGTCGGGGTCGGTATCGGGATCGATATTGCAATTTGGGGGCGCTATCAGCCTTTTACTTCCGATGACCGATTGCGATACCGATCCCGATACCGACCCCGATGACACTGCTTAAGTCGCTTTGAGCGGCTCAGGAACAAAAAACTTCCAGCTCAGCCCTAGAATACTTACTTAAGAGGACGAGCATAAATTAAAACTCAAGAAAAACGGGGATGAACCAGCATCGCAATTGCGGGTTTGAGTGAGAGCTCGTAGAGTTTGGCTTTCTCTCTATGCTTCGCCTCTGCCTGTGTTTACCTCAGCCGTGAATCGCGGAAAATATCGCGACTCTTTGTTAAATCTTCGTAAGATCGGGCATTTTGGGGCTTTTCCCCCTTGACAAGTTAGTGAGCACTTACTTAAAATTCGCCACCTATGTTAAATGAACGACCAATACAGCATCGAATGTCCGCTGTCGATAGGCAGCACCAATTGCTTGAAGTCGCATTAAACGCATTCTCCCGCCGAGGATTCAAAGGCACGACGACCAAAGAGATCGCGGCCGCCGCCGGAGTGGCAGAAGCCATTATATTTCAACATTTTCCGTCCAAAGAAGCACTCTACAGCGCTGTACTCGAGCTTCATCTGGAGACTGCGGATGAACAGGAGTGGGTCCGGGAAGTAAGCGAGTTCATGGAACGAAATGATGATGAGGGAGTCTTCTGCACATTCATCCGGCGAATCCTGGCCTCGTATCGCCGCGATCCCCTGATCAATCGCGTCATCCTGTTCGCAGCCCTCGAAGGTCACGAGCAGGGGCTCATTCGGATGCAGAAGCAATTTGCTCCGATCTTTGAACGGTTTATGGAGTATATCGCGCGCAGGCAGCGGGAAGGGGCCCTCACCGACTGCAATCCGCACGCCGTCATGATCGGGCTCGGTGGAATAGCCCACCAGTATGGCCTCATAACCCAAATTTTCCGCGCTCCTGCTCCGGGCGCTCCCGACGAGGAGATGGCGCAGCTGTTTACACGGATCTTGCTGCACGGCGTCCAGAGAACTCCGCCGCAAAAAGAGGAAGGGGACGTCAGCCATAGAGGGCAGCCTCAAAGCAATAGAAAGGCAAAATTTTAAATGTCCAGAATCCTATTGATCTCACTGTTACTTGCTGTTTTTCTGTCCGCCTGCGCGCCACCTCCGGGTGCTGTCAAAAAGGAAGCGAATACGCCTGTCGAAAAGACTGTTTACGTAACAGCCAAGGCGACCGTCCGGGGCGTCCCTGGATATATTCAGGCGACCGGTTCGTTCATCGCGGAAGACTCCTCCGATGTTGCGCCGGTCGTCGGCGGCCGCATTGCTGCTACGCCCGTGGAAATCGGCGACTTCGTAAAAAAGGGGCAGGTCCTTTGCCGTCTGGAGGAGCGCGATGCGCAACTCAAACTTGAGCAGGCGCGCGCCAGCCTCGAGCAGTCGAGGTTCATCTTGCGCCAGACTCAGTCGCGCGTCGGATATGTCGGTTCCGGCACATTCGATCCCGAAGCGGTTCCCGAAGTAGCTTCAGCCCATGCCGCGTATCAATCGGCCGCGGCTTCTTCCAAGCTGGCCGCCGCGGATGCAAAGCGATACGAGAATCTGTTCAAAAGCGGCGATGTTTCCGAGAGCGCCTACGAGAAGGCTAAAACGCAGCAGGAAACCGCAGAGGCTGCGGCAAACTCCGCCCGCAAGCTGTATGAAGCCCAGGTGAATGCCGCACAGCAGAATTACCGTGCGATCGAGGCCGCCCAGGCTTCGCTGTCCGCATCGGAATCGCAGTACGCGCAGGCGCAAAAGGCTCTGGAGGACACCAGCATAAGAGCCCCGTTTGACGGATTCATTACCGACCGGCCGGTTTCGGTTGGACAGTGGCTGGGAACCAACAGCAAAGTGGTTACGGTGGTGCGCATTTCCACGGTGAAGCTTCGTTTGCAGGTGCCGGAACAGCAGGCGGCAATGGTGAAAAACGGCATGGCCGCAACTGCCCGTGTGGCCGCCTATCAGAACCGGGATTTTGCGGGCAAAGTCATCGCCGTCGTCCCATCCGTGGATTCGAACTCGCGCGCCTTCACTGCCGAAGCCCGGTTCGACAATCCCAAGGCCGAGCTGCGGCCGGGCATGTTTGCCAACGCAAAGCTGATGTTGGAGGGGTCCGAACGTGGCGTATTCGTTCCTTTGAAAGCGGTGTTCTATGACAACACAACAGACGCCAGTCACATTTATAGCGTCGTCAACGGCGTGGCTCACCTAAATGTCGTGCTCAAGGGCGATACGGATGGAGATCAGGTGCGAATCCTCACCGGACTCGAGGGCAACGAGACCATCGTCATTGATAATCTGGCCAGTTTATATGACGGCGAACGCATTGAAACCCGTTAATAACCAAGAAGGTTTTTCATCATGCATGGATTAGCAAAACTCTGTATTAAACGTCCGGTTTTCGCGACGATGTTGATATTGGCATTTATCGTTTCCGGAATCTTCGCTTACTTTTCACTCGGTGTGGACCGGATGCCGCAAATCGATGC
>DATJPG010000099.1:0-12053 GCA_035506515.1 Acidobacteriota bacterium
ACCTGGGCCGGATAAAGCCCACTACATGCCTACTTCAAAACCACTGCTGATGAAAATCGTTGCGGACAAGAAAACAGGGAAGCTTCTTGGCGTGCAGGCCACAGGACCGGGAGAGGGTGCAAAGCGCATTGACGTCGCCGCAACCGCGATCACGGCTGGAATGACTCTGGATGACGTTGCGAACCTCGATCTCTCCTACGCTCCGCCCTACGCGCCGGCGATGGATAATCTGATAACCGCGGCGAATGTTGCTCGCAACAAGCGAGATGGATACATGGTTGGAATCTCTGCCGAATCGGTTCAGCATAAACTGCAGACAGGTGAAGATTTCGTTTTTCTGGATGTCCGCTCGCCACAGGAACATGCGCAAGTCCGGCTGCCCAAATCAACATTGATCCCGCTGGGTGCTCTGAGAAAAAAGCTGTCGGAATTGCCAAGAGACAAAGAGATCATTACATTCTGCGCTATTTCATTGCGTGGCTATGAAGCATCTTTGATCCTCAGAGCTGCCGGATTCACGAATGTTAAAGTTTTGGACGGCGGAGTGGCCATGTGGCCCTATGAAAAGGAAATGTGATCGATGCCTCGCAATCCTCAGTTCATGCCGGAAGAATCGACGAAAATCGAGCCAGTCGATATGGTTCGGATATGGATCCTCACAGACAATTACTATGACGCATTGAGAGCCGACCATGCGGTCGCGAAACGATATCGAGTCACTCCAGGTCAGTCCATCCATGCCGAACACGGTCTTGCGTATTTTGTTGAATCCGTGGTCGATGCACAAACAAGCACCTGTGTATTTGATTTCGGACTGGATCCTGGAGGGATCATAAACAATTCCAAGCTTCTGAAGATCGATTTGGGAGGAGCGGATGCCTTCGTCTTGAGCCACGGCCATTTTGATCATTGGACGGGCGCGATAGAGGTTTTGAGGCAGAACAGGGGATCCGCGGCAGAACAAGCGCAATTCTATGTGGGGGAGGAAGCATTTTTACGCAGGTACGCACGCCGGAGTGGTACTGACGAATTGATGGACATTGGTCAGTTGGACAGGCAAGCCATTCAGGAATCCGGAGTCCACGTGACAGAAGTGACAATGCCGACTCAAATCATTCCAGGATGCTACAGCACCGGAAGGATCGAACGTGTCACGGAATATGAGAGCGTACCCCCAAGCTTGCTTGTCGAACGCGACGGCAAAATTCAATCGGATGACTTCAGGGGCGAGCAGGCCCTCTTTTTCAATGTCAGGGGTAAAGGACTTGTTGTCCTCTCAGGCTGTGCCCACGCGGGAATTGTCAATACGATCAAACAGGCTCAGAGAGTTGCCGGAATTAAAAAAGTCCATGCAGTTCTAGGCGGATTTCACTTGATTAATGCAAAACCAGAAATCATCCAAAAGACTGTGTCGGACATAAAAGAAATTGGACCCGACTTCATTGCACCGGCCCACTGCACGGGTTTCGAGGCAATCGTTGCATGCAGCAAAGCGATGCCAAAGGAATTCATTCTGAACACGGCAGGAACTCAATACACCTTTTCTGCAAGTTGAGCACTGGAGTTGTTTCTTCAATGCGAGGTGCATTATCATGAAAACCAGATACTCTCGGCGTGAAGCATTGCGGTTGGGAGTCGGTGCTGCAGTGATGGGAATCTCCAGTCAGACCATCCCCGTTTCTGAAGCAGAGCCAAAGCCCGACCAGAAGGAGGCGAATCGCATGGCTACAGTGAGTGAGTTCAACAAATATGGCGAAGAATTGGAAAATGCTCTGATCCTGCGAACATCTCCGATTGCAGTGAAGATGTTGGAGAAGGAATCGGATATTCCCAAAGAGGCAATACGGCCGAAGAAAGATCGCAAATTTCATATAGCCCAGTGCCAGGCTTTTGCCTTGTCGAGGCGGGAGGGGACGACCGTCGCTATGTTGAAGGAAGATCACTGGTGTCCGGCCGCTCCGATGGCCTATGGGCAGGTGCAAAGGCCGGAATCCGTTCAGAGCCGGAGTCACCCGTACGACTGTTTTGAATATGGCAAGTATGTCGGCATCGTAACGGCTCCCTTGAAGAAAGCCACTTATCTCCCGGACGTAGTTATTATGTGGGCAAAACCCGCCCAATTAAGGGCGCTGCTGCTCTCGATGAAGATTGAGGATGTCCCCCAGGTGAGCGGCCATTTCTTTCCTCCTTCCTGCGCCTGGTCGGTAGTGAATCCGATGAAAACCGGGCAATATTGGGTCGTTCTGCCAGATCCAGGTGAATATCAGCGGGCGCTTACCGAAGAAGGAGACATGATGTTCTCGGTACCGCAGAATAAGATGCCCGTCTTGATGGCGGGCTTGAAAGCCAATGAGCACGGGGCTTTTGCATATCGAGAGCATTCCATGTTCATGCAGCCGGATTTTGAGCAGCCCGAATTTTATAAGGAAATGTTCAGAAGCTGGGGGCTGGATACCAAGTAAGGACGGCAAGACAATAGCAATCGAAGTGAATGGAAGAGAATGCCGCAGAGCCGATCAGCTAAACGTTTCATTAAAACCATGTGATCGAGTGGCCTTCTAATCCCTGCTCACGCCGGCAGAATCTCTTTGGGAGATCCCGCAAGCCCCCGGTCAATAAATTTCGCAGCGGCCCTTACCTGGACTTTGCCGTTCTGCTCAAGTTCAGCTTCAAGCACGTAGAGTGGCGGTTCATACTCCCGGAGCCACGCTTTGACGCAGGCTGTCTGATCGATGTTCACGGGCAAAAGGAAGCGAATGATCAGCCTGGCAGTTACCGCGGCGATGTGATGGGCAAAAAGGCAGTTTGTCATAGCCGCGTCCAGCAGCAAAGAAGTAATGCCTCCGTGCAGGAATCCCGGATATCCCTGATAGAGCTTGCTACAGTGAAACTCCGCCTGAACCCCTTTGTCGGTTCGCACGAAGAATTGAAGTGCGAGCCCGGAAGCATTCGCCAAGCCGCAGCCAATGCAGTCCGGGTGCAATTCTCTTTTTGAGAGTTCAATGTTCTCCTGTGTCGGATTCATTACGGCAGCACTCCATGCCGACAAAGATCAATCATGGGATTTTCGAACGACTTCATCGGCCATACAGCGCTTCAAGATTTCAATCCATCGAGGATCGCTCCAGGCCTCCAATATCATAAGACCCAAAATCACGACGTTGCCTGATGTCCGCACTGACCTTGATGGGCCTTGCAGGAATTATCCATCGAGAGTTCCTGGAGCCCGCCGTCTCCCAGCAATGCGATGTTTTCCTTGACTGTCATGGCTCCGGCGCCATACACCTTGATTCCCATTGCATTCAGTTTCATCAATGCGCCTGCACCGATCCCGCCAACCACCATGGCATCGACCTGATTCCCGTTGAGAGCCATAATAGGATTGCACGCACCATGTTCGTGATGCATGTTCTTGTTGTCCAATCCTAAAACCTCGTTCAGCTCGGTATCGACTATGATGAAAGCCGGCGCCGAGCCAAAGTGGCCATAAACGGTGCTTTCCATCCCCTCATTAAGCTGCACTGCAAATCCTACTTTCATTGCCTCACTCCTTTAGTTTTGCTTCCTCTGCATTTTTCGGTTGCACATACCTCTACCTCTTCCAGGACCTCCGCCCAGACCCTCTGCTCTGTGGATGTTTTCTCCCTTGCAGGAAGGGCAAGCGTCCGGTCTGCCTGTTCCATAGGGTAATTCCCAGGAATGTTGACAGTCATAACACTTGAATTTCCTTACGGCAGTATCACTGGCCATTGAAATCTCACCTCCTTCTATTTTCAGCGCTTTGCCTTTGACCAGCGTTTCTGCGACTTTTCTGTGTGCAGACTCAACGATCCTTCCAAAGGTTTGGCGCGAGATTTTCATCTTCTCCGCCGCTTTTTCCTGATACAGCCCCTCGAGGTCGGCAAGCCTGATGGCCTCAAATTCATCCATTGTCAAAACGACTTCTTCCAGATCGGACAGGGGGATTCCTCTCGGCTTAAAATATTTACTTCCGGGCTGACACCCAATTTGCCTGCAATTTAATGGCCTCACCATTCGTAAACCTCTTCATACATATTATGAGCATATGCTCATAATATGTCAATGCGGATTTCCGGAAATGTCCGGCAGGCAGAAATAATTCTTGAACGGATGCTTTCCTGAGGATATTCATCCGAGGCATGGAGATTGCTTAAGTAGACTTCGCAGTGAGAACGTTCTTGTGAAGTGACTGTGCAGCCGCGAGTGGAGTGGGGATCTATACGATCGTGACTCCATACAATCGCGCTGTCGTGCGGTAAGTTTTTTATATTTGGATAAAATTCAATGTTAAATGATGAAATTTATCGTGAGGTGCTGGCCATTGCAGCGGAACACCGAGCAATGGATATCCGGGTTGGACTCGGGTACACGGCTGTTGCGCTGGAAGATGGGCGCTGCGGATTGGCTTACACCTTGCATGAGAAGGAATATGAATCCTGCACTGTGATTCCGGAAGCGGGGACGCTGGCAGGACGCAAAGCCTCTGAACTGATATCCTGGATCAAGCAGCCTGATCAAACGGCTTGTGCGATCGGGCTCGCGACGGCGAATGCGCTTATCAGCATTCCAAAGGGCGCAGCTGAATCGGATATCTTGGATCTGCTGGCGGTCGGATCCGGGAATACTGTTGGAATGATCGGATACTTCGGTCCTCTGGTTGATCCATTAAGAAAGCGCGCCCGGATCCTGCATATTTTTGAGCGGAAGCCGATTCCCGACCTCGGTGTGTTGCCTGATTCAGCCGCCGGTGATCTATTGCCTGAATGCCAGGTCGTTGTTCTTTCGGCGACTACCCTCCTGAATCAAACCATCGATGGACTGCTGGACCACTGCATGGCCGCTTGTGAGATTGTGATTCTTGGTCCAAGCACCCCTTTCCTACCCGGAGTTCTCAGCAAGCGGGGAGTTACTGTTCTTTCGGGAGTTCAGGTGGTGGATACTCCCCAGGTTCTCCGGGTTGTCAGCGAAGCGGGCGGCACGAGGAAGTTCGGTTCGGCGGTCCGGAAGCTGACGTTACGCCTGTCCAACTCGGCTCGATCTGATTAGCCGAACCGTCAGCGTTCAAACTCCCCGACAGGTGCTCATCCCTTCAGGACTCCGGGCTATTGCAGAATGCATGAACAAGAATATAATAGACATGCAAAATGCAACAGCATATCGGAGAATTGGGATGAGCAAAGATTTAGCCGGCCGGGAAAGAGCGATACTGGATTCTATCAATGAGGGCGTTTTCACGGTCGATCTGAAGTGGCAGATTACTGCTTTCAATCGAGCTGCGGAGCAGATCACAAAAGTGGGACGCCGCGAAGCCCTGGGTCGGCAGTGCTGTGATGTTTTTCGCGCGAGTATTTGTGAAAACGCCTGTATTTTGAGACGCACGATGGCGAGCGGCAAGCCGGTCCTCAACGCCACGGCCCATATTTTCAGTCAAACCGGCAAACGTATTCCGATCAGAATCTCGACCGCCGTTCTTCGAGACGATGCGGGTCAGGTAATTGGAGGAGTGGAGACTTTTCAGGACCTCAGCCCTATTGAACAGCTGAAGAAAGAATTGCATGGCAAATACACCTTCGAGGATATCGTCGGCCGCAGTCCGGTCATGACAAAGCTCTTCGACATTCTCCCGCAAATCGCTCAGAGCGCCAGCACGGTGCTCATTGAGGGACCGAGCGGAACTGGGAAGGAACTCTTCGCCCGCGCCATTCATAATCTGTCCCCCCGGAACAAGAAGCCTTTCATTGCTGTGAATTGCGGGGCGCTGCCTGATACGCTCCTGGAAAGCGAATTATTCGGACACAAGGCGGGAGCCTTCACGGATGCGAGGCGCGAGAAGCCGGGCCGTTTCGCACTTGCAAACGGCGGAACGATTTTTTTGGATGAGATTGGGGATGTCTCGCCGGCAATGCAGATACGCCTTCTTCGGGTGCTTCAGGAAAGGACCATCGAGCCACTGGGCTCCGTGGAGCCGCTGAAAGTCGATGTTCGAGTCGTTGCCGCCACTAACCGAGACCTAAGCAAGCTCGTAAAGAACGGCAGTTTTCGTGAAGACTTGTACTATCGGATACGCGTCGTGAGTCTAAAGCTGCCGGACCTGAGCCAACATCGGGAGGACATCCCTCTTCTTATCGGTCACATCGTATCCAAATTCAATCAGATCCAGGGAAAAGACATTGAAGGAGTATCGGAAGAAGTCATGGCGCGATTGATGGAATATGAATACCCGGGGAATGTGCGGGAACTGGAGAATATAATCGAGCAAGCTTTCGTACTTTGTCGAGACAAGATCATCGAACTGCATCATCTACCGGTGGAACTCCGACCAGTTGCTCCCGCTAGCTATGCAGGGGCCGGCCCGATGTCCCTGCAATCTATGGAGAAATTGCTGATTCGCGAGGCCCTTCGACGCCAAAAAGGCAACAGAACGAAAGCGGCCCGCCAGCTTGGAATCAATCCAAGCACGTTATATCGAAAGATGAAGGCGCTGAGCATAGCGCCCGTTGACGAGAACACATAAACCCGTGTGTTCCAGAATGACGCAGTCCGGCAGAATGGTTTAAGTCTAAGTCATCGTTTGTGGTGAAATAATTGCATAGGATAAAAACACGCCAATAGAAATGTGGACATGATTGAGGAGAGACTACTATGTGTGTTCTTAGATCCGTACCAGAAGGACTGACAAGAAGGAATTTTGTTGCAAGCGCAGCCGCAGCGGCGGTGGCAGGGTCGACCGGTTTCGCGACTATCGCTCATGCCGGTGCTACGCAACCCGGAGAAAAATCGGCAACTCCGATAGAAACGATGAACACTTACGGCTCGGATCTGCTGAATATGCTGGTGCTGAGAACCTATCCGATCGCGATAAAAATGCTTAAGAATGAAAGCGAAACTCCGCAGGGCGCCGTAAGACCCAAAAGAGACCTCAAAACGCACTATTCTGCCTGCCAGGCTTTTGGCGTCGTGCGACGGCGCGGAACCACACTGGCCATGTTTCTCGAGGACCATTGGTGTTTCGAACCGATCATCGGCTACGGGCTGGTGGAACCCCCTAAAGATTTTTTGGAGGGATCCGGAAGTGCCTTCTTTGTGGAAAACAAGGAAGGCGCGAAGCAACGCAGCAGCGAAATAGCGCTCCTCCCGCACGGAAAATATGCCGGGATGGTGCTGGCGCCGCTTCATAAGGCCAACTTCTCACCCGACCTGACGATGATTTACTGCAATCCGTCGCAACTGCGGCATATGCTGTTCGCGTATATGCAAAAGAATGGACGCCGTGTCACCTCCACCCTCGATCCGATCTGGTCATGCATGCACTCCGTCGTGCCATCTCTCTTGAAGGGCACCTGTGAAGTTACCGTCCCCGATCCTGGAGATTTCGAGAGAGCCTCCACCGGAGATGATGAGATGATTTTTACTGTCCCTGCAGGCAACATGAAGGAGTTTATGGACGGAGTGTATCGTTACGACAAAATGGGCATGGGATACCGCAGTTATGGCCGCGATCTGAGAGGCGATTTCCAGCAGCCGCCTTTCTACCAGGATTACTTTAGGAAGTGGGGCCTGGATACGCCGAAATAGCGCGATATTTTTCAATTTTTTGGAGATGCTGTCGGATATCCACGATCTCGCCAGGCATCCAGCCCGCCTTCGAGCGGACGCACTCTCTGGATCCCACTAATCGGTTTGGATGACACCTGCTCCAGACGAATGCAAGCTGATTCACAAAGTGCAGGAATTACACTGACGCGGATCGATCCGCATTTGGCGAATTGATTTCATCGGAGTTGACAATACTCCTTCTCATAGAAGAAGCTGAAAGCGCAAATTTAGGGGACCGTTGTACTAGCTATCTGTATTCCCTAAAGGCCAGTTCCAATTCTAATACGTCGGAGGTGACTTATGAGACACTGGGTCGGCACCATCCTTGCCCTAGCGGTCTTCGCAACCTGCTGTCTGGCTCAGGACAATACCTGCAAGCAGACGCTCATTGAAAAATACCCATTCTACAAGTCGGCAACCACTATTCTGAAACCAGTCTATCCCGCGTTGGCTAAGCAGCTGGTCGCAGACTACGGAATCACAGCAGGGATCTGCGTAGACGTCGGCGGAGGTAGCGGCTCATTGTCGCTGGCATTAGCCAAGGTCACGAATCTCACCTGTTACGTTGTGGACTTGGACCCTGCCGCGGTACGGCTCTGTGGGATGGTGACCGACGAGGCGCAATTGACCGGACGTGTTCGTGCACTGGAGGGCGACGCACAGAACCTTCCGTTGCGCGACAACTTCGCTAATCTTGTGGTAAGCCGGGGGTCCATCTTTTTCTGGCAGGACCAGCTTCAGGGTCTCAAGGAAGCCTACCGCATCCTCAAGCCTGGCGGTGTAGCCTTTGTGGGTTGCGGCGTCTCTCGGTTGCTGGACGCCACGACCCGCAATCCGATTCTTGCCTGGCGGAAGGAGGTTGTGACGAAAGGCGGGCATAAATCGGGATGGCATCCGATTGAACCCGACATCATCGAGCGGTGTAAAGCCGCCGGCATAGAAAGGGTGCGCATGGTTCACGAGCCGGACTCCGGCGACGATTACGGTTATTTTATAGAAATACGCAAGTGAGCCAGATTAGCATCTCAACCCTGGAGCAGGTAGCAGGTGCTAATTGCCGGTAATCCGTTCAAAAGCAGAAGGGGCAGAACTATGAAAGTCCGCATTGCTCTAATTATTTTGATTCTCTCGCAAAGTATCCTGGCAGCTCAGAACAAAAAGCTGACCATGGAAGAGATGCACCAATTACACCAGGATTCGAAAGCTTACATTGCCTACCTGGAAGATCCTCAGCGCGATGCCTACCAGAAGCCGGATGAAGTAATCACGGCCTTAGGTCTAAGAGAGGGCGAGACAGTCGCGGATGTCGGCGCGGGTTCCGGATACTTCACCTTTCGACTGGCATCCCGTGTCGGTGAAAAAGGGCGAGTTTATGCAGTGGATACCAGTCCTGACATGATCCTGCATATGAACGAGCGGATTCGGGATATGAAGTTGAGAAACGTTGTGACGGTTCTCTCCGCGCCGGATGATCCGCTGCTTATCGACGGATCTATCGACCGATTCTTCATCTGCGATACGTGGCACCACATCCAGAACCAAGCTCGGTATCTGGGGCTCATGAAAAGGATGCTCAAGCCGGGAGGGCAAGTCATCATGATCGATTTCCACAAGAAGGAACTGCCCATAGGGGCGCCAATGGAAATGAAGATTGCACGCGAGGATCTGGTTCGCCAGATGGAGTCAAACGGCTTCAAACTTGCCAAGGAGCATACGTTCCTTCCCTATCAATACTTTCTTATTTTCACGTTGCGTTAATCCATAAAAACAATGGACACAGATTGCCGGGGTTTCGGGTTGGCAAAAGCTATTTCAAAAAGATCCCAAACTGCAGATGAGGTGTGTGACAGATTTCTCGTTTCAAGGCGTGCGCTTCTTATGACTGCCGGCACAGTGGGAGCAGGAATTATGTTGGGAAAGAACTCAATGGATTGGCTGACGGCGGTGGCATCTGCGGCACCGGGGGAGAAGGTGATCCCGACCTTTTGTGCCATGTGCGGTCCCAGCCTGGGATGCGGCATCTATGCGTTCGTGAAGGACGGACGGTTCACCAGGGTCGAAGGGATGCAGGAATCTCCCCTGAACGGCGGCAGGATCTGCGCCAAAGCGCACGCTGCACCGCAGTGGGTCTATTCTTCCCAGCGGCTGAAGTATCCGCTCCGGAGAGTTGGGAAAAAGGGCGAAGGAAAGTTTGAGCGCATGTCCTGGGACGAGGCGCTGGACTTGATCGCCGCCAGGCTCAAGGAACAAAAACAGAAATACGGGCCGGAGTCGCTCGCAATCCTCTCTCCGGCGCGACGCTCCTACAGCGAATTCCTGTACCGGTTTCTGATCGCCCACGGCAGCCCAAACTATGCGCACAGCGGCATCTGCGCAATGCAAAAGGCATTTGCCTTCACTTACACGCTGGGCACGGCACCGATGCCGGATATTCCCAATTCAAAGCTTCTACTGATCTGGGGCAAGCAACCGGTTTATTCCGGAAGCACCCGGGGCAACTTGAAGCAGATCCTGGACGCAAAAGACCGGGGGATTAAGATCATCTCCATCAAACCCACCATGGAGCCGGATGTGGCTCTTTCCGATACCTGGATTCCGGTAAGGCCGGGAACCGATGCCGCTTTGGCTTTGGCCATGCTCAATGTCGTCATCACTGAGAGACTCTATGATTCTCAGTTCGTTGCTCAGTGGACTTACGGTTTTGACAAGCTTGAAACGCACATAGTCAAGTACCCGCCCAAATGGGCCGAACCGATCACCGGCATCCCGGCCGATCAGATAACTGATCTCGCTCGCACCTATGCGAAGACAAAGCCAGCCTGCATCGATCACGGAAACGGGCTCGAACACGCCCCGTCCTCCAACAGCGCCGTTCGCGCCATCGCCATCCTGATGGCAATCACGGGAAATCTCGACAAACCCGGAGGCGACATTTTCCCGGGCGGTTCGGGAGCGCCGATGCCCAAAAGCGTTCATTTGCGAGAGCGCTACACTCAGGAGTGGGTGGACAAACTTATCGGACCGGAGTTCCCAAAGGTTTTTCAGCCCGGAACCGAAGGCACTTCATCCGCTTACTACCGGATCTTCGATAGCGTACTCACTGGCAAGCCCTATCCGGTGCGAACGATTATCGCTCCCGGCACACAACCGGCAGTCAGCACACGTGGAGTCAAAAATGTCCTCGAAGCTTTGGAGAAGCTCGATTTCTATGTAGTGGTCGACGTGATGCGCACCGCGGACATGAACTACGCCGATGTTGTGGTCCCCGTCGCAACAATGTATGAGACCGATCACCCGTACGAATTCAGCGGCAACTGGCTCATGGCCCGCAACAGGGTGATTGAACCGCTCGGAAACTACAAATCCGACTACGAATTCTGGATCGACCTCGGCGTCAGGATGGGCTACGGCAAGGATTTCTGGAACGGCAGTATCGCAGAGTGCATCAACGACCAGCTCAAACCATTAAACCTGACGATGGAAGAATTAAGGTCGAAGCCTACCGGGATCGTGTTCCCCTCGAAACCGGCGGAATACGAAAAATATGCAAAAACGTTTGGCCGGCTCAGCTCGCGGTTTTCCAAGGCCCCTTACCTGCCCCAGGGTAAGGTCGCAATCTACAATACGACTTTCGAGGAAAACGGATTTGAACCGCTGCCGGTCTGGGTCGAGCCACCCGAGAGCCCGACCGGAACGCCCGAGCTTTTGAAGAAATATCCGCTGAGCTTCTCCGATTTTCATACATCCAAGGTTTACAACGCCGGCTGGCTGCGCAATGTGCCCTATCTGCGCGAGATTCTTCCTTACCCGACGCTGCAGATCCATCCCGAAGCGGCCAAAGAACGTGGCGTAGTCGACGGAGACTGGGTCATCGTCGAATCCCCGCACGGGAAGATGAAGATCAAGGCCCAGGTGAATCCGGGAATAAGGCCGGATACCGTGATGGCTCTGCACGGGTGGTGGCAGGGTTGCGAAGAATTGAAGCTTTCTGGATTCCCGCTCCTGGAAACAGGAGCCAACACCAACAGCATGTACAGTGTCGACTTCGCCAAGGCCTTCGACCCTGTGGTCACGGCCATGTCCAGTCAGACTCTTGTCCAGGTGAAAAAGGCATAGATTGATCATGGAGACACCGATGGAGCGACAACACGGGTTTTATTTCGACAGCGACCGCTGCGTCCAGTGCCATGCATGTGAGGTAGCCTGCAAGTCCTGGAATGAGCTTGAACTTGGGGTGAGATGGAGAAGGATCGCAGAATCCTGGGCCGGAAAGTTCCCCGAAGTAAGAAACAAAACCGTTTCGCTGTCCTGCATGCACTGTGCGAAACCGGCCTGCCTCGAAATCTGCCCAGCGAAAGCTATTTCGAAACGATCGGAAGATGGGATCGTCGTAGTAGATTCAAGCAAGTGCATAGGCTGCCGTTCTTGCACGGCGG
>DATJPG010000100.1:0-4058 GCA_035506515.1 Acidobacteriota bacterium
CGATTGCCATCATCAGGTAGAGAGCCGTCCAGACCGGTCCGAAGATCCAGGCCGGCGGATTCCAGGAAGGCTTGCGGAGCGTTGGATACCAATTGCTCACGGAGGTGCCGGTAAAGAACGCTCCTAAGCCGGCGGCCACAAAGGTGGCCGCGATGAACAACGCCAGCATCAGTATCGGATTCCAGCTCTTCATTTTCTCCTCAAAGGATTTTCCGCTGCATGGGCAATGCCGCGCAGCATTCCTGCAAACCCGAGTTGGTGGAGGGGGTATACCATATACCAATAGATCAGCCCTGCCAGACCCACCGGATCGAAAATAGCAGTTTGCCGGATAAGCGAGCCGCCGGCATCGCCTGTCACCTCGAATTCGAGCCAGGCACGGCCGGGCAACTTCATTTCGGCTGCCAGACGCAGGGTTCGCCCTGGTTCGAACTCCTCCACGCGCCAGCAGTCGAGAGTGTCGCCCGCATGCAATTGCTCGCTATCGCGCCGCCCCCGGCGCATTCCGACGCCGCCCATGAGCAAATCGATAAAGCCGCGTAGCTTCCAGACCCAGTTGCCATAGTACCAGCCGGTCGTGCCTCCAATACGCTGAATTGGGGCGAAGGCCGCGGACGGAAGTGCTGCCACGCGCACGGTGCGCGAATCGACGAGCCGATTGCCGAAGCGTACGCCACCCCAGCGAGGGGTTGGACCGACCGACGAAAGCGCATCCGACCACCGCGTCTCGGCACACTCACGGTCTTCATTCCGCAGCGCATCAGCAATGGCATCGTGCACACCGGCCGGGCGGATGGCGAACACGCGCGTCGCCGAGTCGTCCTGCACAACCGTCGTGTAGCGAATGCTATCGATCAGTTTACGGCCGACACGGGCGTACAGCGGAGTGACCAGACCCAACCAGAGGCTCGACAGCCGCGGCGTGAGCACCGGAACGGATATCATGAGACGGTGAAGGCCGCGTTGCCGCGCGTACTCGCGCATCAATTCGCCGTAGGATACCCGGTCAGGGCCGCCAATTTCGTAGATCGGGTTTCCGCTGACGGACACATCCAATCCGGCACGCAGATACTGAAGCGCATCGCGGATTGCAATGGGTTGAGCCCGGACCGTCATCCAGCGCGGCGTGATCATCACCGGGAGGCGTTCAACCAGTGCGCGAATCATCTCAAACGAGAGGCTGCCTGATCCGATGACAACCGATGCGCGAAACTCGATGACGGGCACACCCGATTGCCGCAGAATTTCGCCAACCTCCTGGCGGCTGCGCAGATGGGGTGAGAGTTGGCCGAGGCGGTTGCCCAGGCCACCGAGATAGATGATTCGCCGGACTCGCTCAGTTCGCGCAGCCGCGCCAAACCGCTCGGCTGCCAAACGGTCGGTTACTTCAAAGCCTTGCGCCGCGCCCATGGAGTGAACCAGATAATACGCGGCGTCCACGCCGTTCATGGCCCGCTGCAGCGAGTCGGCGTCAAGCACGTCGCCCGCGACAACCTCATTTCCGGCGGCGAGACGACCCTGCAGGGATTCGGGCCGCCGGGCAAGGCAACGTACGGGGCGACCCTCGGCTTCAAGAAGTCCGAGAAGCCGTCCTCCGATGTATCCGGTGGCACCTGTCAGAAGAATCCAGGGTTTCATCGCTGTTTGATCGCGGCTGAAACATGCAAAGCCCGCTCTCTCGCCATAACGCTGAATATATCATATCCCCAGAGGACACGGTTGGGTGCGCCATCAATTTCCGGGCGCAGAATTTTGAGGGCAGCCCTAAGTCGGTCCCACGTGAGGGGAACGTCCTCGATGAAGATGAGATGATCATTGAGACACGGGTGCCCGCACCAAAGCCGGACACAAAGCAGGTGTTTATCAAATTCGCCCTCAGACCCACCATAGATTTCACGGTGGCAAACGTGGCTGCAGTCATTACTATCGAGCTTGGGAAAGTCTCTGATGCCAGGATTGTGCTCGGTGCTTTGGCGCCCCGGCCCCTTGCAGGGCTAACGATGCCGATAATGCTTTAAGGAACAATGCCATCAGCGAACGGATCGCTGAAGCAGCAGCTGCGGCAGCTGCCCCGGCCCACAAGGCTCCGGCCAATAAGTAGCTGATCGGAACTGGCAAAAAATTGCGGGAGCCGAGGGCTCCCGCTTTTTGCTGAAACTGACTCAATTGGCTCTTCCGGCACTTCGCCGTGGGCGTAATGTGTCCTAGTAGGATGCTGAAAAACTCGCTGTGTTAATCGGGATCCATGCAAAAGATATTTCCTTCTCAAACGCACTTTATTGAGGAGGAAATCGATGCGCGGAGCAGACGAACAGCAGGAATGGATGTTCAGTTACATCTCGGCGGAAAAAGGAGTTCCTAAAGATCATCCGCTTTCAATTGCACCGCTAGAGTGCGTTAATCATTGGTAGCCCCAAGGCAACCTATGGTCAGGAGGTAGACCTTCTCATCTCATCTTCGTGGGAGTCAGCGGGAATATTCACTTTCCCGAGTAGCGCGTTACTCGTCAGCATGGAAATTCGACGAGATCCCCTCCTTTCAGCCAGTTAGCATTTCCTGTTGCGGGACTTCTGAAAGATCCCTCTTCATGATCAGAAGAAGAAGCCGGCCGAATAGGAAAGGGATTCCATAAAACACTTCTTATCCTTCCTCTACACAGAAAGGCTTTGTGATTTTGTTTTTTTAAAATTCCGGTTGACTTATGAACCTTCACTAACGATATTCCTGTCAATTACATAACAAGGAGTAACACAAATGGAAGACGGTCAGAAAATGTTCTTTGACTTTATCATGGAACGCACGCAAGAAGGCAAGAAGGAAGCAATGGCGGCGGCCCTGGAGGAGAACTTCAAGCCACCACAAGAGGGCAACTTTGACCCGGATGTTTTTAAGAGAGGCATTGAGGTCATAATGCCCATGCTGAAACCGGAAGCCGTTAAAGAATTTCAGATGATGATCAACCCTTTCGGCGACATGGAAGAAGGCGGCGAACCGCAAGAACTAAAGAACGTGCTGGAGCAGCCAAACAAGTACAAATGGAGAGATCATACGCCAAATGTTTCAAAAGATGAGATGCGCGAGGCATTCGCGTGCTCTAAAAAAGCACACGAGATGAAATGCGACTGTTGGAATACTCATTGCGTAATCTTCGGTGATTGCCGGAAATGCATTGTATTTCATTTGTGCTTGAAGCAGTTCCCAACCTGCCAAAGGGCTCTGTTGGGGGACTTGGAGGAACACTATATTGTATTTAGCCGCGATAAATAGTACCTGTTTCGCAAATCGTCTCACGAACGCCGCAATGAACATCTGCGGTGTGGAGCAAAAGGAATATAGAGGGCAAACATAGACATTATCGATTGTCATGATGAGAGGATGCATCAAAATGCAAGACGAGAAAAACATACTGGCACAGCCGGACAAGTTCAAATGGAGAGAGAATCCTCCGAAAGTTACACCCGGAGAAATGCGTACGGCAATGGCAAGCGCCCGTCAAGCGGACAAGTTTAAATGCGATTGTTGGAATACCAAATGTCCTAACTTCGGCGATTGCCGGAAGTGCCTTGTGTACGAAATGTGTTTGAAACAGTTGCCGACCTGTCAGAGGGATCTGTTGGAGGAATTGCAGCAACATTATAATTCACATAGCGGCGATAAATAGTACTTATTCAAAAGCAAATCGAATCCTCTATTCTAGCGCCCTATGGCTTTCACTTCTCCAGGATGCGCGTTACACGTCCGCGTGAAGCAGTAATCTGAGTCGCGGCGGGAAAAGGATGCCCAACAGCGCGCATAAGGGACTAGCGCACAGCGCCAGTCCGCCTTGATGCGCTGGTTCGACGGCTCTATCTGACGGAGTGGGCGTTAACAGTAATGATGTCGGCTATGCCCAACCGGGCAACGGCCACATCGTGTTCCATGTTCTTCTTCTCTCTGGGCTCAAGTATCACGCTCATAGGCTCGCGGCCGATCTGGTCGCAGACTATGCCATCGCCAGTGGATCGTCGTCTCGTTGCGACAATATCAATCTGTGCCTCCAGCAAGCGGTTTGATCTGTT
>DATJPG010000101.1:0-17669 GCA_035506515.1 Acidobacteriota bacterium
TCCCTATTGCCCCACCCATAGGGTGGGGGTTTCCGCTTTTAACTAAACAGGCGTCCGGTCGGCAACCGTACATCTGCTGGTGTTTCCGGAATTATTGCGGAGAGCCGTCAAGTCCATCGGTCGGCGCTCTTGGTTCGAAAGGCTCCTAAGCTTTTGCGCTCCAATACAAATCTGAGCTATAATGCGCTTCAATAATCAAAGATCCACTAAAAGGGAGGCCCATAATGAGGGGATCGGTGGTGATAATCTTTGTCGGCATATTCGCTGTGGGAATCGCGACCGCTCAAATACAATCATCCGGCCAATGCAATCGCGCCTGTCTGGAGGGCATTGCGGATCAATACCTCGCGGCTATGGTCGCGCACGATGTTTCCAAAGCGCCGTTGGCAAAAGACCTCATTTTCACAGAGAATACGGTCAAGCTTCCTCCTACTGAGGGCCTCTGGTTCACCTCTTCCGGCCTGACTGATTACAGATTTTATATTTCCGATTTACAGGAAGGCCAGATTGCATGGGTGGGCATTGTAAAAGAACATGACAAGCCGGTATTGCTTTCGCTGCGGCTCAAAGTCGTGAATCGCAAGATCACCGAAGCTGAGTCGATCGTAGTTCGCGACGTGAGCGAAAAGAATCTTGCCAATCTGAAAACTCCTCCGCCTGCTTTCTCCGAAACTCTGGCGCCGTCTGAACGCATCTCCCGGGCAGAAATGCTCAAAATTCCAAATCTTTATTTTGATGCGCTGGCCAAACTCAACGACAAGGATGTTCCTTTCGACCGCGCGTGTTATCGGCTCGAAAACGGAATGTTGACTGCCGGCTCCTATCCGGGCGCGCCCCCGCCGGATCCCGCAATGCCGAGGAGTCAATACTGCGCCAACGGCGACATTCATCCCTCGCTAAAAACAATTTATAGCGTCAAACCGCGCCGCAGCGCTGTCATCGATGAAGAAAGAGGCATTGTCTGGGGTGTTTACTGTTTCAATCATCGCGGGTTCGATAAGATAGTGATGCCTGATGGGAAGGTCTATCCAAGCTTTTTCACGTCGCCAAACACCATGCCGGCTGCGGAAATCTTTAAAATTAAGAACGGAAAGATTCGCGATATTTTCGCTTATGGAACATTTCTGCCTTATGGCACCGGAGATGGATGGTCAGGAACGCTATTTAAATAGAAATATCTTTGCCCTTCTTTTACCGCGGATTCACGCAGATCTTCTCGTAAATCCGCGGTTATTTATGCTGGAATACTTAAAAATCCAGGTCTAATTCATCCCTCGAACTACTGTTTCCGCGGGGATTCCAATATGATCGGCTTCCCGGTTACCGGATTGCTGTAGTGGAAGGGGACTATCCTCGTATTGGGCCAGAGAGTAGGCAAAGGATCTTCAACTGCGTCCGGTCCCTTTGGATTTTCGGGATAGAGTTTTGGAGCTCCGGTTGGGACATAATTGGGTTTGGTATATCCCCATCCGGTTGCATAATCGGCGTGCCACAAAGGATTATAGTTCAGCACCTGGATCTTCCAGACACCATCCACTTTTACATACGAATTTTCATAAATTCCGCCTTCCCACCATCGCATGAGAGGCTGTTTCAGTTTGCGTGCTGATTCAGCTATGGGGGCCTTGGAGCTTTCATGCGCTCCTGCTTGCATGAAACAACGGAATCTCGCTTTGGCGGTTTTGCCATCCGGCGCCACATGGATCACGTCCTGCATCTGAAGATGATCCAGCAGGAATCCGGGAACGGGTCCGGGCTTGCCTCCGGTAAAATCTTGAAGGAATTCTCCGACATACAGGCGGCGGACACCCTTTTCCTTGCCTCGATAAATGCCGCCCATGAAATGAACTTCTCCATCATCGGCAAAAAGGTCGACAACATCCTCATAGAGGCACTTGTCTATATAATATCCATAGGCATTGTGCAGGTTGCGGATGGCCTGAGTATCTTCGAGAACTCCCAGTCGATTCGACAACTGTTCGACCTGTTTTTTTAATTCACCTGTGCCGGTAGAACAGGAAGTTGTCATGATCGACACCAATGAAAGAGTGAAGATAAACATCAACACGAAAAAACGGCGCCCCAATTTCGGTTGCCTGAAACTGCTGCGACATACAGACCTTGATAGATTGATTTTCATTGATCCTCCCGGCTTAATTGTTATCGAATGAATCTGCTTCATCGGAGATCATGGACATGCATCCCCCTCCGCCAGCTCAGACTCACTGTTTTCTGATGATGCGCTATGAAAGATGAATGCATTATACAATGGGTCAATACTGAATTTATGTATGTTCCGGAAAATGATAGCACCACGGATGGCTCGGAATTGTCCGATTTATTTGGAGTGCCGCACCATGCTGCAGCCTTGGCGAAAGGAAACGCTTTCCTTTTTCAGGCTTGCACGCCGCCTGATCCGGGATTACATCTCCTATTATCATGCCGACCGAACCCACGACTCTCTCCAGAAAGACTCACCTGCGATTCGCCCCGTTTCCTGCAAGCAGCATCAATCCTCTTCCATATTTTCTCTGCCTCCCCTAGGCGGCTTGCATCATCTTTGCGATTGGCAGCAGGCTGCCTAAAAGAAGGCTCCATGCCGCGGAGATTTTGGATGCGGATCAACGTTTTGATTTCCACTGAAGCGGCGGGACACCTGAGACTGTTCGCTTAAAAAGATCCTGCCTATTGCCGATTCAGCTTTTTGATATCTCAGTGCCCTTTTTTATCCGAGATTTTGACTGATCGCGGAGCTGATGATGGAGTTTTGGCGACGTATAACTCTGTTCAAAGAACTTGCAGATCACTTCCGGGAAAGCCTCAGCGAAATCATATCGGTAATAGCACCAGCAAATGGGGCACAGGATATTGCGGACTGTGACCTTCCCATCGAGCGGGTTTTTCAAAGCTAACTGGGACAGTAATTGCAAACCAAATAGGCAGATTGGGGCAAGTGTTCCGGAAATTGAAGAGCTGTAAGTATTTTGTTTTCAATTCGGAAGCATAGGATTGAATCGTTGTGATCCCTGCCCGGTGCGACATAGAAGAATTGGTCCATCTCGATCGCGGCGAGTTTTCAAAACAAATTCTGATGAAAGCTGAATCTCGAATAGAGCAAAAATAGGCAAAGTGCGCCACCGAGCGACACCCCACGGAACCTGAAATGCGTGTGTAAGTCTTTTAGAATGAGTGCCGAGGGCGGGAATTGAACCCGCACGCCCGTTGCCAGGCCCAGGATTTTAAGTCCTGTGCGTCTGCCAGTTCCGCCACCCCGGCACATGGGATTGCTGCAGTTTAACTGGTCTGTCCCCGAATGTCATCCTGAAGATGCGAGAAGGAGATTCCAAATTCCAGATTTCAGATTCCAGAAAATATTCGATAATTGGAAGGTCTGATATAATCGGCGGAAATGGAGGGTGTGTACATGGATAAAGCGGCAGAGCAAGTATTTCGGGAGAGAGAGCAGCGGTTAATAGATGCAGTCGAGTTGAAGATTCCGGACCGGGTACCCATTTCGATCGGGCTCAATTACTTTCCGGCAAAATTCACGGGAACCACCACGTGGGCGGCGTATTACGACTTTCCCAACTGGAAGAAGGCCTATATCAAGGCAGCAAAATGCTACGAGCCCGACCGGCTGCTCGTCGTCCTGAACCAGTCGGGGACCGTGCTGGAAGCCCTCGACGCCAAGCAGATCCGCTGGCCCGGACACGGCGTGTCGCGCTTTCACACGCACCAGTTCGTCGAAGGCGAATATATGAAGGAGGACGAATACGACCTTCTCCTCAACGACACATCCGATTTCCTCGTGCGCCGCTACCTGCCCCGCGTCTACGGGATCCTCGGGCCCATCGGCAAGCTGCCGCCGCTGAATACGCTGATCAACATGCTTCCTTTCAACCATATCGCGGATCCGGATTTCGTGACGATGCTCGGAAACATGCTCCAGGTCGCTAAAGAGGCTGTGCAGTGGCAGACAGAATCGTTCGCGCTCGTGCGCGAACTTACCGAGATGGGTTACTTCTGCCGCAACGCCCCGTTCATGGTCAGCGCGCCGTTCGACATCGTCTCCGATTTCCTGCGCGGCATGCGCGGAACGATGCTGGACATGTATCGCCGCAAGGACCAGCTCCTGCAGGCCTGCGAGATGATGTGCCGCATTCAGCTGGACCGGATCGCCCAGCTTCCCGCGGCGACGGAGTTCACCCCGTCCTTCATTCCGCTGCATCGCGGAGCGCACGGATTCATGTCGTTGGGGCAATTTGAAATTTTCTACTGGCCGTACCTGCTGAAGGTCATCCACGCTCTCGTGGACAAGGGATTCACTCCGGACCTGTTCTTCGAAGGGGATTACAACTCCCGCCTGGAATATCTCGCCCAGATGCCCAAAGGAAAGGTGATCGCGCGGTTCGATCAAATCGATATGACGCAGGCCAAGCGGGTCCTGGGAAACAAAGTCTGTATTGCGGGCAATGTGCCGGTCTCCCTGCTGCAGTTCGGGACCGTGGACGAGGTGAAGAAGAAGTGCCGGGAGCTGATCGATACCGCGGGGAAAGACGGGGGATATATGCTGGCGCCGGCATCGGCGCTGGATGAGGTGAACCCGGATAATTTGAAGGCGATGATCGAGTTCACGAAGGAGTACGGGAGATATCGGTAGGAATTTCGGTGACAGACACCCTAATTCCCAAATTCACTCACGCCGTCGAACGATCGATATTGCCCGAAAAATTTGGGAATTAGGGTGTCTGTCACCGAAATTCCATGACCGTGTAGGATCGCGGCGGCAGCTGCAACGCCGTCCTGGGTCCCAGTTTCGGTGCCTCAAAAGGCTGCGGAGCCACCTTGGTCGGATTTTCGAAGCTGTTGAAGGCTTTGAGGTCCGGACCCGTGAGCACCTGCGAAAATGCCACCTTTTGCGGCGGGGTGTCGCGCCAAACGAGCTCGACATCTCTCGGTTTTTCGAGGTCGCGGTTGAGGATGAAGAGCGTCAAGGCGCCGGTTTGTTTGTCCTGGGTGGCCGAGGCATCGATGTAGGATACCGGGCTTGCGCCTCTGACATTATATGTCGGCGATTCGACGGCCAGATCGAGCACGTCGCCGCGTGCGCACTGTAGCGCCCAGCGGTACGGATAATAGATCGTCTGGCGGAAGAAGCCGTTCTGGTTCGTCGTGATCGGCGCGATCACATTCACCAGCTGCGCCAGGCACGCCACGCGGACTCGGTCCGCCTTGCGCAGCAACGAGTTGACGAAACCGCCGACCAGAAGCGCGTCTTCCAGGTTATACACTTCCTCCAATAAATGCGGCGCGAACTGCCGGTGCCCGTCTCCGCCGCGCTGGCGATACCACACGTTCCACTCGTCGAACGACAGCCAGAGCCGCTTGCGCGAGCGTTTGCGCGCCCGAACATACTCGCAGACGCCGGCGATTTCGTCGATCTGGTCTTCCATCTGCAGGTTAAACGAAAGGAACTTTGAAGTGTCCCCGGCCGCGCCGGTTTCCTGTGCGTCGTTCCGGTAATAGCAATGCAGCGAAATGCCGTCGACCATGTCATAGCACTCCTCGAGCACCTCCCGGTCCCATTCGAGATACGTCGCCATGCCGGGGCCGCTCGATCCGCAGGCGATCAGCTGCAGCGACGGGTCCACCATGCGCATCTGGTTCGCGCAGTCGCGCGCCTTCAGACCGTATTCCCGCGCCGGCATGTGCCCGATCTGCCACGGCCCGTCCATCTCGTTCCCGAGGCACCACCATTTGACGTTGTGAGCCTTCTCGACCCCGTGGAGGCGCCGCAGCTCGCTCCACTTCGTCCCTTTCTCCTGGTTGCAATATTCCACCAGAGCCGCGGCCATCTCCGGCGTGCCGGTGCCCAGGTTCAGCCCCATCAGCGGTTCGGCGCCGACCATCCGGCACCATTGCAGAAATTCGTTGGTTCCGAACTGATTCGGCTCGAGCGTGTTCCACGCCTTGTCCAGCACAACGGGGCGCTTGTCTTTGGGTCCGACGCCGTCCAGCCAGTTGTAACCGGATACGAAATTGCCTCCAGGATACCGGATGACGGGAACTCCCATCTGCCTGATTTCTTCCAGAACATCTTTGCGGAAGCCGTTTTCATCGGCGAGTCTCGAACCCGGCTCGTAGATCCCCCCATACACCGAGCGCCCCAGATGCTCGATGAAAGATCCAAATACTTTGCGGTCGAGCGGAGCGATCTTCTGTGCGGGATCCACGTACACGCGTGCGGGACCGGATCCGGCCTGAGCGAATCCCAGCCCGCCGATCCAGCGGTTGGTGGCCAGCGCCGTGCCGGCGATTGCGGTTTGTTTCAGGAAAGACCTTCTGGAATTGGGTGTCATGGTTGCCTCCGTTTTTCGTCGATTGTAACACAGTTGCATAAACTCCGAGACTCAAAGCCTCACAGGCCCGGAGATTGTGCTATGATGTGCCCCGCACACACGAGGAGGGACGTATGGAAGCGGATAAGAAATGGGCGGATCTTACGCCGGCGGAAAAGAGACAACAGAGATACGATTGGTGGCTGAATCCGGGCATCAAGTTCGTCAGCCCTGAAGCGGAAAAGAGCTACCAGACGCGCGCCCAAAGGTTCATCGATGCCTTCAAGGTCGAAAAGCCGGACCGCGTACCCGTTTCGTTGCCGCTGGGCAACTGGCCCGCCTACCTCGCAGGGACGGACCTGAAAACCGTCATGTACGACTATGACAAGCTCAGCGCCGCCTGGAAGAAGTACTACGACGAATATGAAACCGATCTCGCGATAAGCCCGGGCATGGTCCTTCCCGCCAAGGTCTACGACCTGATGGACTACAAGCTCTATTCGTGGCCGGGGCACGGTCTCCCCGAAACTGCCACAGGCATTCAGTTCGTCGAAGGCGAGTACATGCACGAAGACGAATACGACCTGCTGATCAAAGACCCTTCCGATTACTGGATGCGGACGTATATCCCCCGCGTATTCGGCGCCTTCCAGCCATGGAAAACGCTGTCGCCTTTCACCAGCATCATCGAGGCGCCGGCCGCGTGGTTCCTGCCCTACACCAACCCCGAGATGCAGGCCGCGGCGCAGCGGCTGATCGATATCGGCAAAGAGCTGGCCACGTGGGGTAAGATGCTCGGCGAATTCAGCAAATGGGTCCAGGAGAACGGGTATCCCGCACAGAGAATGATGCTGGCAAAAGCGCCGTTCGACACCATCGGCGACACGCTGCGCGGCACCAAGGGAATTATCATGGACATGTTCCGCCGCCCCGAAAAGCTGCTGGAAGCGGTCGATGCCGTGACGGATTTCACGATCAAACAGACTATAGAAGCCGCAAATGCGACCAGAGCGGTGACGGTGTTCTTCCCGCTGCACAAAGGCGCCGACGGCTTCATGTCCCCGAAACAGTTCGAAAAGTTCTACTGGCCGTCGCTGAAAAAAGTAGTCGAGGCGCTGGTCAACGAAGGAATCCGGCCGGAGTTGTTCGCGGAAGGCTCGTACACATCGCGACTCGAAATGGTGAACGAATTCGCCAAGGGCGACGTCGCCTGGCTGTTCGACAAGACGGACATGGTCAAAGCCAAGGCAACCGTCGGAAAAACGTGCTGCATCTCCGGCAACGTGCCGTCGTCGCTGATGGTCACCGGGGAACCGAACCAAGTGAAAGAATATTGCAGAAAGCTGATTGAGGCGTGCGCGCCGGGCGGCGGATTCATCCTCGCCGGAGGGGCTCACGTAGATCTGGGCAACCCGGCAAACCTGCGCGCCATGATGGAAGCCGCGAAGGAGTACGGCAAATACTAGGCGCACTGCCGGCGGGACGGCGGATGCAACTTTCGGATTGCGCCAGCTTGCTGCGGCTTTCGCCGTTAACGCATCTCTCAAAGCGGCAGAGCTAGCTGCCGCACTCCGAAGGCGCCTTTCGGCCGCCACGTCCTCTGTGCAGCCCCCTGGAGAGCAATCAAGCGCACTTTATTGGATCGAAGATTATATTTATGACAGCATCCGAAGAAACGGAACAGAAACTCCCCGAGGGATACACGATCGCCAGCCTGACGTTTGTACTCGCCGCGCTCTCCTGGATCGGCCCGTTTTCAATCGACACGTATCTCCCCTCGCTGCCATCCATCAGCAGGAGCCTCGGCGTTTCCGCCGCCCAGGTGCAGCAGACGATGACGGCATTCCTTGCGTTCTTCGCATTCATGTCCCTGTGGCACGGCGCGATTTCCGATGCTTATGGGAGACGGCGTTTGACGCTGATCTGCCTTTCTATTTTCGCCGCGGCCTCGCTGGGCTGCGCGACATCCATGAACGTGCACGTTTTGATGTTCTTCCGCGCCCTGCAGGGTGCGACGGCGGGCGCCGGCATGGTCGTCGGGCGAGCCGTCGTGCGCGACCTGTTTGCGGGAGCGCCGGCGCAGCGGCTCATGTCGCATGTGGCGACCATTTTCACGGTCGCGCCGATCGTCGCGCCCGTTGCGGGCGGGTACCTGCAATCCTGGTTCGGGTGGAGATCGATTTTCATCCTGCTCATCCTGTTATCCACATTCCTTCTGACAGCGTCCTGGCGCTGGCTTCCGGAGACTCTGCCGGTCGACCAGCGGCGCCGGCTGGAAGCCAAATATCTCGCTCGATCCTACTGGAGCGTGATGACCTCCCCGCCGTTCCTTCTGGCCTGCGCTTCCATGGGATTCACGTCTGCGGGATTCTTCATTTACATCATGGGTGCTCCGCAGTTTTTGATGAAGCATCTTCATCTGCACGAGACACAGTTCCTCTGGCTGTTTGGCCCGATGGCCGTTGCGATGGTCGTCGGCGCGTGGATTTCGGGATATTGCGCGGGGCGGATCTCCGGCAATAAGACGATTATGTTCGGATATCTGGTCATGGCGATTGCGGCGGTCGGCAATATGACGCTGAACCTGCTGGTGCCGCCAATGGTGCCGTGGACGATCGTGCCCCTCGTCTTCTATGTCGTGGGAATGTCGATTGCCATGCCCAGCCTGACTCTCTTTACGCTGGACCTGTTTCCCAGACAGAAAGGTCTCGCGGCTTCCTGCCAGGGTGCCATCAGTCTCGGCGCCAACTCCGCCGTATCGGCGTTCGTGCCGCTGATTTGGGGCACGACGCGCTCGATGGCGATGACGGAGATCGGGATGCTGATCATCGGATCAATTGCGCTGCTGTTTTATTTTCCCGCCATGCGCCGCCACCAGAGTGCGAACCCTATAGTCGAAGATTAGGAGTTGACCGCGGAAAGTTACAACAATGCGGCGAGGGCGGCCTGGGCAAAATCGCCCAGTTTGGCGCGGACGTTCACGGTCGCCACGGCATCATACGCGGTAGGCTCGAGATTCACGATGACGAGCGATGCTCCGCCCGAAAGCGCGATCATGGGAATTTCCGCGGCCGGGTAAACGACGAGAGAAGACCCGAGCACCAGCATCAGATCGCAGTTTTGCGCCGCCCCCACGGCTCCCTCCCACGCGTCCTCGGGGAGCAGCTCTTCGAAGAGAACGACGTCGGGCTTGACGATCGCGTGGCACAGGCCGCAGGACGGCACGCGCATTTGCCCCGATTCTATCCCGGAATAGAAATCCGACATTTCATAGCGGGCGCCGCATTTCGTGCAGTGCCCGGTGCGGAATGTCCCGTGAAGTTCATAGATTTTGGCGGACCCCGCGGCGTGGTGCAACCCATCGATATTCTGCGTCACGACGGCATCCAGCTTTCTCAGCTGCTCCAGCCGCACCAGCAGCCGATGCGCTATCGTGGGCTCCGCGCGCGCAATGGTCGAAAACAGGGTGACGCTGGCGCGATAAAAACCCTCGGGGTTCCGGCGAAATCCCGACGCCGAAAGCTGCTCCATCAGATCCGAATCTTCCCACATTCCGCCCGGCCCGCGAAAATCCGGGATGCCTGCTTCCGTGCTGATCCCTGCGCCGGAAAGCGCCACAATACGATTGGATCTGCGGATCAGGTCAATCGCCTTCTCCAAATCAGACTTCCGTTCCATAAATCCGATTATAAACCGAAACTAGTTACAGGTTGCAGATTACAAGTTGCATGTTTCAGGTATTTAGAGTTTCTGTTCGACGCTGCGGATTTTGTCTTCCAGCGTCTGTTCCCTGTCTATTCTTGTGCCGAATCGGAGCGTGCTGCTGATCCGCGGCGCTCCCATGTCGTGCAGCTTCTGGTGACAGTCCTTGATTGCCTGCATGACCTGGTCCCATTCGCCTTCTATGTTTGTGCCGTAGCCGTGCAGTTTAGTTTTCAGGCCGGCCTTCGTGAGTATCTTCTCGCATTCGGCGATGTAGCTTCCAAGGCTGACACCAACGCCTATCGGCACCACGCAGAGGTCTGCGATTACTTTCATTGTTCACCTCCGTGAATACGGTCTCTTCTTGCTTCATCTTAACTCCGAAGCAGGGGAGAGCATAGCAGCGAGTAAGCGGCTGGCTGTCCGCGTTCAGCTGTCAGCGTTCAGCGCGTCAAACCAGGTACCGGTATTTATCATTATTACGATGACGTCCTATAAGCGAAGCTTTGGGACTGCGCAAGCTTTCGTGCGCTTTTTGCAGATAATCTGCGAGGACGGCTCTCCAGAGAATGTTCTTAAAAGCGGCCGCGGCGAGCAGCTCTGCCTCTGGGAAGTTCGGCTATTGCCGACTATCGACTGCCGAATGGGGTGCTATAATCCATGGCTATGGATGGCGGGAAGGGAATGTCGCTGGCGAGGGCGCTGCGCGTGGAGCGGGGCGCGGTCGTTTCGTTTGTCGGGGGCGGCGGAAAAACAACGTCGATGTTCCGGCTGGCGGCCGAACTGAGTGCCGCCGGGCTCCGGGTCGTTACGACAACAACGACCCACATCAGCAAACAGCAGGTCCACATGGCGCCTGTATCCCTCGAGGTCGATGAGATCGATCTTCTGGATTCGCGATTGGATCGGCACGGGCAATGCCTCGTCATCGGTCCTTCCGACGGCAAGGGCCGAGTCTTCGGCGCTTCGTCGGAATTGATCGGGGCGCTGCATGCGCGCCGCGATGTGGACGTGATTTTGGTTGAAGCCGATGGAAGCCGGTCATTGCCTTTCAAGGCGCCCGGCCAACACGAGCCGGTGGTTCCCGAAGTCACCACAATCCTATCGCCCATCGCGGGAATCAATGCTTTGGGGCAACCCCTGGATGAAGCGCACGTCCATCGCTCGGAATTGGTCGCGTCTCTGGCACAGCAACCGCTCGGGAGCCCGATTACCGCGACGACGCTGGCCCGCGTGTTGTCTCACCCGCAAGGAGGGGGCAAGCTTTGTCCTGCCGGCGCTCGACTGGTTCCGATCCTGAACAAGATCGACGCGGACGATTTCCTGCCGCCGGCAAACGAAGCGGCGGCCGCAATGCTCTCGACGGCGGACGTCGACACTGTGATCCTCAGTTCACTGAAGACAGATCCTCCCGTCCGGCAATCCTGGACGCGCGCGGCCGGGATCGTTCTTGCGGCCTGCAAGTCGACGCACGGCGGTGAATCAAAGCAGTCGCTTCCATGGGACGGCGAAACCGCGGCGGTTCGCGCTGCGCGCATCGCGTTGGAGGCGGGTCTTGACCCGGTGATCGTCGTGCTGCGCGGCGAGGAGAAGACCATTGGCAAAGCCCTGGTCGGGCTGCCGATCCGAACCGTCTTTATCGCGGATCTTGAAGCGGGCCATGGCTCATCTGTTCGCAAGGGATTGGAGTCTCTGCCTCCAAGCACAGGCGCGGCCGTGTTTCTCTTTGCCGACCAGCCGCTTCCTGCGCCAAATACCATAGAAAGCGTCCTGCTGGCACACAGACAATCGTTCGCTCCGGCCTGTGTCCCTGTCGTCGGGGGCCGTCGCGGCAATTCCGTCCTTTTTGACAGAGCTCTTTTCCGCGAACTCGCGGAATCCAGCGTCGACGCCGGCGCGAGAGAATTGCTCGAGAAGTACGCGTCCGCGGTCGTCACGGTGCCGCCGAGCCCGTGAAATGGGAATAAACATTGGATGACGAAATGCAAAAGACAGGAGACAGAAGTTGGAAGACAGAATTGGGATGTGCGTGAAGATTCATTAGATTCCCGATTTTGACCCGTGTTTTTATTCTGTCTCCTGTCTGCTTTTGCAATGGAGAATGAAATATGCCTAAGTCGCCTACGATCTTCGAATGCCAGAATTGCGGCTACTCTTCTGCCAAGTGGCTTGGGCGGTGTCCGGACTGCGGCGGATGGAATTCCTTTGTCGAGGAGAAGCGTCCCAAAGGCGGGGAAATTTCTGTTCATCGCGGCGGCGACGCAAAGGCGACGCGCCTTACGGACGTGATCATCGAGGACACACCGCGCATCAGAACAAACAATACGGAATTCGATCGTGTTCTGGGGGGCGGCCTGGTCCCCGGTTCGCTGGTGCTGCTTGGAGGCGAGCCGGGCGCAGGAAAATCGACGCTGCTGCTGCAGATCGCGCATAGCCTGCAGCTCGACGGGCGTCGCGTGCTTTATGCGTCGGGCGAAGAATCGATGCAGCAGATCAAGATCCGCGCGGACAGGCTCGATGTGTTGAACGAATCCGGGGCACAAACTCCCGCGAAGGACATCTACCTGCTGGCGGAATCCAATCTCGAAAACATCCTCGCTGCGGTCGAGGAAGTTCAGCCTGCGGCGATTGTGGTGGATTCGGTGCAGACGTCCTATTCCGAGGCGCTCGATTCCGCGCCGGGAAGCGTCAGCCAGGTGCGCCATGTTGCGATGCAATTTCTTAATCTTGCCAAATCGCGTGATCTCCCCGTGTTCCTGATCGGCCACGTCACCAAGGACGGTAGTATCGCCGGGCCGAAGGCGCTGGAGCACATCGTGGACGTGGTTCTCTATTTCGAAGGGGAACGCCGGCAGAACCACCGGATCATCCGCGCGGTCAAGAATCGCTTCGGAGCCGCAAACGAAGTCGGGATCTTCGAAATGACTTCCCGCGGATTGATCCCTGCAGCGAACCCCTCCAGCATTTTTCTGCTCGAAAGGGAGAAGGTGTCGGCCGGAAGCGCCGTCGTGTGCGCCCTCGAAGGGACGCGGCCCCTGCTGGTCGAGGTCCAGGCGCTGGTCGTCGCCACGCAATACGGCACGGCGCGCCGCGTGGCGACGGGAGTGGACTACAATCGCATCGCGGTGCTGGTGGCGATGCTTGAAAAGCAGCTGGGAATCCAGATGTCGGGATGCGATATTTTCGTGAACGCCGCCGGCGGCCTCGAGATCGACGAGCCCGGGTCCGACCTGGCAATATTTGCGGCCATTCTCAGCAGTTTTCGCAATCGCGCGCTGCCGTCGCACACCGTGCTTTTGGGAGAGCTGAGTCTCGCCGGGGATGTGCGCCCCATTGGACAGGTTCACCTGCGCGTGCGCGAGGCCGCAGCCATGGGTTTCCGCAGATGCATCGTGCCTGCGGGAAACTTGCCGCTGGTAGATCCGGTGGAAGGCATCGAACTGGTCCCCATCAACACGGTCGCGGAAATTTCGGATCTGCTGTTTTCGTAAATTCGCCTGGAATGCCGGCGCTCCCGGCGAGCCTATGAATCATAAAGTATGCGTCATTGGCCGAGACGGACGGCTCCCGGGAAAATCACCGCTCCGATGCGGCTTTGATGACTTCCCGGAAGATCGGGTTGGATGTCAGGAACTTGATTTCATCGGCGCGCGCCCGGTTGATTTCTTCTTTCGGGAAAGAGGCCAGCATGGCTTCCATCCGCTCGGCAAAACCTTCCTTGAATTCGCGGTGCGTGAAGATATACAGGTCGTTGCGCCGGATGCCTCGCAGCACTCTTTCGCCGCATTCCTCGATGCTCATCCAGTTCGGCGAATTGGGACGCGCCGCGAGTTCGGCCTCCTTCGCAGCATACCCCGTATCATCCCTGTATTGCGCGGGACGCATCCGTCCAACTTGCCCGATATTGGTGGCGACGGGACCGGGACAAAATGCCGATACCCCGATGTTGTCTGCGGCCAGTTCCCCGCGCATCGATTCGCACATCGCGATCACGCCGGCTTTGATCGTTGAGTAGATCGGGCTTTCGGCCAGAGGGATGACTCCGCCCATGGAAGAGGTCGTGACGATGTGTCCGCCCTCTCCGTGTTTGAGGATTCGCGGCAGGAACGTCTGAATGCCGTTGATCACGCCGCCTAGCATCACGCTCAATCCCCAGTCCCAGTCGCCGTATTTGGCGAGCTTGATGGGCCCCAGCAGCCCGATACCGGCGTTGTTGCAGAGAACGTGCACTTTGCCGAAGACGCGCTCGGCTTCATCCGCGGCGACGACGAAGGCCGCGCGGTCGGTGACGTCCAGGTGGAGATGGTGCACCTTTCGGTCCAGTCCCTTCCGTTTGAAGTATGCGGTGGATTCCTCGAGATGATCCCGGCGAAAATCGGAAACCACGACTCTCATTCCGGCATTTACAAATGCGATGGCCATGCCCAGACCAATGCCGCTGGCTCCGCCGGTGATAAAAGCAACTTTCCCTTCGACGCTTTGCATAGTTCCTTCTCCTCGAAATCGTTCGGGATCCCACAGGACAATGTGAATTGAGTCTAATGACCGCCCCCCCGCCGATTCAAGGAAAAACTGCTTCCGAGACCTGACTCGACCGGCCTTGGGGGAAAATCTCGTTGTCAATTCACAAAATGCTGATAAATGCCGGGTCGGATCGGAGTATCCGGTGAAAAATGTGGTTACTAATTCGGTTCTGGAGAACCGCTCTCACAAATCCTCTGCAAATAGCGCAAGAAATCTTCGCCTGCACATTGATTGGTGGCGCGCTCCCGGGACGATCCGCATAACCCTAAAGTTTTCAATTATGTTTGGGCAAAAAGGACTCGGGTGTGCTACATTGATCCAAGAAGCTGTAGTTCATTTATCTTCCGGGGAAACCCGGTCGGTTTCTTCTTCCAACCGTCGGATGAGACGGGGAGATATTATTGCAATGATCATCAACCATCTTCCTGTTACTGACTGCATCATTGAGGGGATAGGGTCTCTGTTCTTCCTGATCATCTGGCAATTAATAAACTATTCCATTGATACTAAGTGGATCATGTCGAAGGAGTTCATCGATGGATCTCTGGATAATACGGGCACTCTTATTCGCGGCTATCCTGGTGGGCGGATATTTTATCCAGCCTTTTGGCCACAACATTCCCCTTACGTGCGCATTTAGCGCTGTCCTGGGATTCGTTATACTTCTGATCGAAGTTCGAATCCGCAAGTTTTCAATAAAAACTTTGCTGGGAGCGGCCCTGGGTTCCATCCTTGGAATCATTGGCGCGAGCCTGATCAGCCTGATCATTTCGCGCATGAGCTTCATGACGCCGCAGACCGAGACGTTCGTGCAGCTTCTGATCCTGGTGGTCATGACGTACGTAGGACTCGTCGGCGGCGCTCACAAGGGCGAGTACCTCGACCTGTCGTCATTCGGCGGCGTTTTCAGCGACAGCGCCATGCGAAAATTATGCAAGGTGCTGGACACAAGCGTCATCATCGACGGCCGCGTGGCCGACATCTGCAAGACCGGGTTCCTGGAAGGAACGCTGGTGGTCCCGCATTTCGTGCTACGCGAGCTGCAGCAGATTGCCGACAGCGCGGATTCCGCCAAGCGGAACAGGGGCCGGCGCGGGCTGGACGTCCTGGAGAAGATAAAATCGGTCCCGGGCGTCGCGGTGCAAATCGTCGAGAAGGACTACCCCGACGTGAAGGAAGTCGATCTGAAGCTGATCGAGCTGGCAAAAGAACTGGGAGCGAAAATCGTCACCAACGATTTCAATCTCAACAAAGTCTCGCAGCTCCGCGGCGTCGACGTCCTCAACATCAATGAGCTGGCGAACGCGCTGAAACCGGTCGTGCTTCCCGGGGAAACCATGAAGGTTTTCATCCTCAAGGAAGGGAAAGAGTACAACCAGGGAGTCGCGTATCTCGACGACGGCACCATGGTCGTTGTCGATAACGCCCGCCGCATGATCGGCAAGACCATCGCGACGCAGGTCACGTCGGTGCTGCAGACTACCGCGGGCAAGATGATCTTCGGACGCTTCCCGGAAGAATCGGAAACAGCGGCCGCCAATCAGCAGAACCGGCCCGACCGGCGCATGTATGAGAAGCCTCCCGCCCTGCCCCGAAATAACAACGAGGAGGATAAGGAGCGCGTCAAGGGACGGTAGGCATCTATCCCTGGAAGGACTTGCTGGATCATGAAGGTTGCTGCCGTCATAGCCGCAGGCGGAACGGGGACGCGAATGAATACGCCCGTTCCAAAACAGTTTCTTGAAATCAGCGGAAAACCGATTTTCATTCACACCATCGAGCGCATTTCTTCGCTGGAAGACGTCGTTCAAATCATTCTTGCGTTGCCGGAAGAGCACATCCCGGCGGCCGCGGCAATTCTGAACGGGATGCAGATGCGCGTGGCGGTTCAGTGTGTCGCCGGAGGGCGCAATCGCCAGGAATCCGTGCACCGCGGGGTGCGCCATGTCCGGCCGGACGCGGATGTTATAATGGTCCACGATGCCGTGCGCCCGGTGTGCGACGCGGACACGATGCGGCGCGTCCTGGATGCGGCGCGGGAAAAGGGAGCAGCCGTGCCCGGTCTTCCGGCTACGGAGACGATCCAGCGTGTCTCCCGCAAGGGCCGCGTGCTCGCGACGCCGCCGCGCGAGGAGCTCTTTGCGATTCAGACGCCTCAGGCGTTTCACGCCGAAATCCTGCGATCGGCGCTCGATCGGGCCGCCGACGCGGGATTCGTCGGCACCGATGAATCTTCCGTCGTACGCTATGCAGGGCATCCGGTCACCGTCGTCCCGGGCTCTCCGGATAACATCAAAATTACGCGTCCGATGGACCTGGAAATTGCCGAGCGATTGATCTCCGGAAACTTGACGAAAGAGGATGGCACAGACATGAGCGAATCGAGGTTTCGCATCGGTCAGGGGATCGATTTTCACCGTCTGGTCGAAGGGCGCAAGTTGATTCTCGGTGGAGTGGACATTCCCTTTGAGCGCGGACTGGAAGGGCATTCGGATGCCGACGTTCTTGCGCACGCCATTTGCGATGCGCTGCTCGGCGCAGCGGCGATGGGAGATATCGGCCAGCAATTCCCGGACACCGATCCGGCGCACCGGAACCGGTCCAGCATGGAGTTTTTGGTCGAGGTGCGCACAAAAATCGAGGCGGCCGGGTGGAGGATCCAGAACGTGGACGCCACCATGCTCGCGCAGCGGCCGAAGCTTATGCCGTACGCCGCGGCAATGAAGACGAACATCGCCGCATCGCTCGGGATCGGCATCGACGCGGTGAGCATCAAGGCAACGACCACCGAAGGCATGAATGCGGAAGGCCGCGGAGAGGGAATCTCCGCCCAGGCCATTGCGCTTCTGCAGAAAAAATAAACAACCGCGATTTGCACGGAAGATCTCTTTCGAGATGCTTCGTGTAACAGTCGTTCTGTTTCTTGTTTTTTGAGCAGGAAATATTTTGTGAGGACGGCTCTCCAGAGGCTGTCTCAAAACTCAGGACCTGCTGTGTTATGCGCCAGGGCAGGTCCGAAGGACCGGCAGAGAATAGGCCCGACCGTAAGGTCGGGATAGACGAGTAGCATGAGACCGAGCGCCGAAGGTGCGACACGAGGCTAAG
>DATJPG010000102.1:0-116033 GCA_035506515.1 Acidobacteriota bacterium
TTCCTTCATCATGCGGATGAGGACTCCGAGCTCGACGCCATACGGGTGCGGTTTGATCTCGGATGGTTCCGGCGGCAACACATCGGAGCCGCGTTGCAGGTGCTGCGTTTCAGCGCTGTCGGGAGGAGTATAGAAAATCTCGCAATGTGGATTGGCAATCGCCGTCTGGTGAATATAGTCGTCGACCGAATGCCGTCCCTTTTTGTATGTCCCGATCAGTTCGATTTCGACCCGGGTCCCGTGCGGCGCTTCCCATTCGATGACCTTGTCCGTGATGATCTGCGGCGCATTCTTGCGCGTATCGATCTGGATTTCGTAATAGTGCGCCGGTTTGTCCTGTCCTGTGCGCGAAGTGATCGCGATCGATTTCCCCGTGGTGAGGAGGCCGTACATTCCGGCGGCCGAAATCCCAATGCCTTGCTGTCCCCGGGCCTGCTTCAGGGTGTGGAATTTCGATCCGTATAGCAGTTTGCCGAAAATTTTGGGGATTTGTGCTTTGACGATGCCGGGTCCGTTATCTTCGACCGCAATGCGGAATCGATCCTCCGCCAGCTGTCGGATTTCGACTTTCAGCGATGGCAGAATTCCGGCCTCTTCGCAGGCATCCAGTGAGTTGTCGACCGCTTCTTTGATGGCGGTCAGCAGCGCCTTCTGAGGATTGTCAAAACCGAGCAGGTGCCGGTTCTTGCTGAAAAATTCGGAAACGGAAATTTCGCGCTGACGGGTCGCCATGCTTTCCGCCGTGACGCGGTTTTTTTTCGGACTGGGATTGATTTGAGACTTTTCGGATGACACTGCAACTCCTGAATTATAAAAGGCACATCATAGAGAATTTGGAGCAGATTTTCCACGGGGGAGTTTCCGCCGGCCGATCCCAGATCGATATAGATCGGCATCACTATCGGGAAGCGACCTTCAGCTGTCATTTCTCGGCCATCAGCCTGATGAGCCGATCGGGATAATTCGTTGTAATCCTGTCCACGCCCAGATCGATCACGCGCTTCATGTCTTCCGGTTGATCCACGGTCCACACGGAGATCTGCAATCCACACCGATGCGCTTCCAGTACGAGGGCGGCTGTGACTTGAGTGTACAGGATCCCCAGTTCGTCGACTGGAATTTGGAGCGATGCTTCTACGGGATTTCGGCCCGGCCTGGCGACCAGGAACACGGTCGGCATCGAGGCGTCCAGTTCTTTGATCTTGCGAAGCGACTGCGCACTGAAAGAAAGAATACGGACTCGATCTTCCATCCTGTTTTTGTGGACGAGAGACAGCAGAGTCGCTTCCAAATCGGGCGGATAGCGGTCAGGATCTTTTATTTCGATAAAGAGCCCCGCATCGCTTTCCTTCACGATGTCGATAACCTCCTGCAGGGCCGGGACGCGCAATCCGGCATACTCCGGGCGGGCTTTTTCAGGGTAGGTGTTGTTGAACCAGCTGCCCGCATCCAAGGCTTTCAGCTCAGCCAGCGTAAGGTCTGATACGTATCCGGTTCCATTTGTTGTTCGACTCACATCCGCATCGTGGATAGCCATGAAAATTCCGTCGCGGGACCTGTGCACGTCGGTCTCGACAAAATCCACTTTCATCTGAAGCGCCATCCGATACGACGCAATGGTCGTCTCCGGCGCATATCCCGACGCCCCCCTGTGGCCGATCACCTGTATTCTCATGGTTGCTCCAATCAGGCGCGATCTCGTCAATTTCGTGCAGCCGGCGCCAGCGAATGATCCTTAAAGTACCTGATGTTCGAACACCAATCCGGATATAATACATCCAACCTTACTTGAGAATCGATTCATATGGGGGGATGCGATGGATGAGTGGAAGATGCGGCCGATCGGGTATATTCGAAGCTCCTATACGAGTACGGATCAGGTTCCCAAAGGCTTGGGCACAACGCACACAATGGAGGGAATCCTCGAAGTCCAGCCGGAATTTGCGGAAGGGCTTCAGGACATCGAGGGCTTTTCGCACCTGGTAATCCTCTGGGTGTTCCACCAGTCAAAGGATTGCGAGCTCGTGGGGAGAGTCCCGACCGACAACCGGATCCACGGAGTGTTTTCGACGCGATCCCCGCGCCGTCCCAATCCGATCGGTCTCACCAATGTGGAACTGATAAGGCGGGAAGGGGCAGCGCTGCATCTGCGCGGCATCGACATGCTGGATGGAACGCCGGTTCTCGACATCAAACCCTATACGTCGAGTATTCCGATGGAAAAGCTACGCCGCGGATGGCTGGAGGAAGCGGAGAAAAAGAATCATTGATTCGAAACCGCCTTTTCTAGTTGCCGTCAGACTTCCCGAAAATCTGTTCTTCCCAGATCGGGTTGAGAAGTTCTGCGGTTTTTCGGCCGAATTCGATCATTCCCGCATGATAGCTGGGATCCGCGAGAGAACGGGCTGCATCCTCATCCATGGGCTTGGCCTGGTGATGGCTGATTGCGTGCAGCGCGAATGCATAGTGATCTCGAATCGGGCAGGGCACAAAGAGATTCTGCGTCCGATTCCCATTCGTGTTCCTGCGATATTCTTCCTGCCATGCGCGGATGGATTGAAACAGCGGATTCGACAGGAGGGAGGTCAGGGAACGATTGCTTTTATATACCTCGTATATGTTGTCGACGTAGTACGGGAAAAAAACGCACGGTGAAACATTGCCGTTCCAGTCGATGTAAAAATATCCTCCCGAGCGACCAGCGCTGATGCAGCCCGCCGAAAAGGCTCCGCCGTTCCAGAAATCGATCAGGAACATTTTCCGGCCGAAAATAAGCTCGGATTCCCGCTGCAGCATCCGCTGTCTTTGTTCGGGGGTTATCGTCATTTCCAGCGTGCTGCTGCGCCCTATCGGCATGTAGTGAAAGATCCACCCATATATCGCGCCCTTGAGGTCGAAGCAAAAATTCATGAGCTCATCCGAAAGAATGACTTCGGCATTCTGTCTCGTTGCGGTGACAGAAATGCCGAAAACCACGCCATGCTTCTTGAGGTTATCCATTGCCTTGTCTATCTTTTGGAATACTCCCTTGCCGCGCCGCGCATCCGTTTCCTTTTCCCAGCCTTCCAGCGAAATCGCCGGGGAAATGTTTCCGAGTTCGGCCATACGAGCAGCCATTGCGTCATCGACCAGGGTTCCGTTTGTATAGATCAGGAAATAGCAATCGTTGAATTCCTTCGCGATATCCAGAAGACTCTTGCCGTCGCTCCGGTACATGAGCGGTTCGCCGCCGGAAATAATGGTCAGATGGGATCCCCATTGTTCCTTTTTGTCCTTCAGAATTCGGCGAAAGATGTCATAGGAAAGAGTTGCATGATCGGCGGAGGAACTCGACGCATAGCAACCCTTGCACAGCAGATTGCATTTCCGGGTGGGGCTGATGGTCAGAAAGGATGGGGGCTCGAATCCGTGTTCATCCTTGAACGGGCGCATGCGCTCGGTTTCGCCCGTAAGCACCTGGCTGAGCAGAACACGGATCAATCCGCGCCGGGCTCCGGCCGAGATACGACCCTCATCGATCGCTCTCGACAATGAATGGAGCAGATTGCCGCTCGCAACGCTGCGCATTTCCTGGACTTTTCGTGGAATAGTGCGACCGGTTTGATTGACGAAAAAATCGTAGAGTTTTGTGTCGCTTTTATCCAACGACCAGTGACGTATCGGCTTATTGCGCAGGGCGAAATCCAGAGCCGCTATCGAAGCCTTGTCCCGCAGTGCATCGAATGAAATCTTCATTTTCCCTTCTCCAAATCAACCGGTGAAGGATACGAAGTCCAAGCTGCATTCGTGCGCAGTCCTTTGGAGGGATATCCAAATTTAGTTCCAATAGATTGGCCTGAAGCACACTATGAGCCGCCATCGCGATGACTCAGACGGAGCAAACACCCGGAAAGTAAGAATTATTTTGCGAACGGGATGATTATACTTTGAAAAACGGCCGGGAAAGCAAGAAATAGCAAATCGCTCTCCAGATGTGTCGGCGAGATAGACCGGGTGAACGACTAGATTTTCCCAGGCATCCTCACAAGCGGAATATCACATAATCCCTGCCTTCTGCGGCGATGGGCAGGTTCGCAGCCAGGTAGGCGGCAGATTCTCCGTCCCTCTCAAGGGTTTCTTTCGAAGTTATCAGAAACCGGACGCCCTTCGCGCGGTATCCGGCCAGGATATTCCGAATATCCGCGCCACGGACAGGCTTGGTATACCCGTTCCTGTGTATATGATAGAGATAAAGTGGCAGATTGTCGGTATTGCAGAGAAACAGGTCGTCCTTTCCGCTGATGGCGGCGACCTTTTCCCTTGCGTCGAGGAGAAATGTGTCGTGCAGGCTATACCAGTGGCGTATGCGGACTGCAGTGTTGACCGGGATGGCGATGAGCAGAACCAGAGCCAACTTGCACATCCACGGCTTGCCGGAATGCAGGGTTGAAAAGCCGATCGCAATGAAGACTGCCGCCGGCGCGGCCAGAGGCAGCAGCGTATATTCATGCACGAAGGTATAATCTCCGCCTGCGATCAGATATACCACGCTGCATGCAAACCAGATGGAGAAGAACCACCCTGCCCAACGAAAGCTCCTGAAGACGCCTATGGCAAATAGCAGAAGCCCTGTATAGGTTGTGACAGTTTCGGGAAAGCGGGAGACAAACTGCTTCCTGTAGAATTCAGCGGACAGCCACACCGCATTCCGTGAGATCAGCGCGACCAGACCCGAGCCAGTGGAAGGCACTACCTGCACCGGTGCGGAAGCCGCGTCGAGCGCATACCACGCGAAAACCGCCGCGGCCGGGAATATGAAGACGCTCAATGCGCGGCATCCGGCGCGTCTGAACGCGAGCCAGCCCGCCGGCAGCCATATATAAGAGTAAGGCAGCTTGACCAGCGGCGCGAGCGCGAGAAAAACTGAAGCCGCAGCGAAATTCTTCCATCCGCTCTTGTTGGCGTGATATAGGCCGGCCATCATGCACATGAAACCGAAAGCCTCAGGCTGCACGGTATGTGTGAAATAAACTGTGACCGGAAGCACCGCGGATATCAGCCCCGCAACCAAAGCCGTTCTTTCGTCCAACCATTCACGCGCGAGCAAATACAGGTAAGCCGCCGCCAGCGCTGCGAAAACCGCAGACAGGATCCGGCCCCACAAATCGCCCAACCCGCCGACAGGCCAGAGCATGGCCATCATGTAATTGTATATTGGGAATTCGGTCGCCACTCTGCCGGCTGAAGCTCCCTCCCAATTAATCTCCGGCGAGAAGAAACGATAGCCGTTCTCATAATAATTGCGGGCAATCGCGGCCGTCTGGGTCTGCCGCCATGAGTGGAAATCCAGCAACGGGCTGGACAAACCCCATGCATGCGCCGTCAGAGACAGGAGACATATGAGAATAGCGCCGGCTTTTCGGTTCAACACCATGCGATTACTGTCTCCGGAAATATTGCTCCACGTCCCGATAGTTTCGGCACAGCGTGGTCAGGTAGGCCGTTACCTCGATCAGTTTTTTTTCGCTATCCGCCAGCTTGAGAAATCGCTCTGTCGCCCGGGCCCGGATAGCGAGCTTGTCAATCAAGTCGGACACGACAAAATCCTCCACGCCCACCCAGTAACTCACGCGATTGATCAGCAGTCGTTTGTAAGTGCGGAGAAAGCGGGCTCCGCGGCGATACTCGCGGCGGAAGCGATGGAGCGGAAGGTTGCGCGGCGATCCCTGGAACAGCTCCCGCAGGTCGCCGTCCACGTAACTCGTTGCGCGCCGGCGATACGTCTTCATCTGCGCCGTCTTAGCTCCCAAAAACTGGGCTACGGTCATGGACAGTTGCTCCACCGGCATATCGAGCGTGTTGCTGCCGCCATTGTTGAGCAGAGTGCCCTGTCGCCCGAAATCGCTGACGACCCGCTCCACGTAACTCAGTTTCTTCAATGCGCCGGGCTTGGAACGGAACTGATCTTGCCAGTCGACCTCCGGCGTCAGCCACACGGAAAACGTCTCGGCAAAATCCTCGTCCGGGTGTTTCTGGGCATAATAATCGCCGGCTGGATTTACAAAATCCGCGCTCCATGGATTGGCACGGCCGCCCAGGTGCTCCGTGTATGTGTTAAAGAAATGTCCCTTGACCTTGAACAGGCGGCGAAATTCCTTGGTGCGATAAAGTTTGTAGGCGTAGCAGAAGGCATGACCGACTTCATGGCGTATGATCTGCAAAATATCCGCCGGGTCATAGAGCCAGTTTCGGATTTCCTTATTGAGCTGCCGCAGATATTCGCTGCAGTCATAGAAGCCGACGGCGATATTGGTCGTGCCTGCAACGCAGCCGTAGCTGTTCGAAAGATAGAAGTTTGGATTGAGCTGGGTGATGCCGACACGCGCCATATCCTCACGCACCCGGCGAATGGCTTCGTCAATCAGCGTTCCCTTGAGCGCAAGACCAAGCTTGTTGACGGCAGTGTGCAGGATTTCGAACTTAAGTGTATCGGGGCTGTAGAGTAACTCGCGCGTTTTCCGTTTTTGCATGGTGCGTCCGGTGGATTTATAAAATGGATTAAAGCGCAGCCTAGGGGCAAAGACTTTTTAATGCACCGCTATTGGCAGCTTGATGATATCGGCCACATTCTGGTCCCGGCCGTTTGTTTCAGCAAAGCATTATTGCGAACTTGGAGATTTTTCTTCATTTTTCGCAGCTTTGATGGCTAAAGGGACCGCGACTGCTGCCCCGCCTATGCCGATTAGAATCGCGGCGTTGCGTCCGGCATGGCTTTCCTTGGCCGGTGTAGTACCAAATACCGCCAGCGTGACCGCGTGCTTCGCCGAAAACTTTGCTGCGCCTGCTCAAATCATCGATTCCTCGGTGCAATCGACGACTTTGTAAGCATATTTCCCCGTCGAAAGCTTCCAGAATCCGTCGATTGTGACGACGTCCTTGGAATTGCCTTTTACCGGATGCGCTTCACTCTTCACCACAATACACTTTTGATTCAGCTCGTCGGGGTTCAGCGTCAACGATGTGTCGGTGAGAGTCCGGCCGTTATTGGACAGAATGCCCTGACCGCCTTGGGCTATCACTACCAATGGTTTCTTCGGATTCACTTCCGTCTGCGCGCCCGTGTCCTGGTTCAGCACGGCAAACGCGCCCTCGCTGACATCCATCGCGATTTGCCCCCTGCGATTGAGTCCCAATTCACCTGTGTGCCGCGAATCGCCGACCGCAGTGACGTCATATCGGCCGGCAGTAATTTCTACTTCTTCACCCGCCTTGAAGCTGAAGCGGAGCAAGCCCTGATCGGTCTGGATAACCAGCCGCTTGTTCTGGCGGGAAAAACCGGCCGCGGCCTTTATAAGCTCGATTCTGCTGCCGTTGTCGATTTCGATCAAAACCTGCTCGTCGGAGGATACGCGGTCTCCGGAAAAAAACGTGGTACCCGTCGGAGCCTTGGTGTTGCCGATCATGGCATGATCCGAAGCCAGGATCGTTCCCAGAGGATGAAGAGAGACGGATTCAGCCGGGGAAAATGGCATGGTGGTAAAAAGAACCAGCGTGAGGATCCCCACCGCCGCCAATTTCACCCAGAACGGCCTGCGGGTCATTTCGATGGTTCCTTTCAGCATAATATTATCTCCTCACGATACATCGTGATCTTTTCAAATCCCCTTTCTTCTATTATATACACATTTTCGATCCCCACGCCGCCGCGATTCGGGAAAAACACCTTCGGCTCGATGGCCAGTACCATCCCGGGTTCAAGCTCTAAGTTGTTTCCGGACGCAAGCACGGGAAGCTCATCCAATTCGAGACCCACACCGTGGCCGATGTAGCGCATGCGATTGTCCCCGATGCCCATGAAAGTATCGGCGTAACGGCTATGCTCGGCCTTTTCGAAAGCCTTGTCGCAGATAGCGCCGCATCCGGCGCCCGGCTTTAACATCGATTCGATTTCATGATTCAGTTCCAGCGTCCACGCGTGAGCTTCCTGCAGATCGGATGGCAGGCTGCCGATGGCGAAGGTGCGTGCGGCATCGGCAACATAGCCCCCATACCCTCCGCAGATGTCGACGAGAATGGGTTCGCCTGCCTCGATGCGATGATGACTCCCGGTGTTGGAAATAGCCGGATAGAGTCCGATGAAACCGGTAGATCCTGGGAAGGATGTGGGAATACAGGCATCGGGGCCTGCGGAAAAGGCTCCATATCCGACCTCGTAGTTAAAACCGCGCGTGCGCTGTATTCCCTGATGTCCCTGAAGGCGAAGATCGTGCTCCATCTGCGACAGAGCCTCGATCTCTGTCATTCCCGGGTGAATCCAGAGAGGAAGCCTCTCCCATGCGTTGATGAGCATCCGGGCCGCATTTTTGATTTGGCCGATTTCGTAAGGAGATTTGACCATTCGGATGGCGCGAATGGCTCCGGAAGCGTCAACCCATTCGACGCCGGGGAACAAATTGGCGAACCTCAGGTAGAATGCCGCGGGGAGGACATCCATCTCCAGCCCTATCCTTCTGAGTCGCCGGATTCCTTCGGATTGCAGAATTCCCGGAGTCTCTTCCATCCTGAACAAGGGAATGATGCGATCCCATGCGCATTCCTGTTTCGCACGAGCCGGACTTTTTTTAGCCAGATAGATGGGATCCCCTTCGGAGGGAATGCACAATAATCCGCTCTGAATGGTGCCTGAGAAGTAATACAGGTCGGCATTCTGGAGAACAAAAACTGCATCAACGGATGATGCGCGCATCCATTGTTGCAGGCGCATCACGCGATCGGCCGCTTCGCTGCGTGGCAGAAGATCCATAGGCATATCCTACAACGGAAGGAGGGGGAAGAAGTAGAAGCAAAGAAAACACAAGACAGGAGACAGAATGAGGGCGGGCTTTAAGGCGAGTCCGGATGCGGCAGTTGCCGCATTCTGTTGTTTCCCGTATGATAGGCGCAAAAAGGGGAGGGATTAAGATGCCGGGAACTTTCAAGAAAATCGAAATAGTAGGGACTTCGCTCGTGAGCTTTTCTGACGCCGTGCAGGCTGCGATCGCTGATGCTGCGAATACGGTTCGACAAATTGCCTGGTTTGAGGTGGTAGAGCAACGGGGCAGTGTGAAGAACGACAAGGTTGCCGAGTACCAGGTCGTGCTGAAAGTCGGGTTTAAGATCGAGAAGTAGGAAACTGGAGTCGGGGTTCAGAATCCAGAATAAATCGGGGTCGGTATCGGGGTCGAAGATCGAAATAACGGTCCTGATGCAGACTCCGACGCCGCAGAAGCGGCGGAATGAGCTGTGCTTTCTGGGCTATGATAAATATTTGCGCATGAAGAGGATTGCCCATGGGACATAGTCCTGATACCGCTCCGGAGTCAGTTGGAAAAGGGCAACTGGCGATAGGCCTGAGGTTGTTCGATGCCAGCACCATCATCATCGGCAGCATGATCGGCTCCGGAATTTTCATTGTATCTGCGGATATGGCTCGTGTGCTTGGATCCCCCGGGCTTCTTCTTGTCTCGTGGATCATCGCGGCCGTCATGACGATTCTCGCTGCGTTAAGCTACGGAGAATTGGCTGCGGCCATGCCCCGCGCCGGCGGCCAGTATGTATTTCTCCGCGAAGCTTTCGGGCCCCTGTTCGGTTTCCTCTACGGGTGGACTCTGTTTCTGGTGATTCAGACGGGAACCATCGCGGCTGTTGTGGTGGCCTTCGCTAAATTCTCCGGGTTGTTTGTTCCCTGGATTTCTGCGTCCAGAGTCCTCGTGCCTTTGCCCTTCGGCTACCATGTGTCGAGCCAGCACTTGGCGGCCATCGTTGTTCTTGCCTTCCTCACGTGGGTGAATTGCGCAGGATTGAGGGAAGGTGCGACGGTCCAGAATATATTCACGGTGGCAAAAGTGGGCGGCCTGCTTGTGCTGGTGGTGATAGGGCTTTTGCTCCCCGCCAATCCTTCTGCCGCCAAAGCCAATTTTAGCCAGCTGTTTCCAGGTTCGATAAACCTTGCCGTGCTGGCCGCATTGGGAGGAACGCTGGTCGGATCTCTGTTTGCCTCCGATGCATGGAACAACGTGACGTTTACCGGCAGCGAGGTTATGAATCCCCGGCGCAATCTTCCGCTTGCTCTGCTGATAGGAACGGGTACGGTATCGCTGGTTTATATTTGCACGAACATCGTGTACCTGAAGGTCCTGCCGCTGACGGCGATCGCCTCGGCGCCGGAAGATCGCGTCGGAACGCTCGTCGCGCAGAGCCTGATGGGGCCGTGGGGTTTGACGTTCATTAATCTCGCGGTCCTCGTTTCGACGTTCGGGTGTGCCAATGGCATGATCCTCGCGGGCGCGCGCGTGTACTATGCGATGGCATCGGATGGATTATTTTTCAGGAAGGTCGCGCGAATTTCTCCGCGCAGGCGAACCCCGGTTTTCTCGCTCGTGATCCAGGCGATTTGGACGTCGTTCCTCGTGCTGAGCGGAACCTACAGCGAACTGCTGGATTATGTCATTTTTGCGGCGCTTCTTTTTTATGTTCTGACCGTGATCGGCCTTTTTGTGCTGAGAAAGAAGCGGCCGGATCTGGAGCGGCCGTACAAAGCGTTCGGCTATCCCGTATTGCCTGCAATTTACGTTATCCTTGCATCTCTTGTGATGATAGACCTCCTGTGGGTCAAACCGAAATTCACCTGGCCGGGATTGATCATCGTGCTTACCGGTGTCCCGGTCTATTTCTACTGGAGTGCCAGACGACAGAAGCATTTTGTGGAAGAACTGAAGGCTAGGCTTTTCACGATATGGTGCTGGTCGGCGTGCGCATTCAGCACCGCTTTCTGGGGTACGTTGTCCATCCTGGGCAGTCTTGTCTCGGGCAGCGGCAAGTTCCAGCATTACTGCATGTATCGATGGTCGAAAGACAATCTCTGGGTGAGTCGCACGCGCGTACAGATTGAGGGACTGGAGCATATTGACCCTAATCATCCGCAGATCCTGGTCGCCAATCACAGCGGGTTGCACGACATCCTCTCGCTGGCCGCGAATCTCCCCATCCAGTTCCGCTGGGTGGCGAAAAAATCGCTGTTCAGCGTTCCATTCATGGGATGGCATATGCGGCGTGCGGGCTACTTCGCCATCGACTACGAGAATCCGAGGGGCACGGCGAAAAGCATCGGCGAGGCGGCCCGGGCGATCCAAAGCGGTATGAGCGCCATCGTGTTCCCGGAAGGAAGCCGGAGCGTCGATGGCGTTTTGAATAAGTTTTATAGCGGCGCGTTTTCTCTCGCGCTGCGCACGGGAGTGCCTCTGGTCCCGGTCAGCCTCGACGGAAGCTATCGTGTGATCGTGCCCATGACGCGGCGAGTCAATCCGGGCGTCATCCTGCGCATCAAAATCGGTCGTCCCGTCGATCTGTCGGCGTACACGAAGGTGGACAGACCCCGTCTCATGGAGGACGTATTTCAGATCATGAGTCGGAACCTTGAAGAGATTCGCGGCAGAAGACAGGCCGGGGAAGAAAGCCAGGATCCGGTATTTCGCTGGGTCCACCCCGATGCATCCAATTGATTCTATAAGGCGGGTGAGCCATGTCAGCTAACAACGGGACTGAAAAGGTGCTCAGGAACTCGGACCGATTTGCCCGACGGCATATCGGTCCGCGGCCGGAGGACGGCCGGAAGATGCTTGCGGCTCTGGGGCTCGACGGATTGGACGCACTGGTTAAAAAGACCGTGCCCGGCTCGATCCGCATGTCAGGCTCGCTCGGGATTGGGGAGCCACAGAGCGAATATTCTGTTCTTCGCGAGTTGCGGGAGCTCGCTTCCCAAAACAGGATTTTCCGCTCCTACATCGGGATGGGATATCACGATTGCATCACGCCCGCGGTCATCCAACGCAACATTTTGGAAAACCCAGGCTGGTATACGCAGTACACGCCGTATCAGTCTGAAATCGCGCAGGGGCGCCTCGAAGCCCTGCTGGTCTTCCAGACAATGGTCGCGGATTTGACCGGGCTGGATACCGCAAACGCGTCTCTTCTGGACGAAGGGACCGCAGCCGCGGAAGCCATGAACATGAGTCACAGCCTCTGCAAAAGCGATGCCAATGTGTTTTTTGTTTCGGAAAACTGCCATCCGCAGACCATCGCCGTGGTCAAGACGCGGGCAGAGGCCCGTGGCATCGAGCTGGTCATCGGAAATTGCGGGACGTTTGAATTGACCGATGCCGTCTTCGGCGCTCTCGTGCAATATCCCGCAAGCGACGGAACCGTTCACGACATTTCCAATTTCGTGCAGCGCGCGCATCAGGCCGGAGCTCTCGTTACCGTCGCCACGGATCTGCTCGCTCTAACGCTGCTGCGATCGCCCGGGGAATGCGGCGCCGACATCGCCGTAGGCAACTCGCAGCGTTTCGGTGTCCCGATGGGGTACGGCGGCCCGCATGCCGGTTTTTTCGCGACGCGCGATGCTTTCAAGCGGCAAATGCCTGGACGCATCGTCGGCATCTCCAAAGATTCTTCCGGCAAGCCGGCCTATCGCCTGGCGCTTCAAACCCGGGAACAGCATATCCGTCGGGACAAAGCCACCAGCAACATTTGCACGGCACAGGTTCTGCCAGCCGTCCTGGCCGCCATGTATGCGGTCTATCACGGGCCGGACGGGCTGCAGAATATCGCGCGGCGCATTCACCTGTTGACCGGTGCGCTGCACGAAGGACTGCGACGGCTCGGCTATGATGCCGGTCCGGACGTATTCTTCGACACGCTCCGCGTCCACTTGGATGTGTCGCGGGCCTCCGAAATCATGGCTCTTGGACGTGAGCGGGGAATCAATCTGCGCCGCCTGAGCGATACCGCGATCGGTATCAGCCTCGATGAAACGACGACGGCAGACGATCTCATGAATCTGTTTTCGATTTTCACGTTCCAGAACGGCATCCCTTTCAACCTCGAAGAGCTGATCGAATCCGTTCCGGGCGACTATGCCGCGCCCTTCGCGCGATCGAGCAAGTATCTCACACATCCGGTTTTTCATCGGTACCGCTCGGAGACGGAGTTCCTGCGGTATATGCATCGGCTGGAAAACAAGGACCTGGCCTTGAATACGTCGATGATTGCTCTCGGATCCTGCACCATGAAGCTGAATGCCGCAGTGGAGATGGTTCCTATCACGTGGCCCGAGTTTAGCGAGATTCATCCATTCGCGCCGCTGGAGCAGGCTGGCGGTTACCACACGCTCTTCCTCCAGCTTCAGGATTGGCTCGCGAAAATCACGGGCCTCGCTGCGGTATCGCTGCAACCGAACGCCGGATCGCAAGGGGAATACTCGGGGTTGCTCGTAATCCGCAAATATCACAACCGTCGCGGCCAGGGGAATCGGGATATCTGCCTGATTCCCGAGTCGGCGCACGGCACGAATCCGGCAAGCGCAGTGATGGCCGGACTCAGGGTTGTGGTGGTGGCCTGCAACGAGAGCGGCGATATCGACGTGGGCGACCTTAGAAAAAAAGCGGAACAGCACAAAGATCAATTAGCCGCATTAATGGTGACTTATCCGTCCACGCACGGCGTCTTTGAGGAGTCTATCCAGGACATTTGCCGGATTATTCACGACAGCGGGGGCCAGGTGTATATGGATGGCGCGAATTTGAATGCGCAGGTCGGCATCTGCCGGCCCGCTGAAATCGGTGCGGATGTTTGCCACCTGAATCTGCACAAGACCTTCTGCATCCCGCATGGGGGCGGCGGGCCCGGAGTCGGACCTATTGCGGTTGCGTCCCACCTGGCTGAGTTCTTGCCCGGACACGTGGTGGTCCGAACTGGGGGCCGTGAAGCCATCAGCTCTGTATCTTCGGCACCCTGGGGGTCTGCGAGCATCCTGCCGATTTCCTGGGCGTATATTCGCCTGATGGGTTCAGAGGCGCTGCGCGAAGCCTCCTGCTATGCCATATTGAATGCCAACTACATTGCCAGGAAACTGGATCCTTATTACCCCGTGCTCTACAAAGGCGCTCAGGGCTTCGTTGCTCATGAATGCATTCTGGATCTGCGCGGTTTGAAAAAGAGCGCCGGCATTGAAGTGGATGACGTTGCAAAGCGGTTGATGGATTACGGCTTCCACGCTCCGACAGTTTCTTTCCCCGTTCCGGGAACGGTCATGATCGAGCCGACCGAGAGCGAATCTCTCGAAGAACTGGATCGGTTCTGCGAGGCGATGATCGCCATCCGGCGCGAAATTGCCGCAATCGAGGAGGGAAGAGCAGATCCACAGGACAACCCTTTGAAAAATGCGCCGCACACGATAGATGCGCTCCTGACTGCAGAGTGGCGTCATCCCTACACACGTGAAGATGCGGCATTCCCGCTCCCCTGGACAAGGGAGCGCAAATTCTGGCCTAGCGTCGGACGCATCGACAATGTCTTTGGCGACCGGAACCCGGTGTGCGTACTCGTGTAAATCTGGGAGCCTGTCCGAGTAATAGGTGCGGCCCCTCCTATTACTCGGGCAGGCTCCTAAAGGCGGCGGGCGATAATTTCGATTTCGTCCATGATCCTGTTCATGCGGGCTATCGTGGCGTCGAGCGATTTGGACGTCGTCATGTCCACCCCAAATTTTTTCAGCAGTTCGATGGGGTAATCCGATCCGCCGGCCGCAAGAAGGTCCAGATATTTCGCGATTGCGCCATCTTCCCCGGCCAGCACGCGCTCCAGGATCGCCGTGGAGGCCGTAAAGGACGTAGCGTACTGGTAGACGTAGAAGTTGTAATAAAAATGAGGAATATAGGTCCACTCGGCCTGAATGTCGTCGTCCACGATACAGACGCCCTTGTCGTGGCCGCAATACTCACGTGTAATCGCCGCATATAGGGAATGCAGCAGGTCTCCGGTCAGGGCAGTGCCCTCTTCGGCGATTTTGTGAATTTTCAACTCGAATTCGGCAAACTGCACCTGGCGGAATACGGTCGCCCGGGCGTTGTCGAGGTAATTGCCCAGCAACGATAGCCGGACCTCGTCCCGGGTCTCGACCCCGAGCATATGCTCCAGCAGCAACGACTCGTTGAACGTCGAAGCGACCTCTGCTACGAAAATCGAGTAGTGCGACAACGCATAGGGCTGCGCCTTGTTCGCAAGGTAGCTGTGCATCGTGTGCCCCAGTTCATGCGCCAGCGTGCTCACATCATCGTACTTGCCGTTGTAGTTCAACAGAATGTAAGGGTGCGCGTCGTACACGGATCCGTTCGAATACGCACCCGACCGCTTCCCGTCGTTGTGGTACACATCGATCCATCGGTTCGACAAAGCCTGGCGCGCGACCTTTTGATACTCTTCCCCCAGCGGACGAAGCGAGGCCAGCACCAGATCGACTGCCTCTTCATACGTGTATTTCAGATCGACATCTTTCACGACCGGTGCGTACAAATCGTAGTAATGCAGTTCTTCGAGCCCCAGGAGCTTTTTGCGCAAACGAAGGTAGCGATGCAGAGTGTCCAGATGCGCGCGGGCGCCCGCAATCAGGCTCTCATATACGGCGACCGGAATGTTGCCGGCGTCCAGAGCGCGCTCCAGGCAAGACTGGTAGGCCCGGGCCCTGGTGAAGAATATGTTTTTGCGGACTTCTGCGGCCAGTTGCGCGCCGAACGTCCTGCGGAACTCGCTCATCTTACCCATGTAAGCCGCGAAAACTTTTTTCCGGTTTTCCCGAACAGGAGAACGGCGATGAAGGCTGAACGCGGCCGGATCGAGGCGTACCGACTGCCCGTCTTCCAGCTTGATTTCAGGATATGGAAAATCGGCATTCGTGAAGACGTTATTGATGCTGACCGGCGAATCCGCCATCAGGTTCGCTTCGGCGATGATTTTCTCTTCGCCTTTCGTGCCCGTGTGCTTTTTCTTCCTCAGGATGTCATCGAAGATGTGGCGATACGTCACGAGTTTCGGTTCCTGCTCCATGAAGCGGCCGATGGTTTTTTTGCCGATTTTTAGGATCTCCGGTTCAATGAAAGAGCATAACGAAGAGAGATCCGACCCGATCTGGCCCATTTCCTGATCCATGGCCAGATATCTGGAATTGCGTGTGTCCAGATCGGATATCATGCTCGCATAGCAGGCCAGCCGCGTGCATTCCTGCTGAAGGGCATCGAGTGACTGGAGGCAGCCGAGAAGCTGCTCCGGCGATTGGGCAAGCTTTCCACTAAAAGCCGTGATGCTGCTCAAATCCGCCGTCAACTTCCGTTTTGCCTCTGCCCATGCTTCGTCACCGGCGCAAATATCGTTCAAATCCCATTTATATTGATCGGGAATGCGTGCCCGCTCACGCTCTTTGACATAATGATCTTCCATGAACACCTCTCCCCCGCCAACTGCATCAGGAACCCTCGACGATGATGTGAATCCGGTAGGCAAAATAATCCAGAGCTCACCGGGATTCAAACAATTTTTAACCAAACGCCGGTATTACAACGAACCGTGTTGCCGCTGCATCAATGCTTTGAGGCAGCAGAGGATCATATTACAATCATACGCTATGAAAATTGTGGATTGTTTGCACGCCTATCCATGGCGGGGGACCGATAATAATTGCAATTCCTATGTTTTTGCAGGCGCTTTGAATGAAGGCCGGCATGTAGTGGTCGATCCGGGACACCTTCTGACGCCCATGTACCAGGAACCCGGCCTCGAGCGCCTATGGGCGGAAATGAACCGGGACAGGCTGGAGGGCACGCGCATCGGTCTCGTGATCCTGACACACGGCCATCCCGACCATTGCGAATCGGCGATTGCCCTGCGCCAGGAATATGGGGCTCTCGTTGCGCTGCACGAAGCGGATGCGCCGAACTACGAAGCCATGGGCGGCAAAGTCGATATCTTCCTTGATGAAGGGTCGCTGGAACTCGGTTCCCCCGAATCGATATCGCTTCAGATCTGCCATTCGCCCGGGCATACGCCGGGACACGTAACGATTTACTGGCCAAAGCGGAAAATCCTGATTGCCGGAGACTGCATCTTTTACCGGAGCATGGGACGCACGGATTTTCCGGGAGGCGACGCCCGGATGCTGCAGAAAAGCATCGAGAGGTTGTCTGGGCTCGATATCGAATGCCTCCTCTGCGGGCATGCATATGGAAGCCCGGGCATTCTGAAGGGCAAAGACGAGGTTCGGGAGAATTTTCGTTTCATCCAGAACTACTTTGGCAAGGAAGCGATCTAGTGGAAGAGGAAGGGGTCAAGAGCGCGCTTGAGTTGGCGATGGAGCGAATCGCTGCATTGCCTCAGCTGACCGCACAGGAAATAGCGGAGCAGAAGGAGAGGGAGAATGCTCCTGTCGGGAAGGCGATCGTCGTGAAGTATCTCAGCGGCACTCTGTCCAGTGAAGAGCTGCCCTTGGAGCTGAACCGGTATCAAGGAGAGCGACAGCAGATGATCCGCCGGTCGCTGCTGATGAGCCTCTGCCGCGAGCTGCGCCTCGGAAACACGTTGCAGGATGTGGAAAGAGCGCTGCTGGGCATGGCGACTGTGGCCCCGCAGAAAAGAGATGCCTGCGAAGAGGCTGCGCGCGGCTTTCACACGATTCTCGATGCATTCGAAACGGCCAAGCAAAAGGTGCTTGGAGAATTTGGAGAGGTGGCAGGCCGGGATCTGATTCAACTCGGGATCCGCGGTTCCGCAGTCCGCCCGAATCTGAACGAAAATGAGAGCTGGAAGCGGCACCTGGCCGCGATGCGGCAAGCCCAGGAGCCGAAACTGGAAAAGATCCGAAAAGATTTGCTGGAGGAAGTGTTGCGGGGCTGACGATAGCGGCATTTCGCCGCGCGCACCTATTGTTTTTTTCCTATTTCCGTGCCATGTTGAAAGACTGTGCCATTGGCGCCGTATTTATCAACGGCAAGGCTTTTTTTGTGCCGCATAAGGCTGAGACATGAATATCACCGATCTCTTTATCAAGCGTCCTGTAATGACAACCCTGGTGATGTTGGGGATTGTAATCTTCGGCGTGGTGGGCTATCGAAGTCTTCCGGTCAGCGATCTTCCCAATGTTGACTTTCCTACCATTCAGGTGAGCGCCGGCCTTCCGGGGGCCAGTCCTGAATTGATGGCCGCGTCCGTGGCGACGCCGCTGGAGAAGCAATTTTCGACAATATCCGGCGTCGATTCGATGACGTCGTCGAGCGCTCTGGGCAATACGAACGTCACGCTCCAATTCGCATTGGACCGCAACCTGGATGCCGCAGCCCAGGATGTTCAGATCGCGATCGCCACGGCCCAGCGATTGCTGCCGCCCGGCATGCCGACTCCGCCCACCTTTCGCAAGGTCAATCCCGCCGATCAGCCCATTCTCATCATGTCGCTGAACTCGCCGACACTGCCGCTTTCCACTCTGGATAATTATGCCGAAAATATGATTGCGCAACGGATCTCGATGATTTCCGGTGTGGCGCTGGTCAACGTGTGGGGCTCGACGAAATATGCGGTGCGAGTGCAGGTTGACCCGAACCTCCTGGCGGCCCGGGGAATCGCCTTGAGCGACGTTGAAGACGCAATCAATCAATATAACGTCAACATGCCGAGCGGCACGCTCTATGGAGCGAGACAGGCCTATACGGTTCAGGCAAACGGCCAGCTTACCGATGCGAGTCAGTACAGGAATGTAGTGATCACCTACCGCAACGGCGCCCCTGTCCGAATCGGCGACGTCGGACAGGTAATCGACAGCATTCAGAATGACAAATCGGCGGCCTGGTTCAATAGCGGAGGATCGGACGCCCGCTCCATTATTCTGGCGGTTCAGAAACAGCCCGGAACCAATACCGTTGAGGTTGTCGATTCCATTAAGGACCAGCTCAAGTCATATCGTGAGCTGCTTCCGCCCTCTGTGAATCTCGGCATTCTGATTGACCGTTCCGAATCCATCCGCGATTCGGTCAATGACGTCAAATTCACTTTGCTCCTGACGGTCGCCCTGGTCGTCCTGGTCATTTTTCTTTTTTTGCGGAACGTTTCGGCTACCCTTATCCCCAGCCTGGCATTGCCCATGTCGATCATCGGTACATTTGCGGCGATGTCCCTGCTGAACTACACGCTGGATAACCTCTCGTTGATGGCACTTACGCTCTCGGTGGCGTTCGTCGTGGATGACGCCATCGTCATGCTGGAGAATATTTACCGCCATATGGAAATGGGAAAGCCGCGGATGCAGGCGGCTTTCGACGGAGCCAAAGAAATCGGTTTTACAATTCTCTCCATGACCATTTCGCTGGCGGCTGTGTTTATACCGGTTCTTTTCATGAGCGGGATCATGGGCCGGTTGTTCCACGAGTTCGCCGTCGTCATCATTGTCGCGATCCTGATCTCAGGCGTCGTAGCTCTGAGCCTCACGCCGATGATGGGGAGCCGCATCCTGAAGCCCCAATCGGAAAGCACCGGTGCCTTTTATCGCGTGACCGAAAAGGGTTTCCAGGCAATGTACAATGCCTACAGCTGGACACTTCGAGGTGTGCTGCGATTCCGGTTTCTCACCCTGATCGTGGCGATCGGAACACTTCTGGCGACGATTTACCTATACGGGTTCGTGCCCAGAGGCTTTGTCCCCAATCAGGACCAGGGAATGCTTTCCGGAAGCACGGAAGCATCCCAGGATGTTTCTTATGAAGGCATGGTGAAAGCACAGCAGCAGGTGACGAAGGTGATTCGTGCCAACCCGTCCGTGGATGCGTTTATGTCCTTTGTCCAGGGGGGCAATTCCGGCCGCTTCATGGTCCGGCTGAAGCCTCGAAGCGTGCGTTCCGAGACTCCCGAGCAAATCATCGAGGACCTGCGCCCCCAGCTCAACGGGCTTCCATCCATAAAGACCTATCTGCAGAATCCTCCGCTGATCCGGATTGGCGGCACGATGACGCGAAGCCTGTACCAGTTTACCTTGCAGGGTCCGGACCTCGACCAGCTGTATCGGGTTGGTGCCGATTTCGAGAAGCGATTGCGCACAATCCCCGGATTGGTGGACGTGTCCAGCGATCTTCAGCTCAACAATCCGGAAGTCACTGTAAAAATCGACCGCGATCTGGCCTCCTCGCTAAATGTGGCGCCGGACCTGATCGAAAACACTCTTTACTCTGCGTATGGAACCAAACAGGTATCGATGATCTATGCCCCCACCGATAACTATTACGTCATTATGGAGGTCATGCCTCAGTATCAGCGCGACCCGAATGCGCTGGGATTGCTGTATGTGAAATCGCGGACGGGGAAGCTGGTGCCGCTGAAAGGACTCGCCAACCTGGAGACGAGTGTGGGGCCGCTGTCGGTCGCGCATTACGGCCAGTTCCCGGCGGTCACCTTGTCCTTTAACCTGCGGCCTGGCGTTTCACTGGGGCAGGCAGTCGAATCGATTACGGAAGCCGCGCGCAACAGCCTTCCGGATGGAATAACGACATTGTTCCAAGGCATGGCGGCAGCGTACGCTTCGTCGTTACAGGGCATGGGAGTGCTCCTGATTCTGGCGATTCTCGTGATCTACATGGTTTTGGGAATTCTGTACGAGAGTTTCATCCATCCGGTCACGATCCTTTCGGGTTTGCCTTCCGCAGGGCTGGGGGCGTTGGCGACATTGCTCCTGTTCCGGCAGGAACTGAACATCTATTCATTTGTAGGAATCATCATGCTGGTCGGCATCGTGAAAAAAAATGGGATCATGATGATCGATTTTGCGATCGAGGCGCAGAGAACGCAGGGACTTGCTCCCGCGGACGCCATTTATCAGGCCTGCCTCGTGCGATTTCGACCCATTATGATGACCACGATGGCGGCACTGGTGGGAACTTTGCCGATCGCTCTGGGTGTCGGAGCTGGATCGGAGGCGCGCCGTCCGCTCGGTCTCGCGGTGGAGGGCGGCCTTCTGGTTTCTCAGCTGCTCACCCTCTACATAACACCTGTGGTGTACGTCTACCTCGAAAAGGTTCGTCACCTTGCGCATCGAGAGCAAAGCGGGACGAACGAGGGTTGATGCAATCGGTTGCGGCGTGAGCGCTGTAACCTGCAACTTGGAACTCGCAACAAACGGAGGAATCGTTTATGTCGACGGCCGGTAATCCATGGAATTTGGCCCGCAGGTCTGCCTGGGTCGTCATGGTGCTCGTGTTTTTTAGCTTGGCAGAACAGGGATGCAGAAACGGTTCTCCCTCTTCCGACCGTCCGGTCAAGGGTGGTATGCGCGACGCGGCAATTCCTGTGGACGCAGCCAAAGTCGTCACGAAGGATGTGCCGATCGATATTCAGGCTGTCGGTACCGTCGAGGCTTCTTCCACGGTGACAGTGAAATCCCAGGTGAGCGGCGAGCTGCTGAAGGTGTTCTTTCGGGAAGGGGATTTCGTAAAAAAGGACGACGAGCTTTTCAAAATCGATTCCCGCACGTACGATGCGCAACTGACCCAGCAGCAGGCAAATCTCGCAAGAGATGAAGCCACGCTGGCGCAGCTTGAGGCGAATCTGACGAGGGATATCGCCCAGCAGAAATACGCGCAATCGGAATCGGCGCGCTATGCGAGCCTCTTCGATAAACACCTTGTTTCGAAAGAGCAAACGGAACAGTCCGCGGCCAGTGAAGAAGCGGCTTCGGCAACCGTCCGCGCCGACCAGGCCGCAATTCTAAGCGCCCGGGCGACGGTTGAAGCGACGAAAGCGGCGATTGCAAATGCGCGCGTGCTTCTCAGTTATACCAGCATCCGGTCTCCGCTCGACGGACGCACGGGAACCGTCAACATCAAAGAGGGCAATATTATCAGCCCCAATACCGAGCTAACGACGATCAACCACGTCGAACCGGTCTACGTCGCTTTTTCAGTGCCGCAGACTCGATTGCCCTCCGTCAAGAAGGGGCAGGCGGTAACGGTTTCTCTGCAGGACAGCACGTCGGCGCCTGAAACCGGGAATCTCTTCTTCATCGATAATACGGTGGATCCGTCCACCGGCTCGATTCTTGTCAAAGCATCCTTCCCGAACAGGAATCGCAGTCTCTGGCCGGGCCTTTTTGTCCGCGTCGTCCTCCGGCTGGGAACGAGACAGAACGCCCTGATTGTCCCGGGACAGGCCGTGCAGACGGGCCAGGAAGGATCTTTCGTTTTCGTGGTCAAGCCCGACCAAACGGTGGAATCGCGTCCCGTCGTTCCCGGAATGCGGGTCGACGACCAGATCGTGATTGATAAGGGCCTGCAGCCCGGGGAGACCGTCGTCACCGAAGGACAGTTGCGGCTTGCCGTGGGCAGTCATGTCCGCGTCCGGTGACACCCGCCGGCGTTCCGCTTCTCGCCCACGAGCATATCTTCGTGCGCCCGCGGGATACTGATTGCTATAATGACGGCTATCCGGAGGAAGCTCCGGAGAAGGCAGCACCCAATCGGAATTATCTGCATACGATATCAGCAGAAAAGCTGGAAGGAGAAATCGATGAGAAAAATTCTTGCGTGTTTGATTTTGGGTTCGCTCTTGATGATTGTCCCTTCATTTTCTCTGGCGCAGGAGCCGGAAGTGATCAAACTTCCGCCCCCGAAGATGGAAGGAGGGATGCCCTTGATGAATGCGCTGAAACTGCGACAGAGCACTCGTGGGAATTTCGGTCCGGAGGAGAAGCTGTCGATGCAGGTCCTGTCTAATCTGTTGTGGGCTGCGGACGGCGTGAACCGGCCCGGCGGGCATCGCACGGCCCCCTCTGCAGTGGACTGGCAGAACATTGATATCTATCTTTTCACCGCGGATGGGGTTTTTGTTTATGACGCGATCAGCCATGCTCTGAAGGTTATTTCCAAAGAAGATGCGCGGGCGACTGCGGGACTTGATGGTTCCGGCCAGATGAAACAGGAATTTGCCAAGACGGCGCCTTTGAGCCTGGTCTATGTCGGCAATATGGCGAAGACCAAAGGAATGAATTATGGTGGACAGGATGTCGGCATTCCCTGGACATACACGGGTGCAGGAGCGATTGCCCAAAACGTATATCTATTCTGCGCTTCAGAGAAATTGGCATGCATCCTCCGTGCAATGCTCGATCAGGTGCAGGTAGCCAAGACCCTCAAGCTGGGGCCCGACCAGAAGGTCCTGCTGACTCAAACCATCGCCCAGTTTAAGAAGTAACTTTCCGGTTGCAGGTTGGGAACGTATAGAGGTCGGCTTTCGGCAGGCTGAATGCTGAAGGCCGACACCGGAGAGCTTTCTCTACGCCCTTGTTTTTTTGATCAGCCACGCCATGTTTCTGCCGAGAGTTTTCATCGTCTGGAGTCCTTCCGCGTCATTCAGAACTTCACCCGGGTTTCTTCCCAGCGCCATGTTCCAGTAGCTGGATCCGGGGATGATCATTTCGCTGATCAGGAAGAGATAATTGAGGCTCGCGAGAGCGAAGTTGGAGCCTGCGCGGCGCACGGCCAGGACTCCGGCTCCGACCTTGCGTTTCAGCACGCCGCCGTTCGCCCGTTGCACAAAGCCGCAGCGCTCGATAAACGCCCTCATCCCGGCGGTAACGTCGGAAAAGTAGACGGGGGATCCCAGCAGAATTCCATCGGCCTCGCTCACCTGCGCGAAGTATTCGTTGAAGGGGTCCTCCGTGATTGCGCACTTCATGTTTTTCTGCGCCATGCACTTATAGCAGGACACGCATCCCTGGAGCGGTTTCCCCTCCGCCAGCTGGATTATTTCGGTCTGGAACCCTTCGGCCTCCAATTCCTCCAAAACAGTTTTTAGCAGCAAATATGTATTGCCGTCTTTCCTTCCGCTTCCATTGATCGCCACAACTTTCATAACCGCACTCTCCTCTGCAAATATTTTATTTGTACAGCGAGCCGAAATTTAGGCGACGGCGTCTGTGCTTGCACGGAAAAAGACGGCCGCGCCGATCAGGCCGTATCCCAGAGCGATCTGCCAGACCAGGGTATTGCCGAGCTGCCACGGCAAGTAAATGCCGCCGGCGGGTGTGACCGAGTGGATAAAGCCGAACAGCGTGAGCGCCGCGCAAAGTAGCATGAAAATGCCGGCGCGACGGAACCTGCCGTCGATCAGGTCCGCAAGGAACCCCCCCCACAGCATCGCCGTTACAATGAATCCGTGTCCCACGGCCCGCAGAATATTCTGGTCGTCGGTCAGGGCCTTCGGGAGAACGGTTGCCGGATCCAGCTTCCCGAGGAGACTGTCCGCGTAGGTCAGCACAAGGTACGCGACGACGGGCATGATCGAAAACGCAACCGCGGCAATGTGTTTCCGCGGCGATTCGACGAAGGCTTGCGACACAATTTCGATTCCGACGAACAGCAGGATGGGCGTGATCACCGCCTCGGGGATTGCCTGCACGACAACCGACATCGCCCCGAGTGCGCCGCCGATCCCGATGAAGAGACCGGTGGCCAGAGTGTATGCGGCGCGGCCACCCATGGCTTTGTAGGCCGGGTGCCCGACGTATGGAGTGGACTGCGCAACGCCGCCGAACAGCGCGGCAACAACCGTTGCGACGGCCTCCGTGAGCAGGATATCGCGCGTCCGATATGCATCGCCCGCGACTCGCGCGCTTTCCGTGTTGTTGATCCCGCCGATGATGGTCAGCAGCGCAAAGGGGAAGGCGATCGGCAGATAGGAAATTGCTTTCCCCAGCCCGTGGATGAAACCGAGCGTCGGTACCGGAAATGCGGGGTGGAATTGCACGGCGGGCGCCGCGGCATGCATTCCGAAAAGTCCGATTCCGCCTGCCAGGTAGTACACCAGACATCCGACGGCTACGGCGAGGAAGGCCCCCGGCAAACGGAAAGGCAGCCGCCGCCCGGCCGTAAGGGAATATAAGATTACTCCAAGCGAAACGAGACCCGCGACGGGGGCGGAAAAGATCTTCATGATCGGGAAGAAGGCGAGCAGCGTGATTCCCAGTCCCGCGAGCGACCCGAGCAGCCCTGCCTGCGGAATGTGACGGCGCACCCAATCCCCGAATAACGAGAGCGCGACTTTGAAAACGCCGATGATCATGAGCGTGGCCATGCCAACCTGCCATGTCAGCACGGCATCCTTCGTCACGAGGTAGACGGGACCGAGCACGGCAGTGGCGATCCCGATCGTGGACGGGGTGTCGAGGCCGAGCGGCATGGCGGTGACATCGGTCCGGCCGGTTTTTTTCGCCAGCCGGAATGCAAGCCACGTGTAGACGAGATCGCCGAAAAGAACGCCAAATGCGGTACCGGGTATCATGAGGGTGTAGATTTTGTCGCTTGGGTATCCGAAAACGCCGACGAGAATGCCGGTGAGGACTACGAGGTTCGTGACGTTGTCCAGCATGAGTCCAAAAAATGCGTTCAGATCGCCCCACTGCGCCCAGCGATAGCGTTGTTCCTGTGACATAGACTCTCCACGTCAAAAATGCATCCGCGTTTTGCCATGCTTTCTACTTCAACCGATCAAGAATTGTCCACATAAATACGCCGTGATCCCGGAAAAGCGCCTGGGAGTGCGGCGGCTTGCTGCCGCTTTAGTCGTTTACTCGTTTACGCGTTTCCCGTTTCCGGTTCGCGGTTTCGAATAAAAGATGTCAACGGGAAACTGGAAACCTCAAAGCGGCAGCAAGCTTGCTTGCGCACTCCGAAAGCTTCGCCTAAGCTACCGGCGGGCAAATAATGTTTCACCCCGTTCAGGGCACGGAATACAATAGGGGCGATGCTGGAAACGATCGTCATCGGGAAGAAGAATAATTTCGGGCTGACAAAAGACAGCGATTTGCTCGTTCGCGCGATGCAGGCGGAGAACCTGGGTGGACCTATCCAGATAGTCCGTCCCCATGACCGCTCCCTCGTCAACAGGGTTCTGGGCCGCCGATGGGCCAAAACAGCCATTCATCTCGAACGGGCTTTCCCTGCGTGGTTCTCGGCTGCGGACCTGCAAATCCTGATCCCCAACCAGGAACGCTTTCCACACCGGCATATCCGACGGCTGAAAAACATCGGCCAGGTACTCTGCAAGAGCAGATACGCTGTGGAAATTTTTCAGCATTACGGCGTCAAAACGGAGTACCTCGGCTTTACTTCCGAAGACCGGTCAGACCGCTCCGTTGAAAAGGATTGGAATGGCATCCTTCATCTTGCCGGCGGCAGCACTTTGAAAGGCACGGAGGACATCCTGACGCTCTGGAATCTCCATCCGGAATGGCCGGTGCTGCATCTAATTCAAAAAGATGCATTGGCTCCGAAAACCGTTCCACCGAACGTGGACCTTATTACCCGGTACCTGCCGGATAGAGAATTGCGAACAATGCAGAACAGGAATGGAATTCACCTTTGCCCGTCACGCGGTGAGGGGTGGGGCCACCACATCGTCGAAGGCATGTCGACCGGCTGCCTGGTTCTGAGCGTTGATGCTCCTCCGATGAACGAGCACGTGGATGCATCGACAGGGCTTCTCGTACCGTATGTCCGCACCGAGCCGCGCCACCTGGGCACCTGCTTTTTCCCCGACCTCTCGGCACTCGAAGCGCAGATTGCGCATGCGATTGCGATGCCTCACGAAGAAAAGGCGCGCTTCGGCCGCGCAGCACGGCTCGCTTTCGAGCGGATTGACCGCGAGTTTTCCGGGCGCCTGAAGCGGTTCTTCGATTCTCTGCGGTAAACCTCGAGAACCCAGCGATTCGATAGCCTCCACATTTGGTCTTGACCGTCTCGCCGGGTTTATGATCTGTTCTTATGTCAGGCGCTGTTCCGTTGATCCGGTGAATTGAATAACTAGAGATGAGCGAGATGGAGCGAGGTAATGGCAATGCCCCCACTTTCTGAAGCTACGCGACCTTTAATGTGGAATATTTCCCATGTCTGGGTGATGTACGGCCTTTTCGTAATCGCGCTGGCGATATTCGGCTGGGGAATGTACCAGCGGATCCAATTCTGGCGCAGGGGGAAAGCCGAAAAGGAAAAGTTTTCCGATTGGGGAAAACGCCTGGCGATCCTTCTTCGAGAAGTCTTTTTGCAGAAGCAGGTGCGCAACTCGGGATATCCGGCTATCTTCCATTCCCTCATTTTTTATTCATTCATCGTGCTGGTGATCACCACGCTACTGGTCATGATTCAGTACGACGCGGGGCACCTGTTCGGCCTTGAGTTGAATATTTTCCGGGGATTCGTTTACGTCTTCTTCTCCATAGCCTCCGAACTGGCCGGTGTCCTGATCCTTGCCGGCATCGCAATGGCGGCGTATCGCCGTTATGTATTGAAGCCGGAAACGGTTCCCAACACGCGCGAAGACGGTCTCGTCCTGCTTCTGATCGCCTGCATGGCGATTACAGGGTACCTCGTCGAAGGTCTGCGGATTGCCGTCATCGGCGATCCCTGGAAAATGCTTTCGCCCGTGGGCTGGGGAGTCGCCGTCTTGTTCGCCGGCGTGAGTGAGCATTCGGGAAAAACCATTCACGCGTCGCTCTGGTGGCTCCATACGATTTTCGCCATGAGCTGGATCGCGCTCATCCCCTATACCAAATTCGTCCACCTGCTCTCCCTTCCGACCAACGTATTCTTTTCAAAGATAAAACCCCGAGGCGAGCTGCAGCGGGACGATATCGAGAAACTGATGGAGAGCGCCGAAAGCGAAGACCTCAAAATCGGTCTCCAGAAGGCCGACGACCTGACGCGGAAACAACGCATGGACTTGGATATCTGCGTTTCCTGCGGCCGCTGTGAAGAGGTATGCCCGGCCTATATGGCGGACAAGGATTACTTCACGCCGCGGCAACTCATTGCCCGTATCAAGAAGGCGCTGCAGGAGGTCGATCCGGGCGCGAAAACTGAAGACGGCAAGAAGGCGGAACCGGACGACATCGTGGGCAAGGCCTTCGATGAGGAGTTTATCTGGCATTGCCGCACATGCAGCGCCTGCGTGGAAGTTTGCCCGGCGCTTATCGATCATGTCGACACACTGATGGAGCTGCGCCGAAACGAGGTGCTCATTCAGGGACGCATGCCGGAAGAAGCGGGCCGCGCACTCCGCACTTACGAAACCAACGGGAATCCTTTCGGGCCGCAATCCGAACGGATGGATTTCGTCGAGAAACTCAAGGCTCGTGTCGTCCGCCCCGGCGAAAAGGTGGACGTGCTGTACTGGGTCGGATGTGTCGTGGCCTTCGATCCGCAGAAGCACAAGATCGCGAACGACATCTGCCGACTGCTCGAAAAATGCGGCATCAACTACGGGGTTCTCGGGGGAGATGAAAAATGCTGCGGCGATCCCGCCCGTATCATGGGGCAGGAAATGCTGTTCCAGCAAACCGCGAAGGAGCAGGTCGAGCTGCTCAAGCAGCGCGAATTCAAGGTTCTATTAACCGGATGTCCGCATTGCTATAACGTGCTGAAGCACGAATACAAACAATTCGGCGGCGACTTCAACGTCGTGCACCACAGCGAATACATCTGGGACCTCCTGAACCGGGGCGCGCTGAAACCGCTGCTTGGCGAAAAACACACGTATGTGTACCACGATCCGTGTTATTTGGGCCGCTATCAGAGGATCTTTGAGCCGGCGCGCGACGTCATCCGGACAATTCCCCAGTCCGAAATGCGCGAAATGAAAAACCTCCGGGCCAAAAGCCTTTGCTGTGGCGCCGGAGGCGGGCACTACTTCATGGATCTGAAGCGGGGAGAGCGCATTAACAATATTCGTGTAAAACAGGCCCACGCGGCGGGAGCGGACACGATCGTAACTGCGTGCGCCTTTTGCATGCACATGCTGCAGGATTCTCTGAAGCTCCTCAATTACGATGAAACCATGCGCGTCATCGACGTGGCGTCTCTGACATCCGAGAGCCTCGAGCGGCAGGAGAAATAGAATTCGCGGACAGCCGTCGGCCTATAGATATCGGCTTTCAACCGCCTGAAAGAAGAGGGCATGCCTCCATCCTCCACATTCTCGAATTTGCGCACAAAACTAAAAGGCGCGAACCGCAGGCTGATCGTTGCGATGATCTGCTATCTCATCCTCATCCTAATCGCCCTGTACGGACTGCTTCCGGTCCGCAATTCCGATGACCGTTTTATACTCGGTTTTGTTTTGCTGGTTCTCACGCTGTTGATTGTGAAAACCCTCGCGCACGCCCAAGAGGACAAAACCGAGTAAGCATGCGAAGGTTGATTAAATCGCGGCCATCCGCTATTTTGAACTGCTACCAATAGGGAGAGGGAAATTATGCCAACCAGACTCAGAAGTGCAACTACAACCGAAGGACGCCGAATGGCCGGCGCGCGAAGCCTTTGGCGTGCCAACGGCATGCGCGAGGACCAGATTGGAAAGCCGGTGATCGCGATTGTAAATTCGTTCACCCAGTTCGTCCCCGGGCATGTGCACCTGCACGAGATCGGGCAGCATGTGAAGCGACTCATCGAAGCGCAGGGTTGTTTCGCGGCGGAGTTCAATACAATCGCCATCGATGACGGAATCGCCATGGGTCACGAAGGCATGCTCTACTCGCTTCCCTCCCGGGAACTGATCGCCGACAGCGTGGAATATATGGTGAATGCACACATGGCCGATGCGATGATCTGCATCAGCAACTGCGACAAGATCACGCCGGGCATGCTGATGGCGGCCATGCGGCTGAACATTCCGTCGGTTTTCGTTTCCGGCGGTCCGATGGAGGCGGGCGTCGTCGGGGATAAACGCTATGACCTGATCGATGCGATGGTCATGGCGGCGGATCCGTCAGTTTCCGACAAGGAAGTCGCCGATCTGGAAATGGCAGCCTGCCCAACCTGCGGGTCCTGTTCCGGGATGTTTACGGCGAACTCCATGAACTGCCTGACCGAGGCGCTCGGGCTGGCGCTGCCGGGCAATGGTACTATCCTGGCGACACACAAGAACAGGATGGGCCTGTTCGAAAAGGCCGCCCAACGGATCGTGAATATTGCACGCGCCAGGTACGAGCAGGATGATACGTCGATCCTCCCCCGGTCTGTTGCGACACGCGAAGCGTTCATGAATGCCATGGCGCTGGACATCGCCATGGGCGGTTCCACGAATACAGTTCTCCACCTCCTGGCCATCGCCCGGGAAGCCGAAGTCGATTTCTCCATGTCGGATATCGACGGGCTGTCTCGGAAAATCCCCGTGCTGTGCAAAGTGGCTCCCAGTTCATCGTATCACCTGGAGGATGTCAGCCGGGCCGGAGGCATCATGGCGATCCTGGGAGAGCTGAATCGCGCCGGTCTGATCAATCCACTCGTCAAGCGCGTGGATGCCCCGAATCTGCAATGCGTGCTGGAAGATTATGACATCGCAAGCCCGGCCGTGACCGAGGAGGCCCGCCGGATCTACCGGAGTGCTCCCGGCGCCGTGGGCCGCAATCTGACCCTCGCTTCTCAGGAAACGTACTACCCGAGTCTGGATCTGGACCGGAGAGCGGGATGCATCCGCGACGTTTCGCATTGTTATTCCGAGGAAGGCGGCCTGGCGGTGCTCTTCGGAAACATCGCCCTGCAGGGATGCATCGTGAAGACGGCGGGAGTGGATGAATCGATCTTCCGTTTCTCGGGAAGCGCATGCGTTTACGATTCACAGGAAGCGGCTTGTGAAGGCATTTTGAGCGGGGAAGTGAAGGCGGGCAACGTGGTCGTCATCCGCTACGAGGGTCCCAAGGGCGGTCCCGGAATGCAGGAAATGCTTTATCCTACTTCGTATATCAAATCGATGCACCTGGGAAAGCAGTGCGCATTGATAACGGATGGACGGTTTTCGGGAGGGACTTCCGGGCTTTCCATCGGCCATGTCTCGCCGGAAGCCGCCGCGGGTGGTGCGATTGCGCTGGTCCGAAACGGCGATATGATCGCCATCGACATTCCCAACCGGACGATCGATGTGAAAGTGAACGAAAACGAGCTCGAGGCGAGGCGCTCCGAGGAGCGCAGCAAAGGCACGACAGCGTTCAAGCCGCAGCGGCAAAGGCAGATTCCACAAGCACTGCGCGCCTATGCCTTGTTCGCCGCCTCCGCCGACAAGGGTGCCGTGCGCATCATTCCGGAAAACATCTGATGCAATCGATTTGAAAATTGCGTACTCGAGGAAAAAAATCTAGCGGCCTGCCATATGGCGTCGTATGAACTCCTCGGGCGTCATGAAGTTTTCGATCATCGCCTTGGTTTTCAGGTCGTTCACGTATTGCTGGGTAACCTTCCTCAAGCTCGTTTGATCCAGAAGCCGCTTGATGTCCCCTTTGACTTCCTCGAAGGGTGCTTTGCCCGCAGGCTTTTTATCGATCACATTGATGAGGTGAAAGCCGTATTGGGTTTCGACTACTTGAGATAGGGACCCGGGCTCCGCGGCAAAGGCTGCTTCCTCAAACGGCGGGACCATCTGTCCGCGCGTGAAATATCCCAGGTCGCCGCCCTGTTTGGCACTGCCGCTATCCTGCGAATATTTGGCGGCTGCGTCGGAAAACGTAATCTTTTTGGAGTCGATTTCCGACCGGATCTCCTCGAGCTTCTTTTTTATCGCTGCCTTCTGCTCCGGTGTGCTGTTTTTGTCAACCAGCAGCAGGATGTGCGCCGCGTGCACCTGTTCCTTCCGCATGAATTTCGGCGAATTGTCATCGTAGAATTTCTGGACATCGGCATCCGTCGCCAGTGGCGTGCCCTTCACCGCCTGATCAAGCACCTGCTCTATTTTCGAGCTTTCCTCCATTTCTTTTCGCAGCTTGGCATCCGTATAGCCCTGGGCAGCCAGAGCCTTTTGAAATTCCTCCTGGGAAGGAAATTGCTTTAGAATCGTCTGCCACTGTTCCTCAACCTTTGCCTGATCGGGCGCCAGGTTTAGCCTGATCGCTTCTTTATGCAACAGGGTCTCGATGACGATGTTATCCACCGCACCCTTGAACAGAGTTACATTACGATCCTCCTGGGAATTCGACGGCAACTGCTTTTGTCGGGCAAGCAGGCCGACCTGGACAACGACCTGATTTTCGGTGATCGGTTCGCCATTGACCCTCAACACGACGAGATCAGATCCCGCGGTGGCAGCTTGCGGCGCCGGCGTGGGAGCCGCCGGAGTCTGTTGCTGGGCGGGCGCCGCAACGCAGGACACAGCCACGAAAAGCAACACACACATCAGATAGCTTCGAGTCATAGAAAAGCCACTCCTCTTTCCGAAAAACCCTGCCGGATCAGTGCGAATAAATGACGCGGCGTGGAATGAAGATCAAATGAAAGCACGGCAAATTGTCCAATGGTATGCAGCAGATGTCAAGGAAGGAGACAGGGGACAGAAGACAGAAGGAATCGCTATTCGCGAATTGTCTATATTCTGTCTCCTATGCTAGGGCTTGTTCGCGGAGGATCTCGCCCTGGAGTCCCACGACCACGCAGTGGATGGGAATCCGGCGTTTAGCTCGGCTGGCGGCATCGACCACATGCCGAAGCAGGCCGCTGCAGCATGGAACCTGCATGATGACGACGCTGATGGATTTGAGTTCGGCTTCATCGATCAGCGCAGTCAGTTTCTGCTGGTAGACCTCCTGTCCCGCATCGAGTTTGGGACAGGCGATCGTGAGGGTCTTGCCTTTGAGAAAGTCCTTGTGAAAATCGCCGTAGGAAAATGCCGCGCAGTCCGCTGCAACCAGCAAATCCGAATTGCGAAAATGAGGTGCTGCCGGAGAGATCAGGTGCAGCTGGATCGGCCAGTGTGTGAGCTGGGATGGCCGGGAAGATGCATCTTCCGCTCCGCCAGCCTGAGGCCCAACGAAGGCCCGACTCTGCGAGCCCGGGCAGTGTCCGCCCGCGGGTTGGCATGCAGCGCTCTCCTGGGGCAGCTCGACGGCAATCCGATTTTCGCGGAGATAGGCTATTGCCTGCTGGAGATATTCCGACTGGCCATGATTTTTCAGATGCTCGAGATGTGCCTGGAGCACATTCCGTCCCTGAGGAACGATGTTTTCCAGGACGCGGATTTCGTCATACGGTTCCGCCTCGCGCTCTTCCACGGAAATCGCATCTTCCGGGCACGACTTCATACAGGCGCCAAGACCGTCGCAGAGCAGATCGCCGACGAGCCGAGCTTTGCCGTCGATAATCCGAAGCGCGCCCTCAGGGCAATCCGAAACGCATAAACCGCAGCCGGTGCATTTTTCCTGGTCGATAATAATGATCTTCCGTTTCATAAGGTCTTCCTCTCTCCTCGATTCATTCGCAACAACAGGATTCATGATGCCTCGGATCCCTCAAGAGATCCTTGATTCAAATCAAGAAAAGAAATAAAAACTGCTTCCGGAATTGTTTTGAATTATCACCGTACCATGCGAAACTCTGAGGGAAGTTATTTGAGGGAAGCCATATGAAAAAAATAGCATTGTTTGCGGCGCTTGCCGTCGGGACTTGCCTGGCTGCAGTCAATTCATTGGATCAGGCAACGCTGAAAGACTATCTCGCCAATGGCGCGCCATTCAATTTCATCCTCATCGATGTGCGCAGCAGCGAAGAAGCATCGACGGCGATCGGCAACGCCGCCTGTAAACCGTACAATCTCGCCTGGCCGGTGCAGTTCAAGGATGAAATTGGTAAAATTCCGAAGGATCAGGCTGTTATCGTCTATTGTCGCAGCGGCGGGCGCTCCCGCAGCGCGGCGGCGTATTTGAGCTCTGAGGGATATACGAAAGTATACGACGCCGGTGGATTCATGACCTGGGATGGTCCCACCGTCCCGGCTTCCGAGATTCGGCCCGCATCCCGTCTGCCTGAGCCCTCGATGCGGGCGAAAGCAGCCACAAATCCCACGAATTGAATTCGTGGGATTCGTAGCCTGCTTTGGAAATCCTATTTGGGAAGGCGAGCTTTCACTTTTTCCCATGATCCGGTGATGAGAAAGCTCTCGTCCATGTCGCTCACCATGCGTTCGAACTTCTGCATCGGAATGGAGAAGGTCAGCATGTTTGCCGGTAATGCGGGACGGGCGGAAACGTCGAACATTCCAAGCACGGCGCGCGGACGCTTCGAATCAGATTCCAGCAGCGGATACTGAACGATCGTGGAACAGCCGGCGCCCATTGGGCAGAAGACCGCTTCGTTCGTCGGCTCGTCGAAATTGGCAAGCGTAAACAATCCGGAAAGAATATCCGGCGGCGCAAAGAAAATAACGACCAGCGGCTGATCCGCATTTTCCAGCGCGTCCCAGCGCTTGAACACTACGTATTTGGCCGGTGCCTTGAACGTCGGTACGTGCTGGAGAAGGTCTTTCACAAGCTCAGGCGATTTCTTGTACCTCTCCCCCTCGAGTTTTCCAGGGATTCCGCAGGAAAGAAAGTACTCGAATCCCGGCATCAGAGCTTGACTGAAGCCCAGATAGCGTTTTCCTCCAAAACAGGCGATGGATTTGGTGTCGAAGCTCAGATTCTTGCCTTGTCGGATGGCGGCAAGATCGTCGATGAAGCAGTGCTGGCCTTCCGTGATTCTGTGGACCGGAGCCTGTTCGCCGCTGTCCGTATAGTAAAAGGCGATCGGCAGATCAGCTCCCGGAAAATATTTGCTCCAGCGTTGTGTAAATTCCTCTTTCAGCCCTGGTTTCATGATTTTTCCCTCCGGTGACAGTTGCTGAAGCGATCTTAAGCCAAAAACCTGCGCAGCGGAGAATTTATTTGTAAACCAAAACCGCGGGGACGCGTCCAATATAGACAAACGAAAGGACCTGTGCCGTGGATGTTGCGCTGACGCATGTCGCTGATGAGAACGCGGATATTCAACGGGTCGAGCCAGAGGAATTCGACGGAATCGTGGCCCGGCACCAAAGGCAGATTTATCGCATCCTGCTATCCATGGTTCGCGACGACGATGTCGCCGACACATTGACCCAAGAGTGCTTTTTGCGCGCCTTCAGAGAGCGAAACAGTTTCCGAGGCGAATCCAGCCTGTCGACGTGGCTTGTGCGCATTGCCATCAATCTCGCGCACGATCATAACCGGAGCAGGCGTTGGGCTTTCTGGCGCAAAGTGAATCACCCGGAGCGCCTGGAAGCCATAGGAGCGGTGGATTTACACCGATCCCCGGAGCAAACCCTTATGAATAGGGAGTCGGTGGACGCTATCCGGACCGCCGTGGCGAAGCTTCCGGAGCGCCAGAAGATCGTATTTCTGCTGCGTTTCGTGGAGGAAATGTCCCTGGAATCGATCGCCGAGTCAACGGGATTGAAAATCGGAACCGTCAAGTCGCACCTGTTCCGGAGTGTCGAAGCGGTGAAGGCTCGCTGCAACGGGTGTGTTTGACCAGATTTTGGAGCACGAAAATGATGACACGTTTCGATGACGAACCGCCGAGGGAGCGCATCGCTGAGATGAGCTCAGGACAAGGCGAGGAGCTGGTAAAGTCCGGGGAGCTTCAAGACGGAATCACAGTTTTTCGAGACTCTCTCCGCACTGCCGCCGAAAGACCGGAAGCTTTTTGGACAAGCCAGAGAGCCGCAATAACGGAAAACCTGAGACGCGCCGCGCCAACCCTCAGGATGAAGTCGGCGCTGATCTGGGTGCCCGTATCTGTAGCTGCCCTGGTGTGTTTCTTCCTGTTCATGGAGAAGCCCGGGGTTCCTGCACCGGACTTTGCCGTGGGGGCGGATCAGAACCTGCTCATCGACGTGGAACAGGCATTATATCGGGATTGCCCCGAGGCGCTGGCTCCGGCAGCAGCGCTGGTGCAGGAAATTAAGTAAGTCTTCGGAGTTCGGAGTAGGCCGGTTCCCGGTTTGTATTTTGCGGATAACCGGGAACGTTGAATGCTAGGAGGAGATGCATATGAGAACCCGACTGTGTCTGGCATGGCTGCTGGTGATTCTGCCTCTCAACCTGGCAGCCCAGCAACAATGGGCGATGTCGACAACTCCATCGGAATTAGGCAAATGGTGGAAGAATTCGCAGATCGTGAAGCAATTGCAGCTCAAGGAATCTCAGGTGAATCAAATTGAGCAGATATTCATGGGCCATCAAAACAAGCTCGTTTCGGCAAAAGCGGAGCTGGATAAGAGCGAACTGCAATTGAAGCAGCTGATGCAAGCGGAACCCGTACAGGAGTCTCAGGCTCAAAAGGCAATCGAGCAGGTGGCCAAAGCGCGATCAGAACTGGAGAAGGTGAACGCGTCCATGTTGCTCTCTATCCGGATGACACTCTCAAAAGAACAGTGGAACAAGCTGGACACGATACAAAATTCGAAAAAGACACTGATCCTGGCGCCGGTGGTGAAATCTGCCTCCGGCCAGAATTTGCCTCCCGGGTTAAAGGCGATGCAATTTGAGGATGGAATGTATTCCGTCAATGACCCTTCTATTAAACCTCCTCAGGTCATCCAACAGCCGAAACCTCCCTATACGCAGAAAGCGAGAGATGCCAGGGTCCAAGGAATCGTGCTCGTGAATGCGGTCATACAGAAGGATGGGAGAGTTGGTCAAATACGGGTGATCAAGGGACTCGGCTACGGATTGGATGAAAACGTGGTGGATACTCTTTCCAAGCAATGGAAGTTTATGCCCGGCACTCTGAACAATGAGCCGGTGAATGTCTCCGTTGTCATAGAAGTTTCCTTCCGCCTCTATTAACTGCAGATGAACCCCTAATTCAGGCAAATCGGGGTCGGGGTCGGAATCGCTATCGGTATCGAAATTCGAAAGCTCGGAATAAGGATCAAGGCTTTTGAAGAACAAAGATCGACCCCGATACCGATTCCGACCCCGACCCCGATTACTTACAGAACGGAACTCAGTTTTCCTGCCCCGGATTCGATAGCTCTCGACATCCCATCGACATCAGGATTAATGTATTCACCGATGAAGAAACTGTGGATTTTCGGCATCCTGATCGCTGTTGCATTGTTTGTGCGCTGCTTCTGGCTCCTGAGCGACAAACAGATTTGTCCGGTGACTTCTTGACCATGGAAACACAGACGCTCAATAAGATTCTCTCTGTCCTGAGAAAAGAGATTAAAAAATGGAAAGTCCCGGCGGTGGGAGTCGTCGCCGAAAGAGCGAGCGATCGGCCATTCGAGACGCTCGTGAGCACGATTCTGTCGTTGCGCACAAAGGACGCCGTCACGGAAATCGCCTCACACCGGCTGCTTGCCCGCGCTCCGAACGCGCAAAGCCTGGTTGCATTGTCCGTTCCGGAGATCGAGCGGTTGATTTTCCCCGTCGGGTTTTATCACACGAAGGCGAAGCATTTGAGGCAGACTTGCCAGGCTCTCATCGATACCCATGGATGCAACGTCCCGCGTTCGATGGAGGAACTCCTGAAGCTGCCCGGCGTCGGGCGCAAAACGGCAAACCTGGTTTTAACGGTCGGATTTGGAGACTACGGGATTTGCGTGGACACGCATGTGCACCGCATTTCGAATATCTGGGGATACGTCCACACAAAGACGCCTGAGGAAACCGAATTTGCCTTGCGCAGGAAGCTTCCCCGGCGCCACTGGAAGACCTACAACGATATTCTCGTGACCTTCGGCCAAAACCTGTGCGTCCCGGTCTCCCCCTGGTGCAGCCGGTGTCCCGTCGCCCGATACTGTCCCAGAATATCGGTCAAACGCTCCAGGTAATCGCGCGATCAGGATTGTTTGACACTGGCACGCAGTTCATTGAGCTGGGACGCGATTGCATCCAGGCGCTGGATTAGTTCCGATTGCTGTACCTGATCGAGCGTCGGCTTTTTCCCTGTGAAAAATATTCCGCCTCCCGGCTCGATTACGGCGCGCTCGACCTCCAGCAGGGAAGCAAAGCCTTGACGGTGCGCGGCAATTTCGAGTTCTTGTCTGGTCAATAATTCCTTTTTTAGACGCTCTTCCATGACGCGGCCATGATCGATCAGCACGTCTGCGTCCCCTTCGACAAATCGATCCACGCGCTCGTGCGTGAAGAGAAATCGGATCACCAGGTAGTTCACCAGAAGAAGCGTCGAGGCCCCGATCAACCCTCCAATGACCGTGTTGTCATCCCCGATAATGGCATTCTGCACCGCGTTGGACAGGGTCAGCAATACTACGAGATCAAAAGGATTCAACTGTGCAAGTTCGCGTTTTCCTGACAGACGCAGCCCGACAATCAGAAAACCGTAAACGATTACGGGTCGCAGAATTTTTTCAAGAACCGGGATGCTCAGAATAAACATATGGTGCCACATAGTGCTCGTCTCCATCTCAATGACAATCGGTGTGAATCGCAGCCAAAGGAACCACGGCAATACGCACGATCAACGATCGTTTGAAAATATCTCCTCATCGATTTTGCGTATTGTACTACCAAAGCAGCGGGTTGAGGCCTGCCAATGAATAACGTTGGTATTGTGGTTCCTATTCTTTGCTTTCAATGCGCGCCTCGACTGAAGTACGATGCATCCTATATATCCGCGATCGAAATGGTGGCTTTGGGAGCGTTCGAGGCTTTGTGCCTTTGAGTCGGTTTTGACGAAAAGCTTCTTCACAGGAGGGGCCTTATGAAAAAAACGCTGTTCATGGTGTTCATTGGCATGTATGCGATTGGGATCTCTGCCGCTCAGGGTCAAAAACCGGGAACCTGCGATCGCGCATGCCTCCGGGGCATCGCGGATCAATATCTCGCCGCGATGGTGGCCCATGATGCATCCAGGGCGCCCTTAGCCAGAGATCTGAAATTCACTGAAAATACCGTGGCGCTCCCGCCCACAGAAGGACTCTGGTTTACCGCGTCCGGGTTGGGAGATTTCCATTTTTATATATGCGATGTGCAGACAAGCCAGGTGGCGTGGACGGGCATCGCGAAAGAACACGACAAGCCCGTGTTGCTGTCCGTGCGGCTCAAGGTAGCGAATCGGCGGATCACCGAAGCCGAATCGATTGTGCTCCGGGATATGAATGAAAAAAATCTCGGTAATCTGAAAAGCACGCCTCCCACGTTCACGGAAACTCTCGCTCCATCCGAACGCAGGTCACGCCAGGAAATGCTGCGGATGCCGGATATTTATTTCGAAGCGCTGGATAAAATGAGCGACAGCGCGATTCCCTGGGACAAGGATGCCTACCGTTTCGAAAACGGAATGGTCACATGCGGCACAATTCCCGGCGCCGCCCCGCCGCCGCAGGGATTGCCGGCGGGTCGAGCCTGCAAAACCCCCGATGGCATTATTCCGCCCATGTTGAAGACGATTTACAACGTGCGTCCGCGCCGCACGCCCGTGGTGGATGAAGAAATGGGTCTTACCTGGGGCTTGTACTGTTTCAATCATCGCGGGCTTGCCACAATCAAGATGCCGGATGGAACCGCCCAGCCCAGTTACGCCACGACGCCGAGTTCTATGCCCTTTGCCGATATTTTCAAAACAAAGAACGGGAAGCTTCGCGGCATTTTTGCGATCGGAACCATGCTTCCGTACGGCATCGGCGACGGTTGGTCCGGACCCACGTTCAAATAGAAGGCAACCGTCGGGCTTTTAAAAGGTTGCGAAGTTCGCGGGAGCCCCAAAAAGCTTCCTATGCCCGTTGGGAATACTGGTGACGGCCGCGCTATTGCAATATACTGCTGCCATATGAACTGGCTTGCGGACTCACGGCCGCGACAAGGAGTATTTGCATGAGTGATGCACCAAAGCTTTCGGAATCGGTTCAGCAACTGCTTCACAGAGGCGTCGTGATCCCGTGCCCGTATTCGGTGGAGGTGGACGGCGCCGTTGTCCCCGATCGCATTGCGCCCGGCGTGATCCTCCATACAGGATGCAGGATCGCCGGAGCCCGGACATCCATCGGGCCCGGCTCGGAGCTCGGGAGGGAAGCTCCGGTCGTCCTAGAGGACTGCCAGATCGGCCACAGAGTGAACCTGAGAGGCGGTTATTTTTCGGGTGCGACATTCCTGGATGGCGTCGATATGGGCAGCGCCGCGCATGTGCGCCCGGCCACCCTCCTGGAGGAGGAGGCTGGCGGAGCTCACGCAGTCGGTCTAAAGCAAACCATTTTCCTCTCCTTCGTGACCGCCGGCAGCCTGATCAATTTCTGCGATGCACTGATGGCAGGCGGGACCAGCCGGAAAAACCACAGCGAAATCGGCTCGTCCTACATCCATTTCAACTTCACGCCGCACCAGGATAAAGCAACGCCTTCCCTCGTCGGCGACGTTCCGCGAGGCGTTTTCCTGGATCAGGCGCCGATCTTTCTGGGAGGCCAGGGCGGATTGGTAGGGCCGGCGCGAATTGCCTACGGGACCGTTGTCCCGGCCGGAACGATCTGCCGTCAGGATATCCTCGAAGAAGGAAAAATATTCGCTGCGCCCGAAGCGCCGAAACTGCCCCGGGTGTTTGTCCCTCAAATCTATCGAGGCATCGACCGGATTGTCGCGAATAACCTGATCTTTATAGGAAATTTGTGGGCGTTGCAGGCGTGGTACCGCTACGCCCGCGTGCGAACCATGTCTGCCAACGTTTTCAGCCAAGCCTGTCGCACGGGAGCACTCGTGCGGATCGGGGAATGCCTGGAAGAACGCATCCAACGCATGAGTGATTTGGCCGAAAAAATAGCGTATTCGGTGAAAAATGCACTCGCCGAAACCGGCGAAGATCTGTCGCCGGGAATCAAAGCCCGACAGCAGGCGCTCGCGGATCATTGGCCCGCAATGAAAGAACGTTTGAAAACGGGCCCGCCGGAGGATGTCGGATCTTCCCAGCGCGACGTTTTTCTGCAGGCGTGGGACCAGGTCCAGGTCGACTCAGGCCACGGCGATGCCGTTCGCGCGCTCAGCCCCATCGCCCGCAAGGCCGGCACCGCGTGGTTGCAGGAAATCGTGGAATCGGCGGCGGCACTCTGGACAAAGATATAGAGCGGAGAAGAGCAAATGGAACGCATGTTTGGAACGGATGGCATACGGGGTATTGCGAATGTGCATCCCATGACGGCAGAAATGGCGCTAGAGATCGGCCGCGCCACCGCCTATGTGTGCAAGAAGCACGCGAAGCAGAGGCATGCCATTGCAATCGGGAAAGACACGCGCGTAAGCGGATACATGCTGGAATCGGCTCTGACCGCGGGCATCTGCTCGATGGGTGTGGATGTCCTTCTGCTCGGGCCGATGAGCACTCCGGGCATCGCATTCATCACGCGCAGCATGAGAGCGGACGCTGGCATGGTGATCTCCGCGTCCCACAACCCCTACCAGGACAACGGAATCAAGATTTTCTCCCGCAGCGGATTCAAACTTCCGGATGTCGAAGAGGATGAGATAGAAGATTTGATCGCCTCCGGGCGCATCAAGGATATCCGGCCGACCGCCAGCGAGATCGGGAAAGCGTACCGCATCGAGGGGGCCAGCGGCCGGTATATCGTGTTCTGCAAAAATACATTTCCCGAAGACCAGACCCTGGAAGGCATGAAGATCGTTCTCGATTGCGCCAATGGCGCTACATACAAGATAGCGCCCGCCATATTCACCGAACTCGGAGCGGAGGTGACCGCAATTCACTGCAATCCCAACGGGGCCAACATCAATGATCGCTGCGGGTCGCAGCACCCGGAAACCCTGATCGCCAGGGTCCGCGAAACAGGGGCCGACGCGGGGCTCGCCTTTGACGGTGACGGCGACCGTCTTATCGCCGTCGATGAAAGAGGGGAACGGCTGACCGGCGATCACGTTCTGGCAATCTGCGGAAAGATGTACAAGGAGCTGGGTCTTCTCAAAAACAATCTCGTTGTTGCAACCGTCATGAGCAACTTCGGATTTTTTTCCGCTTTGAAGAAACTGAACATCGGCGAAGGAGTGAGCAGGGTTGGGGACAGGTATGTGCTGGAGATGATGCAGGAAAGAGGCGCCATCCTGGGGGGCGAGGAATCGGGCCACGTCATTTTCCTGAACCACCATACGACGGGCGATGGAATCATTGCGGGACTGCAGCTGCTCTGGGCTATGCGGTACCACCGCCGGCCTCTTTCAGAGCTGGCAAGAGTCCTGACTCTCTCGCCGCAAAAGATCATCAATGTCAACGTGAAGCACAAACCGACGCTCGAAGGAATACCCGAACTGCAAAAGTCCATCCGGACAGCGGAAGCCGAATTGGGGGATCGTGGAAGGGTCCTGATTCGGTATTCGGGAACGCAGTCTATGTGCCGCGTGATGGTTGAGGGGCCGACCCAGGAAATGACGGACCGCCTGGCCCTCATGCTGGCCGACGTCGTCACCAAATCCACCGGATAGGCTCCTAGTAGATCTCGTCGCCTTCTTCGCTCGTGTAGAAAAGGTTGAGAAAAGGGGCGTTCGCCGTCGAGGCATCGGCCTGCAGGAGACTGATCTCTGCCCGCTTCCTGTCTTCAGCGGCCTGGCTTTCCATGGCCACGATCTTTTCGGGCACTCTCGCTTCTTCGACCATGGCCTTAATTTTCCGGAAGACCCCGGAACTTCCGCATAGCCATTCCCCTTCGTTGATGATCTTGCTCGCGATCATGTGCTGGAAGGAGTCGAAGGCCAGTTGCCGGCGCACCTTGGAAATATCCTTTACCAGGTAGTCGATCTCCTCGTGGTAGTTGGGATGAACGAGAAGGTAATGCTTTTTCCTGTAAATTGCCTGATCCAAATCCTTCAGCGCGGCTTTGGGCACCTCGTCCTCGGCAATGACCACGATGTCCAGATCAGACCCTCGAACCATTTTCCCCGTACTGATTTCCGGCCGCGGAACTGCGTGCGCCATGCCATAGGTGACATCTCCCGCGATGATGAAGCAGACGCTCTCCTCGATGGATTTCCACACCGGGAGCGATTCCACAATGGACACCATCGAATCTCTCGCCAGGTTGTATTTCGCGCGGCTGATCTGCTCGACATCCTGGCTTAACCGCTGCGCCATTGCCGCTATTTCAACCGTCTGCTCCTTTAGCCCGAGGACCGTATAGGTCAGGAATTCCCTGCGGATGGATGGAGAAAGTCTCGCATACCCTTCGACGTTGCGATCCAGGCGCAGATATCGTTTCCCGGCGCATTCGCAGTGAATCTCGGGCGTTTGCCTGCAGCTCTGCCATAGCGGCAGAGCCTCCAGGCCCGATTTCTCCAACAACTGCCAGCCCGTCAGAGGCCCCGTCTCTCTCAGAATTCCTATTATTTTCTCTGATTCCACGTGGTTCGCCTTGGGAGTGCGGCCGGTTGCCGCCGCTTTTAAGAACACCCTATGAGGACGATTCTCCAGAGTCGTCCGGCTGCCGACTATTTTTCATCGGCCAGCTCTGGAGAAACGTCCTCACGGATCAGCTGCGAAAAGCGCAAGCTTGCTTGCGCATTCCGAAAGCTTCGCCTGCAATAATTATGCGGCATTTGCCGAGAACGGCGGCGCGCCCAGGTACTGCGACTGTCGAGCAACGCTCCAGCTGCAATCAACACGAGACAGGCACGAATTTAAGTTACTTCTGCGATTTCTCTTCAATCTTGGACCAGGCGTCCTTCAGGGAAACGCTGCGATTGAAAACCATTGTCCCTTTTTCGGAATCAGGGTCTACGCAAAAATATCCCTGACGCTCGAACTGGTGATGGCTGCCGATGGAAGCCGCCGCCATCCGGGATTCGATGAGCCCGGAAATCTTCTGCAGCGACTGCGGATTCAAATTGGCCAGAAATCCATCGCCGTCATCCGGATCCGCTTTTGTGAAGAGGCGGTCATATAATCGGAACTCCGCCGGGACTGCGTTTGAGGCCGAAATCCAGTGCGACGTACCCTTCACCTTTCGGCCATCCTTCGACCATCCGCCTTTGCTATCCGGGTCATACGTGCAATGCAGTTCCGTAATGGATCCGTTGCTCGGGTCCTTGATCACTTCGTTGCAGGTGATGTAATACGCATACTTGAGCCGCACTTCTCGCCCCGGAGAGAGCCGGAAGAACTTTTTGGGCGGATCTTCGCGGAAATCTTCCTGCTCGATCCACAGTTCGCGGCTGAACGGAATCCTGCGTTTTCCTGCTGACGGATCTTCCGGATTGACGTCGGCCTCCACTTCCTCGACCTTACCTTCCGGATAATTCGTCAGTACGACCTTGAGCGGCCGCAAAACGGCCATGGTTCGCGGGGCGCGCTTGTTAAGATCTTCACGCAGGCAATGCTCCAGGAGCGCGTACTCCACGATCCCTTTTGCCTTGGATACACCGATGCGGTCGCAGAAATTGCGAATTGCCTCGGGCGTAAATCCGCGGCGACGAAGGCCGGCCAACGTCGGCATGCGCGGATCATCCCAACCGCTGACCAGTTTTCCCTCCACCAGCTTGAGGAACTTGCGCTTGCTCATCACGGTGTAGTCCAGCTCCAGGCGGGCGAACTCTATCTGCCGGGGATGATGAATGCCGAGCTGTTCCAGGAACCAGTCGTACAGCGGGCGATGATCTTCGAATTCCAGCGTGCACAGCGAGTGGCTGATACCCTCGACGGAATCCTCCAATCCATGAGCCCAATCGTACATCGGGTACACTCTCCACCGGTCGCCGGTGCGGTGATGCGACGTGTTGAGAATGCGGTACATGACCGGATCGCGCATGTTCAAATTGGGCGAGGCCATATCGATCCTGGCGCGCAGAACGCGCGCGCCGTCGGGAAATTCCCCCGCCTGCATCCGCTGGAACAGATCCAAATTCTCCTCGACGCTGCGGTCCCGGTATGGACTTTGTTTCCCCGGTTCCGTCAAAGTGCCCCGGTTTTCGCGGATTTCGTCGGCATTCTGATCGTCCACGTATGCTTTCCCGTCCTTGATCAGCCGGATCGCCCATTCATACATCCGGTCGAAATAATCGGAAGCGTAAAACAGGTTCGAGCCCCAGTCGAATCCCAGCCAGCGCACGCTGTCCTGGATGGAATCGATATATTCCTGATCCTCTTTGGTCGGGTTCGTGTCGTCGAATCGCAGATTGCAGAAGCCGCCGAATTCCCTGGCAACTCCGAAATCGATGCAGATGGCCTTCGCGTGACCGATGTGCAGATAGCCGTTGGGCTCCGGCGGAAAGCGCGTGATGACCTTCGAAAAACGGCCTTCCGCCAGGTCGGCACGTACGGCGTCGGTGATGAAGTTGGAACTTGTTGTTTCCGGCATCGCGGATCTCCTGGTTGATGAAAGAATACAGAATACAGAAAACAGAAGACAGAATACAGGTTTCTTGCAGGGTTTTAGCCCGCATGATTCATGAATCATGCGGGCTAACGCTGGAAGTGAGGCAGGGCGGCGGGGATTTCAAACGACAGTTCGACCATGCCTCGCCTTTCACCGTCCACATACCAGGGTGCCTGGTAAATGAGTTTCCTGATCCCGTTTTTTTCTATCGTATAGGCGTTGCTTCCGCCGCTTTCCAGCAACTGCACGAGCTTGTTGCGCGCCGATTCCGGATGGCAGTCGAGCAGATTTTTGCCGATCAGATCTTTGCCTCCGTATTTTTGGAAAGTTTTTGCGGATGCATCGTTCATATCGAGGACAACACCGTTCAGATCGCAGATCGTTACCGAACCGGCGAATTCGCGAACCCAGTCAAACCCGTTCATGTTTATATCTCCGCACGCTTACAGGTTGGAGACGATTCCTGGAAGCAAATAAGCATACAGCAGTACCAGCAGGCCGACCAGGACGGCGAGCAGGACGCTGTGCCGGAAGATCGCCTTAAACATTTCCGCCTCCCTTCCGGCCTGCTTTGTGGCGGCGGCAGCTACGACCAGGCTTTGAGGCGAGATCATCTTCCCCATCACCCCGCCGGCGCTGTTTGCGGCGCCCATCAAGATGGGGCTGAGATGAAGCTGCTCCGCCGTTATTTTCTGCAAATTGCCGAACAGGGCATTGGAACCCGCATCCGTGCCGGTCAGGGCAACCCCGATCCATCCCAGCAACGTTCCGAACAGCGGATAGATCCAGCCCGTTCGCGTGAGACTCAACCCGATGATCGTGTCCATTCCGGAATAGCGCGTTGTGTAGGCCATTCCCAGCATGAACGTGATGGCGAAGAGCGACGGCGCCAGTTGCACGACGCTGTGTCGCAAGATTTCCCAGGCTTTGCGAAACGGAAGCCCCAGAAAGGGTGCGGCGATGAATGCGGCGATGAATATCGCCGTGCCGGGCAACGCGAGGACATTCAGATTCATCTTCGCCTCTTCCGGCGCAGGTTTCGGGACGATCGGAGGGATGCGAATGACCTGATTGTGCAGCCCCGGTATCGGGAAATTCAGGATCTTGAATTTCAAATGGCCATTGAACGATGGGATCGCAAAAAGGAAAATCAGGACGGAAGCCAGGATGAAAGGAGACCATCCTTTCAGCACGGCTTTAGCGGAATGCCTCCGGATCGATTCCGAGTTGTTTGCCGCGAGAATATTTTTCGGTTCCCAGAATTTGAGAAAGACCACCATCGAGAGCAGCGAGAAAACGGCGGCCATGATGTCGACGAGGCTGGTTTCGCCGAAGTTTGACCAGGCGAATTGCATGGCTGCGAACGATGCGCCGCTGACGAGCAGTGCCGGAAAGACCTCCCGGGTCTTTTTCAATTTGAAACAGGTGAGCATCATGTACAGCGGCAGGATCAGGGCAAACGGAGGCAGGATGCGTCCGAGCGCGGCATTGAAAGCGTGCTCCGGCAAACCGGTGACTCCGGCAAGAACGCGGACCGGATTGCCGACTCCACCCCAGGCCACCGGCGCCGTGTTGGCAATCAGGCAAATGACGGCTGCCTGGAACGGAGGAAACCCGAGGCCGATCAGAAATGAGCCCGCAATGGCTACGGGCGCTCCACCTCCGCCCGTTCCTTCCAGGAACGCTCCGAAACAGAAGGCGATCAAGACCGTTTGCACGCGTACGTCCCGCGACAGGGAGGCGATCGATTGCTTCATGACATCGAACTGCCCGGTTTCCAGTGAAATGTTGTATAAGAAAATCGAGGCGATGATAATCCACGCGATCTGGAAGAATCCAAAAACGAACCCGTGCAGGGCGGTAGCCGAGATCATCATGGCGGGCATCCGGAATACGGATGCGGCCAGACCCGTCGCGACGACAAAGCCGCAAAGCGCGGAAATCCAGACTCTCTTTTTCAGCACGAGCAACACAAAAAACAGAGTCAGCACCGGCAACGCCGCAACGATGGTCGACAGCGGCCAGGAGTGCAACGGGTCATAGTTTTGGCTCCAGAGCATGGATAACTCCGTTGATTCCAGATTTCAGATTTCCAATTCCAGATTCAATCTGAAATCGAGAATCTGGAATCGGGAAGCCTCTTGTCCACCGAGGGTGGACGGGATTTCATCCCGGGTCAGGTTTGTCCGTGAGCGGATGAATATATCACGCCCGACAAACATGGCTGCAGCTAAATTCTAATTGGAATTGAAAGGAGGCCAGAATAGAATCGACGCACGCAGCTTTATTTCACGGCAATAAAGGAATATTTCTATGAAAAGTACTTTGAAGAGGCGAACCGGGCGGCGCGATTTCCTGATGGCATCCGCCGCGGTAATGGGTGCATCGTTCTGGGCGGACGAGACGCTCGGGTCTGTTTTGCAAAACACGCAGACGAATTCCAAACCTGCCGATCTGAAAATCACAGATCTGCGCGTGGCCACGATCGCCAGGGCGCCCTTTACCGTTCCGATCCTCCGGATCGATACCAACCAGGGAATTTCCGGCTATGGAGAGGTGCGGGACGGGGCGAGCAAGACGTATGCCTTAATTCTCAAGAGCCGCATCCTCGGCGAAAATCCGTGTAACATCGACAAGATTTTCCGGAAGATCAAGCAATTCGGCTTTCACGCGCGCCAGGGTGGCGGCGTCTCGGGCATCGAAATGGCCCTGTGGGATCTTGCCGGCAAGGCCTATGGGGTTCCCGTATACCAGATGCTGGGCGGCAGATTCCGCGATAAGATCCGGTGCTATGCCGATACGGACACGTCGCAGGATCCGAAGGTGTTTGCCAGCCGTCTCAAGGCTCGCATGGACCAGGGCTTCACCCTACTTAAAATGGACCTCAGCATTTGGCTGTTGAACAAAACTCCGGGAACGGTCACGCAGTTGTCCGGACGAACCGTGGACGAAATGAACAAAACCGAGCACATGTTCACCGGCACCGACATTACACCCAAAGGCATCGAGATCCTGGCGGGCTATGTGGCCCAGGTGCGCGAAGCGATCGGAATGGAGATACCGCTTGCCGCCGACCACTTCGGCCACATCGGCGTGAACGCTTGCATCAAACTGGGAAAGGCGCTGGAGAAGTACAACATGGCGTGGCTCGAAGATATGATTCCGTGGCAGAACACGGAGCTGTTGAAGCAAATCACGGACGCGATCGATGTTCCTACTCTGACGGGAGAGGACATTTATCTGAAAGAAGACTTCATCAAACTGGCCCGCGAACATGCTGTGGATATGGTTCAGCCGGACCTGGCGACTGCCGGAGGCTTGCTGGAAACGAAAAAGATCGGGGATGCATGCCAGGAATACGGCGTGCCGATGGCGTTGCATATGGCCGGGAGCCCGATCTCGTGCCTGGCGAACGCGCACTGTGCGGCAGCAACCGAGAACTTCCTCGTCATGGAAAACCATTCTGTGGATGTTCCGTGGTGGAACGATGTTGTGAACGGCGTGGAAAAGCCGATTGTGAATAGGGGATTTATTAAAGTTCCGGAAGGGCCAGGGCTCGGTTTCAGCTCTTTGAACGAGGATGTGATCAAGCAACATCTTGCGGAACCCGGCTATTTCGAGCCAACCAACGAATGGGACAAGGAACGGTCGAACGACATGCTCTGGAGCTGAAAACTCAAAGACTCGAAGACATGAGGACTCAAAGGAGTTTGAAAATGAAACGATGGATCGGGCTCTCGGCGGGATTGCTTCTATTAGCGCCTGTCACCTTGATTGCTCAATTGGGCATGTTCTCAAATGAGCAGCGGATCGATATCACGCGCGAATGGAAAGGGGAACGGTATTCCGACGGCCGGCCGAAAGTGCCGGATGAAGTCTTGGAGCGGCTGAAAAATACCTCTGCCGAGGAAGCCTGGGGATCGCTGGCGATGCGCGGGTATCGGCACCAGTTTGAAGGCGGCTGGAAATCCGTGAATGTGAAGCCCGGAGAGCGCCTGGTCGGACGCGTCGTGACGGCCGTCTTCATGCCACAGCGCCCCGATATGAACGCCGTTATCAACGATCACGGCAAAAAAGAAGGGCGGATCGGGACCGGCCAGAATTCCTGGGTGATCGACACGCTCGTGAAGGGTGATGTCATGGTGGTGGACCTTTTCGGCAAGATCAAAGACGGTACGATCATCGGCGATAACCTCGGCAATTCCATCATGACGAAAACAGGCAAGGGGATTATCGTGGATGGGGCCGTTCGGGACGTGACCGGGCTTTCGGAAATCGAGGGCTTCAAAGTCTTCGCCCGTGATTTTCACCCGAGCTATCTGACTGAAACCACGTTGATGGGATGGAATCTTCCGATCCGGATCGGCGACGTGACCGTGCTTCCCGGGGATGTTGTGCTCAGCGATCCCGACGGGATCGTGTTTATCCCGGCGCATCTGGCTGAAACCGTGGCCAATGAAAGCGAGATGACCCAACTCCGCGACGAGTGGGGGCACAAGATGCTGCGCGAGCAGAAATATTCGCCGGGGCAGGTCGATGGCCAATGGACGCCGCAAATGATCGAAGAGTTCAACAAGTACGCAGAAGAAAAAGGCGCCAAGGTGCGCATGCCGGCTAAGAGATAACAGAGCTGCTCTTTTCCGGGACAGACTATGAACTCCGGGAAAATGGTTTTCCTGATGGTTGTGATGGCTGCTGTTTTGTCCGGCACATCCGTAATCCAGTCCGCGGAGCCGGATGATTACCTGGTCTATGTCGGCACATACACCGGAGGTCCCAGCAAGGGCATCTACGCATTTCGTTTTCATCCTTCCACGGGGACGGCCGTTTCGCTCGGACTCGCGGCCGAGTCAACGAGTCCGTCCTTCCTCGCCGCAGATCCGGGGCACAGCGTGCTGTATGCAGTCAATGAGGCCCCCGTTTTCGAGGAAGGAAAGGGCGCCGTAAGCGCCTTTGCAATCGAGCGCAAAACCGGACATCTGACATTACTGAACAGGGTGTCTTCGGGAGGCCGCGACCCCTGTCACCTCGCCATCGATCGATACGGAAAATGGCTGCTGGCGGCGAACTATGGCTCGGGAACCGTTTCGGTTTTTCCAATTAAGAATGACGGCCGGCTGGGCGATGCGTCTGCGCTCCTGCAGCACAGCGGATCTGGAAAAGACCCGCGTCGCCAGGCGGGGCCGCACGCGAACTCGGTCAACCTGTCGCCGGACGAACGATTCCTGCTGGTGTCCGATCTCGGCCTGGATAAAGTAATGGTGTACCGCTTCGATGTCGGGAAGGGTACCCTCACAGCGAACGATCCCCCGTTTGTGAAGCTGAGCGCAGGCTCCGGCCCGCGCCACCTGTCCTTTCATCCCGATGGACGGTTCGCGTATCAGATTAATGAATTGAGCTCCACGCTGACTGCCTTTGCCTATGACGCAGATCGCGGCAGCCTGAGGGAGATCGAAACGATATCCACCCTGCCGCAGGAATTCTCGGGAGAGAACACTACGGCCGAAGTCGCCGTTCACCCCGACGGGAAGTTCGTGTATGGCTCCAATCGCGGTCATGACAGCATCGCCGTGTTTGCGGTCTGGGGAGACAAAAGTATCCTGGAACCCGTGGAATACGTTTCGACGCGGGGGAGGACGCCGCGGCAATTCGCGATCGATCCAACGGGAAACTATCTTTTCGCGGCCAACCAGAATTCCGGAGAAGTCGTTGTGTTTCGGATCGACCGAGCGACCGGGAGGCTGACCGCCACGGATGTCGTTCTCAAAGTTCCTGATCCTGTGTGCGTCGTTTTTGTGCCGGTACGTTAAGCACGCGGGCTTCGAATAATATAATTTGAGATTCGAAATTCGAGATTCGAAATCCCGAATCAAGGGTGAAATGCAAATAAGGACCTTCACGGTGGAAGCAGAGACGGCGGTTTATCGCAAGATCACCTGGCGAATTATGCCGTTTCTTTTTTTCTGCTACGTCCTTGCATATGTCGACAGGGTGAACGTCGGGTTTGCCAAGCTCGAGATGCAGCAGTCGCTCGGTATGAGCGATGCCGTCTATGGGATGGGGGCTGGGATTTTTTTCATAGGATATTTTCTATTCGAAATTCCTGCGAACATGATGCTGCAGAGAATCGGGGCGCGGCGCTGGATCGGGCCCATCATGATGGCGTGGGGTGTTGTTTCCGCGTGCACGTTGTTTGCAACGGGCGCAGGGAGCTTTTATGTCCTTCGCTTCCTCCTCGGTCTCGTGGAGTGCGGATTTTTCCCGGGTGTCATTTTGTACCTGACGTACTGGTATACGCAGCAGCATCGCGCTCGAATGGTGGGCCTGTTCATGAGCGCCATCCCGGTTTCGACCATCTTGGCGAGCCCCGTATCCGGCTGGATTCTGGGCAGGATGAAAGGCGTTGGGCATTTATCCGCCTGGCAATGGCTCTTCCTCGTCGAAGGCATCCCGTCGGTGATTGTTGGATTCATCACGCTGTACTTCCTGACCGATCGGCCTGCGAAGGCGGGATGGCTTGCAAAGGATGAGAAGGAACTGGTTGTTCTGCGACTGGAAGAAGAGGAAGCCTTCAAGCAGAGGACAGGCCAGACCAGGCATCGTGGGATCGACGCATTCCGCAGCGCGCCGGTATGGTTGCTGAGTCTCGCGTACTTCGGGATGACGGCGGGCAACTACGGTATTACCTTCTGGCTGCCGCAGGTCATCAAGGAAACCATCACGCCGGACGCGATACGAATCGGATGGATATCGGCAATCCCTGGAGGGGTAAGCATTGTTGCCATGTATGTTTTGGGGCATCACTCCGACAAGGCGGGGGAGCGGCGATGGCATATGGCGTGGACTGCAATCGTTGCGGCTGCCGCTTTCGGAGCCAGCTCAATTCCCGGAATTTCCGGAGCGGGGGGCATCGCGGCTCTAACCATTGCGTCGGCGGCCTTAATGTGCCAGTTTGCGGTCTTCTGGGCTTTGCCTACGGCGATCCTATCGGGGACGGCTGCCGCCGCAGGAATCGCCTGGATAAATTCGATCGGCAATCTGGCCGGCTATGCCAGCCCGCACGCTGTTGGTTTGATCCGCGATCACACCCACAGCATGCTTCCGGCGCTGCTCGTTCTGGCCGGCGCCCAGATGGTGACTGCGGTCATGATCCTCGTCGTAACCCGCAACAAACGACAAGAATGCGATGTATAATGCGCGGCATGAAAAAAATCACATGGCTGTCGCTCGGTGTTCTGTTATTGCTATGGATGTCTCCGGCAAATTCGAATCCAACCGCAGCATCCCCGAAAGGAAGCTTTGCGGCGCAGCAGATCACAATTGATGGTGTGCCCGTCGTACATCTCACGGACGCCACGCGCGGCATCGAGGTCTCCATTCTCCCATCGATAGGAAATATCGCTTTCGAAATGAAAATCCACGGGAAAAATATTCTCTACTTTCCCGACATGGCTTTGTCCGATTTCCAGAAAAAGCCGATGCAGACCGGGATCCCTTTCCTGGCTCCCTGGGCGAATCGGATGGACGGCGACGGTTTCTGGGCGAATGGCAAGAAATATAATTTCGATGCGGCTTTGGGAAACTACCGCAAAGACGGCAATGGGCTTCCCATCCACGGCTTGCTGGGCACCTCGGCGCTTTGGCGCGTTACGGGCATCGGGGCAGACAAGACGTCTGCCCACGTAACCAGCAAACTCGAATTCTGGAAATATCCCGACCTGATGGCGCAGTGGCCATTTCCCCACGAATATGAAATGACCTATCGGCTGGCGGATGGCGCGCTGGAAGTCATCACGGCCGTAACCAATTTAAGCGCAGAGGCAATGCCGCTTGCCATCGGTTTTCATCCCTATTACCGGATCCCCGACGTCCCGCGCGATCAGTGGATTCTGCACCTGCCGGCCCGTAAAGCCGTCGTGGCAGACAACCGCAGGGTTCCGACCGGCGAGCTGAAAGCGATGGACCTGCCCAGCCCCCTGCCTCTGAAAGACCGTACGCTGGATGACGGCTTCGCCGACCTGGAACGGGATGCCGCAGGGCGGGCCCGGTTTTTAATCGAATCGGGAAATAAGAAAATCGAAATCGGCTTTGGCCCGCATTATCCTGTGGCTGTTATATGGGAACCCGCGCTTCCTCCCGGGCAGAATTCGGGATTCATCTGCATCGAGCCGATGACCGGCGTCACCAATGCCATCAACCTGAATCACGCCGGCAAATATCCGGACCTTCAGGCTATCCCGGCGAACGGCAAGTGGACCGAAAGTTTTTGGATCCGCGCCACCGGCTTCTGATGAAAAAACCGTACCTGGTTATACTGTTCCTCTAAAGCATAGATGGGCATTAGAAAATGAGGGACAGTATAACCAGGGATGGTTTCGAAGGAAATCCTACGGGATTAGTTATATGTAAAAAATGTAAACTTTTTTATCCTTCTTGGCGTCTAATAAACGAATCACCGAATCGCAGGCTGTAACGATCGCATCAAATCTTTGCCGGAGTGCAGTCTTGGCCTATTCATATCGGTATTCGCTTGTCTCTGAAGATCGGCGTGTCTGTTTTAAGACCTCTCCATTTTTTATCATTGCGGTGGTTTCCGTCGTGTTTTCATATGCCTGTGGCCGCCATGCCTCCCATGCCGGTGAAACACACTCTGCCATACCGGCACACTCCATCACGGTCAAGCGCGGCGGTTTTCGCCACGCTCTGCGTCTGAGCGGCACTGTAAGTCCCGTCGAGTACTTTGGCGTGCAGGCTCCGCGACTTTCCGGGCAGATGAGCAGCAATATGGTGATTACCCAAATTGTCCGAAACGGCGCGCTGGTAAGGGCGGGAGACGTCTTGGCCGAATTTGACCGTCAGAGTCAGATGAAAAACATCCTCGATAAACAGGCCGAATACGACAATCTCCTTCAGCAGATCCGGAGAAAGCAGGCCGATCACGCGTCTGCACGAGCGGCCGATGAGACGGAGCTGAAAGGCGCGGAAGTGGAGGTCCAGACATGCCGCGTTGAAATGCGCAAAAACGACGTCATCCCGGGTTACCAGGCGGAGATCAACAAGGCAAACCTTGCTGAGGCGGAAGCGAAATGGAAACAGCTCAAGGATACCTTCGCCCTGAAGCGTGAAGCGCAGGCCGCGGAACTGCGTATCATTGAAATACAGCGTGATCGAGCCCAGTTGGCTGTGGAATATGCGCAAGGGAATATAGAAAAGATGACGGTCAAGTCTCCTATGGATGGGCTGGCCGTTCTGGCCACGGTTTCTCGGGGTGGACACACTTCCGAACTGCAGGAAGGGGATCAAGCCCGCGCCGGACAGGGCATTATGATGGTAGTGAATCCGTCGCAGATGCAGGTATCGGTCCGTGTCAATCAAGTGGATGTTCCGCAGGTTCATGTCGGCCAGGCCGCGGAAATACGACTGGAAGCATATCCGGATCTCGTTTTCCCCGGAAAGGTGGAGAGCATCGCTGCCATCGGCACGCGCAGCGACTATGTAAAAAGGATCCGATACTTCACAATCCTTATCTCGATTCAAGGGAGCAATCCCAAGCTACTCCCCGACTTGACGGCAATCGTTGACCTTCAGATGGGGAGCATCAAGGATGCCCTGGTTCTCCCTAGGCAAGCGATCGCCATCCGAAATGGTCAGGCGATGGTCGAAATTCTTGAAAACGGGAAAGCGAATTTCCAGCCGGTGAAGATCGGGGCGACGAATGAATGTGAGGCGGTCATCGAGTCCGGGGTTCAGGAGGGGATGACGGTGTCGCTGAATCCCCAGATCCCGGCTAGCGCAGCCAAGCAGGCGTCAGGGCAGATTTAGAGGAGAAGTCTCAATCGGCAAGTTCCGTTTTTGGATATCGGCTTTTGACTATCGAAACAGGGCATAACGAGCCGATTCTCGCTGCCAATGCCGAATATTCCGGAAGGCCGGTGTCATAAGAATATCAAAGTTCTTATATCATGAATAATACCAAATCGCGCACCGTCACATGGATTCGTCGCATCATCCTGTCGCTGGTGGTGTTGCTTCTGGCGGGTGCTGGATTTTATGCCTGGGGTCCACGAAAAAGGAGCCTGGCGGCGACGGTTCCGAATACAGAAGTAAAGCTCGGCGAGTTTATCGACTACGTCGAGCTTCGCGGCGAAATAGCCGTTCAGTCTTCCAAGGTGATCAACGCTCCCTACGATGCCGGAGACCTGCAGATACTGAAACTGATCCCAAACGGCGCGCACATCAAAAAAGGCGATCTTGTGGTTGAGTTCGACCCGACTACCGTCAAGCGCAATGCCGATCAGTTTCGGCAGGAATTGAAGCAGGCTGAGGCTGAGATTGTCCGGACCAACGCCCAGAGGCTGCTCGCGGACGAACAGAACAAGACCGAAGTCGTGAGTGCTCAGTTCGGACTGGAACGGGCGCAGCTCGATGCAAAAACCCAGGACGTGGTTCCTGCGATCGAGCATGAGAAACATGTGCTGGCCCTGGCAAAGGCCGAACAAAAGCTGCGCGAATTGGATACAAAACTCGCCTCCGGCCATACGGGCGCAGAAGCAGATCTCGCAGGAGCGCTGCGAAAGCGCGACAAAGCGAAGGAAGACCTGGCGCAGGCGGAGCGCAACCTTGCCGCGTTGAAGCTCACGTCTCCGGCGGATGGAATCGTTACGGTTTTGCCCAACTCCGGGGCGCGCATCAACGTGCTCAGCGGATCAACCCCGGCATTCAAAGAGGGCGACCGCGCATGGGCGGGTGCCGCGGTAGCCGAGCTGCCCGATCTGTCCACGATTCATGCAACCGCTCCCGTCTATGAGGCCGATCGGGGCCGCGTGGAGCTGGGGCAACCAGTGACGCTGAACATCGAAGCTGTCCCGGACAGGGAGCATAAGGGCCGCATTCGCGAAATAAGCCCGCTTGCGAAAATAGACTATTCCACCTACCCATACCGGAAGAGTTTTAACCTGAGAGTGCAACTGGAACAGCCCGATCCAAGGCTGCGGGCCGGAATGGCTGCCGGGATGCGCGTAGAGGTGGAACGCGTGCCCAACTGCATCGTAATTCCGGCGGAGGCGGTTTTTGACAAGGGCGGCCGGACGGTGGCCTATGTTTTCACAGACGGCAGCTATCGGGAACAGAAGTTGGAACTCGCACGCCGCAGCGGTGGGCGGGTGCTGGTCGCGTCCGGCCTGAAACCAGGAGAGCGCGTCGCCTTGAAGGATCCAACCGTGCCTGAGAACCGGGAGCAACAATAACCGGAAGTGCTTTTTGCCTGGGATCTGGTATCGGGAATCGAGAATGGGATGCCGGCCATGACGAATCAAACGAATACATTCCTGAAGGTCGCCGGGTTGTTGTTGGCGGTCGCAACGGCCGTATCCTGCGCTACGGTCGCTAAACTTGCAGGTTTGAAGAAGCAGGCGATAAATATTCCGGTAGTCCGGGTAGCGCGTGAACCCGTCGAGACAAAGATTTATCTCATCGGAGAAATTGGCCCTTCCAAAACAGCGATGGTTGTCGCACCGCCGGCGGGTGGAGCTCTTCAAATTGTCAGCCTTGCCAAGACGGGCACCGTTGTGAAACAGGGCGACGTCGTCGTTCAATTCGATCCCAGCGAGCAGGAATATAATCTTGAGCAGAGCAAGTCGCAACTCGAGGAATCAGAGCAGCAGATTAAAAAGATGAAAGCCGACCAGGCGGTCCGCGTTGCGCAGGAACAGGTAACCCTGCTCAAGGCGCAATACGATGTAAAACGCGCCGAATTTAAGGTGAAGGGAAACGACCTGCTGAGCGGGATCGAGGCCCGGAAAAACGTGATCGACTTGGAGGAGGCCAAACGCAAACTGGAGCAACTGCAACGCGATATCACATCCCATGCAAGTTCCGACGCCGCGGACCTCATGGTGCAGAACGTGGCCCGAACCAAAGCGATGATGGGAATGAAACTTGCCCAGCAGTTTATCGACAATATGACCGTCCGTGCGCCAATGAATGGGGTCGTCGTGGTTGCGAGGAGCATCGAATCACTGATTTCGGCCGGCGGAAGCATCACGATTTCATCGGAGGACGATATCCCGGAATACCGCCCCGGTGCCCAAACGTATCCGGGCAGCCTTATCGCGCAGATTCAGGCGACGGACGAGATGGAGGTTGCGTCGAAGGTGATCGAAACCGACCGGGCCAATATTGAATCGAGCCAGAATATCGAGGTCATTGCGGATTCCAGCCCGCGGAAGGCGTACAAAGCGAAAATCAAGTCGTTGGCCCAGTCCGCGTCCAATCCATCCTATGAAGCGACGACGGTGGACTATCTAGAAGGACTTTCCACTCGCAGTTTTGCCGCGGTTCTCCGCGTCGATACGAACGGCGATCTCCTGAATATGGGAACGACGGCGCGCATCACGGTCACAGGAAAAGACGTGCGCGATGCGCTGTCGGTTCCGCGCCAGGCGCTGCATCAGAAGGAGGGAAAAACGGTTGTATATGTGCGGCACGCCAAAGGCTGGGAGCCCCGCGACGTGCATATCAAATATCTCACGGAAAGCCGCGCGATCATCGAGGGGCTTCCGGAGGGGACGGAAGTTGCGCTGATTAATCCCGAACAGGAGAAAAGCAGGGCTGCGGGAAAGGCGGAACCGCTTGCATTCGCGCCGGGAGGGGCATCGCAGTGACGGATCAGGCTGCTCAAAAGAGGGGGGGATACTCAGGGCGCGGCAAACAGTGGCTGCCGGACGTGAGCCTTGCCATGCAAAATCTTGGAGCGCGTAAGCTGCGGGCGCTGCTCACCATGCTGGGCATCATTTTCGGCGTCGCTGCGGTCGTCTCTATGCTGTCGATCGGCGCGGGAGCGCAGCAGCAGGTTCTTGCCTTCATAGAGCAATTGGGCGTTCACAACCTGATTGTCGAAGCCAAGGATGTAACGGATCTGGCGGAATTGCGCCGGATACGCAAAACGTCCGCGGGCCTGTCGTTCAAGGATCTCCGCGTCATTCGGGCAAACGTGGCAAATCTGAAATCGTCTGTGCCGCGGAAGACGTTCACTCCCAGCGGCATACTTCCAAAACCCCGGCAGGACAATCCGGGAGTTTATGGCGTGACGCCTGAATATTACGATATCGCCGGCCTGCGAATCATCTCGGGGCGTTTTTTCGACAAGGACGACAACGATCGCCGGGCTCCCGTGTGTGTGCTGGGGGCAGGAGCGAAGGCGAACCTTTTCCCGGAGAAGGAGGCCGTGGGCGAATATCTGAAGATCAATGAACAGTGGTTGCGCGTCATCGGGATTCTCGGGAGCCAGTTGACGATCGGGAGTGAGCTGTCGGGTATCCGAACCAAGGATTTGAATAATCAGGTTTACATGCCGATTGACAGCGCGATTTATCGTCTCGATGAGAATAAAAGCATCGCGGCTTTGAAAGATGAAATCGACGGCATCTATCTGCAACTCGGCCCTGCTGCCAACATCAGTATCGTCGGCGACATCGTCCGCGGCATCCTGGATGCCTCGCATCGAAATGCCAATGACTTCAGCATGATCGTACCCGCCGAATTGCTCGCCGAACGGAAGCGGACGCAGCAGATCTTCGAAATGGTAATGGTCGCGATCGCTTCCATCTCACTGCTGGTGGGCGGAATCGGCATCATGAATATCATGCTGGCCTCCATTCTCGAACGGACGCACGAGATCGGCGTGCGGCGCGCAGTCGGCGCGCGCAAAGGTGACATCCTGCGTCAATTCCTCGTGGAATCCGTTCTGATTTCGTTCGCCGGAGGCCTGCTGGGTGTTGCGTGCGGGTTCGGGCTTTCGCGCCTGGTTGCCATGATGGCCGGTTGGTCCACGATCGTCACACTGAACTCCATCCTGCTTGCATTTCTCGTGTCGGTATCCGTCGGCTTGATCTTCGGAATTTACCCCGCGGCCAAAGCCGCGCGCCTCGACCCCGTCGAATCCCTCCGCTACGAATAAATCATCCGTTCGCAATGCGAGATTCGAGATTCAAGTTTTGAAATTACAACCGCCCGGTTTCTTCCAACAATTTCCAGCCGGCTTCCACATACTGGCTGAGAGTCCGCTGCGCTGCTCCATAGGAAATGAACTCTCTGGGATTCATTCCGTGCGGCTCGTAGGCCTTCAGAAATTCCGGCATCGCGGAAAGCCTCTGAAGAACATCCGGCGCAATTTCCTCGTTGATCCGCTCTTCCCGCGGATGATCCTGTGTAACGAACCACTCCTGAGGGGCAGGCGCGATGGACACGACTAATTTTGCGCCGGCCAGCTCGGTCAGGTGATAGCTGCCACGCAGCGCAGCGACCATCAGAACGGCTTCATAATTCCGCTCTTGATAAATCCCATGAGCCCTCTTCGTTACAGCCAGACCGGCCTGGCGAAGGTCCGATTCACTCACGGATATTCTGTTGTCGAGCGCCACTTCGCGCAGGTAATCATCGAGCCGGCCGATCATGATGACTGCAAAACACTCTCCCGGCTTGATGCCCTTGCTCTCGGCCCGACGGCGCCCCGCGCGGCACCGCTCTGCGGTTGCGATGACCTGGGGCACCGTAAAACTGATGGTCGCAACCGCCGAAATCCCTTCCGCGATGCAATCCTCGAGCACATCGAGACCGGCGGAAACCGCGGGCAACTTCACGGCGATGTTCGGTGCCCACGCACGGGACCGCCGGGCCATGGCCAACATCGCTTCGCGGTCGCCCGCCCGCGAGGGGTTGACCTGCGCACAGACATACCCCTGTTTGCCGTCGCTCTTTTCGAAATGACACCGAACCATCGACGCCGCGCGCGTGACCATCCCCCGCAGCAGTTCTTCCGCTTTGGACTCGGCATCGAGATTTTTCGCGAGCACTGACTCCACGTCCGCCGTCCACGCCATTCGGTTTCTGGCCAGCGCGACACTTGCTAGAAACGGGTTCGTCGTAACGCCGACCGCCCCGCGATCCAGTGCCAGTTGCACCTCAGCCGGATCGGCGGAATCATTCCACCACACCGTCTGCGTATTGTGAACAAGCCAATCTAAATATGCATCTCTTCCCACTTTTTCCCTTACTCCTGAATTCTGGGCTTTCTCACCTCAACCTTGGCCATATCCTCCACAAACGTTGCGATCGCCGAATGATCCAATTCGCCGCGCCCTGAATTCATCAGCGCCATAAGGACCTGCTGTGCCAGGCTTGTGAATGGAAGGGAAACCTTCATCGATTCAGCCGCCAGCAGCGCGTTACGTAGATCTTTCTGGTGCAGACGGATGCGGAAGCCCGGCTTGAAATTGCGGGCAATCACCATCGGGGCTTTTGCGTTCAAAACGGCGCTTCCCGCCAATCCACCCTTTACGGCGTTGAAAACGACTTCGGGATCAAGACCGGCCTTGGTTGCGAGGACCAGGGCTTCTCCCATCCCGGCAATATTGACGGCGACCATCATCTGGTTCGCCAGTTTCGTCACGTTGCCCGCGCCGATCGGTCCGGTTAATGTCGCGCTGGAGCCCATTGCCTGAAATAGCGGAAGAACCTTGTCGAAGACCGCCTGCTTGCCGCCTACCATGATAGCTAGGGTACCGTCGATGGCTTTGGGTTCACCGCCGCTCACCGGCGCATCCAGAAACTCGATTCCTTTGGCGGCGCAGGCGGCTCCGACCTTCTGAGCGACAATGGGGCTGATCGAGCTCATATCCACGAAAATCGAGTCCGGCTTCGCTCCTTGCAGAGCTCCCTCCGGCCCCAGCACTGCAGCCTCGACTTCCGGTCCATCGGGCACCATCGTGATAGTTACTTCCGAGCGGGCGGCTACGTCCTTCGGCGATTTGCCTGCGGATGCGCCCGAAGCCGTCACCTCGCCGATCGATTCGGGCACAATGTCATAAACGACCAGTTCGTGCCCTGCTTTGATCAGGTTGCGACTCATGGGCTTGCCCATGATCCCCAGTCCGATAAATCCAACTTTCATTGTTCGCTCCTTTTTAATTTCGGTGACAGGCGCCACAACCTCGAAATGGCCGCACAGTGAAACACAATTCCACGATGCGGCCATTTCGAGGTTGTGGCGCCTGTCACCGAAATTATAGATCGAGGTTTTGACGTGCGTACGCGATGCACGTCAGGTTGTAATCGTCTTCCATTTTGACCAGCTGCTCCTGGCTCAAGCCGCTGGTTCGCGGCAGTGGCGCTTTGGGCTTGTTCTTTTTAACCAGGGCAAGCACTTTCGCCACATCCCTTCCCGGTATAGGGCTGAAGGAATCATCGAAGGTTGCCCAGTACTTGGTCGTGAATACGGGAATTTTCAGCGGGTCGCGGGTAATCATTTCCAGGTCGATGATCATGTTCGGATCCACCGCGCGCAGCATCCGCACCATCTGCTTCAGATCCAGGATTCCTTCTCCCATGGGGACTTCCGAAAGCAGAAATCCGTCTTCGTATTCCTCCATGGCCATATCCTTGATGTGTGCGAAGCAAGTATAGGGAATAAGATTACGCGCTGCGTCCATCGGATCTTCGCAAAGTGATATATTGTTGCCGAAATCGAAACAGACGCCTACCCACTCGCTTCCGAGGCGTTTCATCCACGCCGCCTGCTCGCCGGAGCGCCATCCTTTATGATTCTCGATTCCGAGCTTTATCTTGTATTTGCGGAGTACGGGCTCCGCCAGCTCGATCTGTTTCTGGCACTGTTCGAACAAATTCTTGAATGGCTCGAATCGATCGAAATCCTCATAGCGCCGGCCCGTCATGGCGGCGTGAAAGGCCCTGGCGCCGGCTTCTTTGTATGCTTTGACCTGCGCTTCGAAAGCGGCGAGATCGCTTTCCTGTCTCGGCAGCCTGGGATCGCAAACGAGGTGCATGCCGTAGTTCTCCAGCCGAAGCCGGAATTTTTTAGTCTCCTCGGCATCGGTGGACGGAGGGTTCATCTGCACGCCGCCCAGGCCGATGCGGTGGCAGTGCTCGATCATATCGAATGCGGTGCTCCCTTTCGACGCCATGGAGTGTTGTATAAAAGCTGTCGGTGTCCCTCCCATGCGCGGATACCCCTTTGAACCGGCGGGGATTTGAGTGGCCTGTGCGGCGCCATATCCCTCCGTGGATCCCTTCAGCACGGACCAGAAGGGCGCGGCGCCGGCGATTGCCAGCATCTGTCTGCGTGAGATCATACGTTTCTCCTTTGCAATTCTGTGACTGGGGAGATGAGCAGCTCAATATACTCGATCTGCGATCCGGCGGTAAAGAAATTCGATGACAGTTTTGGAATTTCCACGTACACTCCTGGACTGTAAAAATAACTCTCAGCCAGATCTGCCATGAAAGGATACTGATATGCATGACTCTCCCATTCCGGCGATCGATTCTTCTGTCGATGCCAGGAAAACCACTCGGCGTGTATTTCTCGGCGCCGCAGGCGCGGCTGTCATGACGGCGGCATCGTACGCGCGCATACTCGGCGCCAACGACCGGATTGGCATCGGCGTCATCGGATTCGGATTGATCGGCAAGCAGCACATCACCGACCTAAAAAAGTTCAAAGAAGTCGAGATGCTGGGTATGTGCGACGCCTACAGGCCTCGGCTGGAGGAGGGCCTCGCCTACATGGAAAGCCCCAGCGCTAAAGGCTACAGCGATTTTCGCAAAATGTATGAGAACAAGGAAATCCAGGGAGTCCTGGTGGCGACGCCGGACCACTGGCATGCGCTGCACACCATCCTGGCGTGCGCAGCGGGCAAGGATGTCTATGTCGAAAAGCCGATGACACTGTTCGTCGACGAAGGAAAGTGGATGATCCAGGCTGCCCGCAAATACAACCGCATTGTGGTTGTCGGAACGCAGCGCAGGCACGGCAAAGGCGTCATCGATTCCAAGAAGGTTGTCGAGAGCGGAGTGCTGGGAAAAATTCACTCCGTGCGATGGTCCTCATACCGCAATATCTATCCTGGTTTCGGCAGAACGCCTGTTGCGGAGCCGCCTGCGGGTTTTGACTACGATATGTGGCTCGGCCCGTCGGGCAAGAAGCCCTACACAGCGCATCGTGGACTCTATCATTTCCGCTGGTTCTGGGATTATTCGGGCGGCCAGATGACAAACCTGGGCGCACACATCATCGACCAGGTCTTGTATGTCATGAATGTCAAGGGACCGACTCTGGTGTCGTCCGTGGGTGGACGGTACGCGCTCGAAGATGACGGGGAAACGCCGGACCTGCAGGACGCGATGTGGGTATTCCCCGGTCCCGATTCTAAAACGCCGGGTTTCACAATGAATGCCGCTATCCGTGAGGCAAATGCCAGCCGGTCAATCCCGGATGCGGAGGCGCGCGGGCAGCTCTATCTCGGGACCAGGGGCACGATGGTTCTGGCTGGGAATTGGGAAGTCATGCCGGAAATGAAGGGAGACCCGGTGAACGATATACCGCGATTTTCGGGGCATCCGATTGGCGGCCCCGTTTATTCGGACACTAAGCAGACGCCCTGGATCGAGGCATCCAAGGGCAAAGGCCTGGAATCCGATGCACGTTATGGTTTCGGCGGGGAGGACACACTCGCGATGAACAAGCAGGATTGGCTGAATTCGATACGAACGCGCAAGCGCCCCTTCTGCGAAGTAGAAGACGGACACCGCGTGTCGATCGCATGCCTGCTTGCCAACATGTCGCTGAGACTCGGCCGCTCCATCCGTTGGGATCCTGAAAAGGAGCAGGTGATCGGGGACGCGGAGGCCGCGGCGATGTGCGTCAGACCGTATCGCGCCCCGTGGGATCGAGCGCTCAAGGACGCCCTGAAAGCCTAAGTGCGGTCAGACAGGTGGGTGCGGGCTTAAGCTCAAGCTTGTCCCATCGGGATTCACTGCCCTCTACTGAATGCTGCCTGGAATTGCACATGCGAAGATCCATGATCGTTTGTCTCCTTGCATTGGCCGGTACGGTACTTGCCGGCGTTCCCGAATTTGAAGGGCGGCCGGCCGTCGTGCTCTCCAATGGAAAAATTGAGCTGACGGTGACACTTTCAGGCGCCAGCCTCGCGAATCTTAGGCTGCTTGATGATCCCACCCGGCTCAGCCCATATTGGAATCCCGCAAGGGCCGCGCGGCTGGCGGGCGGAGACGCTCAAGGCGCGGGCAATGCAGGAGGTGTCCTGGGTCACTTCCTGTGTTTGGATGGATTCGGAGCTCCATCGCAGGAGGAACTCAAAGCCGGATATCCATTTCACGGAGAGGCGAGCAGCCGGCACTTTGAGGTCATCCAGTCCACAAAAGTGGGGCCTGTTTCCTCCATATTCCTGGCTACCCATTTGCCGCTGGCCCAGGAGTTTGTGACTCGCACCATTCGGATGGTGGACGATGAGAATGTCGCCTATGTGGAGACGGACGTGGAAAGTCTGCTCTCGATCGACAGGCCGATTTCATGGGCCGAGCACGCCACCATCGGCCCCCCGTTCCTCGAACCCGGCGAAGTGACTGTCGATATGCCGGCAGGGCGCTGCCGAGTGCGGGCTGAGAAACCAGGGCCCGTTCCCGGACGTCTCGTGCCGCTCCAGGACTTCAATTGGCCAATGGCACCTCTGCGCAGAGGCGGTAGTGTCAGCTTGCTCGAATTCCCCGGCGAAACTTCCTATGACCTGGCCAGTTGCCAGATCGATCCCAAACGGACGTACGGATATGTCACTGCTTTCCATAAAGACAGGCATTTGCTGTTCGGATATGTTTTCCGCCGGCAGGATTTCCCCTGGCTGATGAGCTGGATGAACTATTCGGGAAACGCCCAGGCCGCGCGCGGCATAGAGTTTTCTACGCAGCCGTTCGATGTATCGCGCCGGGAGACCTTGGATGCACACGAGATGTTCGGTGCGCCGACGTACAAGTGGCTGCCGGCCAAGTCCAGAATGCGCACCCGATTTCTCCTTTTCTATACCAAAGTCCCCGACAATCTCACCGCTGTTGCCGATGTCGAGCTGGAAAAGGGCCAACTGCGAATTATAAATAAAGCGGGGCAGACTGTTGCACTGCATGCCCGATTGCCGCTATAAAACTGTATGGAGGCTCTAGTGAAGATCAAACGCGCCATTCTGATTGCATTCTTTGTTATCTGCGTCATCCCCGTCTTCGGACAGGAACAGCCGTTCTATTTTGTGATGTTCACCGATACGCAGATGGGCATGTACGCTGCCAACAGGGATTTTGTACGGGAGACGGCAAATTACGAATTCGTCGTCGCCACGATAAACCGGCTGAAGCCTGGCTTCGCAATTGTTCTGGGCGATCTCGTCAACAAGACGGGAGATGATACGCAGATCCGCGAATTCCAGCGAATCTCGCAAAAGATCGATCCAGCCATTCCGGTTTACTATGTCGCGGGCAACCATGACGTCGGACACGAACCGACTCCCGACTCGGTGGCTGCGTACCGGAAGATATTCGGCCGCGACTACTACTCGTTTCGCGCCGGGCCTGTCTATGGCATTGTGCTTGATTCAACTCTGATTCAGGCTCCGATACATGACGAAACCGATTACCAGGAACAGCTGGCCTGGTTCAAAACGGAATTGGAAAAGGCGAAAAGCTCCGGCGCTCCCCAGATCATCGTGTTTCAGCATCATCCTTTCTTTATCGTGAACGCACAGGAACCCGAACTGTCTGGAAGAAACATCCCGCTCGAGCGAAGGCAGATATTCCTTTCGCTGCTGCATCAATATAACGTGCACTATGTTTTTGCCGGGCACATACATGCGAATTCCGTCGGCAAAGACGGCGACCTGGAGATGACGGTAAGCGGTCCGGTGTCGATGTTTTTTGATGAGGAAGGATCCGGCATCCGGTTGGCTGAAGTGACGGCGTCCGGTGTCCGGCATCGTTACTATCCGTTTGGTAAAATGCCCGACGGGCTGTCCGTAAAATGAGATTGCAGCGTCGTACTGGAGGGAATTGGATGAACGGAAAACGACTTATCTTTGTGCTGTTATTATTGGCATTCGGGTTCGCCGGTGGTTCCGGATATGCGCAGCGGCCTGCGGAAACCGTGGCAGCGGTGCCGGCTTTGGATGCTTTTCACGAGGTCATCCATAAGATCTGGCACGAGGCCTGGCCCCAAAAGGACATCGCGATGCTGCAGAAACTGGTCCCGGATGTGGAAAAAGGGATTGCATCCGTCGCCGCGGCCCCGCTGCCGGGTATTCTAAGGGATAAGAAAGAAGCCTGGGACGAAGGCGTACGGAAGCTTCAAAGTGCTGGCGCGGATTATAAAGCGGCGGCTGCCGCAAAAGACGACGCGAAACTGCTTTCAGCGGCCGAGGCGCTGCACAGCCGGTTTGAAGGGCTCATGCGCGCCGTCCGGCCGGCGCTGAAGGAACTCGACGAATTCCACGCGGTCCTATATATGCTTTATCACCAATACCTGCCAGCGAACGACATGGAAAATATCAGGAAAGCGGCGGTGGAGCTGACGCAGAGGATGGCGGTCCTGAACCAGGTGAAATTGCCCGAGCGACTCATCGACAAGGACCACGATTTCCAGGTCGCGCGCGGCATGCTGTCCCAATCGGTTTCTGCCCTGGAAGGAGTGATCCGGTCCAATGACGCACAAGTCGTCAAAGATGCAGTGGAAGCCGTGCACACCAGGTATCAGGCACTGGAGAAAATATTTTAGGAACCACGAAACACACGGAATACCCCAAAAGGATTTTCGTGTTCTTCGTGTATTTCGTGGTATGGGGTGCTAATTTCCTGTCTGCTGAATAGGGCGAAGAGGCAGATTGTTTCTAGCGAATATTGGCCGCGAGCCCGGTGGCCTCAGCGACACCGTCGCGGCCGTCTTTCAGGTCTGCAAATCCTGCGACGTAGTTTCCCTTGCGGAACACACATAAGCCGTTCAAATACTTGTCGGTCGTTTTAAACGCTTCATCCGCGATGGTTGCCGGAGTCGTTTGACCAAAACGGTCCCGCAGCTTCTGCATCAGCTGCGCCGCCGCCTCCGGAGAGGATTCCTTAACTATAAATCCCTTGCCGAAATCGTACTGGCCGACATAGCCGCGCTTGAGCAGGCGCAATCCCAGGACGCTTTCGGGCACGAGGCGCGCCGAGGCAAGGTGGTCCTTTGGAAACCAGCCCAGCGTTTCAGGCAGGGCAGTCTGCCCCGCTAGGTTTTTCTCGATGATGGCCGCGTAGGCTCGCAGCTGTGCGGTGAAGTCCTTCTCCGGGTTCGCTCCCAGTTCGACGTAATATTTGTCCTTCACAAAGACCAGTCGCCTCGGGGTTACCTGGCCGGACGTGCCGATCTTCTCCACCGGGAGCCGAAGATCGCGCGTGGACGTGAACATGCCATATGCATACTCCGGGTCCTCAAACTCGGAGAGATCGATCACCATGGTGCTGTCGCCGGCCTGGCACGTAATCCCCTTCATGGAGACAAACCGATAGATGAAATATCCTTCCGAATTGCCGTCCATATATTCGAAGAGGTCGTCCGTTGTGTACGCGCGCTCTTTCCCTTGCTGTTGCCAGCCGGAAACGGCGCCGCATTGAGGCAGTTGAGCGAATGCGGCGCCGGCAGATATCAAAACTGCGGCAATCACGGCGCAGGCTCTCATGCGAAGAGCTCCTGGGCCTTCCGCACGCGCTGTGCTACGCGAACTCCATTGGGGCATCGGATAGCGCACGCGGCGCAATCCTCGCAGCGGGCGTTTCGGATGCCGGGCGGCAATAGAAGGTAATTTTCCCGCGCGAGCTGGAATTCGCCATACCCTTCGGCGTAGCTGAGATAGCGCAGCACGTCAGCGACCGGCACACCCTGCGGGCACTTGCCTTCGCAGTTGCCGCAGGTGCGGCAATACAGCGGGCGGAGGATTTCCAGCCGTTCGGCTAGGATCTTTTCATCCGAGCCGGTGAATGTTTCCGTGAAGGCCTTCAAATTCTCGTCGAGCTGGTCCATGTCGGTCATGCTTGGGACGGTGGTGTGGACATACGGGTTTTTCAGCACCCATTTCAGCGCGGCGAGAGCGGCGCCTTCGCGCTGCATGGCAGGGTTCGGCTTCTGTCCGGGCCGGCCCATGCCTGCGCCGCCGGCCATGATCTTCATGGCAATGGTTCCCAGACCCGCCTTGGAGGCGGTTTCGAATGCCGTCGTCAGTTCGGGACTCATGGTGAAGTTATACATGGACAGCACTACGTCAAAATGCGGCGCCTTGGCGAGAATACCCGGAAGAAGATCGGGGAGCGCATGGGTGCTGACGCCGACAAAACGGGTCTTGCCTGCCTTCTTGGCTATTTCCTGCGCTTCCAGCAGTCCGTCGGTAAGCTCCTCCGGCTTGTTTTTCATATGCAGGTGCCAGATGTCGACGTGATCCGTGCCCAGCTCCTTGAGACTCGTATCGATATGCTGCAGGGCTTCTTCCTTTGTTCTCGACATGGTTTTGGTGGATAGAATCACATCCTTGCGCCTGGATTTGAGCGCGGCACCGACCATGCGTTCGTTGTTCCCGCTCTGATAGACGCGCGCGGTATCGAAATAGTTGATCCCGAGGTCCGCGGCCTTCTCGACCACGCTCTGGTCCGAAGTGATCATGCATCCAAAGCCGACGCTCGTCGGCTTCAATCCGGTCTTGCCCAAATTCCTATAGGTTAGCTTGACGGAGCCTTTCGCCTGCGGCGCCATCGGATTGAAGTTTGCTGCATCCAAAGCGGCCGGAAGCGCGAGCCCGGCCAACAAAAAATTCCTGCGCGACGTCTCCATCATCTTTTCTCCCAGGTTAGTGATGATCAGTTCCAAATCTGGCGTTGCAGGTTAGGCCGAAGCGCGCCCCCGCAAGAGTTTTTTCAAATCGTCAATCGTCAATCGTAAATTGCTATGCCGGATACACATCTCCCACCGGCCTCACCCATCCCAGGTTCGGCGGCATCTCTTCCATCGGCCCCATCCATTTCAGCATGCGGTCGACGTCGGCGTGCAGGCGGTACTTTTTTTGCACGGTGGCGATCTGAGGGCCCCGGATTTCGATCTTCGATAGATCCCACTGCCCCAATCCAACCTCGCCGGAATATTTCAGCCATCCGAGCCAATTTGGATCGATGCCCATAGCTTCGGCTCCCACTCTGTCGGCGGCAATGAAGTCAGTTGAAGCAATCGCGATTCTCGAAGCAACCGGAGTTCCCATGGATGGCCCGTTGCCCTCCATGCCTTCGTAGCCGTCAATAACCGCGAGTCCCCAGTAGGGCTGCATCTTCTGGGCCGTTAGGAAGAAATTGTAGAGACTCTGGCGGATTCCCACGTGGTATCTGCGTTTGTCGTTCCACCACTTTTTTTCCTTTGGTGCCTGGTGCAGCGGCGCTCCCAGGACCATGTTCTTCATGGAAAGAGTCGCGATCGCCATGTTGTGCGTCTTGAGCATGGCGGCGGAGATGATAAAAGCATCCGGGTCAAGCAGGCGCGCAGCCAGATGCACGGGAACGACATGCATATCGAAGTCAATCAGCGGCAGAACCACATATCTTGCTTCCTCGTTGAGGTCAACCAAGGCCACCTTTTGCGATCTGTGCTCCGCAGCCACCTGCGTGTACTTGAAATTTTCAAAACCCTCCATCGTATTACCGGCAGAGGACTCCGCAAAATACACAGGACCTTTGAAGCGTGGAGCAAGGTAATCCAGGATTCCCCGCAGCGTATCCGCATGCGTCGCGGCAAGCTGAATGTTTGTGGAGACGTTGTTCGGCTTGATGACGACGCTCTTCTTAGTTTTCAGTACCGGCCGGATCTGTTCGTCGATCGCGAGAAGCGATTCATAGATCATCTTGCGCCGATTGTCGCCCTGGACAATCGCTACCGTGGAGCGCTTAGCCAGTGCGGGAAAGGGCTCCGAGTTGGTTCGCATGAAGCCTTTCATGGCTTCCTGATCTATTTTAGACTGTTGCGCGGGCACGATCCGGCTGCCGAGCATAGTAGCGGCCGCAACTCCTGCCATCTGGAATATATTTCTGCGGGTGTAAGACTTGGACATGGTTTTCTCCTTGATCAATCTGCGATTCCTAGCTTACATTTCGCTCCGGTCCCCTGTCATCTGTTTTTCTTTGTCCTTTTAGTCTTGGCGCCTTGGATGCTTTGAGTTTAAACTCCAGGACTCCAAGCCTCAAAGAAGGGATGGATATTTTATGAAATCCTATGTGACGGTTGTTGCGGCATGCGTGCTTTTGATCAGCCTTCCTATGGCATTTGTTTCTCCGGCTTCGAAGAAACTCTCCTCCTATGACCCCCAGGTGAAGGAACTGCTTTCGAAGATGACCCTCGAGGAGAAAATCGGGCAGATGACGCAGCCCGAACAGGACAGGGTTTTGGCCAATCCCGGCGATATGCAGAAATATTTCATCGGGTCGGTGCTGAGCGGAGGCGATTCGGATCCCAAAGAGGGAAACACGCTCCAGGCATGGACCGATCTCTACGACAAGGTCCAATCGGAGGCCATGAAAACGCGCCTGGGGATCCCGGTGCTATACGGCATCGATGCCGTGCATGGGCACAGCAACGTGCTGGGAGCCGTAATCTTTCCTCACAATATCGCCCTCGGGTGCACGCGGGATGCAAAACTGGTCGAAAAGATCGGCCGGATCACCGCGGAAGAAGTCCGTGCCACCGGGATCCAGTGGACCTTCGGTCCCTGCGTCACCGTGCCGCAGGACATCCGATGGGGGCGGACGTATGAGGGCTACTCCGAGGATCCGGCTGTTGTGAGGAGCCTCGGGGCGGCGGCCGTGCGCGGGCTGCAGGGGCTTGATTTGGCGGGTCCGTTGTCGGTCCTGGCCTGCGCAAAGCATTACGCCGGGGATGGAGGCACAACCGCGACTACGGCGGCACGCCCGGGTCCTGTTCCGGCCAGTGCAGGCACTCGCCTCTGGCTCGACCAGGGAGATACGAAATTGGATGAAGCAACGCTGCGCCGCATCCATCTGCAGGGCTATGTCTCCGCCGTCAAAGCCGGCGTGGGGAGCATCATGCCGTCTTACAGCAGCTGGAACGGCGTCAAATGCTCCGCGAGCAAGCGGCTGCTCACGGAAATTCTGAAACAGAAACTTGGATTTGAGGGTTTTTTGATTTCAGACTACAACGCGATCGGTCAGATAAATCCGCGCGACTACAAGACTTCGGTCGCAACCTCCATCAATGCCGGGATGGATATGGCGATGGAGCCGGCGGGCTACCGCAACTTCTTCAATACGCTCAAGGAGCTGGTCACGGAAGGCAAAGTCCCGATGTCCCGCATCGATGATGCCGTGACACGTATCCTTCGAGTGAAGTTCGCGCTCGGTTTGATGGATAAAAACCGATCGCAACTTGCCGACAGAAAATTGCATGCGACGTTCGGGTCGCCGGAGCACCGGGCGGTGGCGCGCGAGGCGGTGCGCAAGTCCCTGGTGCTGCTGAAGAACGAGCATAAGACGCTGCCGCTTTCCAAACAGCTGGCTCGCATTCACGTATCGGGAAAGAGCGCAGACGATATCGGCAATCAGTGCGGCGGCTGGACTATCCGCTGGCAGGGCCAAACCGGGAATGTAACACCCGGGGGAACCACAATTCTCGAAGCGATCAAGAGTGCGGTATCCGGGAACACAAAGGTGACCTATTCGCTGGACGGCACGGGAGCGGAAGGCGCGGCGATGGGCATCGTCGTGATTGGGGAGAAGCCCTATGCTGAAGGCGTCGGCGATCGTGGGGATCTTTCGCTGGATCAGGAAGACCTCACAGCACTCGCCAACGTGAAGAAAGCGGGAATTCCTGTTGTGGTGATCCTGATCTCCGGCCGACCGATGGTGATCGGCGAAGCGCTGCCACAGGCGGACGCATTCCTCGCGGCCTTCCTGCCGGGCACAGAAGGTCAAGGCATCGCAGATGTTGTTTTCGGGGATTACAAGCCGACAGGGAAGCTGTCCTTCTCCTGGCCTAAGTCGATGGATCAACTGCCGCTGAACGCCAACGGTCGCAAAGGCCACTACGATCCTTTGTTCCGCCTCGGCTATGGGCTTACCTATTAAAGAAGAACCACGAAATACACGAAGGACACAAAAAAAATATTTCGAGTATTTCGTGTGTTTCGTGTTTCAAGTTTTTACAGAAACGCGTTGTTGATATTGGCGATCGCCTCGTCGATTTCCTCTTTGCTTTTCATCCCGAGAACAACGGCATCGGTGAGGTTGTTCTGCATCACCCATCTCAGGGATTTCCTGCGGTCTTCGATATTTGTGAATTTGCCCTGAGCGATCAGTTTCATGCCGATCACGCCGTGGCCGTTTTTCCGCATGATCTTGAGCTGCTCCACGACCGCGGGCACATGCGACTCGTTGCTCGCCGCGTAGACGGCCAACTCTGCCGTATCGATATCGACGCCCTGAGGGTTGATGCGCACCAGGTTGACGTCCACCCACCTGAGTTCAGCCGCCTTCTTCAAAGCCGGGAGTGAATGGCAGGAGACTCCGTGCGCGCGGATAATTTTCTTTTGCTTTGCCTCTTCCAGCCCGTCCATCAGGGATTTGCTGTGTTCTTCCCAGTTGGGATCCATCTGGCAGTGGATCAGCACCGTATCGATATAGTCCACATTCAATTCCTTGCGGAACCGCTCCAGTCTTTCGAGGGCAGGCTCTTCAGATCCGAAACCTCCTCTGCCGGCGAACGAGCCCATATGAAGCATCTTGGATTGAATATAGAGTTTTTCTCTCGGCAATCCCTTGATTGCCTCGCGCACCCAAGGGTGCGTCTGATAGGACTCGCCGGTATCGATGTACGTGATCCCTCTGTCATAAGCATAGTGAATCAGATCGTTAAATTTCTCGTGGCCGAGGCTGCGCTGCACCGAGCCGCTGACAGTCCCGGTTCCTATGCCGAGCCGGCTCAGCCGGATGCCTGTGTTGCCCAGAGTGACCTGATCGGTGGCGGTTTTTTTCGTTTGTGCCGGGAATACCGCAGACCGGGAAGCCATGGCGACGCCGGCCGTCGCCGCTGCACCCCGGATAAACTGGCGCCTCGTTAATCGATTTTCGCTCATTGTGGGGTCTCCGCGACGATCATAGCATATTTGAATCGCCGATCTGCGCGGTTTCGCACTGAAGAATGGAATATGGTACTACGCTAACGCGGGCAATGACCCAGCAGTTGAAGATCGTCTTTTGGTACGGCCACAGATTGGCATGAATTCCACGGATTATGCGTTCAAAGAGTTATCCGCGTGCCGTTCGCACCAAGGAGTGGCGAAGCTTTCGGAGTGCGGCAGCAAGCCGATTTGATTTGAGCGACTGCAGAAAGGGGCAGCTGCCGCACTCTGAAGGACCTCGCTGAAATGGTAGCCTACGCCTCGGAGCTGTAGGTGACTTGCATGCGGAGGATCGCGCGGCGGGCGATCCATAAGACCAGTGCGGTGACCGCCAGCAGGCCCAGAATTGCGCCCCAGTGGGAGGCGGGCTCGGCGGGCGCGAGAAGGAGTCGCAGAAGCGCCGGAGTGCTGTCGTCGACCGGGGCGGGGACGGGACACAGGGATTGCAGGTAATACAGCACGCTCACCTTTTGCAGGATATCGGGCAAAAATCCGTTAATCGATTCCCATCCGAGCAGGACCGCCGCTGGAATGATCGGGTTGCGCAGAAGCAATCCCGCGGCGAGGAAGACGCTTCCGTATCCGACGCATCCCAGCGCCGCGGCCATCGCATACCAGAATGCATGCGCCATGCCGCTGCTCTGCCAGTAGGCTTGAACTTCCACGGGATTGTGCGTCCAGAGAAGAATCAGGAAGCACAGCAGCGCGCCGCCGGCGAATATCACGATGGACGCGATCAGCCCGGCGCCGTATTTCCCTAAAAGCAGCACCTCGCGCCGCGCGGGCGCGAGAAACCAGAAATGCAATGTCTTATCCAGCATTTCTCCGCGAAATAGATTCATGAAAATGCCGAGGCAGCCGAAAAAGATCGCCAGCCGCAGGTAGAAGAACTGAAACACGCCGGCAAATATCTTGCGGTCCTCCTCGAAATTCAGCAGCGTGTGGATCTCTCTGGACGTGAGCTTGCCGTCCGTAAATTCAAGACGCGCCTCGCGCCGGCCGTCGAAATACGAAATCCTGCGTCGCGCGGTGATTTCGTCCACCAGCCTTTCACCGGTCCCATTGACGATCGTCTCGAACGATTTGTTGTCCTTGCTTGCCTGGATATTGAAGAGGGCGGTATTGAGTTCTTCCCGCTCGCCTCCAGCGCTGGCGTGCTTCACGACCACGCGCTTGACCAATACCTCGCTTCCCAGATCCACCTGCAGGAACTTCTGCAATGCCCGGGAACACCAGCGGTCCATCCTTCCGCCCGTAACGCTGCCGTTCAGGGCTTTTTCCGGGCCCTCGTCGGCGCTGCAGGGCTGGCTGCTGGTGGCCGGACGGCGAAGCGCAAGGTTGTCCGGCCCGTCCCCATAGACCTCGAACTCGTAAACGCGCGCGGCAGAGTCGTTCAGATACGATGGAACCAGGACATTCAGCCGTATGAAACGTGCTTCCACGGCAGGCTCGATTTTGTGGGTCGTGATCCCGTTCTCTTCTGACTTCCCTCGAATCCGCAAGGAGCTTTGCCACTCGTAATCCGAAGATGGTTTCCCAACCCGCTGCAACACGTCCTTTGCCGATTCCCCCACCCGAATGCTGTCGATCAGCGCGGGTTTCGTCAATCCATTGGCCGAGAGGCTTATGCGCTTGAACTTCGCCTGGAGGCTGTTGCCGAAGAAGATGAGGGAAGGGAACAGCGCCAATCCGTAAACCCAGAACGCGCGCTTGGATAAGAAAGCGCGGCGCAGCTCGATCTTCGCAATGGTCCATGCCTGTTTTGTCCGGGATCGGTTATTCATGGCTGTCAATTTCCTTCGCCGATCAAATATTCATAGAGGGCGTCCACGTTCTCGTCGGCGGGAATGACGCTGTCGATTTTGTAACCCTCGAGCGCAATGCGGCCGATGGAGCGCGAGAATTGGTCGCGATCCCTGGTCATGACCAGCAGGCCCAGCCTGTCATCGTTCAGCCGGATTTCGGTGACATGGTCTTCACTGAAGAGGAGCGCGGCAATCTTTGAAGCGTCGCGGCACCGGACGATGTACTGGCACGGGTGCTCGTGGATCTCTTCCCGCACATCGCGGATCTTACCTTCGGCGATGATCATGCCGTTTGCGATGAGAATGACCTGGTCGCTGATAATATCCACTTCCTGTAGCACGTGGCTCGACAAAATCACATGCCGCCCCAGCGCGGCCCACGAGCGGAACAAGGTGATCGTTTCGGCGCGGATCAAGGGGTCCAGTCCGTTGAGCGGTTCGTCGAGCAACAGCAGGTCAGGCTCATGCGCAATCGCCTGCGCAAGGCGGACGCGCTGTCGCATCCCCTTGGAATAAGCTGCCATCTTGCGGTTCGCAGCTTCGGTGAGCCCCAGTTGCTGGAGCGCCTTCCATGCCTTTTCTTCCGCGGCGCTCCGGTCGAATCCGTACAGCAGCAGACCGGCGGTGATGAAAGTGAAACCGGTTGCCCAGCGCGGCGCCGCATCGTACTGCGTGGCGTACCCGGTGATGCGCATCAGCGTCTCGGGATCCCGAGGCGAAATGCCGCGCATGCTGATCGAGCCGCTGTCGGGGTGAATCAGTCCCGTCATCAGGTTCATCAGCGTGGTCTTGCCGGAACCATTCGGCCCCACCAGGCTGGTGATTCCCGGAGGAATATGCAGCGTGACGCGGTTTACACCGAGCACCTCGCCGTAAAATTTCGAGACCTCGTCGAAAATCACCGCAGGCTCGGTCACGAAATCACCTCCACGGGACGCAGCTTGCGCTCCAGCACCAGCAGGAACAGGAGAATGAATGCAGCGAGCGCGAAGACACAGGGCCAGACGCCCGGCCCTGCAGGCGGATCGACGCTAAACATGGCGTACCACAGCCGGCGAGTGATCCAGATCGGATTAAAAATGCTGCCCCAGGTCGACCGGAATACCGCATTGATGATCGTGGTGGCGCCGCTCAGGACGAAGAAAAAGCCGAGCACCAGGCCTCCCGCCACAGCTTTCAGCTTGACGTATGCCGAACTCGCCAGTGCCACGAGGCTGACCAGCAGAATCCAGACGGCAAATCCGGCGATGATGCTGAGGCCGAACTTCCAGTATTCGCCGAACCAGGATCCTCCGGCCATTCCGGCTTGCATGCCGAACAGCAGCAATCCCGGGGCCAGGGTAATCCAGGAAAGAAGCCCCAAAAGCGTTGTCAGCCGTGCGAGCACGTATTCCGCGCGGGACAGCGGCCGGCTGAAATATAGCGGCAGGGCATTGTTTGCGAGATCGGGCGCGATCAGCCCGGGACCGGCAAGCGAGGCAAGGAACACGGAAAACGTCGCCTGGACCTGCATGAAGATGATAAAGAAGTTGCCTTTGACCTCGACGAAAGCCTGGAATGCCTTGCCCATTCCTTTCAGCAGGTCTGCATGGTTGCTGATGTAGATGAAGATGGCGCACAGGAGAGGCCAAATCAGGGATACCACGATGAGCAGGGCGACCATGCGCTGCTGGAAAAGCCGCCGCCAGGCAAAGCGGGGCAATACCAGAAACCGCGTCCATCGGCCCGTGATCGGTCCCTGATACCGCTGGTATCCTCGTCTGTAGACGGCCATCAAACCTCCCCTATTTCACAACCCCTCGGTGTTGCTGTCGGAATCGCTATCGGGGAATTTGGTGACAGGCACCAGATTTTGGCAATACACAAAATGTGGTGCCTGTCACCAAATTCCCGGACCCGATTTTAAATTACAGGCGGCACCGCGCCGTTTGCGGCTTCCCCGGGCGTATGTGCGATGCGGCCCATCGCTTTCAAAAAGATCTCCTCCAGCGTATCCCGGCGGTGCGTCAGCTTTCGCACCAGCAGATTCTGGCGTGCCAGCAATCCCCAGAGCGCCTCGACTTCCACTCCCGGCGGAAGAACGATGCGCCACCGCCCATTTCCTTCCGTGACGCCGTCGGCGCCCACCGAGGGCAATGCGCTGCGCAGCGTCCCATCATTTCCCGAGACTTCCAGCTCGACAAAACACTTATTGGAGCGTCGCTCTTCCTCGAGGTTGCACTGATGCACGATCATGCCGTCGCGCAGGATGACGACTTCGTCGCACACTTGTTCGACGTCGCGCAGCAGATGCGAGCTCATGAGCACGTTCATGCCCTGTGCTTCCTTCATTTCACGCACAAGGCGCAGCATGCGCTGGCGCGCCGATGGATCCAGGCCGTTGGTGGGCTCGTCGAGTATCACCAACTCCGGACCGTGAATGATGGCCTGCGCGAGCTTGGTCATCTGCTTCATTCCCAGCGAATAGGTTCTCAGTTCACGGTAGCGGGCTTCGCCGAGGCCAACGTGGAAGAGCGCCTGGTGCGATTTTTCGAGGGCAATCGCCGCCGGCAGGCCGGATAGCTGCCCCATCAGGCTCAGGAACGAGATTGCCGACATGTTCGCGATGAAGGAATCGGTTTCAGGCATGTATCCGATGCGAGTCCGCACTTCCTGAGCCTGGTGCCGGCAGTCGAATCCCAGCACACGCGCGCCGCCCGCCGCCGGCTTGTGGAATCCGAGCAGCGTGAGAATCAGCGTGGATTTTCCCGCGCCGTTGGGCCCGAGGAGCCCGATGACCTTTCCGACGCCGGAAACGCCGAGACGGCAGGTGATCCCGCGAAGGATTTCCCGCCGTCCCAATTTCACCTTCAGATTGTCCAGCTCGACTACCGTCGATGTCATGAGGAGCTTTCAGCTGTCAGCAATCAGCTGTCAGCATGGTTTTTGCGCCCGGAGGGCACCTTGGGAGATGCGGCAGCTTGCTGCCGCATTCCGAAATCTTCGCCTATAAAGATGCGGCATTGGGATCATTGAGCCGCCGGCTGCGTTCCGGCCTGCATCTTGCCCAGGCTTTGCAGCAGCATCATATCCATGATCAGTCCCGACAACCTAGTACGACTAACTGCGCGGATTTGTTCCTCCGAAGCGTTGAATACTACCAGGATCGGATCGCGCTCCATAATCAGATTGCGGATCGCCGGATTCGGAATGAGCGCGGCATACGTCTGGAATGCGCCCTTTGTATTCAGCCATGCGAAGCCCGATGGATGTAGCCCGGCCGATCCCGACAACTGCTGCTGAAATTCCTGCGACCAGACCAGAGGAGCCCCGCCGTTGCGTGTCGCGATCGAGCGCAAAGCGACGGCGCGATCGGATCCCGCCACCATATAACCGCGGTCGTACGTCCAGACGATGGACAGCGGCGCAGCCGAAAATTTGATCGACGTCCACGTGCGCCCATTCGTCGTTTCCTGTTCGAACACGATCCGCTGCGTCTGCCCTTCACGCGCTCTCTCGGCATTCCACGCATCCACAAGCCTGTGGATGGAGTTGTCGAGAGTCTCCGGGTTGTTGACCAATGCAGCCATTACCCAAACGGGACCGCTGGTCGAGATGCTCTCGATGCCGAATGCGGATTCAGTGCCGATCGACCCTGCGAGATCGTTGGCAAAGCTGACGCCCAGCGCCGATTCCACCTGGGCCAGGCGATCTGCAGCGGACGGATCCGACCGGGTCGTCAGGGCCAGGATCTCTTCAAACATCTGTTTTGGTTCGCGAGTGGAAACGTAGCCGGCCGCAATGACGTCGGCGGGTAGGTATTCCATTGCGCCGCTCGATCCGGAATTTGCCAGGAATGACGCCAGACCCATGCGCGGGCCTTTGAACGTAAGCGTCATCTCGTTTTCCTCGGCCCCCTGCGCGTCACGCCGTTCCAGGATGAGATGCTTCGTCTGGTTTGCTCCGACAAAACTGCTACCGGCCGAACCAGGCGCGCCGGCCTGAGCCAATATGGACTCGATATCCATCGCGAGCAGCCAGCCGGCACCGTGCTGATAGCGCGCCGCGATTTCCTGTGTGAACGGCGTCACCGCACCCTGGCCCAGATTGTCCAACAACAGCTGCAGATGTTTTGGCGAATCCGACAAAACGAACAGTGTGTCGGTCAGATGGTAGGGCAGGCCGGATGGTCCCATTTCACCGGCCAGCGAATCCAAAGCCGCCTTCAGATCCGCCTGCCTGTTCTGGGGCACTTCCGCAAGGATCGCCGGAAACTTCTCTGTCGAACCCGGCACTCCCTGCGAATATCCGAAGACAATCTCATCGCCGAACATGCGCGTGAGTGACTCCATCCGAGCGAAGAGTTGCTTCAGGCTTTTGCCGGCGTTGGAGTTCCACCATTGCCCGAATGCGGGATTTTGCGCCGACTGCTGATCCGCAAATCCCAGTGCCTGGGTGATCGTATCGCCGATGTTGGGCATCGCGCCATAAATGACGATATTCGGAGGCATATACGGGAGCAGCCTCGACTGTGTACGCAGCGCCGGAGACGGCAGTGCGGCAATCTGCTTTTCGATGTGTCCCAGGGAAGCGAGGATTCCCAGATAGGTTTCGGCATCAGGGCTCCAGGAAACCGCTTCTTCGACCGAACCGATCAAGGCCGGATTCGAGGCGGCCTGTTGGCCCGGACTTAACACAGTCTCCGTTCCGAGTTGGCTTACAGCCACGGATCCCTGGACCACGGAAACGAGTGTCCCGTTGAGTCCGGAGGAGACCGCGAAAATGGTGCCCTTGACAGATGCCTGCGAATCGCGCGTTTGAACGCGCAGATAGCCGTGGCGCTGCTTGGCTGCCTGGATAATGATGTCGCCCCGCTCGAGGTTCACAACGCGGCCGCTCCACGCGGCGTGCACGGAAAGCTCCGTGTGCTCGTTGACTTCCACGAGCGACCCATCGGCAAGCTTCAACACGGCGCGTGAACCCGGGCCGGTGCGGACGGCCTCATTTTCGCCGATTTTGGCACCCGGCCCGAGCATGCCCTGCGGGATGCGGTACAGTTTCCCGCTGACGGATGCCACCGTTGCCCGGGGGCCACCCAGCGCGATCAGGGTGTCAAAATAAGAACTCCCGAAGTAAAGAACCCCAATCAGGACTGCCGCCGCGGCCGCCCATTTTCCCCATCGCGGCCAGCGGGCAGCGCGGCGCATGGGCACAATCGGAGCCGGCCGTTCACCCTTCTGCGAGGCCAGCGCCGCCCGGCAGTTGGAACAGCGGACCAGGTGATCCTCTACCAACAACCGGCGATTGCTGTCCAGCCTCCCATCCAGATAGTCTGCGAATTGCATCTGGAATTCCGCGCATAGCGCCTCTCCGGGGTTCGTCAGCTTTTCCCATACCCGATCATGCGCGCCGGCAAGTTCCTCGGCACTTGCACTCTCATTCTTCATTGCCTCCAAAGCCTTGTCCAAACGATCCTCTGACATCGCCGACCTCCTCTTTAGCGTTCCATCTCAATCTGTAAGGCCTGCCGGATTCGGTGCAGCCGAACGGCTATGCTGTTCTTTTCCTGACCAAACATCTCAGCCAGTTCCCCATTGTTCAATCCCTCGACGTGCCGCAGCAGAAACAGGAGCGCGTCGCTCTGTTCCAGCGTGGCGATCGCACGACGCAGACGCTCCTTGAGGAGCGTTTCGGTTTCCTTTGCGACGGGGGAAGGAGCATCCTCGAGCTGTATCTCAGCATGCGTGACTTTGCGACGCAGCAGATCGACCGCGGCGTTTGCGGCCGCGCGCCGGAAATACGCTTCCGGCAGCCGCGAGCATTCCACGCGGTCTGCCTGATTTAAAACCCGCAGGAAAACGGTTTGCAGGACGTCCTCGGCGTCAGCGGAATTGCCCGTGACGCGAAGTGCGGTTCGATACACTGCGGCATAGTGATTTTCATACAGTTCGGCAAATTCCGATGACGAAGTCATAACGATAGGTTGCGCGCTTACGAGATTCGTGGCTGTTCCCATATCCGGTGCCCTCAACCCCATAACGCGCTACACGGCCAATTATTACACACCAGGAGCAAAAATGTTCCTTTTACTCCTGCGCTCCGGTATTTTCGGCAATGCCGCATAGTTTTTGGCAGGAAAGGCCAAAGCTGAATCGAAAAGCTGGCCGCTGCCGCGGCTCTCAAATCGCCCTCCAGGCGCAGAAACTAAGCGGCATTAGGCGCGATGGCGGGGGCTTCCAGTTGTTATTTTCCGCCGCGATTTGGACTTTTTGCGAAACGGCGGAGGGGAGAGAGGAGTAATCAACCTATGAGTCATCAGCATTATGCTTGACAGGGGAGTGAGTTGCCGCCTAGAGTGGAGAACAGCCACTTTCTCAATGGTTTTCAGCTGATTGCTGAGTAAAAAGTGGGTGGAGATTTGCTGCGTTGTTTGCCCGGATTTCAAATTGAGTGGAAGTTTTGGGTTTGATACGTGTGCCCCAAAATCACGATTATCGACTTGGAGCAAACTGTCGTTTTTCGACTCTGAAATCAACCTCTCATTCCCGATTGCCGCAAACTTGGGGGTCGACAATTTCCTTATCTATGATTCTGAGCGCAATGTCTGCAAATCTTTCTGTCTTATATGTAATTTTTTTTAAGGAGGAGAACGCATGAAGCGACATTTCACTGTGGCTGTAATAGCAGCGCTATGTATCGGCCTGTTTTGCAGCTTACCTGTTTTAAATCAGGCGCAGGCGCAGGCGAAGAAAACCGCGTCCGCCGCTGAAAAGATCACCGTGCTCAGCCCATTGGGCACTGCGCCGCCGGTGACAGTCAAACCGATGGCGGAACCGCTGTCCACGCTGGACGGCAAAACGATCTACCTGGTCAACACGGGTTTTGTCAATACCGAACGTCTCATGGAAGAGTTTAAGAAATGGTTCCAGGCTAATTACCCCAAAACCACTATTGTCGATCAAAGAGCTGGCATGAGTAACCTCCCTGCAGCGGTGAAGAAGGAGCTGCAGGAAAAGGCGGATGGTGTGATCTTCGCTCTCGGGCATTGAAGTGTCTGCGCGCCCGGGGCGGTTCGCCTCGCAATCGAAGTCCAAGCAGATTTGAAAAAACCTGCAGTGCCTGTTCTTTTGTCCGAATTTGAACAACAGGAAACTAACGTAGCATTGCTCGCCGGCATGCCCAAGGTTCGGATTCAGTATATCCGTGGTCCGATCTGGGCCAAAACGAATGAACAGATCAAAAAGCAGGTCATTGAAGGAAACAATCCAGTTACCGGGAAACCGGTTATGCAGGAAATCGTAGACAAACTTACCAAACCCTTGACTGCCGAAGAAAAGAAGTTAGGCGAAATCAAGAGAGATAAAGGCCCGGCTACTTTTACCGGCACTCCGGATGAACTGCAGAAATTGTTTCTGGAAAAGAGATTCACCGATTTCATGCCGATAATTCTTCCGACCGAAGAAAAGGTCAACGAGATGCTGAAGGGCACCAGCCACGCTCCCGATGAAGTGGTCGGCCGTATGAATCCTGGATCTGATGCCGGCGATACATGGAGCTACACGGTTAAGGAGTGTGCTGTCAATGCCGTGATGGCAGGCGCCAAGCCGGAATATTTCCCGCTCATCCTGGCCATAGCATCGGGCAATATGACATCCATCAATATCTCCGACAATGGTTTCGCAGCTGCTGCCGTGGTGAATGGCAGAATCCGCGATGAAATTAAGCTCAACTACGATGTCGGTGCCGTGGGACCCTATGCCCACGCCAATGTTGCAATTGGAAGAGCCTGGAACCTTATTTCCATCAATGGCGGAAACTGCGGGAAAATTGGGACGACCTACATGGGCACGGTAGGCAACGCCCAAAATGCACTCGCCACCATCATTGCCGAAAATGAAGAAGCATCTCCATTTGAACCGCTCGCTGTAAGGAGATCCAATGCTCAGGCAGGCAGCGGCTACGGCTTTGGCAACGCCCCGGGCGGCGCCTCTCCCAAGTACAAGAAAGGCGATAATGTTGTCACCTTGCTTACCGGATGGGGCGTTCTTTCTGCTGCGAACTGGAAAGTAAACGCCTGGCAGTCCCTTATGGATTATCCCAAGATTATCAAGGGTATATATGAAGAACAAAATCCCGGCTTGTTCGGGACCTTCATAATTCTGAGTCCACCGATCGCCAATTTTGTTAAGGACGCCGGATACGATACGGTTGAAAAACTAAACAAATACATTACCCAGCCGGATCCCTCAGCCCAGCCCGCTGCAACTCCAGCAGCAAAGCCTGGAGGCCGCGGCGGCTTTGGTATGATGGGCGGCGGCGGTATTGATCTCATCGTTACCGGAGCATCCAACAATAACTACTGGATGGCTGGCGGACTGAGGCCCGGCCAAGCGATCGCAATTGATAAGTGGCGCTAGTCTAGGCTAAAAGTCAGAACTCAGATTCAGAATTCAGGAGCCGGAGCCATTCCGGCTCCTGAATTTGTTTGAGATCGAAAATCTTTTGCATCTTTTAGGCTCTTTGCGTTCCGGACCGTACTTTTTCAGGGAGGAATTAGGGATGAAGTGTCGTTTAAGTGTCGCTGTCATAGCAGTGCTGTGCATCAGCCTGTTTTGCAGCTTTCCGTCTTTAAACACTCTGGCGCAGGGGAAGAAAGCTCCGGCGGACCCCCCGATGCCGAAGATTACGGTGCTTAATCCGCTGGGTACACCACCCCCGATTAAGCTGAAAAACATGGCACCGCGCCTGGATACGCTCGACGGCAAGACCATCTACATCGTCGATGACGGTTTCGTCGGCGGCGACAACCTGCTGCTCGAGATGGTGGACTGGTTCAAGGCGAATTACCCCAAGACCAACATCGTTTTCAAGAGAAAAGGCGGTGGGGGATTCGATATTGAGGATCCGGCCCTGTGGGCGGAAATGAAAGAAAAGGCCAATGGTATCATCATCGGATTAGGCCATTGAAGCCAGTGTGCGCCGGCAGTTGTCGGCCACTCCGTCAATTTTGAAACAAAGTTCAACATCCCTGCAGTTCCGATCGTAATCTCGGAGTTCTACCAGCAGGAAACGGAAAAAGCGCGGAACGATGGATTGCCCGGTTTGCGGACTCAGTGGATCCTAGGTCCTGTTTGGGCTAAGACCCGCGAGCAATTGCGCCGCGATGTGATCAACGGCAACAACCCGATTACCGGCAAACCTGTGATGCAGGAAATTGTCGACAAGTTCACCAAGCCGCTGACGGCCGAAGAAAAGAAGACCGGGGAAATCATCCGCGACAAAGGTCCGGCGACCTTTACGGACACTCCGGAAAAACTGCAGGAACTCTTTATGAAGAATCGCTGGACCGATTACCTGCCCGTGGTTCTTCCGACAGAGGCGCTGGTCAACAACATGCTGAAAGGCACCAGCCACGCTCCGGACGAGATCGTCGGCAAAATGTCGCCCACCAATACCGGAACCTACTTCGAGTATTGGACCTTCACGGTCAAAGATGTCGCAATCAACGCGGTCATGGCCGGATGCAAACCGGAATATCTGCCTCTGCTGCTGGCCGTGTCTTCTACGGGGAAGGAAGCTATTTCGGTTTCCGATAATTCCTTTGTTGACATGATGGTTATCAACGGAGCGATCCGCGATGAAATCGGGCTCAACTCCGGAGTAGGCGCGATGGGGCCGTACGCCCACGCCAACACCACCATCGGAAGGGCCTGGAGCCTGATCGCCATCAACCTGGGGAATTGCGGAAAAGTGGGGACGACCTATATGGGTGTCGTTGGAAACCCCATGAACCTGATCAATATCGTAATTGCAGAGAATGAAAAGGAATCCCCGTGGGAACCTTTCTCCGTTCGCAAAGGTTTCAAAAAGAATGAAAACATCGCAAGCCTGTTCGAAGGCTGGGGCGTCCTTTCGGCGGCGAACTGGAAAGCCGCGTCCTGGGGCAAAGAGATGGATTATCCGAAGATCATCAAGGACATCTTCGACGGGCAAGGCTTCTTGTTCGGTTCTTGCGCGATCCTGAGCCCGCCGATTGCCAGATTCGTCAAGAATGCCGGCTACTCGACGGTGCAGGATTTCGAAAAATATCTGGCACCGGCGCCACCGCAATTTCCCATGGCGAAGGCGGCTCCTCCGGAAGCCGGCGCGCAGGCAAAAGCTCCCGCTCCGAAGCCAAAAATGGGTGGGATGGGCGGCTCGGCTATGTCCATCATCGTAACGGGTGGGACGAACAACAACTACTACAGCATCGGCGGTCTGCGCTACAACACGAGCGTTCAGATCGATCGGTGGCGGTAATTAGTCGGTAGTCGCTAAATGACAGTCGGCAGTGGGCAGTATGTCAGCCTGCTGCCGACTTTTTTTATTGGGCAGCCAGGTTTGTCGATGGCGTTGTAATAATTTCCAATGATTCAGCATTGTTCCCAGAGAAGTGTGTTAGGCACACAACTCTCCGGATGCTGTGGATATAATTGCCTCAATTTCAGTCGCAGGGCGTTGGTGGCTCTGTGTAGTACGCTCTTTACCGTCCCCAGTTTGCAGCCTTCCATCTCGGCGATTTCGTTCAGTGTCATCCCTTCGAAGTAGCGCAAAAAAACAAATTGCCTTTGCGGTTGCGGCAGCGTTTCCAGGAAGCGCTGCACATCGGCTGCTTTTTCCTTGCGCTCCAAAACCTTTTCCATGTGTCCCAGTGTATCCCGGCTGGGCGACGTATGACGGGATTTCATTTCCGGTATTTCAGTCAAAGACACTTCGGCTCGCCGCCGGCGTAGGCGCCAATGGTCGATGGCACGATTGGTTGCTAATCTGTAAATCCACGGCGAAAAATTCGCCCGCTGAGGGTTCCAGACCGCCAGGGACCGATGCACCGCAATAAAAACCTCCTGTGTCGTATCTCGCGCCTCTTCGGGATCCAACAGAATCCGATATACGGCTGCGTATAGGGGCTGCCAATATCTTTCGTACAATTTCCGGAAAGCATCCTCCTCTCCGTTCAGGCTTCTTTTGACCAACTCTTCATCGGGAGTGACCTTCTTATATTCATTAGTCGCCGGACTAAAGAGCGCAGCGCGGTTATTTTCAACCAAAGGTTCGGGCAACGGTCTAACTAAGACATGCATAGTACTTTATCCTTCAATTCAATCGACTTCTCATGGTTAGACGATTGAAAAGCCCGAATATTACAGTGGGAGGCAAAAAATCTGAATTTTACCTGAATTCCTAAATAAGGGATGCCTGCGACGGGATCGCTTCTTGCTAAGAACCTATCCAATAGATCTTTATTTTCGGTTAAGACTTCATCCGCTTGATGGCGAACTACTGCGAGGAATCTTTCCTTCGAAATGTAGGTGCCGCCCAGAATAAGCGCCACCAGAACAATGGCGGGGGCCAGGAAGGCGACAAGCCATCGCCTCAGCAGGCGCCGGCGCGGCACCACCTGCAGTTCGGCTATCTTGGCATCGGCGATCAGGCTGATATTGGTAGCGACATTTAACAAAACCAGAACCGCCGCTATACCGATGACGCCGACAAATGCCGCCACCAAAAATGATGTCGTCGTTTCCTTAATTGGATTGATTTGGAGTTCAACACACAATACAAAAACCAGGACGCCAAGCAAAAAGAGATAGACCAGGGCCGTCAGCCCGATGAGTGTTGCCTTTGCGATATGGGCTTTGGTCTCCAGTTCCATTCGCGCATTCCTTTCTGAGGATTGCCTGCGAATATAGTGCGTCAGCCGAAGAATAGGCGGTATAAAAAACAGATAAATAAGATACGGCAGGCTATCAACAGGGCTAGATAAAGAAGGCGGAAATATCAAGCGCAGCTGAAAAAACAACCGCGGATCTGCATGATCTTGATGTTTGCAAATCCGCGGTTGTTGTTACTTCCTACTGCCTATTTCCATTCATCGACCAGAACACCGCGGCCGACTCCGAAGTCCGTCGCAAACCAGGTCGTTTGGCCCTGGCCGGCCACGATCACTCCGATACCTCTTGGCTGGAAGGGCTTCATCATCGAATCCGGCGGAGCCTTCCGCTGGGAGGCGTAGGGTTCCAGGCCTTGAATAGCCATGGATGCCCACATGGTCGAAACGACTCCGTTGCCCCAGTAGGAAGCGACGGTTTTTTCGACGTTGTTTGCCAGCCAGGTGGCCAGGTCACGCTTCGTGGCGAAACCCTGCGAGTCTTTGAGAAGAGCCGCCACTTCGGGAGCCATAATTACACTGGCGCCCATGCCGCTCAGGGACCGCATGTAATCGCGCATCAGGAACTGAGGCGGATATCCTCTCTGGACTTCTCCGACGCTGGATATGTAAGACCAGCCGGTCGATACGGAGAGGACACTGTCGGTCGGTTTGAAGCCCATCTGCACGTGGACGGGATCCCATCCCGCGGGAAGCGCTTCCTCGTTTTCACCGAAGCAGAGGCTGTTGTACTGGATCGTGCTCCCCAGCCCGCTGAATGTCGTTTTTCCCGCGTGGAGATTTCCCGCAGTCTTCGACATGATGGCAAAGGACCTTCCCAGCACGGCGTTGACTTCGTTGTGTGGACCCATGGCATTTAATCCGCTGTTCATCTTGACCTGGTTCCGAATGGGACCATTCACCAGGATCATGTTTGCCATGGAGCTTGTGGAATTGCCGAAGGGGACGTAGGTCGACAGAGCGAGAATCAAGGGGAAGTACTCCGGTTTTGCCCCCGCCATAACCGCGTAGACGGCCACTTTCTCGACGGTCATCGCACGCTTGCCGCCGGGCCAGTTAATCACCTTCACTACCTTGTCGGGCTTCTGGCTGGTTCCCTTGAGCATCGCGGCCACTCGTTCTTCAGTCGGAAGCACGATAGGCAGATAATCTGTCCAATCATTCTCCTTGAAGAACTGCTGCAGGTTCTCTTCGGTGTCCGGTTTCAGCAGTCTCGGCTGAACCTTTGCGTCCTGCGGTTTTCCGGCGTACTTTTCTTTTTCGGTCAGAGGGCTCGTGAAGTTGTCCACGATCGCCTTCATCATGGGTTTGCCGCTCAGCATGTCGTTGCTTTCAAAGATATAGCGGTGGTGCACGGACTTCGGCTGTCCGGCCACAGGGAATGGGAAGCCGACATACCGGATCGGCATGCCGTTGGTATATTCAAAATCGTAGCCTACCGCATACTTCACAATATTGGCACCGGCGGCGCCCACGGTAGGAATGCCCATCTTCTCGAGAGTTCTGCAATGTTGGCTCACGGCCGACGTGCAGCCATCTCAACCAGATATGCCGATCAGCGCGGCATTTCCGTTTTTGGCGATCTCCTTCCACAGCGCAGGATCGTCATTGCTGTAGGAGCCGTACTTTCTCTTTATGATGATTTTCAGGCTGGGGATATTCTGCGCGAACCAGGCCTGCATTTCTTCGAACACACTGTATGCGGCTTCCGGTCCGCCCCAGTTGATATCTACCAGGTACAGGGTCTTGTTCTCGAGCGTATCCAGCCGGGGAGACAGGGCTAAGCGGTCCGCCATCTGGCTTTCGATCGCCGGATTCAGGACCGTGATCAACGGTTTGGCAGCGGGCTTCGCCTTGCGTTGCTGAGCCTGGGTTGGCGTCAATCCGGCGAACGCCACGGCTGCCACAATCAGTAATAAAAGGCTTGTTAGTAGTTGCTTTCTTCTCACTTTTTCCTTCCTTCCAATTCAAAGCGATCGGTGCTACACGACTCAAATTTGGCTGATTTTTGCACATTCCAACCTTGCGGCACAAGCATAAACACAGTTGGTACAGTTGAGGGCAGGTCTGGAAAATTCGGTTTTTCGGGCGGCGCTTCAATTGCATGTGAGAACGGGTCTCCAGACCCGTCCTCAAAAAATATTTCTTGCTCAAAAAACAAGAAAGAGAATGTTTGTTCCATGCCTTAATCCGTGGCGATTTTTGTCTTCCAGGCCTTTGAGTGGATTTAGTTCACACCCATCAAATGTCAGGGGATCAATGACGCACTACACTAGCCTATGCGTTTTGGAGGCTGCTTTACCTTGCCGTATTGCACGCGTTGAAAACCAAATTTTCCAGACCTGACCCCAATTTTGATTCGGCGGCAGAGAGCAATTGGCTGAGTCCTTCGCGTTTGAGGGCGCTGACGGCGACGCCGTCCAGGCGGTGACAAAGGATTTCGAGTTGCGGTTTTTCGACGATGTCTGCCTTGTTCAGGACGACCAGCCTCGGGACCGCATTCAGCTCCAGGTCGGTCAGAACGCGGCCGACCGCGTCCATCTTCCTTTCCAGATGCGGATCGGATGCGTCGACGACATGAAGGAGAAGGTCGGCTTCGGAAAGCTCTTCGAGCGTGGCTTTGAATGCGGCAACGAGATCGGTCGGCAAATCTCGTATGAAGCCGACGGTATCGGTAATAATCACGTCTCCCTGCTTCGGAAAACGCAAGCGCCGCGACGTGGTGTCGAGGGTGACGAACATCTGGTCTGCGGTGTCTATCTTGCTTTCGGTCAGTGCGTTCAGCAGCGTGCTTTTCCCTGCATTGGTATAACCGATGATGGAAAGCACGGGCAGTCCCTGGCGCGCCCTGCGGCGTCTGCGGACACCGCGCTGCCTGGAAAGCTTATCGATTTCATTCTCCAGGTGCCGGATCCGGCTGCGCGCCCGGCGCCGGCCGATTTCGAGGACAGTCTCGCCCGGTCCCCGTCCTCCAATCCCGCCCACAAGACGCGAAAGGCCAGCATCCTCCTCCGTCAGGCGGGGAAGAGAATATTTGAGTTGCGCCAGTTCGACCTGCAGCTTACCGTCGCGGCTGCGCGCGCGTTGTGCGAAGATGTCGAGAATCAGCTGTGTGCGGTCGATGGCTTTCAGGCCGGTCATATCTTCAAATGCGCGGGCCTGTGCCGGTTTCAGATCGATGTCGAAGATCGCGACGTCGGCGCCGCGACGCATGGCGGCGAGGGCAACGCGCTGGAGGCGTCCCTGGCCGATCACGGTGCGAGGGTGGATCCGGCCGCCCGAAAAGGGCATTACTTCGGCGATATGGACTCCCGCAGCGCGCACGAGCTCGGCAATCTCGGACAGAGCCGTCGCGCCCGGCAGGATCGATAGGATCAGCGCCCGCTCTTTCTGCGTTTCCCCGGTCTTCCGCTCCGTGAGCCTGGAAAACTCGCTTTCCAGCGCCCGAATCTCTTCTTCAAAGTCGAAGCGGAGGCTGTAGATGTCTCTAGCCTCGATTTTGCGAAACGGTTCGCTGCGCTGTAGATCCCCGTCCGCGCCGGGGAGGATGTGGGCCAGCTCGATCGTTCCGGCGTTGCCATCCTCTTCCACCCGGATTGCGGCGACGAGATCCAGGCGGAGCAAAGCGAGATCGTTCAGATCGTCCTGGGTAACCGGCTCTCCTCGCAGATGCGTGTGTACGAGGCGAAGGCCGCGGAGCCGGCCCGTTCCACCACGGAGCCTCCCGATGTCGGGGAGCTCGAGATGTGAGGCGTCTCCTAGGATCACATTTCGAATGATGCCGTCCCGGGAAAGCAGAACGCCGATTTGCCGCCCCAATTCGCGCGAGAGCGTGCAGAGGTGTTTGGCGAGTTCCGGCGAGACGATCTGCTGCGGCAGGACGCGCCGTCGGAACGTCCGTTCAAGAGCGCTGCGCTGGGATTGCTTGAGCCCTAAGATGTTTCCGTCTATCTGTTGAATAAACCCCGCTCCCTTCGATCTGGATAAAACCTAATTATATCAGGCCTTCCAGTTTTATGAGATCTCCATCTCGAACCGGCATCGGGATCGCTATCGCTTCCTGGGAGCGTTGTGGCTGCTTTGACTTCTTATTCGATCTGGAGACCTGTCCTCAAAAAAATATTCGCGTTAACCCCAAAATATTTTCGCTCAAAAACGCGAATGATCATTTGATGAAGTGACGGATGCACAAAAGCGGCCGTGCGACGAAAACGGCGCCTTTGCGGCTCTCATAAAATATGTTCCACCAATTCGAGGAGGAAATATGCTGCCCAAAAACAGCCGAATGAAAATTGAAGGAACTGCAAAACAGCTCCGGCTTCCAATCCGGAATGCGCCTGCGGCACTTCTGATTGGATTCTGTGTCTTGCTGTCCGGATCCGCGGGATTCGCTCAGGATCTTCTTCTTAAGGAATACATCTATCTCGACGAACGGTTGCTGGCTGTCGAGCGTCAAGTGTTGACTCAGGCGGCACAACTGCCGGCGATCGATTCTGACAAAGCAACAAAAACGGAATTCGCGTCAGGTTTTATTTTTCCAGATCTTCAATCGAGCCTGCCTACCGGTAACCAATCGATGCACGTATTCCGTGACCAGGTTCTAGGTACGTCTTCATATCCGGACAGCGCTCGATACCGCTTTATCGGAAGAGAACGCTACCCGGAGCAATCAGGCGCCATCCGATGGCACCGGGGGGCTGGGGGACTCTCAGAGAATGGAGGCAAGGATGAAAACCAATAAATTGTTTCAGCCTCGCAGGAGTCATTGCTGGGCGCTGCTCGGCTTCGCGGCACTTCAAGGAATGTTGATGCTCTGCGTCCCGGCGCTCTCGACGCCGGCGGATGAACCTGAAGTCGTTCTCAGCCGGACGCCGATGGAAATAAAACCGTATGCAATCGCAGTCGGACGGCGGATGCAAAAGCCCGGCAAAGAAAGAATTGTCGCCTCGGGAACCATCACACTTTTCGGCGAAAACTCGCCGCGGGCGGAAGGTGTCCGGATCACATGGCAATTTCCGCTGAAAATCCGCCTGGAGCTGGGCGCTTTGATACTTGCGTTCGACAGGAGCAACCCGTCGCAGGCTGTTCTTCGAACTCAAAAGACAGCAGACATGGTCCAGACGCTGCTTGAGGATTCGGTCGACGGTTTCTTCGCCCTCCAGAAAGACCGTATTTCCAGGCGCTATTTGGGTTCCGGATTCAAGCTGGAGGGGGCAAAGGACTCGGATCCGGGCATGGACGTCATGCAGCTCACATACCTGGATAAATTTCGGGAAAATCAGCCTGTGCTCAAATCCTATTGGTTCGATAGCGGAACCAAGCTGCTCGGCGTTGTGGCATACACATCCGCTTCGGGCTCTGCAACGCACATAGTGATCGATGATTGGCGCGATGTTGCGGGAGAAAAACTCCCGTTTCTCGTCGAACGCTGGGAAGGCAACAAACTGATAATGCGGCTGATCCTTGGCTCGGCAGTTTTTATGGCCGGGGCAAACGACGGCACGTTTGGAGACAACTGATATGACAGCCAAATACATTGCAATCAAAATCCTGTTTGCCGTTCTTATCTGCGGGTACGCCGCCGAAATCCGAGCCGATGACCGCGTTATTTCGCCCGCCTTGGGATTCCAGCCTGCGCATTCCTATGCCGTCTCCGGCATAGAATCGATCGACAAAGCGACCGGTTCGCTGGCACTCCACATCCCCCTCGCGCAGCTTCCCGACGGCGCCGCGGATTTTACGGCCGGCGTTACGCTTGTTTACAACGACAAATACTGGGAGACGGAACCCATGGGAAGTACAGCGGCCTTGACAGAGTCGTTTACCGGAGGATGGCGGCTTGCCATGATGCCCACTCTTGCAGCGGAGTACGTTGAGAGCAAAGGCGAAAAGGACCCTTGCGGATACTTTTTGGTGGCCGAGCTTTTTCAGCTGAAATTGACCAATCCGGACGGCAGCCGGAATGCCATGCTGTTGAGCAATCCTGTTCAGAAGATGTCGACATCATGCGCATCGGGCACCTATCGCATGTCGCTGCTGAAGAATCGGAACGCTTCAAGCGTCTGGTATACGGCGGACGGCAGCTTTTTGCGTCTGGAGATTGACGCGCCGAGCAAGGGAGGGGATTGGCCGAGCAATTCGTCCTGGACTTTATATCGGCAGGACGGGTCTTCCGTTCGTTATGACGTGATTTCAGGCACCGCATACTTAAGGGACAAAAACGGAAACAAAATCACCATTACACGGATGACGGATCCTCAGGGGCCTGTGCATTGGTCTGAAGTCATGGCCGACGATTTTGGCCGATCGATCCGGCTGGATCATTTCGCGGATGGCAGGGATGAGGTCAGTCAGACAGGCCACAACGGACCGCCGCTGGTATGGAAGATTTATTACGGAAGCCCGGGATCGATCATTCCCGGAAGCTATATATGTGACCATGACCTGCTGACGAATTGCGCTTTTGAAGCCCTGCCCCTGATGGTTACCAGCCTCGAATTGCCCAATGGCTTATCCTATTCCTTCGGGTATGACCGAACAGCCCCGTTTGCTTCGAACTACCGCGAGCTTCGGACCGTGACGATGCCGACCGGCGCCCGGATCGAGTATGGATACAGGCTGGACGATAATCCCAACCCAACGAATTATTTTCATGTCCTGGCAAACCCACTGACGTCGAAGACGCTTTCCGCAAATGGTGAAATCATAGAAAAATGGAACTTCAGCTACGATGTGATGGCTTCGACCGGCGACTATTCCCATAGCACTCACAAAGCGCCTGACGGGGGTGTCACAACCTATGAGTTCAAGACTGTTTCTTACAAACTGGGCCTGCAGCCGAATTCCGGAATTATTATGAAGGTTGTGTATCCGGACGGCTCGATCGTCAACCGCGACTGGCAGAATAATTCCCCCTACGAAAAGCCATCGAGCCTCTCATTCGCAAACTTATGGATCCGGCGGGAATACACTACTACGGCGGATTCTTCAGGAAATCCTGTAGCCACCTCCGTAAAAGTATTTACGGTGGATCGAAACGGCAATACCACGTCGGTTGAAGAGCGGGGCTGGCTGCCCTACAGCCCGACTTTATATGATCCCTCGAGCGCGGCGCTAATCAGGAAGACAGCGCATACATACCTGAACGGGGCCGGCGATTCGGCCGGCAGTACAGCGGCGGATGCAAGAGCCTACTCCTACGCATCTCTGAGTCCCGTGACGGTACCGCGCAACTTGCTGACTTCGACGGAAATTCAGGACGGCGGTGGAGCAGTGAAATCCCGAAGTCAGTTCGGCTACGCGGAAGCGGATCCCGCGCGCACCGTTGGAAATATGACGGCAGAATTTCACTGGGATTCAACGAAGCCGGGATTTGCCGCCATAAATCCGGGGACCGAGTTGACCCCGGCCAACTCCATCGTGAAAAGATATGAATACACGGTGCGCGGAAACCTCAAAAAGGAGACAGATGCGCGCAACATAGCCACGACTTACGATTATGGGAATATCGCGGGATGCTCGCCGGACAACGCAACGGTTACCGATCTGTATCGAACCGGGACACATCAGGGACAGAACGGAAGCGCCGCCTTAATGGACTGGTCTTACGGCTACAACTGCAATTCAGGGAAACGCACGTCGACCACAGACCCGAATCTGCTCGTGACCACGGTGACCTATGACAATTACGGCCGTCCAACAACGATCCTTGACGGGGATTACCGAAAAACCGTCCATACATACAATGACGCTGCCCTCTGGATCGTGACGCAGAAGGATGTCGGTTCCCTCAATGATCAGCGCAATGTTTCAGTTCTGCACTATGACCAACTGGGCCGCATCCGCCTTTCGCACCAACTGGAATCGGCCGTCGCCGATCCATACAGCGCGGCCGCTGACGAATCGGCGGGAATACTAACCGATACAAAATATGTTTTTAGCCTGAATCGTAATGAAATGTGGACGTCGAATCCGTACCGGGTCGCCGAGACAAACGCAGCGACGCGCGGGTGGACCGTGAAGCGCATGGACAAAATGGGGCGCGTGTGTGTTGAAGAATGGTTCGCAGGGGCCGCTGCGCCGGCCGTTGCAGCCAATTGCGCGGCTTCGTCCGGGGCCACAGGCTCCATCACCTATAAATACAACTCGCTGTCGAATTCGACCGTGGAGGAAGTCGCCGATGCCGCGGGCCGGACCATCCAGCTGTATCGTGACGTTCCGGGCAGGCTCATCGCCGTGAGAGAGGATCCGGCAACGGCGAGATACGATACATACTACCAGTACGATCCTCTGGACGATCTGACCGCAAGCCGACAGGCAGGTCCCTGCAGCGCCTCCAATCCGGTAGCTTCGCCCTGCGGCGGAGGGCAGGTCCGGTCTTTCGCATATGATTCCCTGAAACGCCTGTCTGCGGCGACGAATCCGGAAATGGACGGGAACACGCTTCACTACGGATATGACGAGAACGGCAACGTCACTTCAAAGTCGGGATCCGGCAGCGCAGCGCTGCTCGTAAGCTATTCCTATGATTCGTTGAACCGCGTGAAGACGCGGGACTACGGCGATGGAATCACGCCACCCGTGACGTATTGCTACGACGGAACCTCCTGGAGCGGCGGTTTCGGCGGGTGCAATGGAGCTCCGGCGACGCCATTCAGAGGGCATTTGACTGAAGCCGGATCCACGGTTTCACGCACATCCTATGCATACAATACGGCAGGACAAATCACGGGAAGCACTCAAACGACAGCCGGAAATTCCTATTCCTTCAGCTACGCTTATAACGCCTCGTTTTCACTGACTTCTGTGACATATCCCAGCGGGCGAAGGTTTCTCGCCGAATATGACGATGCGGGCCGTGCTGCGCGCCTGTGGGGCCAAAGCGGGGCATCGCTGAAAGACTATGCCGGCAGCGCGACCAATCCGGTCAAATACGCGGCACACGGCGGAATCAATTCTGTGACGCTGGGCAACGGGATCGAAGAGACGCATGGCTATAACAGCCGGTTGCAGACGGTCAGGATTCAGGCGGGCGGGCTATTGACATTATGGAATTGCTACCAGGCAAGCGACGATGCGAGCTGCCCGGCGCTGATCGCGACGACGGCAAATTCCGGCGATATTCAGGGACAGAAAATTGCCAGGGGCAACCAGGGCTGGACGCAGAAGTTCACGTACGATGCAATGAACCGGCTGAGCGCATCTTCCGAAACTGCGGAAACGGGCGGCTGGCAGCAGACGTACGGGTATGACCCGTTTGGGAACCGCTGGATTTCCGGCGCCAGCGGCTTGCCGGCCAATCCTCTGATTCCGTCCAGCGCCGGCGCTTTTTCCGCTGCTACAAACAGGTTTTCCGGGATGGCCGGCTATGACGCCAGGGGCAATCTCAAATCGTATGGTTCCTATACCCTGATCTATGACGGCGACGACCGGATCATCGCTGCAAGCGGTGTGGCCCCGTCTGTCCGGTATGAGTATGATGCGGAAGGAAGGCGCGTACGCATGCATCTCTGTTCGGGTGTGGCCACCTGTGCCGCCGGCCCGGATGCAAGCACAACCGTTTACATTTACGATGCTTTCGGGAAACTCGCCGCCGAGTATGGTCCCGCTTCGGCGAGCGCGGGAACCGGCTATTTCACGCTCGATCATGTCGGATCAACTCGGCTGGAGACCGACGCCGCAGGTCAACCGGTCAAGTGCAGCGACTATCTGCCCTTTGGCGAGGAGATTCCGGTCGGCAATGGAGGCCGCTCTTCCTGCTTCGCGGCTGGAGACAACAAGATCAAATTCGCAGGCAAGGAACGGGATACTGCGACGGGCCTGGATTTTTCGATGGCGCGATACTATTCGGGGTCCCAGGGAAGATTTACGTCTGTCGATCCTTTGAATATTCCCGCGCTGCAGAAATCCGCCCCGAAGCAATTTGCCGCCATTCTCTCGAATCCGCAGAACTGGAATGGATATGCGTATGCGCATAACAATCCGTTGAAAAAGGTGGATCCGGACGGGTATCTCACCATCATCGTCGCGGGCACGTGGAACAGTCTGCGCGAATGGCAGAATTCGGCGTTTCGTGCCCAGGTGGAGAAAACATTTGGCGAAACGGCGGTTCTTCTCCCGAACAATTTCATGGGAAATTCCGTTCAGGCCCGGTCGGCTGCCGCAAAACAGCTGATTTCCATCATCGCTGCCCACAAATTCGCTCCGGGAGAAAAACTGAATATCGTTGCGCACAGCCACGGGGGCAATGCGGTGGCCGAAGCCACTCAAACCGGGATCCCGCACAAAATCGATACGCTCGTCACGATGGGAACGCCTATCCGGCCGGACTATCAGTTCAACGAGTCGAAAATCGGATTGCACCTGAATGTTTTTTCGAACCATGACAAGGTTCAGCCGGCCGGCGGCATGACCTACGATATGGGCGGTTCGTTGATACCGGGAATTATCCCGGCATCACGGACTGTGAATCTTCCGGGAGTCAAGAACCTGGATGCCACGTCCGAGGCGGGCGGCCATTCTCAATTGTGGAAAAAACCCGGGACTTGGGCCAATATAGTTGCACCAGAGATAAAAAAATGAAAACACATACTTGTGCCGTTCTGTCAGGCGTCGTCATGTTTGCTATTGCGTTGCTGCTGCTCCAGATCGAATATCCCTGGAGTACCTATGCGGCGTTCCATTTCAGCAAATGGGTGACTCTGATATCCTACCTGGCGGCCGCCTGCATCATCGCGGCCGCGGCCGCCGGTGTCACGGCACTTTGCCTGCGCCTGACCAGGGGATCTCTCATTTTGAAAGCCGTGGCGTGCTGCATGGGCATGTTTATTTTCCTGGCGGTCCTATCCGTCCTTCTGGGGCCCGGGGGGTATGATGTGCCCGGGACGCGCCTGAACGGAATCTTCTTTTCCGAATTTGAATTCCTCAATTTCATATTCATGGTGGCGGCTCCGGCATCCGTGGCCGCCGCAGTTCTATGTGCCTGGCTGGCGCGCAAGCAGGCGAACAGCAAGGCTCCGTCGTTGAACTGAAATGCCGCTGCAGATGCCGCTGGTTTCACGGAAGAATGTATTTGAAACATGCGGAATCTGCAGCGACGCCTCTTAGCCTAAACGACGCTGCACAGCAAAAACTTTCGCTCAAATTTGCAGAAGACGGTTGGATATAGGGAGAGGGAATGGAATGCTGTTTCGCGTACAATCCGCCGCCGTTTTCGGCATCAAGGCTTATCCGATATCCGTTGAAGTCGATCTTAGCTCAGGGCAGAAGCTGAACCTGATGACCGTCGGCTTGCCCGATACGGCCGTGCGCGAAAGCAGCGAACGCGTGAAGGCGGCACTTCGCAACTGCGGATTTGTCCTGCCGCCCCAGCACATCACCATCAATCTTGCGCCCGCAGACCTGAAAAAAGAGGGTTCTGCATTTGATTTGCCGATGGCGGTCGGAATCCTGGGGGCATCGGGTTGTGTGCACACGCAGAACCTGTCGGCCTATCTATTTATGGGGGAGCTGTCGCTCGACGGCTCGATCCGGCCGGTCAAAGGGACGCTTTCGATGGCGGCAATGGCTCGGGATAAGGGCATGCGCCATCTGATCGTTCCTGAGGCGAACGCCCGGGAAGCGGCGGTTGTGGACGGTGTCCGGGCATTTCCGGTGCGAAACCTCTCGCAGGTGGTGGAACTGCTCAATGGCAAGCAGCCCTGGATCCCCCTGGCGGTGGATCGCGAACAGCTGCTCGCGCAGCAGAGCCTGTATGATGTCGATTTCAAGGACGTCAAGGGGCAGTACCAGGCGAAGCGCGCCATGGAGGTAGCCGTCGCCGGTGGGCACAACATCGTCTTGATCGGCCCTCCGGGATCGGGGAAAACGATGCTGGCCCGCAGGCTTCCGACCATCCTGCCGCCGATCAGTTTCGACGAGGCGATCGAAACGACGAAGATTCACTCTGTCGCGGGTCTGCTTTCGGAGAAGGCAGGGTTGATCGCGGCGCGTCCTTTCCGCGCCCCGCACCACACGATTTCGGACGCCGGGCTGATCGGCGGCGGGACAATACCGCGACCGGGCGAAGTCAGTCTCGCGCATAACGGCGTCCTGTTCCTGGACGAGTTGCCGGAATTTCACCGTCATGTACTCGATGTTCTGCGCCAGCCGCTCGAGGACGGCGAAGTCACGATTGCGCGCGCGTCGATGTCTCTGACATTTCCGGCGCGTTTCATGCTCGCGGCCGCGATGAATCCCTGCCAGTGCGGGTATTATGGAGATATCCTGCATGACTGCACGTGCACGCCGCCGTTGATCCAGCGCTACCTGGCGCGGGTGTCCGGACCGCTGCTGGACCGGATCGACCTGCACATTCAGGTGCCTGCCGTGAAGTACAAGGAGCTGGCGCAGGACGAGAAGTCGGAGGAATCGGCCGCAATCCGCGAACGCATCTTGGCCGCGCGCTATATCCAAAGCAAGCGCCTCGAGTCTTTCGGCATCTACTGCAATGCACAGATGACGCCGCGCACCTTGCGACGCTTCTGCAAACTCGATCAGGAATCGGAAAAGCAGATGGAAAACGCCATCACGCGCATCGGACTGTCCGCGCGCGCGTATGACAGGATCCTGCGCGTCTCCCGCACGATGGCAGACCTGGAGGGCTCCGACCGGATCCAGGCCCACCACGTTGCCGAGGCCATCCAATACCGCACCCTCGACCGCACCTACTGGCAGCAGTGAAAATCGATTAAGAAAGGGGACGTCCCACACGTTCACCTTTTATTTCTTTTGTTCGTAAGGAGAGCCAGCAATGCCAAGAAGAAATCGAATCGTAATTCCAGGTTTGCCGCATCACATTACACAGAGAGGGAACCGGCGAATGAATGTATTTGTTGATGCAGAAGACCGGCGGGTTTTTCTTCGCATGCTGCAGGAGCGTTCTGAACAATATGCCCTGCAGCATTATTCCTATTGCCTGATGACGAACCATGTCCACCTGATCTCCGTCCCGGAGCAGGTAAGCTCCCTATCTCATACCATGCGTGACGTTTTGGGCTCCTATGCTTCCTATTTCAATCAAAGACATGGTTTGAGCGGTCGTCTATGGCAAGGACGATTCTATTCCGCCGTTTTGGATGAGACGCATCTCTGGGCGGCATTGCGCTACGTGGAACGGAATCCCGTGCGCGCAGGGATGGTCAAACTCGCAGAAGCCTATGAATGGTCTTCCGCTGCAGCACATTGCGGCTTGGGCTTGAAGGAGGACAATCTTTTGATCCCATTGCCGGCGATGCCGGGTTTCATCGGCGATTGGCGTATTTGGATTAGCGGAGAAGATGATCCCCATGACATGAAAAAGATCCGAAACACCACCAAGACAAGTTTTCCATGCGGATCTTCGGAGTTTGTGAAGAAACTGGAGTCGCTTCTGGGTGTGAATTTGCGGCAGCGCAACCCGAAGCATCCTAACTTTAGAGAAAGCGCTCGGAATGATTTGCTGTCGTTTGTTGGCAAAAAGGAGTAACTCACCGCAGTCAAAGCAGGCGCGAAAGAAGGTGGACGAGTGGGACGTCCCCTTCCCTTGACGAGTGGGACGTCCCCTTCCCTTGATCACTGCAAAAAGCGCAAAAGTTCGGCGAAGCTTGTAGCTATTCTATATCCGTGCCCGCTGGTTTCACCTGGCGCCGGCTTGAAAAGTATGGCAGAGATACCCATCTCGTCGGCGGCCTTCACATTTCTCAGGCGATCGTCAACGAATAACGCGTCGGCAGGCTTCATTCCCGCCTGATCCAAAAGGGATCGATAAATGTCGGGATCCGGCTTGCGCGCGCCCACGTCGCCGCTGATGACAAAGCCCTGAAAATAGCGGTCCAGCCCGAATCTCCGGCGCAGCTTTTGCGACCATTCCGAGACGTCGTTCGACAGACACCAGAGCTGGATCCCGCGGGAGCGTGCATCGTCCAGGAATTGGATCAGGCCGTCGGTAAGCCGGTGGCGTAGTAGATACGTATCTTCCAGCGACGGATCCACTCCGGCAAGCCTCCAAAACTCCGCCGAAGAAATTGTGCCCAGGCTCGCCGCGCTGTAAAGCCGAACAACTTCCCCGACATCCCGGCAGCCGCCATTTTCGACGATGAAGGGATAAAGAAGATTCGGGCCGTCATCGGCTTCGGCGTAAATCACGCCCATCGCATCAAGGGCCAGGAGTTTAGGATATGGAGCCATGTATTCCATCCCAATCTTGCAGGCACAGCTTTATTTTCTGCTCCAGGCTATCAGCAATCCGGCAAACAGGATCACATAAAAGCCGAGAAAGATGCCAATGAAAGCGGGCAAGGCCAAAATCGTGGTGGGGAATCTCAACCCGAATATCCACTTGAAACCATAAGTCAGTAGAGTGAGAAGCATGGCGAAAAGCGCTGCTTCAACGTGCGCGTGCTTGCCAACTCCGAATGAGCTCATGATACATCCACGTGAGTGTTTGTTGATGATGACTGCCGGACAACACCGATGCCTTCCCGATAAAACATATCGGCCGCATCCTCAAAAGACAAACCCGGAATTTAGTTTCTTTGCCGGGCAGATCCGGTCTCAGTTTATAATATTCGCATGCCTTGTCTGCGAAAAAGCATCCATGTTTATCAGCCCGTGGGAATCAAAAATAATGCCGGTGAAACCAGAAAATAACCGGGGGTGGACAAAAGTGACCTCAAGGATTCAAGACATGAAAGAAATAAGGACACGCCGTTTTAGCGCAAGAAAAGCAGCAGGATGGTCGCTGGCAACCTTGCTGGCGACAGGATTCCTGGGAATCGCTCTTTCGACGAAGAATGATTCCGCTGCATCCCCGCTCCAGGCCATCGATAAGACGATTCAGTGCGGCAAATGCAAGATCACGGTGATTGGAGCCTACTGCTGGCGCGATTGGATGCCGGTCGTCGCCAAGCCCGGTCCCGATGGAGGTTCGCCGCTCCATGCCAGGGTGAAACTCACCCTGGACAATTCAGCAGGAGACCCGACGGAACTCGGTTTACGAGCCGCGATTGTGGATGGCAAGGGACAATCCTATCCTCTTTCCTTCGGCATACGCCGGTACTCGCGGCCGTTTGCCGACGATGTTTCCGGGCGCGGCCGCATTTCCGCGGCCGCGAAAGGAAAAAGCGCCGCCACGTCACAAGGTGAATCGTGGAACGGCAACCTGAATCGTGGAGAGGTCAGGGAAGTTGAGCTGGTAGCGACCGACGGACCCTTCCTGCCGGCCGGGAGTCGAGTCCGTGTGTGGATGGAATGGACAGACAAAGCCGGCAATACGGCCGTGATCACGACTCCGGATTTTTCCATTGAGCGGACGGACTGACAGGCGAACCGGGCAGTCATTTACTTCGCGCGAGACTTACGAATTAATGCAACCTGCGTGCGGTGGATTGTCATGCTCCGATGATTGCGGCGATCATTGGACAGCGAAGACGTCCAGAATGAGCGAGGTCCTGCGATCCATGATGACGGCCCTGCCCCCGATCACCCCACGGATGAGTCCTTCCCGAAGGGGCGGCAGTCTCCGCTCCAATTCTACCGGAAATGGACTGAGCTTCTTCTCGAGACCGGGCGGAAGATGACCGTTGCGCTGCAACTGCTTTTCAAGGCCGGGAGGCAAATTACCGTTGCGCTTGGCCAATCCCGGCGGCAAGTTCCCCTGGTTTGCCGAAAAATGATGTCTGATGATATCCCGGTCTTCTTGCGCAAAAATGCTCACGGCAGCGGACTTGTTGTTCTCTTCCTGTTCGTTCACTGATTGCGAGTGTTGCTCTTTATCTTTCCCTTTTCCAAATATCGTGACCGCAATCACCCGCGCCTCTTAGGAAATACGGCACTGCCGCCGTCAATCCGATCGGGGTTGGGATCGGAATCGGGGTCGCTATCGGGAATCGCTTGATGGCGCGACAAGCGGGGCGACCAAATCCGATTGCGAAATCCGATACCGATAGCGATTCCGATCCCGACCCCGGTTGCACTGTTCAGGCATCTCTGAGCGGCTCATGGGCTAAAGCCTCCGGCTCTGCCGGAGGATACTTACGTCACCTCGGCTTTTTTCAGGAGGCGGGAGATCAGGAGCAGGAGGACCACCACCGCTGCAATCAGAATTCCCCAGAACAGCTTCACCGAAATCGGCTGGGCATTCGCCGGGCTGGATCCGGTTTCCGGGCCCAATTGTGCGTCGTCGGCAGCAGCTGCGACCAACCGTGGCGCAAGGATTGCAAGATCGTATCGGGGCGGGTCCAGGTCGTTCCGGCCGTAGTACAGCTTCAGGCTGTCGCCGCCGCCCCGGAAAAACCGGAGGCGGTGCGCCGGGAGCAGTAACTTTGCGGACGTGATAGCCAAGGGGCTGTTGTCTCCCTCTTCGACAACCACCAGGACTTCGTTCGTTTTTAAGGGCGCAATCCTGAGTGCAAGGGCCGGGGCTGCCGTTTCCGGATCCGTGTGGCTCCAGGTCGCATCGGCAATAGAGTCCATCCAGTCGTCCCGCCTTTCGGCCCGAGCACTTTTTTCGACGTGCAGGGAAATCCGGCGTTGAAATACCCGCGTCGATGTCGTGAGGACCAGGCGCGCCGAGGGCAGATCCGGATACGGAAGGCGGAGGCGGTAATAACTCCTCGCGTCGGGGCCGTTTCCCGTGGCGTATGCCCTGGAGCGTGGCGCCTGGGTCTTTTCCAGTGGAGGCAGTTCGAGGGAGAGCGGCTCGTCGGCCTTTTCGATCAGATAGGGAATTTGCTTGCCGTCCGTCCCCGCGATCCGCAAATCGGATATCCTGCTATGAGCGAGGACGGCTGCATCGAGGGGCAGGGAGTTGAGGCCGGGCTTTCCGGAAAGGATGCTTCGCGCATAGCGAAAGCCGCCCAGGTCGATCGAGGAACCGGTCAGCGGCAGCGCATCATTGGACGGAGCTTCCGCCTCAGCTTGAGCCCCGGTCTCATCCTGCCACCTCGCTGCCACTGTTTTCGCTTTCGCCGCGGACTGGCGCGCGGCTTCGAGATCATAGCGCGGCTCTTTGAGATCGGGATAACCGAAGCGTGCGGTCAGAGGCTTTTGGTCCGCGCTCTCAAAATAGATCCAAGGAAGGTAGGCAAAAACCGCCGTAACGCCCGTGAGGTCGAGAGGCGGATTGTTCCCGTCCTCGATCACCAGGTCCACCTGTGCTTCCTGGGGCGGCGTGACTGCGATCGACATCTCCGCGGCCGCAAGAGTGCCGCGCACCTCGCGCCGCAGCGTTGCCGTCCCCAGCACGGCCGGAACCATCTCGTTTCCCGATAGGCGCGCTTCGGTGATGCGCGCCTCCCGCAATATATTTCCTCCTCCGGCCGACAACTGAATTTCCGTTATCGGCAGGCGCGGGCCGGGAAGTCGAATACGATAGCGGCTCGCTCCGGGCTCGCTGCCGCGCCGCTCGAACTGAAGCGAGACCTGTAGCCGGGGCGGCAGCGCTCCGGCCGACACAAGCCGCACCGGAGCGGAGCGGGGCATTGAAATCCGGGCGCTGGCGCTGTCGTCCCACGTGATTTTCAGGTAGCGGTATTCAGCGGGCAAAAACTCGATTTCGGACGACTCGAGTTTTTCCGCGGGCAGATTAAAAACGGTGGCGTCGCCGCTCAGCCGCATCCATTCGTGCGCATCGTGGCTTGCTTCAAGGATGCAGCGTTTGACAAACGGTGCAGGAAGGCCGTCGAAGCGCACGCGGTCGACCAGCATCGGCCGCCCCAGGTCGATCTGAAATCCGCTCGTCTTCTTGGTCACCGCCAGCGGCGACAATCGACCATTGATCCATTTTGGTTCGGGTGCAGGAGGCAGGATCATCAGGTAGGGCACTTCGCGGTGCACCCCGTCATAAATCCTGAAATCCGTCATGCCGCCTGAGGCGATGATCATCGGTTCGCGATCGCTGCCCGTCGTTTGCCGGGAAAATTGCCACGCAGAAGTGCTTCCCGAGAGCGCGGTTGCGTCCAGAACGAGGCGATTGGACCCTGGTCCGCCCGGAATGATGAGCCGCTCGTGCCGGAATTTTGCAGGAGCGGGCCGCGTCGCCTGGCCGGAAGCCGCCTGGAAGGGAGAGAGGAACAACAGAAACAACAGGACGCCATAGGGTGATCGAATCATTTTTCCTCCCGGCGAGCGGAGAGAACGAACTTCTGCAAAACCAGCGCCACGAGCGCGAGGCAAATAGCCAGACCGACGAAAGACGCAACCCTGTAAAGCCCGCCGAGCCTGCCGAGATCGTGAAAAAAGCATTTGAATATCGTGACGACCAGCAGCGCCAGCGAAGTAATCCGCGCGGGCTGATTGCGCAGGATGATTCCGGCGACGAGCAGAGATACGGCAAAAGCCGCCCACCCCAGCGTGTAGGTCAGGTCCTGTGCCAGCGTCGCCGAGAGATTGAAGGTAATCGTCCTGCCGGTTGAATAGAAGTCGGCAATTTCAATGTTCAACAGCAAAAACATCAGGATCACCGCGCCCGCAGGCAATAGCTTGGAGACGCGAAGATACGTGTCGATGAGTGCGTCCTTCGTTTTGGAAAGCAGGCGCCCGCCTGCGATCATCGCGGCAGATGAAACAAGATACGTATAGAGATACCAATTCCAGATCCGGACATCGCTGCGCGCCTGATAAATCAGCACCGACGGATTCAACGCCAGGCGGATGAACACGGCTGTAAATAATCCGCTTGCGAAATAGAGCAGGCCCCTGTGCGGGATCCTGCGGTAGAGCCAGGCAAGGGCTGCGGCTTCGAGCGCCCACCCGATCGTGATCCATTCCTTTTCCAGTTGCAGCGGGATCGCTACGGTAATGAAGGCAAGCGCCGCGCCTGCAACCAGCGCCAGCCGTCCCAGGTGCCGCTGGCCGGCGGGCTCGATTTTACGGAGCCGCATCAAAACCAGGGACAGGAGGACCGCTTCCGCTACGGGTAAAATGCCGATCGCCTGTTCCCATCCCGCCTGGATCATGACCAGCCGCGCTTCGAAGAAAAATGGGACGCTTGCCAGAACGGCGGCAAGGCAGGGAGCGATCGATCGCCCGGCGCGGCGGCCGAGCAGCAGCGGATAACCGATGAATACGAGGTAAATCGGCGCAGAGAACAGCAACAGTTTAGGCCAGAACGCCGGCGCCGGGTGCCGGGAAACCCAGAGGGTAAGTGCGATGGCCGTGGGAGAAACGGCTATGACGGCGAATGTGAAAATCCCGCGATACCATTCCAATGCCAGCAGCACAATCAGCAGGAAAAGGTGCGTCGTCAGCAGAAATTCCGTGTACGGCGTTCCGCTCTGGGCGGCCGCAAAAATCGCTACAAACTGGGCAATAATTACGGTGATGGCCGCCGTTTCTGCAAACGGGGCCGCATCGATCCCTGTGCGTTTCGCAAGGTAGATCCAGATAAGGCTGAATAACACCATCGCTGCGGCAGAGAACACGGCGACATCCGGCCAGGGGATCACCTCGGCGACCTGGACCCAGACGATCAAAATTAAGCCCGACGCTGCCATGGCCGCGCGATGAAGGCTGTCTCGGCGCAGGTAGATTGCTGCCGCCCCAACCGCAAGGTCCAGCACGAGCAGGATGCCGAGAAGAGGCCACGGAGGAACGCTCAAAGCCCCCTGTGCGGCGATGGCCAGCAGAAATAGATGGCCGGTAAGCCCGAGAAGAGTGCCGTTCCCCAGAAGAGCCGCGTTCCTGCCGAACGATTGTTTTTGCAGCCAGATATTTCCCGCGAGCACGAACAGCGCAAAAGCTGCCATCACAACCAATGCGGGAATCAGGATCACCGCCAGCGAGACGCTGGCCCACAATACTCCCAGGACTATCCAGGAAAGAACCATGCCTACGATTGCCAGGATAGGAAATTTGCATACGGATCCCAGCCAGTACAATCCCAGATTGAGAATCAGCAGCAGAAGCGCCAGCCCCCAGATCGAAACCGATGCGATCGAGCCAACGGCAAGGAAGAACAGGAGGGCGAGGCTTGCCAGCAGCAGACCGGCGCCGGCGATTTCCGGGCGCAGCCGTTTGTGCAGCCGCTGCGCGACAACCGGCACTCCGATGAAAAAAAGTCCGAAGACGATATACAGCGTAAGTCCTTGGTACAGGCGATCCGGCGTTAAATATTTTATGGACCACACGGCTTCGGCCAGAAGCGCAAACACGGCTGCTATGTAGTAAACGGCTCCTTCCTCTGCATGGATGGCATACGCCGAGGCGCCGAGCATCACTAGAAAGAGCGCGCCAAAAAGCATTCCGGGATTCGCGCCGGCCGGTTCCATAGCCGCGAGGCAGGGCACGACGAATAGAAGGAGGGACGCCGCGTAGACTGCGAATCGGCCTGTCCCGTTGAAGCTGTGGCCAAAGCGCTGCGCAATGAAAGGGGCTGCCAGGTAAAACGACGCGAAAAGAATGACGAACCAGAGAATCGTCGGCCACGCATCGCTGTCATAGGATGACGACAGCCAGATCGCCCAGACGAGAATCGTCGAAAGGCCACCTGCGAGATGCAGCGTTTCCGGTCCGCGCGCGATTGCAATGGCGAATAGTCCCGCATCCAGAAGAAAAAGAAAACCGAAGAGGAATCCGAAGCTGTGTCCGTACCCGGGTACAGCCGCGATGTACAGCGCGAAGATCAGCGGCAGCAGCGCGCTCAAATTCCCCATTTGTCCGTAAAGCGAAATCCAGCTCTTCTTCGTTTCCTCCCGATGTCCCAGCGCAAAGGCCGCAAAGCCCAGCGCCGGGAAGACCAGGAATATCGCGAGCGCTATGGGCAACTGGGTCGCCGTGAGAAATTTCATCACCCATCCCCACTGGTAGACAACCGTGAAGACGCAGCTGAGCGTTGTGAGCAGGGGCCATTTCTTTTTTACCGCAACCCAGGCGAGTCCGGCATTAAGAAGAAGGATATAGGTAAACAGAGAGATTGGCCTGTTCTCGCCGGTGGACAGCAGCCACGGCGTGGCAAACCCACCCACCAGGCCCAGGAGCGCGATGAAAATCGAGTCGCGCCGGATCGAGAGCAGGACCGCGATCACCGTCACCAGGATCATGAGAGCGAATGCGAGCGGAGCAGCGATCAGACCCCAAAGGGCGCGTGCGGCGAAAAAAGTTGAGAAGAGGATGGCGATCGCTGCTGCGTCCATTGCGTTCGCCGTGACCGGATATTTGCGTGCGGCTTTCAGCTCACATACAGCCAGCAATGCAATGCCCACAATAATGCCGATGGCCATGCGCACCGGGGGCATCAGCCATCCCTGGGTAATGGAGTATCTGAGAAAGAAGACGGCTGCCAGAAGCAACGCGATTCCCGCGACCCAGGAAAAGAGCTTCACGCCGACGAGATTTTCCCAATCGAACTTCGGCATTTTCCAAGATTGCGACGGCGGGGTAGCCGCTGGTTTCGGCTGAGGCGGCGGAGCGACCGTTGGCCTTGCCGCCGGCATGGGGACCTGCGGTGGAGGCGACGCGACCGCAACTGGCGGAGGTTCCACTTTGGGTATCGCCGGCGGGGGTGCCACAGGCTTAGTCATCGGCTGAACTTCCGCTGGGGGCGGCGTGACAGTCGCGGGTCTGACGGGCGCTGCTTCCGAAATCGGTTTCGGCTGCGCCTGCATCCATTGCAGCGTATTCTCAAACCGTTCCAGCTTCCGTTCCAAGGCATTGAATCGATTGGTTGCCCAGATGATGACTGCAACGATCACAAGAAACAGAATGAACGCATACATAGGCGCTCCCAGTCCAAAATTGTTCGGTTAGAAGATGCTGGATTATACACCCTGCGGGGGATTTCTATGCAGCTTGAGTGTTAGGGATATGGATTTGAGCGAAATGACTTCATCGGGATGCAGGCAAAACAATCCCGAAGTTAAGCAGAGGGCTTTGCGCAGGCTTCCGGCACGAACTCGAACGGATGAGATCGACCGCGCTATGCGACGTGCCTTTCAACGTTGTAGGGCCGGCGGACGAAAAAGGAATCGTCCCTGTCGCGGGATATCTGGTACACCGCATCGCGGCAAATCTGGCAAGAATGGATGTGATCCAGGACTTCCAGCTTCTCGTCCAGATCCAGTTTGTTATCCAGCAATTGCACCAGCTTATGAAAACTGCATGCACTCATATTGCCTCTCAGATATGCACTGTCTTGACGAGCGAGATTCATTATTCTAATCACCAATTGCTATTCGAGCGTGATTCGGTTTGAGGATCAATCCGCTAAAACACCCAAAACGGGATGAGTGCTAGCGGCTAAATCCCGCTACGTATTTCTACCTATCGGCATGCTTTCATAAGTAAATGAACAAAATCTTCAGCCTGATCTTTCCCGCAGGGTAGTTGCGCCCGGAGGGCGCCTTCGGCGGCAGCTCGCTGCCGCTTCAGTCGTTTACGCGTTCCCCGTTTCCGATTCCCGGTTCCGAAAATAAGATGTCAACAGGGAACGGGAAACTGAAAACTGGAAACCTCAAAGCGGCAGCGACCTGCGCACTCGGAAAGCTTCGCCTGCAAGAATTATACAGCATTCGGCGGGGAGAGGACGGGGCAGGTGAATACACCACTGCCTGTGGCCGTGATGGCTTGGATTTGGGCGGGGAAGCTCGCAGCAACGAGGCGCCGGCCTGCCGCTGCGAGCTATGGGTAGCGTTGATTGTAACTAGAAGCTCTTGTCGGGATGCAGCGCTTTGGCTCTTGCAAGGAGCGTGTCCTTCGATTCTTCCTTGTCCTTCACGCAGGCATCGGTCGGGCACACTGACGCGCACATCGGCTCATCGTGGAATCCCACACATTCCGTGCACTTTTCAGGCACTATGTAAGAAAAATCCTGGGAGAGGGCAGGATTGGTCTTGCCGTTAAACTCGAAATCTTCGCCGCTGGGATAAATTGCCTCATTCGGGCATTCCGGCTGGCAGGCACCGCAGTTAATGCATTCATCCGTGATCTTAAAGGACATTTTCAATTTCCTCCAACAAATTTAGCAGTCATTATGGCTTTCGCCCGCTGAATCTTAGCATGGTTCAGTTTCTCCGCCCATGGTTTTTGTTGTAGATTCTGCATTTTTGGACACCCACAATCTCATTCATAGGTGTGGGAAAAAGCGGTTCCTGTGATAGGCTACATGAGCCAGCGTGATCATTGGAGTTGTGCATGAAAGCCGCCTTGCTTCTCAGTCCCGAGAGAATTGCGATTCAGGATACGCCCAAGCCTCGTCCGGCTGCGGGAGAAGTGCTGCTTCGAACGGAGCTGGCGGGGATTTGCGGAACCGATGTTTCCTTTTACCTAGGCCACCGCGTTGCCCAGTATCCGTTTGTGCTTGGCCATGAGGTACTCGGTCGTGTCGCCGCCCTCGGCGACGGTGTTACGAAGTTCGCCGTCGGGCAGCGCGTCCTCGTCGAACCCAATTACCCCTGCCTGTCATGCCGCCTGTGTCTTTCGGGGCGGGGCGCAGTATGTGCGCAAAAAGGATCCCCCGGCGTGAACCTGCCGGGGTGCTTTTCGGAGTACTTCTGCGCGCCCGCCGAATTTGTCTGGGCGTTGCCGGACGGCATTTCCGACCGCGACGCGGCGACCATCGAGCCGCTGGCAGTATCCGTGCACGGGTTTATGCAATCGGGTGCAAAGGCGGGGGACACGATTGCGGTCCTGGGATGCGGCGTCGTCGGGCTGCTGCTGACCCACGCCGCCGTCGCTGCAGACGTGCGCGTGATCGCGCACGACAGGTTCGCAAATAAGCTGGAAATCGCCAGGTCCCTCGGTGCTGAGACGCCCGGGCAAAATGTGGATATCGCGCAACTATGGCAGCAACAAGGCGTCTCTAGCATCTTTGAATGCGCCGGTGCGCCCGCCACGCTGGATCTTGCCCTGAGGGCCGCTCCCAGAGCTTCTCAGGTGGTTCTCCTGGGGCTTTCCTCGGAGCCCGCAAGTTTCGTCCCGCTGCGCCTGGTGCGCGAAGGGATCAACATCCGCACATCCATGATCTACGATCATCCCGGGGATTTTGCGCACGTCATCCGGGAGGTTGCACGGGGCACGCTTCGTCCGTCGTGCGTGGTCACGCACACGTATCCTCTCGAATCGCTGGACCGCGCGCTTGCCTTTGCCGGCACGGGCGAAGCCGGGAAGATCCATATCACGATGACCTAGCCAATTGCCCCAAGGAGGGTTGACTGTGATAAAAATTCTGCTCATCCACGGACCGAATTTGAATTTGCTGGGAAAGCGTTCGCCGGAAATTTACGGAACGACGAGCCTCGACGAAATCAATGCCCGGATGCACGGCATCGCCGAAGAGGGTGGGGCGGAGCTGCGTGTGTTCCAGTCCAACAGCGAAGGCGCTTTGATCGACGCGATCCACGATGCGGCAAACTGGGCGGACGGCATCGTTATTAATCCGGGCGCCTACGCTCACTACTCTCACGCAATCCGGGACGCACTGGCCTCCATCCCGCAGCCCGCCATCGAGGTGCACCTGTCCAACATTTATGCGCGCGAGGAATTCCGCCGGCATTCGGTCATTTCTCCCGTGGTTGCAGGCTGCGTTTCCGGGCTGGGCTGGCGCAGCTATGCCTGCGGTATCCAGGCGATGATCGGTCTGCTCAACGACCGCAAGCCAGCAAAAAAGCGGAAGTGAAATTTCCAGATAAAACTGAAGAGATTCAGAGCCACGGATTGCACGGATTAATAATTTTCAAATAATTTTCATGAAATCTGTGTAATCCGCGGCTCTGAATCGAGGTCACTGCAATTTCTGGCCTATCTGCTGCAGGCGATTCAGTAAGACGGCGACAACCTCATCGATACTCAGGGACGAAGTATCGACGATGATATCGGCCCGGTCGTAAAACGGAGCCCTCTGTTCCAGTAACGTGCGGATCCGCTCCAGTCTGTCCGGCGTCTGCAGAAGCGGCCGCGTATCTTCGTTGCCGGAACGACGGAGAATCGTCGGGATATCCGCGGTCAAGGTGATCACCACGCCGCTGCGCTTCATGTTTTCGAGATTCCGCGGATTGACGATGGCGCCGCCGCCGGTGGCGATGACACATCCTGGCCGTTTCCCGAGGCGCTCGACCATGCGCGATTCCATCGCCCGGAAAGCCGGCTCTCCCTGCGATGAAAAAATCTCGGAGATGCTCATTCCCGCTTCAGCCTCGATCAGGGCGTCCATATCCAAAAACTCGCAGTGCAACGCCGCAGCTAGCCGCCTTCCCACCGATGATTTGCCCGTTGCCATGAACCCGCACAAATAGACATTCCGCTGTTCCACGCCCATCATTCTCTCGCCTCAACGCCGTCTATCATCATTCGTCAGTCGTCAATCGTCAATCGCCAATTAATCCGTGGTATGGTAGTAGCAATCATACAATGGAGGAAGGCCATGGAACCCTGGCGAACCGGAATCACCACTTCCGACAAAACGAGCATTCTGATCCGCGGATACGACATCACGTCGCTGATGCAGAAGGCGACATTCACGGACGCAATCTTTTTGCTGCACCAGAGTCGGTTGCCGTCAAAGGAGGAACGGGCGCTCTTAGACGCGATTCTGATCGGTGTTTCCGACCACGGGCCCGCAGCGCCGTCCGCGGCGGCTGCGAGAATCGTCGCCTCCGGTAATCGCCGATCCCTGGAATCCGCCGTAGCAGCCGGAGTTCTGGCCATGGGCGACGCGCACGGAGGTGCTGCGTTTGATTGCATGCAGATGATCGCCGACGGCGTCGCGCTTGCCCGTCGCGAGTCCGTTTCGTTGCAGGAAGCGGCGCGCCGCGCTGCCGCCGATGCGAAATCCGCGGGGCGGCGCTTGCCCGGGATGGGCCATCGAGTGCACACGGAGGATCCACGTACCCGGGTGCTTTTCGGGATGGCACAAACGTACGGCGTGGCCCGCGACGGCGTCGCCTTCATGCAGGCGCTGGAGGCAGCAGCACGCGAACTGATCCGGCCGCTTCCGATCAACATCGACGGTGCGCTTTCGGCAATCCTGCACGACATCGGATTCCTTCCGCCGGTGGGCAAACTTGTTTTTATCATCGGGCGTGTGGCAGGCGTGACCGCGCAGGTAATGGAAGAGCATTTGCGCGAGAAACCCATGCGCGTCCGGATTCCGGTCGAATATGACGGGCCGCCGCCGCATAACATCGATTAACGTTATCTGGATTATGGCTGATCGGAAACGGAACGACGCAAAAGGCGAAAGGGCGAAACGATTCTGGATTTTCAATTCCAGATTCTCGATTCCAGATTCTAAATAAAGCCACGTTCGGCAGTATCCAGTACGGAATCCGGAATCATGAATCTGCAATCTGGAATCAGGAATCTGCAATCTGGAATCCAAACTTGAGGCACGGCCATGAAACTCCTGGAGGGCATCAGGGTGTTGGACCTGACAATGGTTTTGTCGGGACCGTTCGCAACGCTTCACCTCGCTTTGCTGGGCGCCGAGGTTATAAAGATCGAGCCGCCCGGTTCCGGTGACCTGGCGCGAAAGCTAGGGAACGTGCCGAAACTGAACGATGAAATGATGGGGACGAGCTTTCTCGCGCAAAATGCCAACAAGAAATCGCTCACGCTGAACCTCAAACATGAAGAGGCTCGCAAGATTTTCAGGACGCTGGCGCAAAGCTCGGATGTGGTCGTTGAAAACTTCCGGCCTGGTGTGATGGACCGGTTCGGTTTATCCTATCGATCGCTGGCCGAAATCAACCCACGGCTGGTTTATTGCGCGATTTCCGGGTTCGGTCAAACCGGGCCGGATGCCCTGAAGCCTGCCTACGATCAGATCATCCAGGGTTTGAGCGGCACCATGGCGATCAATGGCGATGAGCGCCTGAACCCGTTGCGATGCGGGTTCCCGGTGTGCGATACCGTGGGCGGATTGAATGCCGCCTTTGCTGTCCTGGCGGCTCTGTTCTACCGCGAAAAGACCGGTCAGGGTCAGTACATCGACATAGCGCTGCTGGATTCCATCATGCCTCTGATGGGTTGGGTCGTCGCCAATCTTCTCATCGGAAACCAGCCGCCGAGCCTCCTGGGCAACGACAATTTCACGGCGGCCCCTTCGGGCACTTTCGCTACAAAAGACGGGCACATCAATATCGCCGCTAACAAACAGGAACAGTGGGAAACCCTCGCCGATCTCCTCGACCTCGCGGAATTGAAGGCGGATCCGCGCTTCCAGAAACGGGACGCACGGAAAATACACCGCAAAGAGCTCACGCCATTGATCGAGGGGAAGCTCAGGGAGCACGAAACAGCGCATTGGGTCGATCTGCTGAACAGCCGCAGCGTTCCTTCCGGCGCCATCCTGGGGTTAGAACAGGCCTTGAACCAGGAGCAGGTTGTCCACCGGAAGACGCTGAAAGCAGTTCATGTTGAGGGCATAGGAGATTTGAAGCTGTTTAATCTTACGGCGCACTTCGAAAAAACTCCGGGAGAGTTGACGTCCCCTCCGCCCAGGCTGTCCGAACACACAGACGAAATCCTTCGCAGCCTCGGCTATGCCGACGAACAAATAACGTCGCTCAGGAAGGAAGGGGCAGTATAGAGATTCCCGATTTTCAATTCTCGATTCTCGACAAAAGCATTTATGGGGCAATTTGAATTCGAGAATCGGGAATTGAGAATCTGGAATCGAGAATTGAGAATCTGAAATCTACAATTTTTGGATGATCGCGTCGGTCATCGCCTCGGTGCTGGCCGCGCCCTGGGCGATGACGCTGGGACCCCCGACCAGGCGGAGCATGTCATAGGTGCGGACCTTCCCTTCGGCGATGACGGACGCGATGGCTGCCCGGATTCTGTCTGCCTTCTCCGTTTCATGGAAATACTCCAGCATCAGGCATGCGCTCAGGATCATAGCGATCGGGTTGACGATGGATGGCTTAAGGCTCTCGTATTTCGGAGCGGAACCGTGTGTCGGCTCGAAAATGGCGCAGTCGTCCCCGATGTTGGCGCTGTTGGCGAACCCCAACCCTCCGACGAGCCCGGAGAAAGCGTCGCTGATGATGTCGCCGAACATGTTGCTGGTTACGATGACGCCGTAGTCTTCCGGGTTTTTGTTGAGCCACATCATCTGTGCATCGATGTTGGTTTCCCAGAGCGGGATATCTGGAAAATCGCGGGCGATCCGTGCGGCTTCCGATCGCATCATGCCGGACGTTTCCCGCAGGATGTTCGGCTTTTCGCAGACGGTGACGCTTCCATATCCATGGTGGCGCGCATATTGAAATGCTGCGGTGACGATTCTGCGGCACGCGTGGCGCGTGATGACGCGGCACGAAATCGCCAGATCGGCGCTTGGTGTGGCTTTGAACGCCGCCATTTTGGAGTGTGTCTCCAGGGCCGCTCGAATCCTTTCCGGAGGATTGGTCCATTCGACGCCGCTGTAAAGTCCTTCTGTGTTCTGCCGGAAAACGACAACGTTGATGTCCGGCTCAATCATCCGGCCGTTCAGCTGCTTGACGAAATTGAGCGGATTTCCCATAAACGTGCGACAGGGGCGAATGCACACGTCAAGGTTGAAATGCTGGCGCAGGCCGACGATGGGGCTGTAATACACGAAACCTCTGTTTTTCAGGTCCGGATTCAGTTCCCGGTCCGCTTCTTCTTTGGGCTTGGATGTGATTGCGCCGAAGAGGCCGATTTTGTGTTTCTCGAGAAGATCCAGCGTCCGACGAGGCAAAGGGTCTCCTTCGTTGCACCAATATTCCCAGCCGATGTCGGCGGGAATGTATTCGGCATTGAAGCCGACTGCATCCAGAACTCTGAGCGCTTCAGGCAGCAGTGTTTTGCCTATGCCATCTCCCGGCATCGTAACAATGGTCCTCTTTTCCATGTAGCCTCCTGCGGCTTATGCAATGTCTTCGAAGCGATGAATTTATGGCCACTGAAGCTTAATTAACATAGGATCGGATGGGAACCGTGCCCGGCCACCTATATCAAGGATACTTTATCTACGAGTGAGAGAGGATGAAAGGGAAAAGGCGGAGAGGCGACCGCACTACCGCCGTCAATTCGATCGGGGTCGGAATCGGTGTCGCTATCGGGAATCGCTTTTGGGCGCAACAAGCGGAGCGACCAAATCCGATTGCGATATGCGATGGCGATCCCGATCCCGATTGCACTGTTCAGGCAGCTTGGAAGGGCTCATGGACTAAAGCCTCGGCCCCGCGGGAAGATACTTACTTGGAGGCGAGGGATTGGGCGGCACCACCGCGGCGGACCTTGACCATCTCCGCGATGATGGATAGTGCGATTTCCTCCGGGGATTCGGCTTTGATATCCAGGCCGATCGGCGCATAAACCCGTTTCAGCAGCTCTTCGGGAATTCCTTCTTCATCCCTAAACCGGATGAAGCACGCCTTGATGCGTCTTTTGCTTCCGATCATCCCGATATACTTTGCCGGACTGTGGATAACTTCTCTCAGACAGGGCTCGTCGAACTGATGGCCGCGCGTAATGAGGACGACGTAGGTTTGCGGAGTGATCTCGATGCCGCGCAGGGTTTCCGCCATATCTCCGACC
>DATJPG010000103.1:0-22481 GCA_035506515.1 Acidobacteriota bacterium
GACGGAGCGCCGAGGGCGCGGCACTGTTAACGTTTTATATACAATCCTTCCGGTTTCTTATTCCTTAGCCTCGTGTCGCACCTTCGGCGCTCGGTCTCATGCTACTCGTCTATCCCGACCTTACGGTCGGGCCTATTCTCTGCCGGCGCTTCGCGCCTCAATGATTCCGATTTTGGGATGGCGCCGGGTTTTGAGACAGCCTCCGGAGAGTCGTCCTCACAGGTTGTTTGAAAGCGGCAGCAACCTGCCGCATCTCTAAAGGCGCCCTCCGGGCGCAAAAAACATGCGTCATCGTATTTGTGAACACCAGTACTAATCTTGAATTCAGACCTCCCGGAGGATCCGGGCATCATAGCATGCAAGAGAGAGCGGGGCTATCCCGATCACTTAATTGAAACTCTTTGAATTCGATAATCGTAGAGATAGGATTTAAGCATGAACACCTTTCAATGGTGTGAGACAAATTTTATTTTCAGGACAGGCGGATCATGGACGCAGCGATCGAACTTAAAAATGTGACCAAAACATTCGGTCAGACTACGGCGGTCAAGGATTTGAATTTCTCGATCCCGTACGGAAGTCTGTATGGTTTTATTGGCCCGAACGGCGCGGGAAAAACCACGACAATCCGGCTGATCATGTCGATCTTTTTCCCGGATTCGGGCGAGATCTCCGTACTCGGCAAACGGTCTGCGCTCCAGGCCAGGAGCCGGATCGGCTACCTCCCGGAGGAACGCGGCGTCTACCGGAAAATGCGCGTAGGCGCTTTCCTGAGCTATATCGCCGGCCTCAAGGGCGTTAGGGATTTAAGCCTCGACAAATCAATCCGCGCTTCACTCGAACGCGTCGGTCTGGGCGGCACGGAACGCAAACGCTGCGAAGAACTGTCCAAGGGCATGCTCCAGAAGGTTCAAGTGCTGGCTGCGATCATCCACAAACCGGATCTCCTGATACTGGACGAACCCTTCAGCGGCTTGGATCCGGTCAGCACGCGTCAATTGCGCGACATCGTGCTGGAAGAAAGCCGGCGCGGTGCAACCATCCTCTTCTCGACTCACGTGATGCCGCAAGCCGAGGAAATCTGCCAGCACGTGATCATGATCCACCGCGGCCGCAAAGTTATGGATGAAGCGCTGACAGCGATCCGCAGCCGGTATGATCCCAGGACCATTGAATTCGATCCGCTCAATGCCGACGCCGATGTTTCTGCCATCGCGAACCTGCCGGGAGTCGAGCGGGTGGAACCGGATGATTCGGGCTACAAGATCTTGCTGGTCGACGGCACCAATCCTGCAGATGCGATGCGCAGGATCATAGAAACCGAAACCCCGGCCCGACTGCAGCTCTCCCGTCCGCGGCTCGAGGATATTTTTATCAGCGTGGTCTCCACTTCGGCGGACACCATGGAAGAAAGGAAGAGACTGAAGGCGGATCTTAAGGACGCGGCCACCGGAGGGGCAATATCATGAGAAACATATTCCACATAGCAAAACGCGAGTTCCTGGCTACGGTGGCGACCCGGGCGTTTGTCATAGGTCTTTTGATTGTGCCCGCCATGTTTGCCCTCCTGGCTATGCTGATACCGCGGCTGTTCAATATGCGGAACATCAAGATTCAGGGCGAAATACTGGTGGTCGATCCGACCGGCCAGGTCATGCCCGAGCTGCAAAAAGCCTTCGATCCTGTACGGATGGAGGTGCGTCGCAAGGAAGAGGCGCAAAAGGCCCTGCTGCAGGCATCGCAGCAAGTCCGGCGATTCGGGGGGCGCGAGGCCGCGGGAAGTCTGGAGGATATGATCGGATCCGTTCCGCATTTTCGCATTCTGCCACGTCCGCCGGAAACGGATGTCGAGCGGGAAAAGGACTGGCTGTACACACAGCCCAAAGAAATGCCTCATCTGGCGTTAGCCGTCATTCATCCGAATGCGGTGATGCCGGCCGGCGGCGGCCTGGCATACGGTAGCTATGACCTCTTCGTCCCGCCCAAGCTCGATGACCGGGTCGACGGTGAAATCCAGCGAGGCTTTCGCGAAGCCATTGTCAACGCCCGTCTCAAGGCGCGCTCCCTCGACCAGGCAACCGTGGATGCGCTGGTGAATGTTCCACCCGTCCGGTCCGTCACCGTGACCCGGGAGAACCAGCGAATTACGGTTAAAGGCATGAACTTTCTTTTCCCGGTCGCATTCGGATTGCTCCTGTTTATAGGAGTGATGGGCGGAGGAGGCCAGCTTCTCACGACGATGGTCGAAGAAAAATCCAGCCGGGTGGTGGAAGTGCTTTTATCCGCGGTATCGCCTCTGGAATTGATGGCCGGCAAACTGCTCGGCCAGATGGCCGCCAGCCTTCTGGGAATGTGCCTCTACCTGGCAATGGGGATCTCATTGCTGTCGGTTTTTGCGCTTCTCGGACTGCTCAATGTCTCTCTGGTTTTCTACCTGATCCTCTTTTTTGTCATCACCTATCTCGTGATGGGATCGCTGATGATGGCGGTGGGCGCAGCGGTCAACGACATGAAGGAAGCGCAGGGGTTGCTCGCTCCGCTGACGATTCTTTTCATTATTCCATGGATTCTCTGGATGCCGATTTCCGCAGATCCCGGTTCGACTTTGAGCGTGACGATGAGTTTCCTTCCGCCGGTCAATACTTTCGCCATGCTTCTGCGCATGGCATCCAGCGTGCCGCCGCCGCTCTGGCAAGTCTGGCTTTCCACGGCCATCGGCGTGGGATCCGTATTCTGCGCGCTGTGGGTAGCGGCAAAGGTTTTCCGGATCGGCCTATTGATGTACGGCAAGCCTCCCAATTTCGCCACGCTCATCCGCTGGATCCGCGCGGCATAGTTACAGCTTAAATATTTTTTCCGCGTTCAGCTGGAACAGCTTCTTTTTGTCGGCCGCACTGATCGGGAAATTGTCCGTCATGGCGACTTCTTCCGGAACGAACTGATACGGGTAGTCCATCGCGTACAGAACACGGTCGATGCCGAGGACAGACTGAGCCATCGTGATCGCCGGCGCCCAGGGAAGTCCGCTCGTCGTGATATAGAAGTTTTCCTTCATGTAATCGCTGGGCAGCTTCTTGACCTTTTTCATGAACGAGTAGCGGGCATTCTCATACATGTAATCGATGCGATAGAGCATGTACGGCAGACCCTCTCCACCGTGGCCAATCACTATTTTGAGCCGGGGAAAACGGTCGAACACGCCGCTCGTCATCAAGCCCAAAACGTGCAGCGAGGTTTCATGGGCGAAACCCATGATCGCTCTCTCAAAGCCGCGCGCCAGATAGGGCATAACCATGTTGGGCGGCGGCGTCTGCGGATGCAGATAAATGGCCGCGTCCAGAGCCTGCGCCGCTTCGAATATGTCCCAGTACTTTGGATCGTCGAGATATTCCCCCTGCGTGTGCGAATTGATAATGACGCCGTTCAGCTTGAGTTGTTTAATGCCTCTTTCCATTTCTTTCGCTGCGGCTTTGGGGTCCTGGGGCGCAATGGCAGCCAGGCCGGCGAATCGATCGGGACGTTTCCTGATCGCCTCCGCCAGCTGATCGTTGGTCGAGATGGCCAGTGCGTTCGCGGTAGCGGCATCGAAGACCTGCACGCCGGGTGCGGTTAAAGAGAGGACCATCGTATCGATCCCGGAGACGTCCATATCCCGGATTCGCATTTCGCCGATGTCGGTGAGCTGCCCGATCAGCTTCGTGTTGCGGATGAATCGTCCCCACATCGACATGAAGCCCGGGTCCGTCAGCGCCCCATTCTCGATCAGGTCCAGATACATCTTGAACATTTCCGGCGGTCCCCACGCTTCCTCCGTGGCGATTCTTTTGTATGCTGCCTTGCCGGGTTTCCCGGCTCCGACAGAATAGGGCGGCACGGTTTGCGCGGCCCCCATCATGGAACTTCCGCGGACCGCGGCCCAGCTTGCGAGTGCATATTTTAAAAATGACCTTCGATCGGTTCCCATACTGCCTCCTGCAGAGATTTAGTCTTCTCTTATCACAGAAACCCCCGAAAAAATCCACCTTATTAGCAGCCGGGGGCGCGCGCGTTATGGGACTGCAGAATCGCGAACGATCGTTATCGGGGTTCGGCTATTTCGGCGGGACCCCTTCAGAGACGATTTCCGACACCGATGCCAATTTCGACTCGAATATACATAATTGTGGAATGCCGGTCTGATCACTACATAAATGTAAAAGGTGGATTTATTCACTTAATCGAGAAAATCGGGGGTTCTGATTCGACGGCTGTATCTGCTTTGTGCTCAGATGACGAAAGCCGGCGGCGAGGATGCAAGACATCTGCGCATCGCCGCCGGGCTTATTCAGGCGGGTTTTTGCTGGATTTTTGTTGCAGTGCCTACTTTGGAGGTTTTTCGCCCCGGCGGACGTCAATGTCGTCCGCGTACATTAAGGCTTCTCTTCCGCGCTCACCGGTTCGAATGCGGATGATGTCCTCGACGGGGTAAACGAATATCAATCCGTCGCCTTCCTTTCCCGTCCTTGCTGTCTGGATAATGGTTTCTATGGCTTTCTCCACGTTGTGATCGCTGAGAATGATGTTGAGCTGCATCTTGGGAAGAAGGTCCATGTGGTATGACGTTCCGCGCCACGAAAGCTCGATACCGCCCTGACGCCCATGGCCGCGAACTTCAAAGACGTTCATTCCGACGATGCCGATTTTCTGCAATTCCTCTTTCACGGCGTCCAACGCCTCTTCCCGGATAAAAACTTCAAGTTTCTTAGTCATGATTGCGACCTCCCGCCTGTTTTCCGTGCGTATGTGGTGCTTTTACAGGGACCCTCCCGGAATGCGTCACCACTCCCACGATAGAATACACTGCAAAACCCATGCCAGAGTATGGCTGCGTCCGCGGGGAGCTGTATTATCTGGTTGATTAAGAATGGCTTATCGGAAAACAGGAATATCGGTGGGGAATTATATATGCTACATAAATGTATTACGCGGGACTCGATATTCCTTTTACGTAAGATTCATTCAAGACAGAAACCAACTACGTGATTTTGCTTGCACTCGGGGGCTTCCCGTATAAAAATTCCTTCTCGTTCTTCGCGCCTGATTGAGCATACCCGCAGGTTTGATGTGAATGCTGCCGTTATAGGGCGGAGTGAAAACAACGAGGCAACTTCCGGACGACGAATGCCGAGAGGGAATTTCACACCCCGCAGAGCGGCAATATGCCGGTATGCCAAAAGCCAACAACTGACAGAGTGATTTCCACGGGAGGGTTTACATTGTACAAAATAGCAGTTATGCCCGGTGATGGAACCGGACCAGAAGTGACAGCTGAGGCTGTGAAAGTCCTCCGGGTTGCGGCGGACAAGTTCGGCTTCAAAACACAGCTGACCGATTTCGATTTCGGTGGCGAGCGATACAAAAAAACGGGAGAGTTGCTGCCGGACAGCGCTATCGACGAACTCCGCAAATTTGATGCGATCCTGTTGGGCGCCATCGGGCACCCCGATATCGCGCCGGGTATCCTGGAAAAGGGTATTCTGCTGAAGGCTCGCTTTGCGCTGGATCAGTATATCAACCTCCGGCCGGTCAAGCTCTTTCCCGGCGTGGAAACACCGCTGAAAGACAAAGGGCCAGAACAAATCGACTTCACCGTCGTGCGCGAGAACTCGGGCGACCTGTACACGGGCACCGGCGGTGTCACGATGAAGGGGACGCCTCAGGAAGTGGCTGTGCAGTCGGCGGTCTACACCCGGTTCCAGGTCGACCGTTGTTTGCGGTACGCCTTCAACTACGCCCGGAAACACGGGAAAAAAGCCCGCGGCAAGGGCCCCAAAAACACGCTGGCCCTGGTCGGCAAAACAAACGTTTTAACCTATGTATATGACCTCTGGGAACGGGCCTTCCACGAAATGGGGCAGAAGGAATTCCCCGATATTGAAAGAGAATACTTTCATGTCGACGCGACCTGCATGTGGTTCGTCAAGAACCCCGAGTGGTTCGACGTGATCGTGACCGGCAATATGTTCGGCGACATCATTACGGATCTGGGCGCCATGATCCAGGGCGGAATGGGCATCGCGGCCGGCGGGAACCTCAACCCGGAAGGGGTCAGCATGTTTGAGCCGATCGGAGGCAGCGCTCCCAAGTATACCGGCATGGGCGTCATCAATCCGCTGGCGGCCATCTGCGCCGCGCAGATGCTGCTGGAATCCCTCGGCGAACAGAAGGCGGCCGACAAGATCGAGGAAGCCGTCAAGTTTGTCACGGGCAAGAAGCTCAAATCGCTCGCGGCGGGACGGATGGGCTATTCGACGTCGCAGGTCGGCGACCTGGTCGCAGAGAAAGTCGCAGAATAGCAGATTACTTTTCGGCACATCCGCAACGCTGTTCAAACCGGCGAAACGGATGTGCCCTTTTTTTTGCAATGGCTGGCAGTCAAACAGGTTCCGAAAATGCAGGATTAGAGAGGGGGAGTGAAATGCGAATGATGAACAGGATTCTCGCGCTGTCAATGGCCTTGCTTTTGGCCGGCATGATAATGAATGGCCTATTCGCAGGCGAGCCGGAATGGAATCCGGCTGCGCTCAAGGCGTGTGACCGGGCGTGCCTGGTTGGCATTATGGACGGCTATATGGACGCTTTGTTCAAGCACGATCCCGGCTCCGTGCCGCCCCTGGCCATCAACGTGCGCATGACGGAAAACACCGGGGAAATGACCGTCGGCGAAGGAGTGCTCTGGAGAAACAAAGTAGAACCAACCAGCTTCAAGATTTATGTCGCCGATCCGGTTGCGGGGCAGGTTGCCCAGCAGGCGCGGCTGAAGGTCGGCGGCAGGGATGCGCTGGTCGCCATTCGACTGAAAGTAGACCGCGGCAAGATCGAGGAAATCGAGCAGTTGTATGACCGCGACATCAATGCGGCCGCAATTCCTCTGCTGACGACGCCGCTTCCGGTCCTGACCACCGACGTTCCTCCGGCCGAGCGGACTTCGCGGGATATCCTGTATCGCGCCGCAAATTCCTATTTTGACGCTCTTGAGGGAGACAATGGAAAAATCGCCGCATTTGCGGACGATTGCGTACGCCACGAAAACGGCTACCAGACCGTGAACAATCCGCCGCCGGGTGGCCGCATGATGCCGGGTGCATATCTTCCATCGCCGGACAAACCGCAGGATAAGGAAATGCTCAGGTTCAGCATGCTGACCTGCAGGCAGCAGATCGATACCAAGACCTTCGCCTACATGAAACACATCCGGCCGCGACGGGCGCTGATCATCGATGAGCAGAAGGGATTGGTGGCCACGTTCCCGCTGTTCATCCATGACGGGACAAGCCGCAATGCCAAGCCGGACGCACCTCCGGGCATGATGTTGAATCTGGTCACGATGGAAACGTTTGGAATTCGCGGCGGCCTGATCCACCACGTTGAGGCGGCACCCTTTGTCACGCTGCCCTATGGTCTGGGCAACGGCTGGACCGTCGGCTCCGGCCGCTGATTGTAGGGATTATTTTTTTAGAACGAGCACTTTCATGGTTTCCGGCGGAGCGATGCCTCGCTGCCTGGAACTGTGGTCTCGGCCGAGAAAATAGTTGACCCACGACGAAGTCTGCCACAGTTCCCAATCGCACGGCGGCACGATGGTTTCACCGATCTCGTGTTCCCTGTGTTGCGCCTTCAGCCGCAAATACGCCCGCACCCAGATGCACAACTTCTCCGCCGGGTACACCTCGCACCACCCCTGATAGCTCCCGCCGCAAGGCGCGTTGCGCTGATCTTTAGGACATTGCGAAACGGGACACAGGTAGGCCGCGTCGAACAGAGCGCAATCGCCGCAATCCTTGCAGCTGTATAGCGTGCTCTTGCTGCAGTGTTCGAAAAAATGCAGCGCCTTGTATCGCCACCGCGCAGAGTCCACGAATTTCATGAACCGCTGCATCGGTTTGAACAGCGGGCTGGACGGCTCGAAAATCGAGGCATGAAAGACACGCGACAGCAGGTAGACCGCAGGCCGGCCCGGTTTCTGTGCCCTGACGGCGGGCTTGTCCGTATTCAGGCCCGTCGCCCCGTCCCGTTCGAAATAATAAAACCCGTTCTCCTGCGGGTACTCGAACTCCGGCAGCAGATCCATCCATGAGCCTGCCAGTTCATTCCCGCGTTCCACGATGTATTCCACACTTTCGAAAGGCAAATTCTGCCCGCTGATGTATGCGCCTTTGTATCCCATGCCTTTTGCAATCGCGAACATTTTCGCCGCCCTGTCCAGCCGCGCCTGCTTGCCTTTGTCCCTGTTCTCGGCTTCGGCGGCCAGCTGATGCAACAGTTTGTCGGTCACCACGCATCCGGGAATGTTGTTTTCGTGCATGGTCCTGCCGACCGGATAGGACAGGACATAAATGCCGGCCAGGGCGGGGATCCGGTAATCCCTGGCTTTCAGCCACGCGAGGAATTCGTGCAATTTGCGCGCGTCGTACCCGACCTGGGTGATGGCGAAGTCGGCGCCCGCCTCCATTTTCTTCTGCATCTTGAAATATTGCCCCATCACCTCCGCTTCCATCTGTTTGAAAGGCGAGAAGGCGACGCCTGCGAAGAAACTGCCGGCCGCGAGGCGAACGGTCTTGCGCATGATTTCGCGCTCCATGCCGCGATTCATTTCCTCGACCAGCCTGAGCCCGTTGACCGAATCGAGGTCGAACACGGGTTTCGACTTTCCCTTAAATCCGAGATTAGACGGGTAGTCGCCGGTCAGCATCAGGACATTGTGAATCTCGAGGGCGGTCAGCTGAAACAGCAGGCTTTCAGCCTGGTTTCGGCTTTTGTCGCGCATGGCGATGTGCACCAACGGCTCGATGCACGCCTTGAGGATTTCCGCGCACAGGACGTCGGTGGCAATCGCCGGGTTGCCGCCGGGGTTATCGGTGATGCTGATCGCGCACACTTTGCCGCTGCGGGCTGCCCGTCGCGCATTTTCAAGAACGGTTTCCTGGCGCATTTCGAAGGCGCCTGGACCCGGAATCTGCTCCCACACGAGACAGAATTTATCCGGATCCAGCATCGCGTTCTTGAAACGGTTTTCGCGGGCTTTCAGATTTCTCGCGATCGTTTCGCCCAGCAAGGGAATCAAACGCTCGGCCGGCAGGAACGGCGCCGGCGGGCTTGACCGGAAATCATGCCCTCCGATGCTCATGGTCAGATTTTCTTCACCCAAAATCCGAAACGTTTTATTCGATTCGTCGCTCTCGATGATGAGCAGCGATGCGTGGTGCGAAATCCATCCTTCGCGCAAATCCCAATAGAATCTCCAGGCCGATTCCTTCGAGTCCAGGTTGCCGATGAGTATAATGTCCGGCCGGATATCCCCCAGCTTCCGGCGCCCCTCGGCCTCACTGGCGGCGGAATCCACAACAATGGTTTCATCCGCAGCCTTGCGCACGAGGTCGACCAGATCCGCATTCCGGCTGATGACAAACACGTGTCTTGTGCGATTGGCAGATTTCATATCCGTGCCTTCCCGGGAGTGTAGTTCGCCAGGTGTGACAGCAAGTCGTTCATGACAGAGTGGATGTTTTGATAGAGGGCAGGAGAAGCCCCGAGAATATCCGATTCTCTCTGTACATAAGGGAGCGGAAGAAGCTCGTCTCTGAAGTTTTGTACCAACGCCGATGCATTCGCATATGTGGTTTCGAGGTGGAACTGAATCCCGATGACATTTCCTTTAATCTGAAACGCCTGATTCCGGCAGCCATCGCTTTCGGCAAGTCGGACGGCCCCGTCCGGCAAGTCAAATGTTTCGCCATGCCAGTGAAACACCGGACATTCGGATGGAAACGAAAAAAAACCTTCAGGGACCGGAATGCCCCGGATGGGAAACCAGCCGATTTCTTTGTGGGGATTTGGATACACGCGGGCTCCGAGCGCGCCGGCGATCAGCTGCGCCCCCAGGCACACTCCCAAGACGGATATGTTGCGGCGGATTGCGTCACGGATGAACTGTTTTTCGGGTTTGAGCCAGGGGAACTCCCGTTCGTCGTTTATACTCATCGATCCGCCCATGGCGATGATCATGTCGATGCCGTCGAGCGAAGGCAATTGCCCATTTTCAAAAAAGTGTGTGTGGCTCACCTGCGCGCCACGATCCTGCAGATTCAAAGCGATGTTTCCAAGATCCTCAAACGGCAAATGCTGCAGCACATGAACTCGCATAGGCTCCTGTTGCCGGCACCAGCGATTCTCAGCCGGCATACCCATTGTACAGTCATTCTGCCCTCAATTGGGAGCAGGGAATGGGGGGTGCGTTTCGCAAATCGCCGGAGTTCGGCCCCTCGAGACCGATAAATATTATCGAATTGTTTGGCCGCGCGGGTTTAGAATTGGCGTACAGGACAAAAAAATGAATATCAGCAGATATCAAAAACTGTTTGGCGTTGGACCTCTGGGACTTTGTATTGGCATGGTTCTGTTCGGTCTCCTCTGGTTTCTGGACAGGACCCTGCACCATGTAGAAATACTTCCCAAGCCGGGGGCGCTGCAAATCATGGGCATCACACTCATCATCCTGTGGATCCTCTGGCATGCCTGGTCCATCCGGACGATCAGCCGATGGTGGCGCCATGACCAGCTCTGCACGATGGGACCATACCGCTTTGTACGTCACCCGATTTATGCAGGCGGCGTCTTGCTGGGAGCTGTCGGGATATCTTTGCTCTGCAACTCCTGGATCATACTTCCTTTGCCCGTGTTTATGTTTATCACATTTTCCATTCTCGTCCGGAAAGAGGAAGCCATGATGATGGAAGTCTTCGGAGAGGAGTACGAGCGATATGCTGCCTGCACCGGCCGGCTTTTCCCAAAATCGTATAGAGTTTGGCATTATCCATTCTGATGGGTAAAAGCCGGGGTCAGGCCTGGAAAATTTAGTTTTTGCGGCATTTCCAAAGGAGCCGATGCGATGGACATTAAAAGGCGTGATTTGCTGATATCGAGTGCGGGTGTGGCTGCAGCGCTGGCTGCCGCGTCGCCCGCATTGCCTCAGAACGAGCCGAAACCGGCGCTTCCCGGCATTGAGTCCGCCCCGCAGCCCGGGTCGGGTTCTTCGGAGGTTTCCGCCTATGCGGCGCTGACGAATGAAAGAAGGATCAACGTCATCAATCTTCGCGACCTCGAGTTTGAGGCAAAGAAGATCCTGCCGCCTTACAGCTATGCCTACATCAGTGGCGGCTCTGGAGACGAGTGGACCATGCGCGAGAATGAATCGGCCTTCGACCGCTGGGTGATCGAGCCGCATTTTCTTGCCGGAGTCAAGACGCCGGATCTGACCACAACCGTCCTTGGATCCAGGTTGTCGCTGCCTGTCATTACGGCTCCCATGGGCGGGCAGGGGATGGCGCACGCGAAAAAGGAAAGCCCGAACGTAAAAGGCACGGGTGCCGCGGGAACGCTATTTGTCGACAGCTCGGTTTCGAATTTGGGCCTGGAAGAGATTGCCGCAGCCGGCGACGGACCGAAGTGGTTTCAGATCTATTACCCGGCAAACCGGGAGTATGCCCGGGAGCTTCTGCAGCGCGCAAAAGCGTCCGGCTACGCCGCGATTGTTGTCACCGTGGATGGAACGACCTTCAGCAACCGCGAGAGAATCACCCGTCTGGGCATTCAGTCGCCGAATCTGGGCTCGGGCAACGGTGTCAAGACTCCGGGCATCGATACACGCACGGCCGGCGATCTCAAGGTCGACCTGAACTGGGATGACGTTGCCTTTTGCCAGAAGGTAACCGGGTTGCCTGTGATCGTCAAAGGCGTATTGACACCCGCTCTGGCATTGGAGTCGGTGAAACGCGGGTGCGCGGGTGTCTGGGTGTCCAACCACGGCGGCAGGGCCATCGATCATACGGCCGCCGCGATCGAGGCGCTTCCGCCGATCGTGCAGGCCGTGGAAGGAAAGGCGCTGATCGTCATGGACGGCGGCGTTCGCCGCGGGCAAGACGTTTTTCGCGCGCTTGCGCTTGGCGCCGACCTTACGGCCATCGGCCGCCCCGTGCTATATGGAATGGCCCTCGGCGGCGCCCAGGGCGTGCAGTCGGTCTATGCCCGGCTTAAAACCGAATTGCAGATGGTCATGCAATTGGCGGGTGCTGCGAATGTCAGGGCGATCGCGCGCGATTTTGTAAGGAAGCTGTAAAGGCAAGAATGCGAATTCCTATGCGGCTCCTGTGAGGACCATGGGACCATCATCCAAATTCCTATGGGTTGAAATCACGGCCGGTTTTCCGGATTCACTTTGAGCCCGCTCCGGTTTTTGGATGCAAATAAACGTCCAAAAAGCTGAGGTACGCCGCTACCAGGAAATACGTCTGGCAGTAATCATCCAGCCGGATTTGCGACAGGTTATCTTTGGAACTGTGGAGGATGTGCTCCTCCAAGGCTTTCTGGGTAAAGGAGTGGATGGTGATGTTGGGGATCTTGCGCTCGGCAAAGGATGCGGCGTCGGATGTCCCAACCGCTTCCACATCAACGCCTGTCAGCGATGTCTTCGTTGTGTCGGCCATATAAATGAGCGCACGAAGCAGGTTTTTGTCCGCAGCGCTGGCCCAGACCTTTGTCGGTCCCAGACCGAGCGTGTCCATGTTTACCATCGCCTCCGTTTTCGCGACTTCTTCTTTTGTCAGTCGCTTGGCATAAAAGCGAGATCCCACCAGTCCACGCTCTTCATCGGTGAAGGCGATAAACACGAAAGTGTGCGTTCGGGACTCGGCGCTGAGAGCCTCGTAAAGCGAGGGCAGAAGCGCCGCGCCGCTCCAGTTGTCGACTACGCCGTCTCCTATGTCCACGCGATCAAAGTGAGCTCCGACGATGATGGTTTCCCCGGAACTCCCGGGTAGGATGCAGATGAGGTTGGGCAATTTGGACCCCGTTACAGGCTGATCGCTCAGGTACCGGTCTTTGCAGCCGGCCTCCTGAAACATATTTTTGAGTGTTTCTCTGCGCTGTTCGTTTTTGCCCGCGAATCTTCCGAGCCGCGCCTGAATGACCTCGTTCGGTATGGTGCGTAAACGCAGCGTTTCTCCGGCAGCCGTGCTGCAAAGCAGCGCCACAAAGAACAGGATGCAAATAGGAATGTGTTTTTTCATGCGACACCTCTTGCCGGATGGTCGTGCCGGAGGCATTGTCTCATTTTTTTCATGGTTTTCGGCTTTTTAAATTCCGACGGTCGCAGTAGCATGGACTCTCAACCCCGAAGACAACCGGATATCGGGAGGCCGCGACAGGTTCTCTCGGACTCGCAACAGGTTTTATCGGAACGAGGCAAGCCGTTTTATTCTAAAGGAGAGGCCGCCATGAGAAAATGTGCTTTGCTCTTTGCCGCTATTTTCTTTTTCCTCTGTCTCAGCGCTATGGCGGAGGGATTCAAGAAACCCACGCGAACTCCTTCCGAATCGACACCCGAACAAAGAGCCATCATCAATGAAGGGATCAAACTGCATGACGAAGGGGACTATGACGGCGCGATCGGGAAATATGAAAGTGTCCTGGCGGCGAATCCCGACAATATCTCTGCGATTTACGAGATGAGCTTTTCCTATTTCGCCAAAAAGGACTACAAGAAGGCGATGGAAATATCCGAAAAGGGAATTGAATATAACTCCAATTTGTTGCCCGCGTTTTATATGCAAATAGCCAACTGCCTGGATGATTTGGGCGATTGGGAAAAGGCCGTCGACATTTATAAGGATTCGATCAAACAAGATCCTCAACAGCATTTATTCCACTACAATCTCGCACTCACCTATTCGCACCATCAGATGCAGGACTTGGCCATTTCCCACCTTAAAGAAGAGCTCTATTTAAATCCTACTCATTCGTCAAGCAATCTGTTGCTAGGCTTTTCATTCGAGGAAAATGGCTACAGGATTCCGTCGATTTTTGCCCTGTCCAGATTCCTGATCCTGGAACCGCGATCCAGACGGTCGGCCAATGCCCTGGCACGCCTGCAGAAGGCGATCAACGGAGGCGTGGTTGCCAAAGACGAAAAAAACATCAGCATCACTCTGAATCCCGACAGCAAGAAGGACGAAGGGGATTTCGATTCGCTGCAAATGGCTCTTTCACTGGTTTCGGCCGGACGGTTTCTCGAGAAAAATTCGAACAAGAGTGCGATCGAGAAGGAAGTCGAACAATTCAGAAGCTTCTTTCAGATCCTGCTTGAAATGGTCGGAAAGGAACAAAGCAAACTGAAGTTTACCGGCGAATATTATGTCCCGTACTTCCTGGAAATGCAGAAGCAGGGCTACGTGGAGGCTTTCGTTTATGTGATCCACTCCGGCGGCAAGGATGAAGAGGTCCGCGATTGGCTTGACAAAAATGTGGAAAAGGTCCGCGCTTTCCAGGAATGGAGCAAGCAATATCAGTGGCCGCAGAAAAAGGGATGAGCCGTAAGCCGAGCGTGCATCGGTGCATGTTTCCTTAAAAAGTAAACAGGAAATCCGCCATGTCGATTGAAACAAACAAAGCCGCAGTCCGACTTTTTTACGAGCAAATCGATAAAAGGAATCTGGATATCGTGGACGAATTGGTGGCGGTCGATTATGTCGGCCATGTTCCGGGATTCGAAGATGTGACCGGGCGCAAAGGACTGAAGGACCTGCTCGTTGTTTTCCATTCGGCTTTCCCCGACCTTCTCCACGTCATCGAAGACCTCATTGCCGAGGCGGACAAAGTCGTCGGCCGGTTCACGCTTCGCGGCACGCAAAAGGGAGAACTGCTGGGGATTGCTCCGAAACATCGATCTGTGAAATTTACGGCGACGGGCATTTACCGTTTTGAGAATGGCCTGCTCGCAGAAGATTGGATTGAGTACGACGCGCTGGGAATATTGAACCGGATCGGCAACCGGAACGTCGGAGGCTCACCCTCAATCATAAAGCCATCCGAAGTCATCGATTTGGGAGCCCTGGTGACGGAGGATCTTCCACAGGGAACCTGGGGGAAAGCGCTGCTTCGGCAGTTCGGGCTCAAAAAGCAGAATGTATTCGAGGTCATCCGATGGGCATTCCCCGTTGCGCAGGGAAAAGTATCGGGCTCCAATGCCTACTACACTTTATTCAATCATGGAGGACCTCATGTGGATGCACCGAGTCACGTCGGAGCGGGCGGCGGTCTCGATTCGTATGGCATCGACGCATTTTATGGCCCGCTGAAAGTATTTGACGTTCGGGGATATCCGCGTGGCCGCTCGGTGCCGACCTCTGTCTTTCAAGGCAAAGCAGAGCCAGGCGATGTGGTGATCATCTTCACAGGATATACAGCCCCCACTGGGGAGATCGCTATGCCGGAAGTAACGACTTTAACGAATGATGCTGCGGACTTCCTGGCAAACCTGCCCATCCGCGCCTATGGTACCGATGCGTTCGGGGTCGACGATATTCCCGATTCAAAAATGCCGTGGATTCATCATGCCTTTCTCTCCCGTTCTATTCCCGTGTACGAACAGCTGTGCAACCTCGATCAGCTGCTCGCAAGGAAGCAGATGTTTTTTGTCGGAGCGCCTTTAAACATCAAAGGCGGGGATGGAATGCTGGTCCGCCCTGTTGTATTCATCGCTCAATAAGCAAAGCGGCTGCCGCTGGAAATCCTCAGGCGGGTGTTGATCATTCCTGAATCTGTACTATGGAATAAGCTGCGATTTCGTTACAATGCGGTGAATTTTGTGACTGCCTTCTCTAAGGTGTTGACCCAGGATGCAGCATTCCGGGAAAGTGGCTGAAGGAGAACCATGGCGGGTGCACAGGTTTTACCTATTTCAAGATCAGTTGAAAAACCATCTGCTTATGCATGGGTAATCCTGGCAGTTCTTTACATCGCCAGCGTGGCATCGGCGGTCAATCAGTTTAAAGTGCCTCCGGTGCTGCCGGTGTTGATCCGGGCGTTCCATCTGAGCTTGAGCAATGCCGGCATGTTGATGTCGATATTTTCCTTCACGGGCATTCTACTGGCTCTCCCTGCCGGCTTCATTATGCAGCGACTCGGCCTCAAAACAACCGGCCTGATCGCCGTCGGTGCAGTGTGTGTCGGGTCGGGCTTCGGGATGTTTTGCAGCACGGCGACTGCAATGCTTGCCACCCGTTTTATCGAAGGGGCTGGGATCGGGTTGATCACGATCGTAGCACCGGCAGCGATTTCCATCTGGTTCCCGGCAGAAATGCGCGGCACTCCACTGGGATTATGGACCACGTGCATGCCCGTCGGGAACATCATCATGTTTAATCTGGCGCCTTGGTTGGCAGAACTGGGCGGCTGGCAATTTGCGTGGAGGGCGGGAGCGGCTTCTTCCCTGGCGGCATTTGTTATATTTGGGGGATTCTTTAGAATGCCAAAACCGGAAGAGATCGGCAGGAATCCTCTATCCAGCGAGGTGAAAACCGGGCAGGAAGAGTCGCCCGGCTTCGGGAAGGCGCTGGCAAACGCCGGCCTCTGGCTGATCACCGTGCAATTTTTATGCTTCAACCTGATCTGCCTGGCCTTGGGCACGTATTATCCGACATTTTTGAATACTGTCCGCAATTATAGTTTGCCCGCTGCGTCTTTTACATTCAGCTTGAGCACGATCGCGGCGGTTTTCTCGCAGCCTCTTGGCGGTTATCTCTCGGATCGACTAGGAATACGCAGACAGATGATCATCGTCTCTTCGGTCGTTCTGTCTGTGATCTGCCTGTTCCCATTTGTGGCGAGCGGATGGATGATTCCAGTGCTGACCATCGGGTTGGGTGTCGTCGCGGGGACCATCGTCCCTGCGACATTTGCCGCAGTGCCGGAGATCATGGTATCGCGTCAGCTGGCCGGATTGGGAATGGCCGTGCTGGCATTGGGGCAAAATCTGGGAATGTTCATCGGCCCAATCATGTTTGGCAGACTTGCCGAGTCGATCGGTTGGACCGGCGCCGGATATTTCCTGCTTCCGGTGTCTGTAATCAGCGTGATTGCGGTTTACCTGGCGAAGTTTCGGTAATGGCGTTTCCCCAGCCGGGGAATAGTCGCAATCTGGATACCCTTCATGTATCTCCAAAATACCACGCTCGAACCGTGAAATCTCCCTGACTCCCAGGAACTCGGCTTCTGGGAAGTCAATTTACCCCATTCTTAATCTCCGCGAATTCTATTCTCGTTCTTTATCCCGAAAAACCGGATCAAAGAAGATGAGAGAAATCCGGTAAAATCCCGGCATGTACACCTTACCGAAGAGAACACCGAATCCGTCCAGTCGAGGCAGAGCCCCTACTCTGATTTTTATGCTGCGTCACTCTGGTTCCCGGCAGTTCACACGTTATTCGATCGGTTCAAGAGGCCAGCCCATTGATACCGCACTAGGTCCGACGATTGCCAGTATCAGATCCACTTTGCCGTCTCTCATCCTGAACATGTGGCAATCGACAAGACCTCTCCCTGTGGGGTTTTCCTCATTTGCGGACGCTCCGCCGCCAAATGCCATAAATGCGATGGCAATGCCTTTTTCAGTATCGACCCAGACGCGCCGCGGCCCATGGTTAATACTGGTATTGGTTTGCTTCCTGAAAGTCACCGGCGAGCAATCGTGGTTTGACGCTGTCGTCTGTAAGCCGTTTTCCCAGCGGTCACATACTTCTGCGAATGGAACACTGACTGTCGAGTTGTTTGCGAACAGATCAAAATAATGATTGGCTGCATCCGCCAGTACCTTGCGCGATGTTCGTTTCTCGGGTGGAAGGATCGTCTCCCAGTCCTGGTCTTTTGTTTTCAGTACATTCTCTGCGTTGAAGGCAAAATCGCGTTCTCGCGATACGATCGTTTCAATTTCGCTGATTTTGCCTTTTTCAACTTTAAGGCGGACAGCGAACAGGATCGGCCGGACGGTTCCTTCTGCGGGCAATGTTTTCGGTCCACCAAACATACCAGCGAGTCCTCCGCGGGAACCGCCGGGGGCGCCGCCGCCCGGCATGCCGCCGCGTCCGCCGGGAGCTCCGGCGCCACCGACGCCGCCCATACCGCCAGTAGAAGGGCTTTCAACGGTTTTAGAGCTGAATGGTTCTTCCATTACCGCAATTGTGGCCGCCACACATTTCCTGGTATCAATCAAGGTTCGTTTGAGAAGGGGCTTGCCTGCAGTTTCCCAAAAGCCTTTTCCGACATCTTTTTTGACCCCGTTTTCAGTGAATGTCGCCGTTGAGGAAAGCGCCAGACCCGATGCCTTGTGTTCCTGAATGGACTCAAAGTACTTGTCCGTTATTTTGGTAAGATCTTCGCGGGTGCACCTGTCGTCTCCTGTCTGAGCATATGAGACCGCTGCACATACGAATGCCATAAAGCAAACCGTCAGAAAAGTTAGTCCTATTCGTTTCATCTTTGAATCCTCGCGAACAATGCAGCCCGATAGAAAAGGAAGACGGATAGGAAAAATGAACATATTTTTCAGAGACTCGTTCTCTATCGGAGCTGCGCCGGTTTCCGATGCTTTGTTTTATGTTCATTTCTCGAATATTCGGGTCTGATTTTACTACAGTTCGAAACGGGAGCAAAGTTTTGGGGGGCATGATGCACACCTTAAACCGCTGGGAGAAAGATTCCGCCATGTGCGAGTATTTATTAAGCATCACTTTTAAAGCTCCGCACAAACGACTTTTACGAATTTCCCTTTCTCCAGATGATAATGAATGAACTGCGGTATCACGGCTATCTGTCCAACAGCAAGCGGCTTGAGATTCGGATAGTCCGAGGCGGCTACGGCCTCGGGCGATAATTCCTTCACTCCCTGAATCTGCACTCTGGCTTCAAGCGCGATCGTATGTTCATCGGAAACAAAACGGTCCACGATCACACTTTCTTTAATATAAGCATGAAGGAAATTATAGAACTTCATTACTGATTCCCGGGTTTTAAGCGAACCACCGACATGGATCATTTCGAATTCGTCAGCGAAATAATCAAGAAATCCCTTATAATCCCTGCTGTTGAATTTTTTTAAGTAAACATCAAATTCTTCACGGGTCATATCTGCCTCTCTGTTTCAAAATATTCTTTATAAAAACTCGCCCGAACGCCCAGTTATATGACTACAGGCGGTGATGTCAACAATGCTCCGGCAAAACTCTTTCCCTATATTCCCTATATGGCACGACCAATACGTGAACCGTCTCCAATGGCATCGATTATCAGAGAAGAGTTCCCACAGTCGCCAATCTGATAAATTTCAGGTGCTGTCCCCTTCAGGCTTTTGACAAACTCCGTGTCTGGCGCCATGGCCAAAGCGGGTAATATGGTAGCTGCCGCTATGATCTTTTTCTCTCCTTCTTTGGTAGTGATCGTTAGCCCCTTATCTGTTATCTCCTCGTACCTCACGCCGGACAACAAAGGCACTCCCTTTTGCTCCAGCCACCAAAACAGGCGGATCTTATAAAACTCAACGAGTCCATCGCCCATTTTCTCAGCCGTGTCCACGACTGTGACCTTTCTACCACGCTTAACCAGAAATGCGGCCAGTTGGAGGGCCTGTATGGCGCCACCGATAATGACAATATTTTTGCCGATGGGCATCCAGAATTTCGTGGCCCATGTCAGCAGCCTGGAACCTGCGAACCTCAAATACGTCTTCAGCCGGCGGTTCAGATCGGCAGCCCGGACCACATTGCCCGAATCGATTCCAGGTATTTCCGGAATGGAATATTGACCGCCTGTAGCTAATATCAGCACATCCGGCTTCACCTGCTCAACGATCGTCTTATTAACCTCTTTGCCAAGATAGATCTCGACGCCCAGCTTGGTAATTTGGGTGTTGAGATAGCGAACCAGCGCTGGAAGGTCTTCAATTTCAAGCCCCTTAATCGTGGCCGCCACGGGTAAAGATCCTCCCAGTTGAGGTTCTTTCTCATACAGTACTACTTCATGTCCCCTTAAAGCCGCTACCCTTGCCGCCTCCATTCCCGCTGGTCCACCGCCGACTACCATAACCTTTTTCTTCTTAACCGCCGGGGTGATCTCGTATTCCCGCTCTCTTGTCAGGGAAGCATTTACGCGGCAGCATGATCTCCCCGGAATAGGGTGCGAATGTATTCTGTCGAGGCAGGATAGACAGCGTGTGCACGGGGCAATATCCTCCAGTCTTCCCGCGGCAACCTTGTTGGGGAGTTCCGGGTCGGCCAGAAGGCGCCGGGTCATGCCGATGAAGTCCGCTTGACCCTGTCGCAGGATTTTCTCCGCCAGTTCAGCATGGATGCCGCCGGTGGCAATCACCGGTATGGAAACTGCCTTCTTGACTGATGTGACCAGAGGCACCCAAAATCCAGCACCGTTCTGGCTTCCATCAAGTCCTTCCGGCAAGGGGACCGGAACCTCTGGATAGCACACCGTATCGGGCCAGTTCATTAGAGCATAGATTGGACCTATACCATCGGCTTTGGGATGAAGGTTATCGGCGCCGGCAGCTTCAAATATGCGACCGAACTCCCGACCTTCCGCAGGCGTTATGCCGTCGTCAATTCCATATTCGGCGGCATTATAATGGATGCCGATCGGGAAGTCTTTCCCCAAACGTCTCTTCATTTCCTGCAGGATTTCAACAATAAAGCGGGACCGGTTTTCCAGACTTTGAGGACCGTATTTGTCCTGGCGTTTATTCCAGTGACGCGACATAAAAGTATTGCCCAGGTGTTGCGTAGCGCAATGTACCTCCAGATGGTCAACCCCGGCCTTTTTGTAACGTTCCGCCGCCTTTACGAACTTTTCCTGAATTTCTTCGATATCGGCAACGGTTGCCTCAACGGTTTCGTCACCCCAGTGTTTTTCATACACCTCCACTCTCATCACCGAAGCAGCGATTGGTGGGCGCCCGGAAAGCGACGTGGGGCACCAGGGTCCGGCATGCATCATCTGCACCGATAACTTGCATTCATGTTTGTGGACGGCATCTGCCAATTTACTGAAGCCTGGAATGTATTCGTCACCGTCAATACGCAACCCATCGGCCATCCTTGCGCCTAGAGGATAATCAAGGTAGGCGTCCCAGAGAATCACCATTCCTGCGCCACCCTTGGCCACGGCTTCTACGTAGTCAATGGTTCTCTGGTTCATATGGGCATCATGGAGGTCGTGGGTATTCATTTCTGCGGCAGTCTTTATTATTCGGTTCTTAAGCCGCATATTCCCTATATTAAAAGGCGAAAGTAGCTTCTCAAACTGCGCCTTCCCGCTCATTATCACTTCTCCTTTTGGGTTGGGTTCCGGACAATAGCATTGCAGGGAAGCAGCAATCCAAGATTCATCTTTTTCTGCAGCGCTTGATACGCAATCGAGGGATTGCAGGCGCCCAGGATTATGTATTTAATGAAATCAAGCCGATAGGGAAAATAAGCCCCGGTTTAAAAATATGCTTCCTGTCTCAGACCGTCCTCTGTTTCCGACCAAATCCGTTTTGTACACTGCCCCTGATTTTCAGGCGGCAATTTTACTACCGTATGCGGCAGATTGATGCAAGAAACTGTGAAATTGCAGAGATCCCCTGTAATGATGTGTTTTTCATATTCTTGGCCAAGAAAGAGCTCAATCTCCGCATCAAAAGATGGGTGTCTGCCGGCCTTGACCAAATGCTTCTAAATAGCAGAATGCAACAAATTCTGCTGAAAATAGGATAAGGCAGAGGGTCTTGAATCTCCCGATATGCTCGGAGACTCAAGACCCCGCTGGAATCTTTTCGATTGTACTGTTAGTACTTCGGCTTAGACGCGCCAGGCGCGCCCTTAAAATCCAGATATCCCATGGTCTGGTAAACTGCGTTGAAGTAGGGCGCCAGATGAAGCGCGCTCCACAGTATAGGTTTGGTGACTCTCTTGAAATCAAGAGGGTTATGTTCCAACCCCCTGGGGATATAGAGGACAGTGGCTTGGGTGATGGTGTGTTTTTCATACTCTGGGCCGATAAATAACTCAACCTCCGCATCAAAAGTCCCCACCAGGTCGGGCGGCGTTGCACCCAGGAGAATAAAATATTCATCAACGTCGTGATGATGGGATTCCAGTTCCATTGTATAGGGCTTCGTAATCAACTGCCAACCCATGTTCATCCCTGCTCCGGGAAGCACACTCTCGCCCCGAAAATATGCCTGAGGCCCGGGAACTACATCAGGGATGTTGGAATTTTCTTTTATCTGTGTACAGAACAAATGGTCATACTTGTTGCCGATGGTCCCCTTTGGCCATGGCGGAGCATTCTTGAAGAATTTAGCGGCCGTAGCCTTCTTAGGCTCGGGGGTCTTTGATTCCTGGGCAGCCACAAGAGTGGGAGCGCCCAATTGGGCCAAAGCACTGGCAACCGCTATTCCCGCCGTGCCTGCTGTCACATCCTGAAAAAAGGCCCTTCGAGTCGTGCTTTCCGGACTGGTCTTACTAGAGCTCATCGATTCCTCCTCTTTTAGGACTGAGATATGTTGAATGGATTCGGATTTACCGTTGGAACACCGCCACAATCGTAAATCACTTCCAAAAGAT
>DATJPG010000104.1:0-132064 GCA_035506515.1 Acidobacteriota bacterium
GACGCGGTGCGCTCTTACCGCACCTTTTCACCCTTACCCCGCGATGCGGGGCGGTGTATTTTCTGTGGCACTTTCCGTAGGGTCGCCCCTCCCTCGCGTTACGAGGCACACTGCCCTGTGGAGTTCGGACTTTCCTCGACCCCGAAACGAGGCCGCGATTGCCTGTCCGGCTCCGGCACAACGATTGTAGGCTATTTCGCGACAGAAGGAAACAGCACACCTGGCGGACAGGTCGAATTAGCCGTATTTCAGTTGGTCAACAGAGCTCATAGTCAGTATATGCCTAACGGCTGAGCTAAGCAGCGGCGCGCTTTTCGCTCCGCTGCTTAATCGAATAGTTAGCGAGCATTATTCGTCCGGATCAACTAGCGCGAGAATTCGAGCTGTAACTTCTTGCACGATAGATTTAGGAACAGCCCCTATGAGTTTTGCGTTCCTGACTCGCCAATCAAGACTTTTGATCTGATCGCAGAGGATGGCACCCTCTGTTACGATTTCTTGCGGGAGCTCAACTTCAAACGGGTAGCCTTTGATCTTCGATGTAATCGGGCATACGAGCGCAAGTCCAACTCGTTGGTTGTAGGACTTTGGAGAAATAACCAGAGCCGGACGACGTCCTGCTTGTTCGCTCCCGGCTTGTGGATTGAAATGGAGCCACACAACATCGCCCCGCTCAGGAGCCCTTGCCGCGGCCATTACCAGACCTCCTTGCCAATTGGCTCCCCCGTATCTATTTCGCGATGAACATTCTTGGTTGTAACTCTCTCAAGCAGTTCGTCCAACCGATACCTCCGCCGCTTTGCAGCTCTCACGATCAGATTACCGTCCTGCATAGAAAGATCAACTTGGGATCCGGCTTCCACTCCCGCTTCCTCCGCAAATGATCGCGGAATTCTCAGTCCCAGGCTGTTGCCCCATCGTTGGATTTTTGTCTGCATCCCATGCCTCCAGGATATACAATGAATATACATTTCCATGGTCTCATTGTCTACGCTTTTTGTCGGCAGGAGCAAAGCACTGAAATAATTTCGATCGAGATCGGACGACTTTCCCTGTCTGGCTAACAGGCTGCGGTTGAGCGGCCGCGTATTTCAGCGCTCTGCTCCAACCGTTTGGTAGCTGGCCGACTTCGACCATTGTCATTCGTGTTACAGGATCCCGAAAAACTCAAACAACGGTGGAATAATCATTGATGAGGCGATCGCTGCGTTGCTCGTCGTAAACGATGTGCATCGGCATCGCCTCCTCCTCGCGCCTTGCGGTCGACATGTAGGCCCCATGCGCGGGAGATCCCTCCGATTACTCGGACAGGCTTCTTGTTGCCGTCAGTGCATTTTCTTGAAACCACTCAGGTTGCCGACCTTGGGAGAACCCTGTGATTGTCGAATTAGTCTGCTATTTCCTGTCGGCTTAAACGGGATTTTGCCTAATCAAATGGTTCGCCGGACTCCGCACCGCGACTGGCCCCGGTGCAACACATCAGTGTATATCATGGTTGTGCTCATATCGCTGTGCCCCAGAAACTCCTGCACCATGCGAATATCATATCCCGCTTCGAACAGGTGCGTGGCAAATGAGCGTCGGAACGAACAGCAGCTTGCCGGCTTTGAGATCCCCGCTCGCCGAACTGCCTCCTTCACTGCCCGCTGCAGGACCGGTTTGTGAAGATGATGACGCCGTCGCTCATCGTCGTACCAACAGATGCCGAACTTGACTATCCGGCCTTGCCTTTGTCGGCTGCAGCCTCTGCGGGCTTGACCAGGCCCAGCATTTCTTTCAGTTTCGCACTGAGGGTCTCGGCGATCTCGGGATGCTCCCGAATGAATTGCTTGGCGTTATCCCTGCCCTGCCCCAGTCTCTCGCCTTTGTAGGAGAACCAGGCGCCGCTTTTGTCCACAAGCTTCTTGTCGACCGCCAGGTCGATGATATCGCCCTCGTAGGAAATGCCCTGGTTATACATAATGTCGAATTCGGCCTCACGGAATGGCGGCGCCAGCTTGTTTTTGACGATCTTGACGCGCGTGCGGCTCCCCACAACCAGATCTCCGTCCTTAATGGATCCGATCCTTCGGATATCAACGCGAATGGAAGAGTAAAACTTCAGCGCGCGTCCTCCGGTCGTGGTCTCTGGATTGCCGAACATGACTCCGATTTTCTCGCGCATCTGGTTGATAAAAACCATGCAGGTGTTGGACTTGGACACAATGGCGGTCAGCTTGCGCAGCGCCTGCGACATCAGGCGGGCCTGCAGACCGGGGAGCGAGTCGCCCATTTCGCCTTCCAGTTCCGCCTTCGGAACGAGCGCCGCGACGGAATCGACGACGAGGATATCGATCGCACCGCTCCGCACGAGGACCTCGGCAATTTCGAGTGCCTGCTCTCCGCTATCGGGCTGCGACACCAGCAATTCATCGGTGTTCACGCCGAGCATTTTTGCATACTTGGCATCCATGGCGTGTTCGGCGTCGATGAAGGCCGCCGATCCCCCGATTTTCTGAGCCTGGGCTATCGCGTGCAGCGCGATGGTTGTTTTGCCGCTGGATTCCGGCCCGAAGATTTCGACAACGCGTCCCCTGGGAAAACCTCCCACTCCGAGAGCGGCATCAAACGAAATGGATCCGGTGGGGATGGATTGAACACCTGCCGTGTCGATGCGATCCCCAAGGCGCATGATGGACCCTTTACCGAACTGCTTTTCTATCTGCGTTAATGCTATGTCGATCGCCTTGTTTTTGTTGTTCCGATCGTCTGCCATCGCGATGTCCCTTCCTGCAGTGAAATAAACTTCCGCCGATTCTTCTATGTATCTAATTGCGGGATGCAAAAATGAGCAACTTTTTTTTCATCCCGCGCCTGCTGTTGTCCGTCATGAACCCGTTCATCCTACCACGAGTCAGACACCGTTCGGAATCGGTATCGGAATCGTTTTTATCGCATCCGGGTCAAAAACAGATTACGGGCCGTTCCGCGATTCCGATTCCGGCCCCGATGTTCTATGATAGTGCCACGGATCAGGGAGGGACGCGGTGGTCGAAGAAACTGAACAAAAATGGGCTTTGATTCTGGGGGCATCGAGCGGTTTTGGCGCGGCTTCCAGCCTTGCGCTCGCGCGCAACGGATTCAACGTAATCGGGGTTCACCTGGATCGCAGGGCCACAGCTGCCAACGCCGAGCGCGTTGTCAGCGCAATCCGGGAAGCGCGGCGGCAGGCGATCTTTTTCAACGTGAATGCCGCCGACGCGGAGCGTCGAGCGGAATTGATCCTGGCCATCCGCCGCACCGCGGAAGACAATCCCGGCTTCAGCGGGATTCACACCATGCTGCATTCTCTGGCCTTCGGCACGCTGAAACCATACTTGGCCGACGACGCCTCCGGTGCCATCAAACCCGCCGACATGAACATGACGCTGGATGTGATGGCACACAGTTTCGTGTACTGGACGCAGGATCTGTTTGCAGGGGGACTGCTTCGGAAGGGAGCGAAGGTTTTCGCCATGACCAGCGCCGGCGGACACCGCGTCTGGCCGTCCTATGGAGCCGTTTCAGCCGCCAAGGCTGCCCTGGAGTCTCATGTGCGACAACTGGCTGTCGAATTGTCGCCCTTCGGCGTATCCGTAAACGCCCTGCAGGCCGGCGTCACCGACACTCCGGCAGCCCGAAGGATACCGGGCAGCGACAGGATGTTCGCCCAAGCGCGCGGATCCAATCCGGGCAGGCGACTGACTACGCCCGAAGATGTTGCGGAAGTTATAGTAGCTCTCAGCCGGTGCGATTCGGCATGGGTAACCGGGAACGTGATCCGCGTGGACGGAGGAGAAGATCTGATTTAGTTAACAGTCGGTCGTCAGACTATTGACTGATATCTATTGACTCGGCGGCCGCCAGTTGATAATATTCGCCGCTTTAACGGGAGTAAATCAAATGCCCATGCAGTGTCACGTTTGCGCAAAAAGCCCGATTTTCGGCCACACGGTTTCGCACGCCCATAACATCCGTTCTCGCAAGTTTTATCCGAATCTGCAGAGCGTGCGGATCATTGAAAACGGCGCCGTCAAGCGAGTCCGCGTATGTACGCGCTGCCTGAGGTCAGGCAAGGTCCAGAAAGCGATCTAGCCGATCGCGACCGCCTCGATCTCCAGAAGTACCTCCTTGGGCAGACGCGCTACCTGAACCGTGGCGCGGGCTGGTTTCACCTCTCCGAAATATTCTTCGTAAACCCGATTAAATCCGGAAAAATCATCCAGGTTGGCCAGAAAGACGGTTGTCTTCACAACCTTGTCCAATCCAGCACCGGCAGCCTTCAGTATTGCCGCAAGATTCTGTATTACCTGTCGCGACTGGGATTCTATGTCGTTGCCCACCACAGCGCCGGTATCCGGACTGATGGGAATCTGTCCGGATACAAAAATGAAGCCATTGCCTCGAACAGCCTGAGAATACGGGCCGATGGGACCCGGCGCAGCGGATGTCTGAATAATTTCTCGCATGGTTCCCTCAAATTCCAGATTCTCAATTCCAGATTTCCGATCCCACAAATAGTTTTGCATCTGGAATTTGGAATCGGAAATCTACGGTATGCGGCTGACGCGCTCTACATCCTGGATGCCGCGGATTGACTTCAAACCCTGGATAACTTTTTGGAGGTGTTTCACGTCGGCAATATCAACAGTGATCTCCACGATCCCTTTACCGGATTGACTATCGCTGGTGGAGCGCGACTCGCGGATGTTCGTTTTTAGGTTGGAAATTGCCGAGGTGATTTCCGCTAGAATTCCCTGCCTGTCCTCGACGGTGAGCGCCAGCTGGACTCCGAAGAGTTCGTCGTTGGGAACGTTCACCCATTCCACTTCGGTGACCCGATCCGATCCCAGGAAGCTCGTAAAATTCGGGCATGACACTGTGTGAACCGAGATCCCTTTGCCCCGTGTGATATAGCCGACGATTTCGTCTCCGCGTATCGGGTTGCAGCACTTCGCCCGATATACGAGCAGGCCGTCCTGTCCCTTGACCGTGATGGCGGAATCGGCTTGACCCAGCACTTTTCTCACCACGGACGGGAGTGCCGAGGGCTTTGTCTTGGCCGCAGAGGGTGGAGTTAGATCCGGGAACAGCGCGGACAGAATTTGCCGCGGCGCGACCTTTCCGAATCCGACCGCCGGGTATGCATCCTCTGCTTTTTGCAATCCGAATTGGGAAAGGACCTCCGGAAGGCCGTTCATGAGCAGCACTTTTTTCCACGTAGTCTTGAACCTGCGGGCTTCCTTTTCCATGAGCTTCCGGCCAAGCTCCGACGCGTCTTCTTTCTCACGCTGGTTAATCCAGTGATTGATCTTGCTCCGGGCGCGGGTGGTATGCACGAACGATAGCCAGTCGCGGCTCGGGGATGCGTCTTTGGAAGTCACGACCTCGACAATCTCGCCGTTCTTGAGCTTGTATCGAAGAGGAACGATCCTGGAATTGACTTTGGCCGCCGCGCAATGATGGCCGACCTCCGTGTGAATCGCGTAGGCAAAATCCACCGGAGTGGCGTCGCGCGGGAGAGTCACCACTTCCCCTTTCGGCGTGAAGCAGTAGACTTCGTCGGGATATAAGTCGATCTTGAGATTGCTCAGAAATTCTCTCGGATCGCTGACATCGCTTTGCGCCTCGATGAGCTGCCGCAGCCAACGGAATTGCTCTTCCCCTTCCACAATTCCAAGCTTTCCTTCTTTGTATTTCCAGTGCGCGGCGATTCCCTCCTCCGCCAGCCGATGCATTTCCTGGGTGCGAATTTGAATCTCAAACGGCTGCCCGTTTCGGCCGACAACCGAAGTGTGCAGCGACTGGTAGAGGTTGGGGCGCGGGATCGCGATATAATCCTTGATGCGGCCCGGCACAGGCTTCCACAGGTTGTGGAGGATTCCCAGGATCGTATAGCAATTTCGCACGCTGTCAGTGATCACGCGAATGGCGACCAGGTCAAACACCTCGTCGATGCCGATCTTCTGCCGCTTCATCTTGTTATAGACGCTATAGATCCGTTTGGTGCGGCTTTCCAGGCGCGCGGGGATGTTATGCTCCGCCAGTTCTTTGGCGATGATGCGTTCGGCCTCCTGAACGAAATCCTGATTCACCGCCCTGCGCGTTTCGATCAGCGAAACAGTGTTCTGGTAGGCCACGGGATCCAGGAAGCTGAAGGAAAGATCCTCGAGCTCTCCACGGATTTTCGCCATGCCCAGCCGGTGTGCCAGGGGAGCATATATTTCCAGCGTTTCCAGTGATATCCTTTCGCGGCGATCCGGCGGCAGGTATTGCAGGGTACGCATATTGTGCAGGCGATCCGCCAGTTTGACGAACAGCACGCGGATATCGCTGACCATGGCCAGAAGCATCTTGCGGAAATTTTCCGCCTGCTTCTGCTGCCGCGACGTCAGATAGACCTGGGCGATCTTGGTGACGCCGTCGACGATCTGATACACTTCGTCCCCGAACTGTTTCCTGAGCTCCTCGGGAGTCATCAGGGTGTCTTCCAGCACGTCGTGCAGCAACCCTGCGGTCACCGTCACGACATCCAGTTTGAGCTCTGCAAGGATATTGGCGACTTCGAGAGGGTGCGCCAGATACGGCTCCCCGTTCATCCGAAGCTGCCCTTTATGGTATTTGGCGGAGGCGATGTAGCCCCTCTGAATTAATTCGGTAGAAGCGTCAGGATGATGGCGGCTATACTTTTCTGCAAAATCCTCATAACGTATCATCGATTTATGGCCACTCACATTACATTATAAGATATGCATGAACCGATGCGAAAGGATGTTTAGCCTGGATTCCGAAGTTGGCCGCAGAGCGGCCGCCATGCTGTAAATCCGACAACTTTCGATTTGGATACAACGCTTATTTCGGGATCCGGGCATAGCCGCAGACGACCGTGAATTTTCCGGGATGGCGCGAAAGTGGGCGCCGCAGAATTCTTCGGCGTACCTCAAGAAAAAAGGGGGCGGAAAAATCCGCCCCCTTTTTTACAGTTCAGACGTACCAGCGCTATCAAATAGAGACTGCCGTGAGCCTGATTCAAGCATCTCCGGGCAGGCTATTTCCCTTTTCCGCCTATGTTACCCAGTTTTTTGGGCGCCTGGGCCGCTTCTTGCTGGGCTTTCAAGCGGAGAGCGAGAGCCTTCTGAGACACGAGATCGGCCTGTCGGATAAGTTCTGCCTTGGCAGCCGCATCCTTTTCAAACTTGGCCTTTTCTCTCCAGAGCAGGTTCTGATACTCCATGGCATCGAAGTATGTGGGACGGATCTCGAGAGCTTTGTTCAAGCTGGTCAATCCTTCCTCGATGTCCTGCAGCGCTTTCGTTTTTTCCTCGGGGTTCATGAATGAGACGTTTTCGCCCTGGAGTCCGGTTTTTTCGAAAACATCATCATAGTCAATCACAGCGATGCGGTAATGCGCTTCCGCATTTTGCGGATTGGTTTGCAGAACCTTGTTACACCATTCCTTGGAATCGCTATATTTTTTCAGCTGATAATACAAGCTGGCAATGCTGAGCATTGCATTTGTATACGTCGAGCCAGCCGGATCTTTGCTTCTGTCAACAACCTGCTTGAAAGTCTCGATGCCTTTTTGTGCCATCAACTCGCTCTTCGGGTCGGATGAACCGGGAACGAATTGAGATGTGTAGGCTGTCGCCAGGTACATGCGCGCAGTTTCGAAATCCGGATCCAGTTCCAGAGTCTTTTCGAAAAACTGAGCGGCCGCATCGTACTTCATTTCGGTAAATGCCTTCACTCCCTTATTCAGCTTGTCCCGGGCTTCCAGCTTTCGCAAGAAACCGCACCCGGTGAGAGGAATGACTGCCAGTACAAGCAGGACGGCTAGCCACTTGCTATTAAGCCTCATTGTGGCCTCCAAACTATAAGTTGAACTAAGTGCAGATCGGAAAATTCTAGTGAATTTCTTCCGTTAGCAAACCAATATCTTGAACTCCAGCTCCTTTTGCGATATCGATGACCTTGACGACATCACCGTAAGGCAGCTTGGCACTGGCGCTCACGAACATGTTTTTGTTCGCTCGCTTGCTGTAAATATCCTGGAGCTTCGATCCCAGATCCGCAATCGTCGTGGGCTCCTGGTTGACGGCGATTTGCGCCGCCTCACCCACGGAGACAACAATTACATTCGGGTCAGGAGCAGCGTTCGGGTTGTTGTTATCGGAGGTCTGGGGAACCTTCACATCCAAATCCATCTGACGGATGGGTGTAATGACCATAAAAATGATGAGGAGCACCAGCAGAATATCAATATACGGGGTGATATTGATATTCGCCATGGCACCTTTTCTACCGCCAACATTCATTGACATAATAGATCCCTTTCTTTCGCGCTTCAGCTAGGGCGGGGCTTTCGTCAAACTCCCCTGCTCTGCGGCCTTCCGAAACCGGCCGGCGCATCGCATCGGCGCCGGACTTGAATGCCCGTCCGCGCCAGTCGTTTCAAAAGCGTGCGCCGGAATCCGAATTCCGCATGTGCACAGCAGAGCACTGGAGTGTTGAACTGCTGCTTCCCTATGCAGTCACCCCTGAGATCTTCAGAGGTGACTACCGTCTATTCTCTTTCTTTTTCAGCCATCAGGCCGATGCGTTCCACGCCGGCTCTGCGGACGCCGTTGACAATCTGAACGACGCGTCCGTAGGACAGCGCTGTATCCGCTTTCAGATAAATAGTCCGGTTGATTTCTCCACCGGAAAATTTCTGCTGAAGAAAATCGTACAGATCCTGTTCACCGATCTGTTTTTTGGCCAGATAAAGCTTTCCTTCACGGTTCACGGCGATGACGACAGCTTCTTTGCTGTCGGCTTCCGGTGCATCCAGAGGATTTTTCGCCTTCGGAAGGTTCACGGTGATACCGCTCTGAAGGAGTGGCGTCGTGATCATGAAAATGATCAGCAACACCAGCATTACATCGGCCATCGGCGTTACGTTGATTTCCGCAACGACGCCGCTTCGCCCCAACCCTCGTTTAGCCACGCGTCTCTCCCCGTCTCTTTAAGAAGAAATCAATCAGTTCCGAAGAGGAATTGTCCATTTCGACCGTGAAAGTTTCGACTCTGTTTGTGAACGCGTTGAACGCCCACACCGCCGGAACGGCCACCAGCAAGCCCAAAGCGGTCGTGATCAGCGCTTCCGCGATACCACCGGCGACAGCCGCGATACCTGCGGTTTCCTCGGTCTTCATCCCCATGAACGCGTTGATGATCCCGAAGGTGGTTCCGAACAGTCCCACAAAAGGAGCCGTGGAACCGATCGTAGCCAATCCGCCAAGACCTCTCTTCAGGTCTTCAATGGCGATTGCGGTAGCTCTTTCCAGCGCTCTTCTGGAGGCTTCGATTCTCTCTCCCGGGATTTCCTTGCTCTTGTCGTGCGCCTGGAGTTCCTGCAAACCGGACACAAGAACTTTGGCCAGATGGCTCTTGTTGTACTGTTCGCCCAGTGCGATTGCTTCGTCGATTTTCCCTTCCCTGAGGCATTCGGCCACCGCAGGGGTGAACATTCTCGATTGCTTGCGAGCCTGACGATAGATAAGCCATCTTTCAATCATGACACCGATTGAGTAGGCGGAAAGAATAAAGAGGAGGATCGCAACCATTTTTGCAATCCAGCCCATTTGCATAAACATCTCGTAAAGATTGATCTGTCCCATCGAGTTTCTAACCTCCGATTGATATTTGGGAAACTATTTCAAGTTAAAAAATACAGTTACGTTTGCGATCACCGGCACCGGCTCACCATTCAACAAAGTCGGCGAGTATTTCCACTGTTTCACGGCGCTGACTGCAGCTTCGTCCAGCAGCGGATGACCGCTCGTGACCTTGATATCGGTAACATTGCCTTCTTCGTCGACCGTTACTACGAGAACGACTTTCCCCTGAACACGGGCGCGCTTCGCCAATTCAGGGTACGTCGGCTCAACTCTTCTAATCAGTTTGGATTCCTGAACGTTTCCGCCCACGCGAATCGGGTCACGCTTGACCGGTCTTGGCGGCGGCGGCGGTGCTACCGGCGCAACGTTCGAGAGCAGGCCTCCAACAACGCCACCCGCAGTGCCTCCAGCCGTACCGCCGGAAACTCCTCCGGAAATCCCTCCAACGATGTTGCTCACGCCGATCACCGGAGCATCATCCACGGGCGGTGGAATTTCCTTCGGGATCTCGGTGGGGGCCACGAATTGGTTCGGGTCGACCACGGCAGCTTTTGGCATGGCCTTCACGTTGGTTGGCGGCGGTGGTGGCGGTGGTGGTGGCGGTGGCGGCGGTGGCGGCGCAATCAGGAATGTCAGGAGCTCGCTCTCCGGCAACACATTAAAAAAGACAAGCGGCAGAATGACGATGAAGACGAGCAGCACGACGTGCAGTACCATCGAGACGATCATCGTCAACAACCGCTTGGCTGTGTTTGATTTGTTTAGTTGATCTGCATCTTCAAACATATATCCCCCTCGCAAACTGTCCGTAGGCCTTAGGGCAGACTTAGCTTGCTGCGGCGTACATTTTTAAGGCCCCGATCTTAATATCGCGTCAGAAAAACTGTCAAGCCTTTTCTACCTGCATTCCCGTGATTTTCAAACATTTTAGGGTTGCTTATCCCCCAAGCTTCCGGCGCGTGTCACCGTTTTGACTTCTGCTCCGTTACACGGGACCACCACTCCACGATCGGAGACGCTATTCCTATGGAAGAATAGGTGCCAATGATGATTCCGATCGTCAATGCGAACGAGAAACCATGCAGCACCTCTCCCCCAAAGAGATAGAGGGCAAAAACAGATAAAAAGGTCATTCCTGACGTCATAATCGTCCGGGAAAGCGTCTGATTGATACTGAGATTGAGAACCTGATGGAGCGACTCTTTCCGCATGATCCTGAGGTTTTCCCGAACCCTGTCAAAAATAACGATGGTGTCATTCATTGAATAACCGACCAGAGTCAGCAGTGCGGCGATCACGGTCAGCGATATCTCTTTCTGGGTCAACGCAAACAATCCCAGCGTGATGACGATGTCGTGGATCAAAGCAACGACGCCGGCGACGCCGTAGATCGGCTTAAATCGAAATGCCACGTAGATCAGCATCCCCAAAAAGGATAGACCTACCGCCAGAGTTGCCCTGCGCCTCAAGTCGGATCCGACTACGGCCCCGATGTTATCCACACCCTGGATCGCAAAGGGACCGGCGAAACAGTCCTTTTTCATACTCGTGATTACCGCATTGCTCGCCCCGACGGCCTTAAGGTCATCCAGCGATGGCACCAATCCCTGGCGGTTCTTGTCGCGGTAATCGATCATCGCCTTTGCCAGGGCTTTGTAATAATCGTCGATTTCCTGAGTCGTTTTGCTCTGCGCCTTCAGATTGTCCGGGTCTCCGGCAAGCAGGTATTTTCCCAAGGCATCCGACCCGACGTTGTTGAAGTCCGTCTGCGTTGTATTCACATGATCGACATCGAACGAAGCTCGCAGAAGGCGCGTCAGTTCCTTGCGAACAGAGCCCATTTCCTGCCCGGATCCGAAACCTGTCTGAGCCCGCACCTGGACCGTATGGTCCGACGGATTTCCGTATCTCTGAATCAACGGCGGAGTCGCCGTCTCGGATTTCAATGATCTGCGGATGAGATCAAGATCCGGAGTTTTTTCGAATTTCAGATAAATCAGGGTCCCTCCGGTGAAATCGATCCCGAACGCGAATCCCCCGCGCATGATATATCCGACAACTCCCACGACAACCAGCGTCCAGGAAATGCCGAACAGTATCCACTTTTTACCAATCCAGTCGATTGAGACGTTTCTTAAGATTTCCACGGACAATCCCTCGCATGGACTTCTCAGAACATGCCGAATTATTTGACCCCATTCGGCGTCCTAAAGTTCCCTAAATCGATAATGCTTCGACTTTGCGGTTGCCCAGCATCAAATCAAAAAGTCGATGCGAGACGTACACCGCGGTAAACATATTTGCGACAAGACCCACGACCAGCGTCACGGCAAATCCGCGAATCGGCCCGGTTCCGAACTGGAACAGGAAAGCCGCGGAGACCAGTGTGGTAACATGCGTGTCGAAAATGGTCCAGAACACCTTGCCGAAACCCGTATCCACAGCGGCCCGAATGGTTTTTCCGCTCCGCAATTCTTCACGGATTCTTTCAAAGATGAGGATGTTGGAGTCCACGGCCATACCGATCGTAAGAATGACACCCGCGATTCCCGGCAGCGTCAGGGTCGATCCCACTGCGCCCATGAACCCAAGAAGAATGATCAGATTTCCCAGGAGGCAATAGACCGCGTTCAGACCCGAGTGCTTGTAATAGAGGATCATTCCGATCACAACCAACCCAAACCCGATGATGGAAGCATAGATACCGGATTTGATCGAGTCATTTCCCAGGGACGCACCGACCGTCTGCTCATGCATGGTTTTGAGAGAAGCGGGAAGCGCACCCGACCGCAGCAACATGGACAGATCCTCCGCCTGCTGCAGGGTGAACTGTCCGTGAATGATCCCTTCAGACTCGATGCGCTCGTTGATAACAGGCGCCGAGCTGACCACATTATCCAGAACGATCGCAAGCTTTTCGCCGACGTGCTGTTCGGTCGCCCGCGCAAAAAGCTTGGATCCGCCGGCTGTCAGGAAGAAACCCACGGCGGGCCGCCCAGTCGAATCGGAGGATTTACGGGCCGTTTTCAGGTCTTTTCCCGTAATGACCGATGTCTTGCTGACCACCAGGTACTCCAGCCGGCTCTGGTCGCCACGATCTTCGCGGTACGGAAGAATTTCATACCCATCCGCGATTTTGCCACCGCTTGCCTCCACGGCCGAATCCACGCTGGAATAACTCGCAGACTGGTCCTTTTTGACCAGCCGAAGCTCCAGTTGCGCCGTATTTTCAATCAAGCCCTTTACGCGATCCGGATCGTCGATACCGGGAAGCTCCACAATGATCTGGTCCTGGACATCCTCGCCGCTTTCGCCGTAGATCTGAAGAGTCGGTTCCGTGACCCCCAGGGCGTCCACACGCCTGCGGATGGTCTCCAACGCCTGCCGTACCGTCGATTCCCGCGCGTCGCGAATGTAAGCACCCATCAGGGTCAGGCTGAAGTTCGTCTTCCCTTCCAGCGTCGCGCTCTTTATGGAGTATTTTCTGTCATACGTCGATTCCATATACTGGCGCGCTTCGTTGGCCCCGACAGAGTCCACTCCGGTGACCTCTACCGAGTAGCCGTTCCCTTTTTTGCAGCTGACAAAGGCGACGTTTTTGGCTTTCAACTCCTGGGAGATCCGATCGGCGTCCTGAAAAAGCTCCTGATTCAGCGCGTCATCCGTCACCACCTTCAAAACCAGGTGGATTCCACCCTGGAGATCGAGGCCCAGATTCATCCTGGAGAGCATCTTGGCGCCCTTCTCCCTGGGACTGACGAAGAAGTAGACGCAAATCGCCATTAGCGCGAGGATTAAGATGAATTTCCATCTTAAATTCTTCTGCATAATTCACCCGTTAACGCGTTTAGGATTGCTTGAATGCATAGTTGACAGGTCATGCCTTGCTTTTGGGGAACAAGGGGGGAAGATCTCAAAAGCATACTATGGTTCCCCTGGCCCTTCTTTCCCCTGCCATTTCCAGTACCATCTTTTGCACCGTCGGGGCAGCCGCGGCTAGGACCCGGTATTTTCGTCCGGAATCTGTTTGCCAGACACCGCGTTTTTTGCCACTTCAATTTTCACCTGATCGGAGATCTTAATAATGAAGGTTTTTTCCTTCACTCCGGCGATCACGCCATAGATTCCCGAACTGGTGATCACTTTATCCCCGTTTTGCAGTGATGAGATCATCGTCGCCGTCTCCTTCTGCCGTTTCTTCATCGGCATGAAGATCAGGAGGTAAAAGATGACAACGACAATGATGAGCGGGGCAAACTGGACCAGGGCATTCGTCTGAGAAGCACTCTGTAACATCAGGATGGGATTTTCCATTTGCACCTTTTTCTATCTCTCGGTGTATTCAGGAAGCGAAATTCTATAGGATGGACCCGCACAATCAATGTTGGAGATCCCCGGGAATTTACACATCCCCTTTCTCCACAAACTCCAGCCACTTGCCCGAAAAATCGAGTCCGATAGAGTCTCTTATTTTGCGCATCATGTCAAGATAAAAGGTCAGGTTGTGAATCGTGTTATAGACCGCGGACAGGTGCTCTCCTGTCATGAAAAGATGCCTCAAATAGGCGCGGTTATATCTCCGGCAGGTCGAGCACGAGCACTCTGGATCGATGGGACCCTGGTCCTCCGCGTAGATGGCGTTTTTGATCAAAATTCGCCCCTGGCTGGTGAACAGGCATCCATTCCGGGCGTTCCGCGTCGGGAGAACGCAGTCGAACATATCGATCCCCAAGGCGATGCACCGGACCAGGTCTTCCGGAGTCCCCACCCCCATCAGATAGCGCGGCTTATCCCAGCTCATGTGCGGCACGGTGTTTTCCACAACCTCATACATCAGATCCTTTGGCTCGCCGACGCTCAGTCCGCCGATGGCGATCCCCGGGAAATCGAGTTCCGCAAGCGCCTCTGCCGATCGTTTCCGCAAGTCGGGGTAGACGCTGCCCTGGACGATCCCAAACAGAGCCCTGGCGCCATCATCATGCCTGCGCCACTGTTCGCGGCATTTCGCCGCCCAGCGCATCGAAAGCTCCATGGAAGATTCGGCGTCCACATGACCCGTAGGGTACGGGGTGCAGTCGTCAAAGACCATGGCGATGTCCGATCCCAGCGATCTCTGAATATCGACGACTTTTTCCGGCGTGAAAAGATTCTTGCTGCCGTCGATATGGGAGCGGAACTGAACTCCTTCCTCATTAATGCTCCGGAGTTCCCGGTGGCTGAAAACCTGATAGCCGCCGCTGTCTGTCAGAATCGCCCCATTCCAGGACATGAAGTTGTGCAGGCCGCCCAGTTTCTCGATCCGTTCGTGGCCGGGGCGCAAATACAGATGATAGGTATTGGCCAGGATGATTCGGCAATCCAGCGCTTCCAGCGATTCGTTCGTCATCGCTTTGACCGCAGCCGCAGTCCCGACCGGCATAAACACAGGTGTCTGCACGTCGCCGTGAGGAGTATGCAACACGCCTCTTCGCGCGTTCGACCGCGCATCTTTGTGAAGGATTTCGAATCCGAACTTGCCGGCAGCCGCCATTACCCGCTCCATGATCGCGTCGATGCAAGATACCGAGGCCCCGCCGCCAATGCAAGTTGATAGTCGGCAGTTGACAGTTCGCGGCAGGCAATATCTAGTAGCTGCCATATTTCCCCGATGCGACGATGATTGCTCCTCACTGCCGACTGCCCACCGCCGACTGATTTGTGGTACCATGCTTAGCGGATATACCGTTAGAAGAGTCCGTACTACTGACCATGAGAGTTGGAATCATTGGAGCTCGAGTTGCAGGTTCCTATGCGGGTGTGCTTTTTTCGCGCATGGGGCATGAAGTCCTGCTGTTCGACGACAGCATCGAAAAAGACAAACCGTGTGGCGGAGGTGTGACGGCCAAGGCACTCCGCAGAATGCCCTGGCTGTGCCAACAGTCTCTGCCATACACCGAAGCCCGGACGATTCACTTGACAACGTCCGACGGGTACACCAGCAGGCTGCCTCTCCCTCACCCTGTGCACATTTTCCCCCGTTTTAGCCTGGACAGGTATCTCCTGGATTGGGCGATTCAATCCGGAGTCCGGTTTTTCCCGGAACGCGCCAGGAAAATTGAAAGCGACGGCAAGACCTGGTCCATTGCCACGTCGGGGGGAACCCATGAGGTGGATTACCTGATAGGGGCTGACGGAGCCCGCAGCAAGGTGCGCGCCACGGTGACTCGGCCTTTCTGTTCGTCGGACCTCATCCTTGCCCTCGGCTATCAACTTCCTCAACTGTATCACCCGGGCGAGATGCGGGTCGCCTATCAGGAAATCGGGTTTTACGGCTACATCTGGTCTTTTCCATGCGTGGACCACTCATCGATCGGGATCGGCCGCCATTTGCCGGGCATTCACTCTTCCGATCTGAAGAGGAGATTGGAAAACTACATTTCCTCGAACTACCCCGACGCGGGACAGGGAAAAAACTTTTATGCCGCCTGCATCCCCTGCCTCAGCCGGGATACCCTGATGAACCAAAAAGTGTGCGGCGAAAGATGGGCGCTGCTGGGAGATGCAGCCGGTTTTACCGACGGGATCACGGCGGAGGGAATTTATTACGCCTTTCGATCCGCGGAACTGCTCGCCGATTCTTGCCGGAGAAGAGAGCCGCTGGCGTACGAGGCCGCATGGCGATCAGAATTCAGCGATGACCTGGAAACGGCTGCAGCGTGGAGAGACCGTTTTTATTGCGGCATGGTGCTCAGCAAGACATTTATCCGACGGTCCCTGCAGGCAGTGAAGCACAGCCCGACGATCCGGCACATGCTCGACCGAGTCATCAGCGGCAACCTTTCCTACAAAGCTCTGCTCCAGAACCTGGTGTACAAAAGCCCTCAAATCCTCGCACAAGTCATCCGCAGCAAGTCCAGAAGAATTACGAATTACGAGTTACAAATCACGAATTAGTTTCTTGTCTATCTTATTCGTCATTCGTAATTCGTCATTCGTAATTCGTAATTTAGTTGACGGTTGTTTTTCCGTGGAGTTGCATCCAGTAGATCGAGTTGCCGCTGGCCAGGAACAGGTCCTCGCCCGCGACCGCGAGGCCGACCATGACGGGCGCTGCGATGAAGTGCCGGATCGATCCGTGTTCGGGCGAATATCGGAATATCCCCTTCTTCCCCTGGTACCCTGCGGAGATCAGAAGATCGCCGTCCGGGAGAAAAGCTATTCCCTGAGGCCGCGCGAATCCTTCGACCAGGCATTTGGCCGTTCCTTTTCTGGTAAATCGGAACAGGCTGTCGCGCATCGAAAAAGTGGGTCCTGTTACATAGAGTCGGTCCTGCGCATCGATGGCCAGATGATAGGCAGAGATGCTCGGTTCAAGCACCGCAAACTCCTGTTTGTTGCCGGAAGGATCGATTCGGAAAATTCTGCCGGTTCTGTCGCCGACGTACAGAAATCCCTTGGAATCAAATACCATTCCACACGGAACGCCAAGGTCTTCCGCAAAAAGCTCCAGATGCTCGAAATTCGTGTAGCGCAATACCGTTCCGTCGTGGCGACTGGAAACATACAACTGCCCGTCATTTGAGAATGCGAGTCCTGTCGGGTTCATGATCTCACACTGGCAGGGGGTCTTGTCCCCTCTGATTGTGAGGCGAACCAACGGATGCGTCACCTGCTGTCCGCGGGCGCCGCTGATCGTTGTGAAGATTGTCCCGTCCGGAGCAACGACAGGGTTGGCTACCGGATGCAGATCCGTGGCCAACCGTACAGCGAGGTTAAAGGGAAAAACCTCAGAAACCGCTTCGCCGGCCCGTAGTGCTAAACCAAGGCTCTTCGGGCTGTCAGGAAGCCAGATAATGATTTTGTCATCGGACGCCGAAGCAATGGGAGCCTCCACGTCTCCCAACAATACCTTCGAATACACTTCGGGCCTGAAACCGCTGCACTCGATGACCACTTCGCCCCCGGGAACGCCTGAGAGCGGATGAACTTTTCGAATAATCAGATCTTTTGCCTGTTTCATGCGAAAAAATAATACCGTGCCCCGTCGATCCCAGCAACCGCAATGGCAATAATTCTGCCTTAGGAAGTTCAAACCTCTTTCGCCCGATCTGGCGTTCTTCAGGATTCCAGATTTCTGGTAAAAAAACCTTGTGTTAAAAATAAATGCACCAAGAAACCGTAGTTCAACTTCCTTGTGAATCCGGCCTGTCGCAGATGGCGGAGGCCGTTCGATAGACACCCTCCACCACGCCGAACCGCGGTTCTTGTTTGCCATCCACTGGAGTTGGGGCTTATTTTAGCGATTCGGATCTCGCTGAGCATTGGCGATCGAGTAAATGTCGTAACTGCAGACTGCTTTACTTCAATGCCTTCGGCTTAGTGACTCAATTGCCTGGATTAGCCGACGACAGGTATGGTCAATAGTACTCTTTTAAGGCCCAGCCTCAGGGCAGGGCGGAACCGTCGCAGTCCTGTCTTAATCCGGGGTAATTGCGTCGGAAAGCGCTGCAATTCAGAGATCCGATGCACTACTTCGCAAACCGAAGAACGAGGCCTCCCAACACCCTAATATTGTTCTGGCGATCGTTATATCCATCGGGGAATGATGTGCGAACGAAATCCGCTTGCCCGCGCACGGCCAGCAATTTGGATATTTTGAAATCTGCGCCGCCACCAAGGGCATATCCGAAGACCCAAACGGATTTCGCGCCTGTATTGCTTGTGTTGCCTGCCCATCCAAAAAGAGCATGCACAAAAGGTTCAATATTGGGATTTTTGCGATAGGCGAACGACGGACCAAGCATCACGCCATAGAAAGATGTGTGGATATCGGGGGCATAAGTCTTATATACCCCACTGACCTCAGCCGTTGCGCCAAACCAGCGCGCAGTGGAGATGTATTGGGTGATCGCACCACCCCAGCCTGCTGCGTTTTCATGCCCGGTACCCGATTCAAAGCGCAGATCTGAAAAACCGGCAAAAAACCGCCAATCCGGTTGTGCCGCAGCGGGAATAGCGCTTACCAGCAATACCGCAAGAACCGGCAGCACTAATTGGGCTATTGTGATACGCATGCTGATTTGCCTGGCAAGTGAACGTTTTTGCATAAATTATGTCCTAAGGATAGAAAGTTCAAGCTGCCTCTTTCGCCTGTTCCGGCGTACTTCAGGATTCCAGATTTCTGATATCAACCCTTATGTTAACAATAAATGGACTCAAAGCCTTCTTTGAATTTTTCTTTTCGAAGGTCCGCTTTCTCAAGCGCACCAGCCACTGTTGTCGTCTTTGTCTAAACCTCGATTCATCCCGCCGCCCTGCGGACGATATACTATATACCCGGCAACTTCCAAGTTGGATGAAGCACTTATTTCGGAATCCGGGCTAAAGGCTCGCCGGGCTGGTATCGGGTTCCCCAATCTTCTTTATTTCCAATATGCGCAAAGATACGGGAAAAAGCCGGTTGCGATGTCTATTCCGATACCGACTTATTTACACGCTGCGAACACATAGAATTGCTCTGTTGACATCATGCATGTCGCTCCATAAGATTTTTAGTTTGCCTGCCACCAGGAGATCCCGTCGTTGAGTGCAGATCAGAAGGACGCCATCGTTGTAAGAGGAGCCAGGGTCCACAACCTGAAGAATATTACGGTAGAGATACCGTTGGACTCACTGACGGTGGTCACCGGCGTATCCGGAAGCGGAAAGAGCAGTCTCGCATTCGACACTCTGTATGCCGAGGGACAGCGTCGGTACATCGCTTCGCTGTCAGCCTACGCGCGACAATTTCTAGAGCGCATTGACCGGCCGGACGTCGACGATATCGAAGGCATCTGCCCTGCGCTGGCGATCCGGCAGAAAAACTACTCGCGAAACCCCCGGTCCACGGTGGGGACGGTTACGGAGATCAACGATTATCTGCGTCTCCTCTATGCGCGCATCGGCACAACCTATTGCCACGGCTGTGGAAGAGTGGTGGAAAAAGACACGCCTCAGAGCATCGCGGATTTCATCATGGCTCTGCCTTCGGGACAGCGCATGTATCTCTGCATGCGGCTTGCGTTGGAGAGCGGTGCGCTGCAGCAGGCAGAACCCCGCCGTCGCACACACAAATCGGCAGCCACAACCGGTCCCGAAGAACGGCTGGCGGTCATTTTGCCCGGATTGCAGCAGCAGGGCTATGTGCGCCTTCTGATAGACGGCGAAATTGTGGATCTGTCTCAGGCGGTGGAGGCGCTTCATAAAGCCAAGATTAAGGAAGCGCACGTTGTCGTCGATCGTCTGGTTGTGCAGGACGGGATCCGGAAAAGGCTCGTGGACTCCATAGAAATTTGCAGCCGCGACGCCGAAGGGCATATCGAGCTGATGCTGTTATCCGACGATCCGGATGGGCTCGAGCGCCTGCTCCGCACCAGTCATCCCGATATTCGCTGGCTCCGCCACGCAGCGGGCATTCTCGTCAAGTTCAGCGAAGCATTCGAATGCCAGCTTTGTCACATCTCCTACCAGGAGCCCGAGCCGAGGCTGTTCTCTTTCAATAATCCTTTCGGGGCCTGCCCGGAGTGCCAGGGTTTCGGCAACACGCTGACGATCGATTTCGACCTTATCATTCCGGACAAATCGAAGAGCCTTGCGGAAGGCGCGATTCATCCTTGGACACGGCCCCGTTTTCGCAACCTCCAGAACCGGATGCTGCAGTTCGCGAACGGCGAAGGGATCCCGGTGGACCTGCCCTGGAACGAACTGACCGAGGAAGACCGGGAGAAGATCACCAACGGGCGCGGACGATTCCCGGGGATCCTGGGCTTTTTCGATTACCTGGAACATAAAAAATACAAGATGTACGTCCGCATCTTTCTCAGCCGGTATCGCGGCTATGCCAAATGCCTCGCCTGCCACGGAGACAGGTTGAGGCAGGAAGCCCGCGACGTCCGAATCGGCGGCAAATCCATTACGGATGTCACACGCATGACCATCGCGCAGGCAGCCGCTTTTTTTGCGGCCCTCAACCTTTCCGCCCAGCAGGCTTCGATTGCGGAAAAGATTATGAACGAAATCCGCCACCGGCTGGACCTGCTGGTTCGCGTCGGACTGGACTATATTGCCCTGGACCGCCTCTCGTCCTCGCTGTCCGGCGGAGAATCGCAAAGAATTCAGCTGGCAACATCCCTGGGATCCACGCTGGTCGGTGCGCTCTATGTCCTCGACGAACCGAGTATCGGGCTTCACCCGAGAGACAGCCGGCGGCTCGTGGAGATCCTTCAGAGTCTCAAGAGTCTCGGCAACACAGTCCTGGTGGTCGAGCACGACCCGGAGATCATGCGCTCTGCCGATCACCTGATCGATCTGGGGCCGCGGGCCGGTGAGAATGGAGGCGAGGTTATTTTTCAGGGAAGCTATCCGGCCCTCCTGCAGGATCCCAAATCGCTCACCAGCCGCTATCTGAGCGGAGAACAGAAGATCCCGGTGCCCATATTCCGGCGAAAGAGCCAGAGAAAGGCAATCGAGCTCGTTCGCGCGTATCAGCACAACTTAAAGCATATCGATGTCCGCATCCCGCTGGGCATTCTCGCTTGCGTCACGGGCGTCAGCGGCAGCGGGAAGTCCACCCTGGTTCATGACGTTCTTTACGCCGCCGTCAAGAAAGCGAAAGGCGAGCTCAAGGAATCGCCCGGAGGATTCGACGCGATACGGGGGGCGGAGCAGATTTCCGATGTAATCCTCGTCGATCAATCCCCGATCGGTCGAACGCCAAGATCCAATCCCGCGACATATACGAAGGCATTCGACGAAATCCGCGACATCTTTGCCGAAACCCGAGATGCCTACAGCCGCGGATTCGGTCCGGGACACTTTTCCTTCAACCTCGAAACCGGCCGTTGCCCCACATGCCAGGGCAGCGGCGTCGTGATTGTGGAAATGCAATTCCTGGCCGACGTGGAACTGGTCTGCGAGGACTGCAAAGGGACGCGCTTTAAGAACTCGATCCTGGATGTCCGGTATAAATCAAAAAACATTGCCGAAGTTCTGAATCTCACGGTTCACGAGGCCATGGAATTCTTCGCCGGCAAAACGAGCCTGATTCGCAAACTGCGCGTCCTCGAGGAAATCGGCCTGGGATACCTGCGGCTCGGTCAGTCCGCAACATCCCTGTCAGGAGGAGAAGCGCAGAGAATCAAACTCGCCGCATTTATATCGCGCGTGGCATCCGGGAACGCCCTGTTCGTGTTCGACGAACCGACAACGGGGCTCCACTTCGACGATATCCGAAAGCTTCTCGCCGCCTTCGATAAGCTTCTCAGCGCGGGCAACTCCGTTCTAGTCATCGAGCACAACATGGAAGTGATCAAAACCGCCGACTGGGTCATCGATCTCGGCCCTGAAGGCGGAGATGCCGGCGGGCAGATCGTGTGCGAAGGAACGCCCGAGGATGTGGCACAATGCGAAGCGTCGCATACGGGCCGGCTTTTAAAGCAATACCTGAAATAGCTGTCAGCCATCAGCACTCAGCTGGGAGACAGCTGAATGCTGAGAGCCGAGAGCTAATCGCTTCTCAATCCCGATCCGGGATTTACGAGTATCCTTGATTCTCCATGCAGCATGCGGGTATCATAATCCAAGCCCCTGCAATGTTGGTGATGGCACAATTATTTGAGCCAACATTCTATTTGATGGGAGTTCGTATCGTGCCGCTGTGTGCGAGCTTTTCCTTCGGGAACTTGATTGCCTGACGCGGTGCGTAGGACGCCCCCTTTTAAAAAAGGTTCAAATAGATTCGCCACACGGCGGCGCGGGGGCACTTTTTTTATAGACCACCTTCGAAAAGCGGGAATCGATGCGAGTATTTTTTATTGGCGATATATTCGGCAAGCCGGGCAGGAGGCTCGTGCAGGAAAAACTGCATGGCCTCATCCAGGAATACCGCGTGGACTTCTGCATTGCTAACGTCGAGAACTCTGCCGCGGGATTCGGCGTTACTCCTCAAATCGCGGAAGATCTCCTGAATTCGGAGATAGACTTGCTGACGTCGGGCAATCACATATGGGACAAGCGCGCGATCGTGCCATACCTAGCCGAGCAGCCGAGGCTCTTGCGCCCTCATAACTACCCTGCCGGAACGCCGGGAATCGGCATATACATCGGCGACACAAGTTGCGGCGTACGCGTCGGCGTTCTCAATCTTCAGGGCCGTGTATTTATGGCGCCTATCGACTGCCCTTTCACGACGGGCTTGGCCGCCGTCGAACAGATCCGCAAACAGACCCCGGTCATTATTATCGATTTCCACGCGGAGGCGACTTCCGAAAAGCAGGCTTTTGGCTGGTACCTTGACGGGCGTGTCAGCGCCATCGTCGGCAGTCACACGCATGTCCAGACAGCGGACGAACGCATCCTGCCCCGGGGAACCGCATACATCACCGATTTGGGGATGACGGGCCCGCACGACTCCGTGATCGGCTCGGTTCCGGATCTTGCGCTAGAGAGGCTGCTGCGGCAGATTCCCGTGCGGCTGGAGCCTGCCACCGGAAACCTTCGGATCTGCGGCGTCCTGATCGATATCGACGAAGCGTCGGGACGAGCGCTCGCCATCCAACGCATCAACGCGCCCTTCAACTTGTAGATTCCAGATTCCAGATTTCAGATTCCAAATTGAGTCATCGGTTTTTGTCTGGAATCTGGAATCGGAAATCTGAAATCAAAATTTATCTGGAATCGAGAATCTGGAATCGAGAATCAGGCAAAGAAACGATCCAGCATGGAGGAGCAGGCAAGTGAGCGGCGTGTTATGGAATCGTCGAGCTTTTGCAATTCGTCGCGAGCTCGCTGCAGGTCATCGCCGAGGCTGAGGGCGGCCAGCACTGCCACTTTAAGCGTATCCACTGCCCCTGTCGATGCAGCGACCTCCCGCATGCGCTTATCGAGGTTGCTGCACAAAGCCTGAAGCCGCTCGGGATCTCCGGTGGTCCGCAAGGCAAATTCCCGATCGTAAATTCTGACCCGGACAGAGCTAAGTTCCGGCGGTTCGCTCATGGGCCCGTCCTTGCGCTGCGTCAGCGCTTTGTTATTGCGCGTCTACGGCTGAGAGAAGAGTCAGGGCTTTCTCCACACGTTCCCGCAACTCTTCGCGTTCCTTTTGATACCTGGCCAGGTCGTCCTTGGCGGTAGATTCCGTGTTCTGCAACGATCCGAGTTGTTCCTTCAGCTGCATGTTTTCTGCCCGAAGAAGATCGTTGTCTTTCCGAACCGCCTTGAATTCCTCCACCAGGCGGAAGATCTTGTCTTCCAGGTTGCCGAACCGTTCAAGGCCGGTGAGTTCCGACTGCGCTTTTGTTTCGCTCATAGAGATCTAAGCCCCGCTCCGTAAGATTTATTCAAGAATGCCAGAACAGTATCAACGAAATCCTGCACGCGGTCAACTGTCAGGGTCTTTTCGCGATCCTGAAACGTAAGCCGCAGAGTCAGGCTGACATTTCCAGAGGGAATCTTTTCTCCTTCATAAACGTCAATGAGTTCGATCCCCGTCAATTCGGGGATTTTCAATCCTGCAATCCCATCATGAATTGCATGATACACAGTGTCCCGGCTTACAACGATCGACATATCGCGCTCGACCGATGGATATTTGGGAAGCGACTCGTATGTCACCGGCGAAAAGGCATATTTCGCCAGCCGCTCAAAATTGATCTCCGCCAGGCAGACCGGCTGCTTGAGCTTATACTTGTCTTCGAGAGCTGGGGACAGAGACCCCAAAAGGCCGATGCAATCGTCGCCGACCTCCAATGTAGCAGCGTCCCTCGGATTCAACCAGCTGACTGCCGTAGTCGGTTTTATATTGAAAGACCGGATCCGCAGCCCATGCATCAGGGCCTCAATCAATCCCCGCAAGTGGAAAAATCCGTAATCGGGCGAGGGATTCGTCCAATTTTGACCTGCAAACCCGCCTGCGCCGAGAATTCCGAGAGCGTGTCGCTCTCCGGGCACTCCATCCGCTTTGGGGCCATACACCTTTCCAATTTCAAATAGCCGGATCAGCCGCTGGTCGAAGTTTACATTGCGCTTTGCCGATCGAACCAGACCGGGCGCCAGTGTAGTACGCATATATTGCGTATCCTCAGTAAGAGGATTTTTTATCGCAACTCGGTCTCCTTCCAACGGAGGGAATTCTCTGTGATCGGCTTCGGAGGCGAAGCTGAGATTCAGCGCTTCCGAATACCCCTGGCCGATCAGTATGTTTCGAATGGTATTTTCGAGGAGGTAAGCGGATGAATGCGTTCCGGCAGTCTGGCTCGGGGGCAGGATGGCCGGAATATTCTGATATCCGTAGAAACAGGCCAGTTCCTCAATCAAATCCGCTTCGAGCTCCATGTCTGCCCTGCACGTCGGGCACGTGACATCCCATGCATTAGGCCCGCGCTTTTCAAGTTGGAAGCCGAGACCCCGGAGAGTCGACTCGATAAAGTCTCCCGTCAATGGCATTCCCAGCAATGAGGTGACGTGATCCTGGTGCAGTGCGATGCGAACGGGTGCGATCTTCTTCGGGTAGACATCCTGCAGGCCGCCCGCGATGCGCCCGCCGGCGAGCTTTTCAATCAGATAGCAGGTTCGGGCAAGCGCCGGAACAGTATTGTCCCAATCCGCTCCCCGCTCAAACCGATAACTCGCCTCGGTCGATAGACCGAGTTTTCGCGACGTCCTGCGAACGGACGCGGGCTGGAAATATGCCGATTCGATCAGAACACGTTTGGTAGACTGCGAAATCTCAGAGTTCAATCCGCCCATAACGCCGGCAATCGCCACAGGCCCTTCACCATCGTTGATCAGAAGCATTTCGCCGTCCAGGTCGCGATCCGTCCCGTCGAGCGTGCGCATTTTCTCGCCTTGTTTGGCCCTTGCCACCACGATTTTACCCTGGCGCAGCACGTCGAAATCGAAAGTGTGCAGCGGGTGTCCCATTTCCAGGAGGACATAATTGGATATATCGACGATGTTGTTCAGCGGACGCATTCCGGCCGCTTCAAGGCGTTTTTGCATCCATTGGGGCGAAGGCTCGACACGAATCCCGTCCATCACGAGTCCCACGTACCGGGGGCACAGATCCGCATCTCTTATTTCTATCCTGTAGGGAATTCTGTCCGGAGAAGCAGTCAGCTTTTCCTGAATTAGCGGATTTTTAAGAGGACGCTTGTACAGCGCGCTCAATTCCCTGGCGATTCCGACATAGTTCAGGCAGTCAGGCCGGTTTGAAGTCACCTCGACCTCGAGGACCGGGCTTCCATTCGATTCGGAAATGGCTTCAACCAGGAGGCCGATCATCGAAAGATCCTCTTTCAGCTTTTCCGGGCTTTCTCGCACATCGACATATTCTTTAAGCCACTCGATGCTGATTTTCATGGGAAGAACTCCTGCCTAAAATTGTTTCAAAAATCTGAGATCGTTCTCGAAGAAGAGCCGAATATCATCCACCCCATATTTGAGAATGGGCACTCGATCGATCCCCATGCCCCATGCGAAACCTGAAAAGCGGGAATCATCGATGCCCGACATTCGCAGTACCTTGGGATGAATCATGCCGGCGCCCAGAATCTCGATCCAGCCGCTCTGTTTGCACTTCGGGCAGCCCGCACCGGAGCAGAAGATGCAGCTGATGTCCACCTCTGCGCCCGGTTCGACGAATGGGAAGAAGCCGGGCCTTAAACGTGTTCGGGTATCCGGACTGAAGAGGCGCTGCAAGAAGACTTCGAGCATGCCTTTCATATGGCCCATATGAAGCCCCTCCTCGATCACGACCACATCCACCTGATGAAACATGGGAGAGTGTGTAGCGTCAAAGGGGTCCCGGCGATACACTTTGCCGATGCTGACGGCTCGAATCGGCGGCTTCATCGCCTCCATGGCGTGGACGTCCACGGAGGTACAGTGCGTTCGAAGCAACATGGTGTCATCGAAATAAAAAGTATCCTGGGCATCGCGAGCCGGGTGATTGCGAGGCATATTCAACGCCTCAAAGTTGTAATAGTCCGTTTCGATCTCCGGCAGACTGAGGATCTGAAATCCCATGCTCACGAATATGTCCTCGATCTCGGCCTGAAGCTTTTTGATGGGATGGGCGCTTCCCAGGGCGAACGGGAATCCCGGTCTCGTTACGTCAATCGGCCGTTGCCGCGCCGACAGCTCCGATTTCTTGACCGTGGCAAACCGCTCCTGGAGCCTTTCTTCCACCATGGCGCGCACCTGATTCATCGCCTGGCCGAATGCGGGCCGTTCTTCCTTAGGGAGATCGCGCAGCCTTTTCAGCTCGCCGGTGATCATTCCGCTTTCGCGGGCGAGGTATTTGTCACGAACGGACTTCCACGTCTCCATATCCGTGACCGTAGCCAAATCCGCCTCGAAGAGCCGCTGCAGCTTTTCTATTGCATCATTCATCGCAACCTCTGGAGAGGGTTTCCAGTTCCCAGTTCACAGTTCCCAGTTGAAAGCAGCTGCAACTGGGAACCGGGAACTGGAAACTGGGAACTCAAAAAAAGAAACGCCCGGCGTGGCAGACACCCGGGCGGTCTTGTTATCCGAGTCTGAAATACGGAAAGGATCAGGCAGCCGCGAGTGCTGCCTTGGCGCTCTCAGCGATCTGTGTGAAAGTCTCAGGATCTTTGATCGCAATCTCCGCAAGGATCCGGCGGTCCAGGGTGATGCCAGCTTTTTTAAGACCGCTGATAAACTTGCTGTAGGAGATATTATTGCGCCGGGCAGCAGCGCCTAGGCGCATGATGAACAGACTGCGAAAATCCCGTTTCTTGGTGCGCCTGTCGCGATAGGAGAATTGAAGTGCCCGATCCACGGATTCTTTCGCGGATCGATGCAATTTGCTCTTCGTCAGGCGAAACCCTTTTGCCAGCCCCAGAATTTTCTTCCGCCGCTGGACCCGTTTGTTTCCTCTTTTTACTCTTGGCATTTCTCTACTCCAAAGTGCATTTCGATGATCAGATGTTCAGCATTTTCTTCACACGCTTGCTGTCAGCCTTGCTGACCAGCGCGTCGCCAGCCAGCTTCCGCACGCGTTTGCGGGGCTTCTTTGTCAGGATGTGCCGGGCATGGCTGTGATGACGCACGATCTTCCCCGTCCCCGTTACTTTAAATCGTTTTGCCGCACTCTTTGATGTCTTCCGCTTCACAGGTATATCCCCCAACTGATAAATAACAACTTCAAAACCCTATTCTCGCGCCGTCGCAAGCGACCGCGAAACCGGCGGCGAAATTGATGTCCGCGGCTAGTGCTTCTTCGGAAGGAAGATGGCGACCAGCGCATATCCTTCCATTTTCGGCGGCCGCTCGACGTCGGCAGCCTCGTTCAATTCTTGGACCAGCCTATCCATCAGCTTGTGCCCCAGTTCCTGATGCGTCATCTCTCTTCCGCGAAAAACGACGGTTGCCTTGGCCTTATTCCCCTCGGTTAAAAACCGAATGATGTTGTTCTTCTTGAACTGAAAATCATGCTCCTCGGTTTTTGGCCGGAACTTGATTTCCTTCATGACAACTTGCTTCTGATGCTTCTTGGCCTCATGCGCACGTTTGCTCTTCTGGTACTGAAACTTGCCGTAGTTCATGATCCTGCATACCGGAGGATTCGCTCCGGGAGCTACTTCGACAAGGTCCAATTCGCGCGACCGGGCGAGAGCAAGCGCCTGTTCCGGGGTCATGATCCCCAGTTGTCCCGCATCTTCGTCGACAACCCGAATCTCCTTGGCCCGGATCATCTCATTGACTCGAACTCGCACTGGCTTGGCTGTTGTGATTGGCAACCTCCTTTTTTTTACGAGGAAAAACCGGGAACGGCCCGTTACGGCCGGACGGCCCGGCTTTTGACGAATCCCTCGACCTTTTCCAAGAAGCCTTCAAGAGACAGCGCTCCTTCGTCTCCCGAGAACCGATTGCGAACGGATACTTCTCCCGACTGTGCTTCCTTATCACCGATCACAAGCATATAGGGTATCTTCTGCGTCTGGGCGGCTCGAATCTTGTAGCCCATCTTTTCGCTGCGATCGTCAACTTCCGCGCGGAGTCCGGCTTCAGTCAGACGGCCGCACACTTTCTGGGCGTATTCGTGATGCCGTTCCGCAATAGGAATGATCATCGCCTGCACCGGAGCCAGCCAGATCGGGAAGGCGCCGGCATAATGCTCGATGAGGACGCCGAGAAATCGCTCGATCGACCCTAATAGCGCCCGGTGCACCATTACAGGCTGGTGTTCGTGCCCGTCAGATCCGATGTAGGACAGATTGAACCGCTTCGGCAGCGTGAAATCGAACTGAACGGTGGACAGCTGCCAGGGGCGGCCGATGGCGTCGATCAGTTTGACGTCGATTTTCGGCCCGTAGAATACCGCTTCCCCCTCCATCCTCGTCCAGCTCATGTCCCGCGCACTCAGAGATCGGGTGAGTGCCTCCTCTGCCATTTGCCAATCTTCTTCCGTGCCCGCGTACTCGCCCTTTTTGGATTCGTCGCGAACCGAAAGCTCCACTTTGTATTGATCGAAGCCGAAGCTTTTCATGATGAACAGAACGAGATCCATGCAGCTCGAGATCTCGTCATACACCTGCTCGCGCGTGCAGAATATATGCGCATCATCCTGTGTGAATCCGCGCACACGAAGCAGGCCGTGCAGCACGCCGCTTTTTTCGTAGCGATATACCGTCCCGAATTCCGCAAAGCGCACCGGCAGATCCCGGTAACTTCGCATCTGGGATTTATAAATCTGGATGTGGCCCGGGCAGTTCATGGGTTTGATGACGAACTCTTCGTCATCGATGGTGAACACATACATGTTCTGGCGGTAATACTCGTAGTGCCCCGAAGTCTTCCATAGAACGTCCCGCGCGACATGCGGCGTCGTCACAAACTCATACCCGCGGCGGAACAGCTCGGTCCGCAGGAAATCCTCGATCACGAGACGCACACGCGTCCCTTTGGGATGCCAGAACACCAAACCCGGTCCTGCTTCTTCCGAAATGCTGAACAAATTCAGCTCCCGGCCGAGCCTTCGGTGGTCCCGCTTTTTGGCTTCTTCCAGCTGCTTCAGGTAATCTGCCAGTTCTGCCGGAGTCAGAAATGCCGTCCCGTAAATGCGCTGCAGCTGCTGCCTGTGCTCATCTCCGCGCCAGTAGGAACCGGCGATGTTCAGGACATGGAAGCTGTCCGGATCAATCTGGCCCGTCGAGCAAAGATGCGGGCCTAAACAGAAATCGACGAGATCTCCAAGCCGGTAGCAGGAAAGCTTTTCGCCGGCCTTTTCCTCGATCAATTCCACCTTGAGGTGCTCCCCTTGCCGCGTGAAATAGTCGATGGCTTCCGCTTTGGATATGATGGAGGGCTCGTAATTGAGGTTCTGAGCCACCAAATCCTTCATTTTGGCTTCGATCTTCTGCAGATCCTCTTCCGCAAAGCCATCGGCGTGCTCAAAGTCGTAATAGAAACCATCGCTGATTGCGGGGCCGATCCCGAGGTGGGCGCCCGGGAAGAGACTGTGTACAGCCGCGGCCATGAGGTGCGACGCACTGTGGCGATAGATCTCCAGGGCGGCGTTTTTGTCCGCGATCTCCCCAGCCGTTCCATCTGCGTATCTTATTTTCAGCGACATATTCTAGAAATTAACCCCCGTCCACAGCTTCCAACGGACAACAATAAGTAATCCTTCCTGATCTTTAATCAGTGTGATGGGCAGGAAAAACGCTTCGGGTCCGACGTGCAGCATCCATTAGACTCATCTATCCATGGAGAGGCGCTCGCTTCATCGAGGCCTAAACTCTTTGGTAGGCGCGAGCGGATTTGAACCGCTGACCCCTTCCGTGTCAAGGAAGTGCTCTCCCCCTGAGCTACGCGCCTAAAAAATAAGGACTTAAACTACCAGAAAGGTCGAAATAGTGTCAATACCAATTGCCGCTATGCTGCCTTTTTTGCGGCCCCATTCGGTTTTGAGAGGATGTCCAGGGCTTTCTCGATCTGGATTTTATCTATTTTGTCCTGGAATTGCTTGTACTTGGCAGTGTCATCCGTGTCGTCTTTCTCGACGCGTGCCGGGACTTTCTCGGGCAAACTCCCGACCTTCCGCGGAGACTCCCCTCTACCCTCGTAATAGGATTCAACCGCCAGATCCTGGCGCGTCTCATCGTCCGGAGATTCCACATCGGGAAGGATGCCGGCGTTCCGCACGGTTTCATCCTGGATCACCTTCCCTGCGGGCGTATAGTACTTTGCGGTCGAGAGGATCAATACGGCGCCGCTTTTCAGCTGGACGGTCTTCTGGTCGGCACCGGATCCGAACGATTTTTCCCCGACGACAGTTGCCCGTTTTTGATCTTTCAGCGCTCCTGCCACGATTTCCGCCGCGCCCGCCGTCGAACTGTCGATCAGCACAACCATCGGCAGATCGGTAAGATGTTTCTCCGGGCTGGCTTCGACAACGCGGACCCGCTCACCCTGCCGGTTTTGACTGTAATAGAGGATCCCGCTCCGGATGAAAAAGTTAGCCAGGTCCGAGCCGTTCGAGGCCGTTCCATCGGCACAATCCCGCAGGTCCAGAATGATTTTCTCCGCACCGGCGGAAATGAGCGTTTTTAACTTAACTTTAGCCTGATCCACGGCGGCATCGGAGAGAGAAGCCACACTCAAGAGCCCTACATTCCTGTCCAGCATTTTGGAGTTAACCGGATTGGCGACTTGTGCGGCCCGGGAGATTTCCACATCGAAGACCTTAGTCTTCGAATTCCTGAACAGCGAGACCTTCACTTTGGAACCCGGCGATCCACGCAGAAGGCTGTCCGCCTCGAGGATGCTCTTGTCTTCAACTTCGGTGCCGTCTATCGCAATCATGTAGTCTCCCGGACGGACTCCGGCTGCGGCAGCCGGTCCATTGTGTTCACAGGACACCACATAAATGACATCCGATCTTTTCGAGAGGACAAGGCCGACGCCCGCTTGGCCGTTCTCTTTCCGCTTCTGCAGCGCGTTGTACTGTTCCTTAGAAAGGAAGCTGCAGTAAGGATCCAGGGCATCCAGCAATCCGCGCATCGCTCCCTCTTGAACGTTGTTCATATCGGGTTCTTCAACGTAGTCTGCCCTGATCCGGCTGAGAGCGTTAATGAAAACCGAGAGCTCTTTATAGGCATCGTCGTCTCTGGCGTAAAAGGCTGCCGACACGCCGTACAGCACGATTAGAAAAGAACTCAGAAAAATAAGCAGCTTTCCCTTATGATGAAACATTAAACCTCCCAAACCGGTAGGACTAAAGCAGTTGAATAATATAGTAATCCTGGCCCCCATGCAACAGGAGCTGTCAGCTGTCAGTTTTCCGCCATCGGCTTTCGGTTGAATGCGGACAATTTGCCGGGGTTGACGGTATAGGGCGGGTATGGTCCAATGGTTGCATGGACATCACAGGGCGGATTCTGGCGGTGGATTACGGTGAAAAAAATATTGGTCTGGCTTATTGCGACGAGTTGGGCTTGACCGTGCAGCCTATGCCGTCGATCCCGAATATCGGCACAGCCAATTTTCTTAAACGCCTGAAAGCCGTTGTGCATACCCTTGGCATTCGGGAAATTGTGCTGGGAATTCCTCTTAAAATGGACGGCACACAAGGCGATGCCGCCCTGCGCATGGGAAAGTTGATGGGGGCGCTGCAGGGTTCTCTGAAGATCCCGGTATTCGGAGTCGATGAGCGGCTCTCCACTGTCGAGGCGATGGAACTATGGCGGGGCATGAATAAGAAACAGCAGAAAAAATATCGGACTGTGGATTCCTTCGCCGCCGCCTTTATCCTGGAAAGACACCTGAAGGAGAATTGATTCTTGAAACGACCGTGGCGTGTTGCAGTCGCATTCCTCCTGGCGGCAGCGACCGGATTCGCTGCTTTGTGGATTTGGTTCTATTCGGAACTGGAGACTCCCTATTACAGCTCCACGGCAGGCGAGGTGTTTGTCGAAATCCCGCGCGGCGCGAGTGCGGGCGAAATAGCGGGGCTCCTGGTGCGTGCGGGAGTCATCCATCGCGGATTGCCGTTCCGAGCTTACATCCGATATACCGGCATGGGGCGTCACATCCAGGCGGGAGAATACAGGTTTGCCGAACCGGCGAGTCCGAAGCGGATTGTGCAAAGGCTGGTCCAGGGGGATGTGTTCTTTTATTCCGTCACGATTCCCGAGGGGTTGACCGCCCGCGAAACCGTTGCCCTGCTGGCAAAAAACGGTTTGGGAAATGCATCGGAGATGGAACGGGCTCTCCTGAAGGTCCGCTGGATCCGCGACCTCGACCCCGCAGCCAGAAACCTCGAGGGATACCTATTTCCGGAAACCTACCGTTTTCGGCGCAAGGCGGATTCGGAAACCGTCATTCGGGCCATGATCGATCAGTTCAGGGCAAAACTCGTTAAAACACTGCAGCGCTCCCCTCTGCCCGCGGGATGGAACCTCTCGAGGATCGTGATTCTCGCTTCAATGATCGAAAAAGAAGTGAAGAATCCGCAAGAACGCCCTCTGGTGGCATCGGTCCTGATCAATCGACTGGAGAAGAGAATGCCTTTGGCCTGCGATGCCACGATCATTTATGCAATGAAACTCGCCGGGACCTATGAAGGCCGGCTGGGCAAAGCGGATCTCCGCATGGACTCGCCATACAATTCCTACCTCCATCCCGACTTGCCGCCCGGTCCCATTTGCAACCCGGGAGCCGATTCGCTCTTTGCCGCTCTCCATCCCGCCAGAACCGAGTATTATTATTACGTCTCCAGAAATGACGGGAGCCACCAATTTTCAAAAGACTACGAATCACATGTTCGCGCAGTAAACCTGTATCAAAAACCGCTCGCCCATAAAAAATGACCCGCATACCTGGAGTGTCATTCTGACGAGCCCAGGCAGATGGGTTTTGCTGATTTCAGATTTCAGATTCCGGATTCCAGGAACTGAACAGTTGGGAATCTGGAATCTATTCTTCGATGGGGGGCTGTTGTTTTTTGAGTTCTTCCGGAAGCAGATCATTCATTTTCCCGGCAAATTTCAAAAAACCATCGAGAGTACTCTGACTGCCCCACTGTTCCGCAACCTCGGGGTCCAGAGCTTCATCTTCATTCATGTCCAGCATGTGAAGGAGGTGCTCCGGCTCCGATCGGTTCAAGGGGCAATCCAGTGCCAGGCAGTGATCGCCTGCATGGCAGAATCCGTCCTCGATGTGGACGGAATGGATAAATGCGCGCCGTACCGGATCCTGGCCAAGATACATGTGCCGCACCTTGGCGGCGTAGCCGCAAACAGCCACAGAGAATTCCTGGCCGCCCGGCAACCGATAATCGACCCAGTTTGTAGGATACTTGGGCATAGTCTAATCAACTTTCCTTTGTGTCTTGTTAGAACGCACCTAAAAGGGTTATTAGTGTAGCTGCGTGGCCACAGTTTTGCGAGACATTTGTTGCCGGCATCCCGCTTTTCATCAGCCTAGGAGCCTGTCCGAGTAAGAGAAGGGGTCGCGCGCATGGGGCTTACACGGCGAGCGCAAGGCGCGAGGAGGAGGCGATGTCGAGGCACATCGTTGACGACGAGCAACGCAGCGATCGCCGTGTAATCCCCATGCGCCCTTCGGGTTCCGGCCTGGCAGGGACATCTGCTTTGTTGGCGCTCCTCGACGATGTGCATCGACATCGCCTGCGTCGCGCCGCCTCGCATCTGCCCCTGCCAGGCCAGGAACGCGACCCCTTCTATCACCCGGACAGGCTCCTAGAATATTGACTTGGTATAAAGCCGATGCTACGATCTCGCCGTGAGCCTAGAATTATCGGTTATTCAACATCTTAGATGCATTTTGCGAAGAGCCTCCGTGGTGCTTTTAGTCGCATGCTGCGCGGCAGCCTCCTTGAACGCCCAGACTCAGAAGCCGAATCTTCCAAATCCCATAAAGTTTATAAACACATTTGATGTCGTCGCCAACGCGGTTCGTGCGGTGCTCGAGAATATGGGCTACAAGATTGAGCTCGAAGACCGGAAAGGCGGAAAAATCGTCACGAAGCCTTACGAGTTTATCACGGGCTCCCTGACGTCGAGCGAAGTCGAAAAAGTGGCGGTCGCGAGAGATCCCATCACTGGCAGCTTGCTCAAAGCACATTATTCCGTTGAAGCCCTTCTTGAAATAGTCTCTCCCACAGAAACCATGGTTACGGTGCGCACCAAGGTGGAGGCGCTCAGCAAAGACGTGGACGGTACAGAAAAATGGGTGCCTCTCGATTCGCTGGGCACTTACGAAAGACGCATTCTGGGCAAAATAAGCGCCATGCTGATGAGCAATAAGCCTGCGCCGGAAGAAAAGAAAGGGTTCTGGGGCAAAAAGCCGCAGCCCGTCGATCCCAGCCAGCCGAGGCTTCCCACTATTCCACCCAGGTAATTCTGTTGAGTTCAGTAATACTAAATCCCAGAGTTATTATTTTCTTGTTGATCGCGGCAGGGATCATTGTCGCCGTGGGGATTTTCATCCTGTACCGCAAAAAACAGGAGCGCATTGAGAATGCCGCTTCCGTTTTGCGCATTCCGCATCCGAATGCTTTGGAGCGGAGCCGGCAGGAGGCGTCGCCGCATCCCGCAACGTCTGCTGGTCGGGACCACCCGACACAGGAACCGGAAGCTCCGAAATTCACGACTTTTCAAAAGCGTTCGGGATTGGGGGAAGATCTGTTGCGGGCACTTGTTATAGCGCTAAGCCTGGCGGTTGCCGCGGCCCTCGTTCTGTCGCTTTTGCCGCAGCCGACAGTCGATTCGTTCGCCCGGTATCTGGAATCCAGGCATCGGACGTCTCAGCCCGAAAAAATCGCTTTTCTGTACCTGGGCCATGACAGCATCGACAACCAATTTCACATCCGGGGAGTGGTGCGGAATATCACGGCCTCCCCGATCGAACAGCTGGATGCAATCGTGCGTTTTTATGCCCAGGACCGGAGCCTCCTGGAGACCACCATCGTTCGCATGAATAAAGAGAGCATCGGCCCGAACGAAATTGCGCAGTTTGAACTGGTCTATCCAAGCGACCGGCTCGGATTCGGCGGATATTCGACTGAGTTCAAATTGCGCCAGGGCGAGGACGTGCCCTATAGAGATTTGCGTAAGTTGCCCGTTCAAGAGAAGTGAACTGCAGGAGACAGAATACAGAAGACAGGAGACACCTGCTGATTTGTGTTGCCATAATACTTTGAAATTGCAGCGGTCAGTTTCTTATTCTGTCTCCTGTCTCTTGTCTCCTGTCTTCTGCATTCTGAAATATTCCCAGCGATGAACAACCGAAGGTATCCGCTAATCTATCTAATTCCGTATCTCAGCAAATACCGATTCAAGATCGCCATGGGCTGCCTGATGGTCTTTTGCACGGTGATCGCCGCCGCATGTCAGCCCAGGGTCCTGAAGTATGTGGTGGACGGATTGGAGCAGTCGTTGAGTCGGGAGAAGCTGCTTTTTTACGCAGGATTGGTGCTGGGGCTTTCGGTCATCGAAGGGTTCTTCCGGTTCTGGATGCGGAAAATTCTGATCGGGGCAAGCCGCGATATCGAATACGATCTCCGGAACGATTTTCTGGCCCACGTCCAGAAGATGTCGCTTTCCTTCCTGCAGGCCCGAAGCACCGGCGACATCATGTCCAGGGCAACGAACGATCTCAATGCGGTGCGGTCGGTCCTTGGGCCGGGCATCATGTATTCGATGAACACGATCATCCTGTCCGTCATCAGCACGTACCTCCTTCTGCGATTGAACTGGGAGCTGACGCTGCTCGCCTACATCCCCCTCGTCATCATGTCCGTTATGGTAAAGCGAATCGGCGGCCAGATCCACGACCGCTTCGAAAGCATCCAGGAACAGTTTTCGGCCCTCAGCACCCAAGCGCAGGAAAACATCTCCGGCATCCGTGTCGTCAAGGCGTTTGCCCGGGAAGAATCCGAAATCGACGATTTTGCGAAACTCAACGCAGACTACGTCCGCCGCAATGTTTCGCTGATCCGGATCGAGGGGCTGTTTTTTCCGATGATGACCGCACTCATCGGATTTTCATCGGTGGCTCTTCTCTGGTTTGGAGGAAGGCAGGTAATCCTGGGACGCCTGACCCTGGGAGATTTTGTCGCCTTTATGGGATACCTGGCGATGCTGACGTGGCCCGCCATCGCCGTGGGCTGGGTCATTAATATTTTTCAGCGCGGCGCAGCCTCGATGGGACGCATCCTGGAAATCATGGACGCTCCACCCGAGATTCACGATGAGCCTGACGCATCGGCGCCCGCATCCGTTCGCGGCGCCCTGGAGCTTCGCAATCTGACTTTTCAGTACCCCAATACCAGGAACTCCGTGCTGCACAATATCAATATTGCCGTTCCCGCAGGCACGACCCTGGCGATCGTGGGGCACACCGGGAGCGGAAAATCGACTTTGATCAACCTCATTCTGAGGCTTTTCGATCCTCCGCCGGGGACCCTGTTTCTCGACGGGAAAGACGTTCGCCAGTGGCCGCTCCTGGAATTGCGCAGGAATATCGGATACGTCCCACAGGAGACATTCCTGTTTTCGGATACCATTCATCAAAATATTGCATTTGGATGTGACGCATCTGTCGACGGCGCCCGGGTGGACTGGGCTGCGCGCGTTTCTCAAATGGTGGCCGACATCGAAACCTTTTCGGACAAGATGCAGACGTACGTCGGTGAGCGCGGCATCACACTTTCGGGGGGCCAAAAGCAGCGCGTCGCCATCAGCAGAGCGGTAGCGACACTGCCAAAGATCCTGATCTTTGACGACTCCTTGTCCAACGTCGACACATACACCGAAGAGCGGATTCTTGAAGAGCTGACAAAGGTCATGAAAGACCGGACAACGATATTGGTTTCGCACCGCGTCTCGACGGTGAAAAACGCCCAGCAGATCGTCGTCCTGAAGGAAGGGGCGATCGTGGAGCATGGAACGCACGAAACTCTAATGGAATTGCAGGGAGTGTACGCGGATCTCTACCAGAAGCAGCTTCTGGAAGAGGAACTCGCGACCATCTGAAATTATGGCGCAAGACGTTCACGAAGATCAGGTATTGGGAAAGGCTTACGACGCCCGGCTGATGCGCCGTCTGCTGCAGTACATCCGGCCGTATCGCGGCTCCGCTTATCTGGCGATCGCTTGCCTTCTTCTGGGAGCGGCCTTTTCTATCCTGCAGCCATACCTCACCAAGATCGCCATCGATCGGTACATAAAAAATAGCAACCAGTCTGGATTGACCCAGGTAGCGATCCTATATATCGGAACTTTGATTCTGGTGTTCGGGCTGAGTTATGCCCAAACGTGGCTCATCAACCTGATGGGCCAGAAAATCATGCGTGATCTGCGCATGGAGATCTTCCGCCACCTTCAAAAGCTTGATGTCGCCTTTTTCGACAAAAACCCGGTCGGTCGCCTGATGACGCGCGTCACTACGGACGTGGATGCCCTGAACGAACTGTTCACCGCCGGGGTTATCTCCGTTTTTGAAGATGTTTTTATGCTTTCGGGAATCATCATTTTCTTGTTCCTGCTCAACTACAAGCTTGCTCTCGCCATCGTTGCGATTCTTCCGCTTCTGGTCCTGGTCACATTGATGTTCAAAATCAAAGTGCGCGACTCTTACAGAAGAGTCCGGACTGCGATCGCACGTATCAACGCCTTCCTGCAGGAAAACATTACAGGCGCAGCGGTCGTCCAGATCTTCGGGCAGGAAAAGAAGCAGTATGACAAATTTACTCTCATCAACAAAGAACACCTGGATGCCAACGTGCAGGGGATTTTCTATTACGCGATATTCTACCCGCTGCTCGAATTGATCTCCGCGCTGGCGATCGCGCTGATCATCTGGTACGGCGGCCACCAGGTACTTGCCAGCGCCATGACCTTGGGAACCCTGGTGGCATTCATCCAATACTCGGACCGCTTTTTCCGACCCATCTCGGATCTCAGCGAAAAATACACGATCCTCCAATCTGCCATGGCATCCTCGGAGAGAATCTTCAAGCTCCTGGATACGGAACCCTCGATCGTATCCACTCAAAGTCCGCGCCCTCCTGCGATACAAAAAGGCCGCATCGAATTCCGGAACGTGAGTTTCGCCTACAATCCGGGCGAACCGGTGCTCCATGATATTTCCTTTACCGTGGAACCGGGACAGAAGATCGCCGTGGTCGGGGCAACCGGCGCCGGCAAATCGACGATCATCTCTCTGCTGAGCCGCTTTTACGACGTGCAGCAGGGTGAAATCCTGATCGATGGGCACAACATAAGAGATTTCAATCTGCAGCAACTGCGAAGCTCCATCGGCATCGTGCTCCAGGATGTATTTTTGTTTTCGGGAACTGTGGCCGAAAACATACGGCTCGGCAACAGCGGCATCTCCGACGAAGAAGTGCAGAAGGCTGCGGATACGGTTCACGCTTCCGGCTTTATCCGCCAAATGGAAAAGCAATATGCGTCCAGAGTCGGAGAGCGCGGTGCTTCACTTTCCGTGGGACAGAAGCAGTTGCTGGCCTTCGCGCGCGCTCTGGCTTATAACCCCAAAATACTGGTCCTGGATGAAGCGACCTCCAGCATCGATACGGAGACCGAGATGCTGATTCGAGACGCAATCGAAAAGCTGATGACCAACCGCACCTCCATCATCATCGCTCACCGCCTCTCCACCGTGCAAAACGCGGACCGGATTATCGTGCTGCACCACGGCCGAATCCGTGAAACCGGAACGCACCAGGAACTGCTGCATCTGAGAGGCATCTACTGGAAGCTCTATCAACTGCAGTATAAGGACCAACCCAACGCTGTCGGCCTGGTAGAAGCCCGCGGCTCCGAAGCGTAGGCATCAAGGATCAAACCTTTTTTGCGAAGTGCGCAACGAGGTCGCGAACTTCGAGGGTTTCCTTGCTGAGAAACGCCTCTCCCTTTAACGTCCCGATGAGGGTTCCGTAGTAGGCGTGGATGCTTTCGACATGCGTCAGAAAATTCGGATGGCTCAGCTTGGTAGACGGCTCCCGGCTTGCGGGATCGAAAAGCTGAGAACGATAGGAGCGAATTGCGGCATTGCGCAGATCGATAAACCCGGTGATATCGACGACGAAGCTGGGAGATACACCCGGCGGTAATTTGAAATATAAGAGCGTGGCAGGCCGGTAGCGTTCCTGACCCGTCTTGATTTTTGCCAGACCCGAGTGGTGAACGGCCTCCGCAACCAACCGGCTTGTGTTGACGTGATCCGGGTGCTTGTCGTCCCAATGATGCGTCAGCACGATTCGCGGGCAGTATTTCCGCAACATGCGGATCACTTTCAGCCGCGCGTCTGCAGTAACGGTCACGTGGCCGTCGGCGAGGCCCAGGTTTTCGCGGATCTTCAACCCGAGTATTTTTGCGGCGTCGAGCGCCTCCCTTTTGCGCAAGGCCGGTGTCCCGCGCGTCCCGAGTTCTCCACGCGTCAAATCCACCACGCCGGTGGCATAACCGAGCGCAGCCATTTTTGCCATCGTCCCGCCGGCAAAAAGCTCCACATCGTCCGGATGAGCGCCAAAAGCAAGGATGTCGAGTTTCATTTTTTAATCCATCGAAATGAGTTGGTGTTCAAGGCTGAAAATATCCAGCCGTTCAAACAACGCGTGCAGCACGGCGGAGGAGTAGCGCAAAGGCATCTGGATGCCCGTGAGTTCCAGCTCCTGGCTCCTCCCATTCGGGGCAAGCGAGTCGCAGACCCTGCGAATCCGGCGGCAAACCGTTTCTTCTTTTCGCCGGCAAGCGGCGGAAAATTTTTGCTGCAAACGATCCAGTTGGTACGCGATCTTCTCTTTGCCGGAGCCGGCGGCCTTAGCGAACGAAGCACTTTCGCGGTCCGGCAGCCTCAGCGTCACGATCATTGCTTCCACTTCCCTCTTCAGCCCGGCGAGCTTTTCCAAGGCGCCTCGAGGCATGGAAGCCAGTAATTCGCCGACGATTGCATCTGCTCCCTTGTAAAGATGAGTTACGTCGAGGCCGTATCGGGCCAAGATCCGCCGGCTTCGGCTGTCGACGATGGTTGCACTGGCCTGCGGCCATGCCGCCGGATCCACCCGGACATGTTCTGTGATAAACGGCCGTGCGGCGGCGAAAGAATCGACTTCAAAGGGATCGATGACGGTCGCGACTACGGGAAGGATCGAATATTGCGTCGCATAAGAGGCAGCGGCATTTTGCGGAATCGGCTGAATATATCCCGGTTCGAGAAAATCCAGTGAATGCGCATTCAGAACAACAATCCCCCACTCTTTCATCAGCGCCGCGACCAGCCGCGCCGACGCCCGGACAAGATTTGCCTCGGAGCCGAACGCCGACCTGAGAATTTCAAGAGTTCCCGGATCGTATTCGCCGTGCCCCGCTGCTTCGATCCTCGCCAGAAGCGCCTCTATTTTGTCCTGAGGCAAGGAATCCGATATCCTCTGCGGTTCCAATTCAAGTGAGCAAAGTTCGGATTCGGTATTCAAAATCCGTGCGGACCAGCTCGAAAAGAATCCTGGATTCTCATCGCAGATCCAGCAGACGGGAACCGCCTCGAAATTGTGGCTGGCCAGTTCTTCGCATAGCTTGATTGCGGTCAGACACTTGAGTAACTGAAACGCCGGCCCGCCAAACAGGGCAGGATAATAATTCACAAGCACAACGCCGGATTCAGGCCGCTGGAGCGTCCGGATGTTTTCCAGTGTCCGGCTGAAACACAGGGCGCGGTCATCGGCCAGATGCCGGCATAAGGCATCGCGCGGAACGGGCCGGCTTCGGACGCGATCCGCGGAAGCGATGAGTGCGGAAATTGATTTCGAAGCAGGCGAAAAAGGCAGGCTGCCGCGCAAAAATTCGCACCATCTTTCAGGGATTTGGGGCAATTCTTCGAATTTCATTTCAGCCTGCGCCTGAGGCGAAAACGGCTCCTGACGGGCGTTTTTAGAGGTTTTGACTGTTTCCCCGGCCTTTTTGCCGGAATGCAAATGTGCAGAATTCGCAAATCGTCGCCGGCATCCTCAATTTCGATTTCTATCGCCGAATCGATTTTCGCGGAGAGACGTTCACTCCACTCGATGACCGTCACACCGTCGCTGCCGAGGAAATCGTCCATTCCGATCGAATAGAGGTCTCTCTCGCCTTCCAACCGGTACAGATCCACGTGATAGATCGGGCAAATCCCGTGATAAATGTTGACCAGCGTGAACGAAGGGCTATTGACCAGGCCCGGATCCTCGAGGCCGAGCCCTTGCGCGATCCCGCGGGTCAAGGTCGTTTTTCCGGTTCCCAAAGCCCCGCGCAGCAGCACAACTCCCGGGACAGGCAACGATCGGCCGATTTTCAACCCGATTCTCCGGGTTTCTTCGGGAGATTCGCTCGATATATGTCTGGTGCGCTGGTTGATGGTGATCCTGCCGGTTGTCATGGGGTTAAAACTTTTTTAAACGCTTTCGGTAAATACGCAAGGAGATCCGTGGCGATCAGGGACTCCATACCCTTATCCTCCGCAGCCAGATCTCCGGCCAGGCCGTGGATGTAAACAGCCGCGGACAGGAAATCTGCCAGGTTCAGAGGGTTTTCGCGGCTGCTTTGGTGCTTCCAGCTTGCCACAAAACGGCCCATGATTCCTGCCAGGATATCTCCCGTTCCACCCGTCGCCATTCCCGGATTCCCGGTGCAGTTGATAAAAACATCTCCTTGGGGCGTCGCGATTACGGTCTGAAATCCCTTCAAAACCACGTAGCAGCGATGCCGCGCCGCACAGCCAAGAGCGATTTCCAGCCGGTTTTTTTGCACATCCGGTATCTTCTTTCCCATCAAACGGGCCATCTCGCCGGGGTGGGGTGTAATGATCACAGGCATTCCGGCCTCATTTCGAAGCGGCGCAGCGGGAGGCACGAAGGCATTGATCCCATCGGCGTCGAGGACCACGGGGACCGGAGAACGCCGCACAAGCTCCCAGATCAGCTTTCGCGTGGACGGATGGACCGTCATTCCCGGGCCAAGGACCATTGACTCCACTTGCGGTAGGAGAGCCAGCAATCTGTCCGCTCCAGCCCGATCCGACGTCTGTTCTTCAGTCTCGGGCAGAAACTCCGTCATCAATTCCGGGAATTTGCCAACGACGCTCCGCTGAAGGCTTCTGGGGAGCCACAAAGTAACGAGGCCCGCGCCCGAGCTCAGGGCTGCCATTCCCGTCATCAAGGCGGCGCCGCTCTTGCCGCCCGAACCCGCCACGACGTAGACGTGGCCGAAGGAACCCTTGTGGCTGTCGGGCGCTCTGCGCGGCAACGTTTTCCGTATCTGGTCCGGGTCGATCAGGTTCATGCGGTACTCCGGATTCTCGAATAGGGCATGAGGCGATCCAATCGGCACCAGCACAACTCTCCCCGCGAGATCGGAGGCAGGGGGAACGATATGCGCCAGTTTCATCGCGGAGAATGTTACCGTCAGTTGCGCTTTAACGGCAGGTCCCGGGACGAGAGGGGAGTCGGCAAAAAGCCCGGATGGGATGTCGATCGCAGCCACAAATGCGTGGGCAGAAGCTTTGTTGATCCAATCCACGACGGGGCGGAAATCGGGACCGATCGGCTTTCCCAGTCCCGTTCCAAAAAGCGCGTCTACGATCACATCCGGCGGTGAGGCTTTCCTCAAATAAGACCTGGCATCCGAGGGCTTGGCAAGCACCTGGATCGGCAAACCCATGGCGTTCGCGATCTCGAAATTCGTGCGCGCATCCCCCTTGAGTTTGTCAGGATCGGCAAAGAGAAAAATGGACGGAGTTGCATCCCGAAGCGCCAGATAGCGCGCCACGACAAAGCCGTCCCCCCCGTTATTCCCTCTTCCGCAGAGGATCACGATGCGTTTCGCCTCCAGCCCCGGACAGGCCTTTCCCAACTCATCTGCAAAGGACCGACCCGCGTTTTCCATCAGCAGGATGGACGGCATGAGATACCGTTCTGTGGTAAGTCTGTCTACTTCCGCCATTTGCGATGCAGTCAGTATCTTCACCCTGGCCTCCTCCTCCAGTTGGCAATTGGCAGCGAATTTTCAGTTCGTCGGCGGCAACTTAAACGTGCACTCCAGATCTGGCAAATTCATCAAACTCAATGGCAAAAAGCAAGCCACGGATTAACACGGATTACACAGATTAGTTTATAATCCCATGAATCCATCCGCCAAAAATCCGCGTAAGAAACGTTCTGTTTCTTGTTTTTGAGCAAGAAATATTTTGTGAGAACGGATCTCCAGAACCATCCTCACATGTTGGTTGCGGCCTTGGCCGCGCCGTGGAATCCGTGGCGTTGTTTTACGGTTTTGTGTCAATGCTGTCCCTGCGATAGGCAAAGATCTGTTTGACGCACTACACTAGTTGACGCCGGTTCAGAATAAATCCTATTATTACTGTGTGAAACATTCGGAAGTCCGGAACATCTAACCATTTGTGAGAAAAGCCGGTTAACCGTTTGGTCTCACACGATGTTTAGCATAGCTGGCATCGACGCAGAAAACAACCGCTCCTGAGAGGGGGTGCACATGAAAAAACTACGTGCGATATTTTATATCTCGTGTCTGGCCACGGTACTGATTTCGTTCCCGGGGTACGGCGAGAGAAAGCACGGGGATGTCGAAAACATCGGAAATCGCAACGTCTCAGGGCGGATTTTTGGCATTTTGCCCAACTTTGTGTCGATGGAAAAAGAGATCGCCCTCGGCAACCAGCTCGCCGCGGAATTCGAACAGACAGCCCGCATGGTCGAAGACCCGGTGATTTGCGAGTATGTGGACCGGATCGGTCAGAGCATCGTCAAGCACTCGGATGCCAAAGTCCCCTTTCACATCAAGGTAGTGGATACGGATGAGGTTAACGCATTCGCGTTCCCGGGCGGCTATTTTTATGTCAACAAGGGCCTGCTGCTGGCAGCTCGAAGCGAGGCGGAAATGGCCGGAGTTATGGCGCACGAGATCTCTCACGTCATCGCGCGCCACGCCACAGCTCGCATGTCCAAGGCTCAATACATACAATTTGCGGCAATCCCCGCCCTGTTTGTAGGCGGATACTGGGCACAGATGGGCATCCAGAATGCAATGGGCCTGGGGATTAACCTGGAACTGCTGGGCATAACCAGGGAATCCGAAAGAGAAGCAGACCAGCTCGGGATTCAATATCTCTGGAACTCCGGCTATGACCCGAACGCATTCGTCTCGTTTTTTGAAAAAATGCAGGAAGAGGAAAAAAGCAAACCAGGCCGTTTGTCGGGCTGGTTCCGCACGCACCCTTCCACAACAAACCGAATCATCGCTGCACTCGATGAGCAGCGCTATCTGCCCGAAAAAGACAACTACGTCGTAAACACATCGGACTTCGATCGGATCAGAGCTCGCCTGCAATCCATTGACAATGCTCAGAAATCCGAGGCGGCCGGCGACGCGAAGGATCAAAAGCGGCCGACGCTCAAGCGTCGAACGGCCGACGGGACCCCAGATCCAAACGACACGGGCGGCGACGATACCGGCCAAGCAAAGAAGAGGCCGACTCTAAAACGGCCGACAGATCCCGATTCACAGCCAAAAGACTAGGAGCCTGTCCTGGGGGCAGGCAACTTCGGGTCCCTGCAAAGCAGGGGCCCGAGGATTTTATGGTTCGCGCGACCGTCCCCCGTGGGATCGGAATTTCCAAACATTTAAATCCTTAAACAATCGCCACCTTCTTGAAACAGTTTTCCTGTATTCTTCGTATTGATAGGTGTTACGCAGGCTTGGTTGTTTCTAATTATAAGGAGTATCCGGTATGAAACAAGGTTCCGCTTTGTCCAAGTGGATCTCAACGTTTGGAATCATCAGTCTGGTTTTAACTCTCACAATAATTCCGGCACCTGTTATCATGGCGCAGAAGCTCACGCCTGACGCCCAAGTCCAGGAGACTGTAAAGAAGTCCCCGGATGAAGACCTGCCGCCTCTGCCTTCAAGCCCCATTGAAATCGCGGAGAAGGATGGGACTGCCCTGCGGCTGTCACTCAAAGACATCACAAAGCTGGCGCTGCAGAATAACCTCGACATCGCGATTTCGGACACGAACGAACAGCTGTATCAGCAGAAAATCATTGCGACCTTTGGCAACTACGACCCCACACTGACTGCCCAGCTTGGCGTGAGCTCGCAAATCAGTGCCAATACGAACCTTGCAACCGCGGCCACACAAGGAAACCCTAAAAACGATCGCGCGAACTGGAACTTTGGATTTTCGCAAAACGTCAGAACGGGCGGACAGTTGCAGGCGAGCTGGAATTCCAGCAGGTCGGACACCAACACGTCGTTCTCGCTGTTCAGCCCGCAATATAACAGCGCCATGACCGTGCAGTTCACACAGCCTTTGTGGCGCAACCTGCGTATCGATTCCAATCGTGGAAGCATCAAACTGGCAAATCTGGACCTCGAAAGCAACGACAGCAAATTCAGGCAAAAGGTCACGGAGACTATAGAGAACATCCAACAGCAGTACTGGAACCTGGTATCGGCGATTCGCGATTATGACATCAAACGCAGTTCCGTAAACCTGGGCCAGATCACTCTCCGGGATAACAAGAAGAAGGTGGATGTCGGCACCCTTGCCCCGATCTCGATTACTGAGGCCCAGGCTGATTTGAAATCGCGGGAACTCAACTTGATTTCATCGGAAGAGCAGATCCTGCGCCAGGAAAATACTGTTCGTCAACTTGTCACAAATGACAAAAGCGCCGAAATCTGGACCAAGGTCATCGTTCCTACCGACGAGCCGGATTTTATCGAGTATAAAATCGATTTAGGCACGGCCATAGAAACCGCGTTAAAGAAGAGACCGGAATTGGAACAGTACGATATCCAATTGCGGCAGGCCGATATTAATCTGAAAATGACCGAAAATAGCCGCAAGTGGCAGTTCGATGTGAACGGTCAATTCGGAACTACCGGCGTCGCCGGGCCTCAGACATACAGCCAGATCACTGGCATGCCCACGATCAAGCCGGAGCTAGTCGGCGGCATAGGAACGGCATACAAGACTAATTTTACCCAAGGCTTTACCAATTGGCAGGTCTCGTTCAACGTTTCCGTCCCGCTGCGCACCAGGAACCTGTCCTCGCAATATGCCCAGCAGAAGATTCAGAAGCAGCAGACGGTCATGAACAGGAAGGCCCAGGAACAATCCATTCAAGTGGAAATCCGCAACGCTGTCCAGAAGCTGAAAACGAACCGCCAGCAGGTGGAAACTGCAAAAATGCAGACCCAGCTCAACAAAGAGCAACTGGATGGCGAGGTGAAGCGATTTGAAGCAGGGCTCAGCGAAAGCTACCGTGTTCTCGATCGCCAGAACTCGCTTGCCCAGGCACAGAACGCCGAACTGGTAAACCTGATCAATTATAAATTATCAGTCATCGCGTTGCAGAAAGCGATGAATATCCTTCTGGAGTCGAATGACTTCGAGCTTGCCAAAGGCAGTTCCGGCAACGTTCCCGATCTGAAGTAACGATTTACGACCGACGATGTACGATTGACGATTGATTTATTATCAATCGTCAATCGTACATCAAAAATCGTCAATAATTACCCTCCCATTTTCACATCCACTTCCATTAGAATTGCGGCATGAATCCAGATCTGCTTGTCTATGCGTATGCCGTATTGGGCCTGATCATCGGCAGTTTTTTGAATGTGTGCATCTACCGGATCCCCCTGGGAAAATCCGTGGTTTTCCCGCGTTCCGGCTGTCCGCGCTGCGGCAAACCAATCCAGTTTTACGATAATATCCCGGTCCTTTCCTATCTTCTGCTGCGCGGGAAATGCCGCTTCTGCAAGGAACCGATTTCGATTCAATATCCGATCGTCGAACTGTTGACCGCCGTCGCGTTTTACTCTTGCGCAAAAACGTGGTACTTCGAGCCGCCGACGTTTGTCAATTCGCTTTTCCTCGCGATTTTGATCATTCTTATTTTCACCGACAACAACCACCGCCTTCTTCCAAATATCCTGACGCTGCCCGGAACCGTCGCAGGCATACTTTTAAGCCCTTTCCAGGCACCCCCGCCAGGTCAGCTGAGTTCCTTCTATGCGGACAAGCTATCGGCGCTTACCGCCGGCGCGATTTTCCCGGGAAATCCCGGAGCCGCGCTGCCCTGGGTCGGATCCATCCTTGGCGCAATCATCGGGGGAGGCAGCCTGCTTCTTGTAGGAGTCGGCTATATGAAACTGCGAAACAGGCAGGGCCTCGGAATGGGCGATGTCAAGATGATGGCGATGGTCGGTGCTTTTCTCGGCTATTATCTCGCGTTTCTCACTATTTTCATCGGCTCCCTGCTTGGCCTCATCGTGGGCGTTTATCTCATCCTGTTCCGCAAAATGAACCTTCAAACGAAGTTGGCATTTGGCGTTTCCCTCGGGATTGGCGCCGCCATCTGCCTCTTCTATGGATTTCCGCTCCTCGGGTGGTATTTCAGATTTTATCGATAATTTTTCGCTCACCGTGCCGCTTGGTCGTTAGATCTATGTGACTCGACACGGAATCGTCGTAGACAATGAGACAGCCGGCTACAGCCTCTCAGAGTTGCTGATAGTAGTCGCATGCACAACAATCCTGCTCGCATCGGGAATGCCGGGGGTAGCAAGGCTGCATCATGACTGGACGCTTTGGGGAGCGGCGAAGACTCTCGAAACCTCGATGCAGTGGGGAAGGATGCATGCGATTGCCTACAACGCACCGGTCATTTTCCATACAGACGACGTTCGCCAGGAATTCTGCTGGGTGGATGCCGCCAGCGGCGAAACTTATGCCGCTTCGCTGCGGCATTTGCCGCACGGCATCCGCATCGTCGCGGCACCCAGGCGCCCGCTGCGCTTCTACCCGCACGGGAATGCCGTACCTGCGGGCACATACACGTTAGCAGGAGACTCCGGTTCCTATTCCGTGGTGGTGAGTCCCGGCGGAAGGATCCGTACGCAGAAAAATTAGTAATTCCAGATTCTCGACTCCAGATTCCAGATTGAATTCAGGCGTGCGAATCTGGAATCTGGAATTTGGAATCTGGAATCAGGAGGTGGCCAGCTGATGCGTCAACGCGACAAGCTGCTCAAGGCATGCCTTGGCCTTGCCGGATCCGATCGACTCCCGGGCAAGTTGAATTCCATCTCGCAGTCCCGGCGCCTTTCCTCCGACGACGAGGCCTGCCGCGGCGTTCAGAAGAACGACATCCCGTCGCGTGCCTTCGCGGTCGGAGAGAATCTCCTTTATGATCGCGGCATTTTGGCCGGCATCGCCTCCCTGGATGGCGCTGATGGGGGCGCGGGCAATTCCAAAATCCTCGGGCGTTACATAGTAGGTGCGGACTTCCCCTCCCCGCACCTCGGAGATTTTGCTTTCTCCGCTGATGGTAATTTCATCCAGCCCGTCGGAGCCGTGCACGACGAAGGCGCGTTCCGTTCCAAGCTCGCAGAGCACCTGCGCCAGGACTTCGGTAAGATCCTCATCATATACGCCGAGAACCTGCGCCGTCGCGCGGGCCGGATTGCAGATGGGACCAAGAAGATTGAAAACCGTCCGAATCTTCATTTCCCGGCGGGCAAGCACGACGTGCCGCATCGCTTCATGCAGCAGGGGAGCGAACAAAAATCCGATCCCCGCTTCATCGATGCACCGCGCGACCGCTTCGGGCGTCAGGTCGATGCGTATGCCCAGTGCCTCGACAACATCTGCGCTTCCGCAAAGGCTCGAAACGCTCCGGTTGCCGTGTTTTGCGACACGGACGCCCGCTCCTGCAACGACAAAAGCCGTGGCCGTCGAGATATTAAAAGTCCCGGTTGCATCCCCCCCTGTGCCACAGGTATCGACCAGCATTTCCCGGTCTGTACCCGAGAACGACGCCCCGACGGCGGCCCGGGGATAAACAGCGGAGGCCTTTGCACGGATGACCTTGGCAAACCCGATGAGTTCATCTACGGTCTCGCCCTTCATGCGCAATCCGGTCAGAAATGCGGCTATCTGGGCATCCGTGGCCTTGCCCGTCATGATCTCGTTCATGAGAGCCTCGGCTTCGGATCGGCTGAGGTGTTGGCCTTCCACAACCCTTCGAATACCGTCTGTTATATGCATTCCACGGAGTATATCCGGAGGGCCCGGCAAATACGAATCAAAAACGGGTTCCAGGACGGACAATTTCCGCCTCGGATTCGTGAAATTCACGACTAAGAAAATGCGGCCTTAGTGCCGATTAGATAAAGGGATTCTGTTTATGCGGATACCTGTTTATTCTGACGGAAGGCAAGGGTTCAGCCTGGTTGAAATGATGCTGGCGCTTTTTATTCTGACATTTGGACTTCTGGCCACTGGGCAGCTGTTGTACGTAACGGCCAGTTCCAGTTCGCTGGCCCGATCCAAAGGAACAGCGGCTCTCGCAGCTCAGAGTGTGCTGGAGTCGCTGGACGCTTCGTATCGACAAGACCCGTTGACGGCGGATCTTGTTCCGGGGAACCACGGCCCCCGTCGATCGCTGGTAACCAACCCCATGGATGGCACGGTGCTGAACAGCTACGACGTGAACTGGGCCGTAGATATCGTTCCGGATCCACGTCCGGGCAAGGTGCTCAACGCCAGGCTCGTACGCGCGACTGTCACTCCGGTGCAAATTGGCGGAGCACAGAATGCCCGTCATGGATTCAACAAAATAGTGAGCGTCACAACCATATTGGGTTCCAGGGTACGCGGATAGATACGATGAGGATTCCATTGAAAAAATCAGCACTGGCCGAAGAATCCGGATTCACTTTCACCGAATTCCTGATAACGGCGTGCATTCTGCTCGGTATATCCGCGGCTCTTTTCAGCACGATGAAGGAAATCCAGCACGCCGGCAGTTATCAGGCCGAAGTTCAGTCCGTTCTGAACAACACGCGAATCGCGATGGAAACGGCCGAACGCTATATCCGGCAGGCGGGAAACGATCCGCTGGGCACAGGCATCTCCGGAATAACGATTGTCAGCGCGGAAGAAATGCAGATCAGATCCGACATCACAGGATCCGGAGGGCCTGCCAATCCGGACAAGGGAGATCCGGACGGGGATACGGGAGATTCGGGCGAAAGCATTACGATTCGCTTTAATAGAGGATCGCGGTCGCTCGAAATAGTGCCGGAAGGAGGCGCCGCCCAGCTAGTGGCTGGCTTCATTTCCGGTCTATCATTCCGATATTACGATGCCGCCGGCAATACCACGGCCTCAAGCAGCGAAGTGCGCAGGATCGGCATCACAATTTCAGGAACGAGCCAGCAGCCGGATCCGCGGACAGGAAAGGTTTTCGGGATCCAGATCAACGGCGAAATTCAACTGGCCGCATGACAAAAGAATATGTCAAACCGTGCAATGATCGATGAACGAAATTTGAATCAATATTTTCTATGAATAACGGAATCGAGGGATTGTTATGAAGAAATTCTCCATGCTTTTGCCCGTCTTCTTGTTCGCATTTATTTCGGCCTCCTATGCGCAATCGCTGGCCGATCTTGCGAAGCAGGAAAAAGAGCGTCGGCAGGAAGTGAAAGAAAACCGGGTCATCACCAATGATGACGTGGCTAAATTTAAGAGCGAGCCACAAACGCCCGCGGCTCAAGCCGATCAGTCCGCAACGCGTCCCGAAAAAGCGGCGGATGTCGAAGTCGGCAAACCGAAAACCGATAATACCGACTCCGATGATCCCACTGACTTTCAAGGCCGCACCGAAAGCTACTGGCGTAAAACGATGGCAGACGCGCGCCAGAAAGTGAAGGACCTGACGAACGAATCCAATGCCATCGTGCTGAAAATAAACGACCTGCAGAACAGATTTTACAGCATGGACGACCCAATCAGACGCGAAGATCTTCAGCGGGAAGTTCAAAAATCCTATTACGAGCAGGACCTCAACAAACAGAACCTGGAAAAAGCGAAATCGGCGCTTCAAGACCTGGAAAACGAGGCTCGAAAGAGCGGCGCCCTTCCCGGATGGCTTGGCTCTGATACTCCCTAGGAATCTGCCCGCGTAATAGAAGGGGCCGCGTTTCCAAACACGAGGACTGCAACTCCGGCGGTCAGCAGTTTGAATTGCACATCTTGGAAGCCGGCCTGTTCGGCTTTGTCCTTCAGTGCTTCCGCAGAGGGGAAGGATTGAACGCTGGCCGGCAAATACCCGTAAGGCCCCTCCACTCCGGAAATCACTTTTCCGAGTTTCGGCAAGACCCGCAAAAAGTAGAAACGGTACAGCGGCGCAAGGACCGGCGACCGGGGCATGCCGAAATCCAGCACACCCATCACGCCACCCGGGCGCAGGATGCGCCGCATTTCCCTCAGACCGCCGTCAAGGCTTTCCAGATTTCTCAATACGAATGCCGAGACCACGACATCAAACGATGCATTGGCAAACGGAAGCATCAGGGCATCCGCTCCCAACAGCGCCACGGGACGGCGCAGGCTGCTGCGCCGGACTTTATCCGCCCCGATCCGAAGCATGGGATGGCAGAAGTCGCAACCGATAACCGGGCCAACCCCGGAGAAGGCAAGCGACAGGTCTCCCGTTCCGCAGCCGACATCGAGAATTCTTGGAGACGGAACCGAAATTCTCCGGCTCACTTCGCGTACGCAAATTTTTCTCCAGCGACGATCTATGTTGGCAGAAAGGAAATGATTCAGAAAATCGTAGCGTCCCGCAATTGTCCCGAACATGTCGCGGACCCTGCGCGACTTATCCTGATCGTTCACTCCTTGCGCGCTTCCGATGATTGAAGGCATGGAACTCCTGTTGTTATCCGTGCTTTGCTGCAAGAAACCTTTTCAGAAAGGTCCGCAGCGACGCGGCATCCACTCGGGATCGGATTTCGGCGTTTCCGGGCCGGCGGAGAAAAATCATGCGAATATCCCCGGCGCGAAATTTTTTATCCCGCACAAGGGCACTCCAGGCTTTTTCGAAAGAGATCCCGCCAAGAGAGGGAAGGTTTCCGACGCTGTGAATTAACCGGATCAACCATTCGGATTCCCCCTGCGCCATCAGGCCTAATTCTCTCCCATATGCGATGGCGGCGATCATGCCCCACGCAACAGCTTCACCGTGCTTGAATTTCCGATAGTCGGTCGCGGCCTCCAAAGCATGCCCGATGGTATGCCCAAAGTTCAGGATCATTCGCAATCCGCTTTCTTTTTCGTCGGCAGCGACCACCTCCGCCTTGATGCGCGCGGCCAAGACGACGATATGCCGCATGGAATCCGCATCGCAACCAAGGATACAGGGAAGTCTTCGTTCCAGGTATTGAAGCAGTTCCTTCGAACGGATGGCACCGCACTTGAGCACTTCATAAAGTCCCGACGCCAGTTCCCTCTCCGGCAAAGTTCGCAAGACTGCGGTGTCCGACAGCACCGCAGCGGGTTGATGAAATGCTCCGACCAGGTTCTTTCCCTCCGGGACATTGATTCCAACCTTCCCCCCGATCGAACTGTCCACCTGCGCCAGCAGGGTTGTGGGCACCATGGCAAAGGGGATGCCGCGCATGAACGTAGCCGCTGCAAATCCGGCGATATCGCCGACCACGCCTCCGCCGAATGCAAGGACCCAGGAGCGCCTGTCCGCATGCGCACGAAACATTTGCCGGTAGATTCGCAGCAGCGTCTCATGGTTTTTATATCGCTCTCCATCCCCGATGGAAATGACCTCGACCGGGCCGAAGGATTTCTGCAGCGACCGCAGCAAAGATTTGCCGTGCAGTTGCAGAACGGTGTTGTTCGTGATGACGATCGGCGGAGCATCGAATCCGCATTTGGCCAGCACCGCGCCGGCGCCGGCAATAAGACCTTCGCCCACGAATATGGGGTAGCTGTGCTTCGCCAGGTCCACTTTCAGGGTTTTCAATATCAACGTCCTCCGGTTAATGCGTCTCCACAGGATTTGATCTTCCATGGAACCTGTGCCCGCTGCAAGCATCATAGTACGCAGCGCGATAAATTCAAATCAAGCTTCCTGCGCTGGGAGCCTGTCCGACTAATCGAAGGGGCCGCTCCTATTACTCGGACACGCTCCCGGGTTCCGCAAAAAAACAAAGCTCGGACCTTCGCGGATTTTGTGAAAACTCGTGCAATCTGTGGCAGCTTTTTCTTCATTCCCTTTATAATGGATTCATGAATGATATGGAAAACCGTCTAAGAGAAAGGCTGCAGGGGGTCTATTCCGCTGTCACGATCGAGCACATCGTGCATCCGCATCATATCGACAGCATTCCCAAACCGGATGGTTTCGCGCAATGCGGCAGCGGCTGCGGCGAAAGCATGAAGATCTGGCTGCGCCTCCGGGATGACGCAATCAGCGATGCAGGATTCTGGACTGATGGATGTGCCGCAACCATCGCCTGCGGCAGCATGGCTACCGAGCTTGCGATCGGCAAATCCGTGGTGCAGGCACTTGCGATATCCGCTCAGGATATTGCAGATGCTCTTGTGGACCTGCCTTCAGGAAATCTGCACTGCGCAGAACTGGCCGCCGACACTCTCCGGGCAGCCCTGAAGGACCTTCTCACCATCCAGCAGCAGCCGTGGAAACGGCTGTATCGCAAATGAAAAGGATTCCGGTCGCACTCAATAATATGAACGGGGAACGCTCAAGATGATCTATGAACGAGAATTGGAACTATCGCTCGAGTTGGTCCGGAATACAGGAGACCTTGCACTGCAATTCTTCGATCAATCCACACCTGCGGAGGAAAAAGCCGACTCGTCCCCCGTCACCATCGCGGACCGCGAGTGTGAGAAACTCATCCGTGGCACGCTCCAGAACAGTTTTCCCGAAGACGGAATCCTCGGAGAGGAAGGCACACGGATCCCTTCCCGTTCCGGCCGCCGCTGGATCATCGACCCAATCGACGGCACGCGCGATTTCGTGCGCCACAATCCCTTCTGGTCCGTACAACTGGCGCTGCAGGTCGGGGAGCGCGTGGAGCTGGGAATTATTTACTGCCCGTGCACGAATGAAATGCTTTTCGCCGCGAGCGGACAAGGATGCTATTGGAATAATACGCGGGTTTCCGGTTCGGACATCGCGCGGGTGGACAAAGCCATTCTGATGGTGAGCGGCTTCAAAGCGGCGTGGGACTCCTGGCCGGAGGGTTCTGTGCAGCACCTTACGAAAACGTGCTGGACTGTGCGATGCTACGGGGGCTGCTATGACATCATCATGCTTGCGCGAGGCAAAGCGGATATCTGGCTGAGCGGCAGCGGGATGGAATGGGATTATGCCCCTGTTCAGGTTATCGCGAGGGAATGCGGCGCGCCATTCCTGACGCGCGACGGAACCGATCGCATTGACCAAAAACACTGCGTGGTTTGCGCGCCCGGCATCGAACGCGACGTGCGCAATATTCTCGGCATCCAGAAATAATATGGGCCAGGATTCCCGCGATTTTCAGGTCTTCGCAAAACCGATCGGGCCGCTGTGCAATATGGCGTGCCGCTACTGTTATTACATCCGAAAACAGTCCCCGGATGCCGATATCGAGTCGCTGCGCATGCCTGAGACGTTGCTGGAAGAATATATCGTTCAACACATCGCAGCGTCCCGCGGGCCGTCGATCGCCTTCTCCTGGCACGGAGGAGAGCCCACGTTGTTAGGGCTGGACTATTTCAAAAAGATTGTCGCTTTGCAGCGCAAGCATCTGCCCGGCGGCAAACACATCTTTAATGGAATGCAGACGAACGGCCTTCTCCTCGACGAGGAATGGAGCGCCTTTTTAGGAGCGGAAGCATTTGGCGTGGGCCTCAGCCTCGACGGTCCGCAGAACCTACATGACCATTACCGGCTGACCAGAGGCAATACCCCAACACACCGGCAAGTTCTGCGCGCCTTCGAGTTATTGAAACGCTCCGGGATCACCTGCGATATCCTTTGCGCCGTTCACGATGAAAACGTGCGGCACCCGCTTGAGGTGTACCGATACTTCAGAGAGATCGGGGCGCGTTATCTGACTTTTCTTCCCATTGTTGTCAAAGTGCCCGGTTCGGAATCCCAAACGGAATCCTGTTCCGTGCCCCCGGAGGATTATGGATCCTTTCTTTGCGACATCTTCGACGAATGGACGCGGCGGGATATCGGGCGTGTATCCGTGCAGATATTCGAGGAAGCCATCCGCCCGCTCCAGGGATCGGAGCATTCTCTTTGCATCTTCCGAAAAACCTGCGGCGATATCCCAGTCGTCGAACACAACGGTGAAGTCTTCTCCTGCGATCATTTCGTGGATCCATCACACCGCATCGGGAACATCCTGGAAGTCCCTTTTGCCGCACTGCTGGAAAGCTCGTCTCAGCGTACCTTCGGCGAAGCAAAACGCGATGCATTGCCCCGGTATTGCAGGCAGTGCGAGGTTCTGGATATGTGTAACGGCGGGTGCCCGAAAGACCGGTTTTTCCCCACACCTGAAGGAGAGCCCGGATTGAATTATCTGTGCGCGGGATTCAAGCGCTTCTTCAGTCATTGCCGCCCGTTCTTCCAGAAAGTGATTGGCGCTGCCGCGGTTCGCCAGGCAAAAACACACGCCGTAGGGCGCAACGATCCCTGCCCCTGCGGCAGTGGACTGAAATATAAGAAGTGTTGTCTGGGTAAAAAGCAGAATACGGAAGACAGGAGACAATAGTCAGAACAGGAAAGGCATCCAGCGTGTGTCGGATTCGGCCCGTCCAAGGCTAAGCGACTAATCCCCATTTAATGTCCGGCTGGAAGCCTGGACTTGCTGATAAATTCTGAGTTTACCAGCGACCGGGGATTTTGTGAATGCATGAGGGGCAGATGCCGTCCGGACCCAGTTTGTTTTTCAGGATCCGGAATCCATAGCGTTCAACCAGGAGCGCGCGGCATCCGGGACAGTGAGTGTTCTCGGAATCCGCCGCTTTTCCGGGAAGGTTCCCTCCGTAAATAAATCGCAATCCGCTCTCTCTTCCGATGGCAGCCGCTTGGATCAGGTCTTTAGGACTCGTATTATCCGGTCCCGTCATTTTGTAGTCCGCGTGGAATGCTGTCACGTGCCATGGGATATCGGGCGAGACGGACGAAAGGAATTCCGTAAGTCCCGTCAATTCCTCACGCGAGTCATTGAAGCCGGGCACGAGAAGGGTCACGACCTCAACCCATACTCCCATGGCGTGCAACGAACGGATCGTGTCCAGGACCGGCTGGAGTCGGCCTCCGAACCGGCGATAGTGCTTGTCGTCGTATCCCTTCAAATCGACCTTGAACAAATCAATGTACGGGTGGAGATACTGCAATACCTCCGGCGTCGCATACCCGTTGGACACGAATCCGGTCAGAAGGCCTGCTTCCCTAGCCTGCCGGAAAATGGCCGCGCTCCATTCGGCCGTAATCAAAGGCTCATTATAGGTACTGACAACGGCTCCTGCTCCCTGGTCGCGGGCAACTCTGACGATGGTCTCTGCCGTTACCAGTTGCGGAGACGCATATGCGTTGGGATCCTGAAGTGTTTGAGATGTCATCCAGTTCTGGCAATAGTCGCAATGCAGATTGCAGCCCAGCATCCCGAAGCTGAAGGCGAGCGAGCCCGGACGCACGTGAAAGAATGGTTTTTTCTCGATTGGGTCGGCCTGTGCACCGGATACATACCCGAAGGGCACGCGAAGAATTCCACCTCTGTTCACTCTCACCCTGCAGATTCCCGAATCTCCTTCGCGGATAAAGCAGCGGTGGGCGCATGCGGCGCAGCGTACACGCCCCTGATCGAGCGTCTCGAACAGTTCACCCTCGACTGTATGTTTCTCGAGTATCTCCGCAAATGTCGCCATACAATGACACGCTTTTCGGTGCGCGGAAGATCGCTTCCCATTTGAAGTGTTTCCGGTTTCCCGTTTCCGGTAAATAACGCAAAGCCGAAAAGGATTACCGAGAAACCGTGAACGGCCAGTTGCCTATTTCTTCTTCCCTGTGAAAGACAGATTGGCGCCGAAAAATGGCAGCACTTTCGTTACGAGCCGTTCCGCGATCCGGTTTACGTGATCTCCTTCGTAAATTTCAGACGTATGCGGCACGCCATAATCGGTGAGGATCTGGTCCAGCGCTTTTACCGTATTGTTGATCCCCATGTCTTTGTCGCCCGCATCCATCGCGATAGCCTTGTATTTTTTTAGCGCCGGAATATATTGGTGCACCATCGCCAGAGGCGCATTTGCAGCCCAACTGGCGATGACATCCGGCTGCAACTGTCCGTCTTTTACCGTGAAGTCAAAAAAGAACGGCGGGTTCTTCGGATTCGGCGACCAGGCCGCCGCCGATGCGAGCATTGCCTTCACTCCAAAATTTGCTTTCTCCACGTCTTGAAGCGTCTTGATTGCCTCGATCTGCTTTCCCATGTCGGGCCGCGGGCTGATATCGGCCCCCATGCAGCAAGGGCTCATCGCATACACGCTGGAAAAAACGCCCGAACTCTTGAAGCTCAGTCGTACCGTGCCATATCCGCCCATTGAGTGGCCTGCCAGGCCACGGCTGTTCCGATTTGGAATCGTGCGGTAGCGGCTGTCCACGTAAGCAACCAGGTCCTGTGAGATATATCCCTCCCAATCACCGGTCGTCACCGAATTCGAATACATGCTACCGGCAAACGTCGTATACGCGTTGGGCATGACGATAATCATTTCCGGCACACCCGCCGCAAATGCCTTGTCGGCTGCCTCCGGCACGTTGACGAAATGCTTGATCAAGCCGAACCATCGGTCATCGGAATCTGTGAACCCATGCAAAAGGTAAACGACCGGATAGCGTCGTTTTGTATTCTTGGAGTACCCAGGCGGCAGATAAATTGAAACGTCGCGATCCGCCGAATCGCCTGAAAGATTTCCTTCCAGGGATTTGCCGTGCACTTTGATCCGCTCATATTTCCCCTTGTACGACGGCGCATCGGTCTGTGCAAGGAGCGTTGTCGCCGCAAATGCCAGCATTACCAGGAGCGCTGTTCGGGCAGGTTTCATATTTATCCATCTCCTCAGAATCATTCTCGAGTCAACCAGAGTTGATATGTTTCTATGCTAGGCTGCATACTAATTTCTGTCAAAACATATCCTGTCGGGTTACTTTGAGTCTTTGAGGCTTCGAGTCTTCGTATTACACTCTGATTTCCTAATACGCCGGAGGCGCGCGCATGGAAAAGCTGACCGACTGGAATTCTCTTTGGCGCGAACTGGTCGAGATCAAGGAGAAAAGCCGCGAAGGCAAGCACGGGAAGGGCTCGAAACCCGACATTTGGGCGGACCGAGCCGTCGAATTCAAAAAGGGCATACAGCGCAAATGGGTCCGGCCGGATTCAAGCCGTGACTTCATTCTCTCGCACATCGACTCGAACTCCACGGTGCTCGATATCGGCGCCGGCACAGGGGCGTGGTCCATCCTGCTGTCGCAGCGCGCAAAATATGTCACCGCCGTTGAACCGTCGCCGTCGATGATCCAGGTTATGCGCGAAAGCCTGGATGAGAAGTGCGTTACGAACGTTTCTATTGTGCAAGGATCCTGGCCGGATGTGTCTGTGGAAGCGCACGACTATTCTCTGTGTTCTCACGCGATGTATGCCTGCCCGGACCTGGCGACCTTTGTTCTCCGGATGGTGGCATGCACGCGGCGGATGTGCTTTCTACTTATGCGCGCGCCGTCGCTCAATGGAGTCCGGGCGGAAGCGGCGCACCGCATCTGGGGACAACCGCTCGACAGTCCCAATTTTACTATCGCTTACAATATCCTTCTTCAGCTTGGAATCTTCGCGAATGTCCAGATGGAAGATACGGGGCTTTGGAAACCGAGGACAAGCTCAAGCCTGGAGGAAGCGTTGAACACCATGCATCGATTCCTCGCGCTCGGCGATTCGAATGAGCACGATGCGTACCTGATGGATCTGCTGCGCCGTCGTCTGGTTTGGAAAGACGGGCGATTTGTCTGGCCGCCGGAAGTGCGATCGGCGCTGATTTATTGGCAAGTTGAATCCTGAAACCGCCAAACGGGAAAAAATCGCGCGTGAACCAACGCACCCCTGTTCCGTGCGTATTGAGGATTTTTAGGCGGCTTTGCTTACACAGAGCTCTCTGCCCGCTTCAGCAATCATGGGCATAGGCTATGTATCGTTCGTGCTTGCGGTGCACACACTCGCCGGAATTCTGATCCTCACTGCGTTTAGTCGGCTGGCGGGCGAATTTCGAGAGCAGAAAAACTAGGAGCCTGTCCGGACGCCGGGTTGTGCAAGTCTCAGTTCGGATGCCAATATTCCCGCCAATATCAGTGCGCCGCCAATCCATTCCCGCACGGTCAGAACCTGTCCCAGAATCCAGTAAGCGAAAAGTGCCGCAAAGAATGGCTCAAGGCTGAAGATCAGCGCCACGCGGTTCGGAGTCGTGAATTGCTGTGCCCGCGCTTGCACATAGAAAGCGACGGCGGTTGCGAGGACGCCCGTTACGAAGAAGTACACAAGCAGGCTCGAGTCCCAGTCAATGAACGGCGATTCAAGAAAAGGAGTCAATAGGGTGCAGAGCACCGCCGTGCCGGCCACCTCGAGCAGCATCAACTGGCGATAGTCGGTCGTCGCCACGAATCGCCCAAGAAGCAAAATTTGCATGGCAAAAAGAAACGCACAGATCAACGTCAGCATTTCTCCGGAGCCGATCTTTATTTGCTGGATATTCACGAGCAGAATCCACAATCCACCGGTGGCCAGAATCACGCCCGCTACCGTCTGCAGTCTCGGTCTGTTGCGGTAAATAATGAATCCGAGCAGCGGTACCAGCAGAACGCTCAGGGCGGTAATAAAAGCCGAGTAGGAAGGATTTGTGCTGCGCAGGCCCAGCGTCTGAAAGATAAAACTCCCCAGAAGGACAACGGAAAGGACCAGCCCCTGACGTAGCGATTTGGCAGAGACTCGGCGCAACTGCCCGGGCATGATGCAAAGCATCATGATGGTTGCTATCCAGAATCTGACCGCGACGAAAAGCAAAGGTGAAGCGTGCGCCAGACCGTTTTTCACCACAGTGAAGGTGCTACCCCACACAAACGTGATCGCCACCAGCGCGAGATCCGCCTGAATCGACTTCGGTATTTTCATGCCGAGATACTACCAAACCCTAATTCCTGGACACCCACTTTTTTATGAAATCGTGGGAATCGTGCCCCCCACACTTTTTGTGAACTTATTTTCGCTCAATCCGTGAGTTCGTCGTTAGGTGTTCTGATAGGAGGTAAACCATGTGGCTTGCACGTTTTAATCTGGCTTCGGGAATTTACGCTACGACGTTGCGCTTGCGGCCTTCATAGAAGGCGCTCAGGAGGGGGCGGCGTTTGGTGACAACCTGGTTTTTGCCGGCGCGTTTGGCTTCATATAGTGCTTCATCCGCGCGGCGGATCAGTTCGGCTGCGTTTTCGCCCAATGCATACTCCGCAACGCCGCAGCTGGCAGTGATTGAAAGAACCGATATCTTTTTGTCCGCGCTTCTGTATTCAATCTCCATCGCCTCGATTCTCTTCAGCAATGCAGAAAATCTCTTCTCGGACTCTGACAGTTTCATGCCGGACGACAGAACCACGAATTCCTCGCCGCCATAGCGTGCAAGGTAGTCGCTGGCGCGAATATTCCGCTGAATTTCCATTGCAGTGGAAATCAAAACCTGGTCGCCAACCTGATGGCCATGGGTATCGTTGACCTGCTTGAATCCGTCGAGATCCAATAGCGCCACGGTAAATGGTTCCTCGCTCTTGTCATGAGCAATGACCCATCGCTGGAACGTAAAATCGAAGTTCCTGCGGTTGGCAATTCCCGTCAATCCGTCCAGAGAAGCTTCCGTCTTGGCCTCTTCCAGTTTTTTCTGCAATCCGGCAATCTGGTCCGAAAGCTTCGCGAATTGATTCTGTTCACGTTTCTGTTTTTCCTGCACCGTCCGCTGCAGTTCATGCACCTCGGCGGCAATCCTGGTCTTAAGTTCCTGCACATCCTTCAGTTCCACCAGTTCTTTGATGCGATCCGTCGTCTCCAACAAATCTTCATGAAATGTCCTGGAATCCCCTGTCAGATTTGCCAGTGATTTTCGCAGGAATGCGATGATTTCGGCATACTGCCTGTCGCGCTCCATCCGCCGGATGTGCTCCTGCCGGAACTGATCGCGGCACAGATCGAGGGCACTTAATGCCGTCATCCCAGACATGCTGGGCCCGGTGTTCGCCAAGATTTTCTTCCGGAGTCCTTCCAGCTGAGAACGAAAGGATTTTTTGCCGCTGCTCTCATCGGCCAGATTCTCCGCGATCACCTCCAGAAGCTGCTCGATCAGCCAGACAATCTGGATTTTGGGATCCTCCGTACCGGATTTGCGCAATCTGTTGAGGTGCAGCTGCAGTATGTAGTCCAACGTCAGACATTCTCCTTTCCCATTATTTCATCGGTCGGGAGGGGCAAGGACTTTACAGTCCGCATTCTTGGACCCATTAAAGATATTGGCGACGCCGATGTTTCGGAGGTTTGTGTGGACAAGGTGGGTTGTGCAACTACGGCAATATTTCAACGGACATCCGTCGGAAGCATCCCTGCGATCCGGGCGGCTTCGAGTCCGAGGTCGCCGTCCTCGAATACCTGGCAGTATTGCGGAGCAACGCCAATTCGCCTTGCGGCCTCCAGGAAAATGTCTGGGGAAGGTTTTGGCCTGACGTCGTCGTCGGCCGTCACGATTGCCCGGAAGAAGTCTTTGATGCGAAGCGCGTCCAGCTCCAGTTCCACATTTTCACGAACGCCGCCCGAAGCAATCGCCATTGGCAGGACGCCGCGATATTTGAGAACCACATCCAAAACATGCGGAATCGGGTTGAATTCAGATGCGTGTGCACGAAAAAACCTGTGTTTATCCTGAACCACTTCGCCGGGATCGAATTGCCGGGCGAAATGCTCGTTGTATAAGCTCACAATCCTTTCCTCGGGCATCCCTTTCTTTGAAAAAAAGAACTCGAAATCCCACGGTCCCCCGCGGGATAGGATGACGTGCTCCCACGCCTTCATGTGCAAGGGCATGGAGTCCACCAGCGTTCCATCGCAGTCAAAAATAAGCCCTTTGATAAATTGAGGCACTTCTATGGTACGCATCTCAATCCTGTCTTGAGTGGCAACAATCGTCTGCATCGGAAATCAGCGGACAGCCGGAAGCTGAGAGCTGATCCCCGATGCCAATAGCGATCCAGTCTAGAATGGGTTCTCTGTGGGGTAGAACATTCCCTTGGGATGATTGAAGAACAGGTCGTCGACGCCCAGCATTCTGCAGGCGGCAAAGAGCGTTTTGCCCGCATGTTTGAACGCGACAGCCGTGTGATGCGGAAACCTCTTTTCAATCAGTACATGCCGATAAAAGCGTCCCATCTCCCGGATCGCAAACACTCCGATGGATCCAAAGGACCGCGGATTCACATCCAGCACTTCGCCGTTCGCCATATACGCCTGGATGCGCGACTCGGGCGTCGACTGAATGCGGAAGACGGAGATCGGTCCGGCCATGATTCTGCCCTCCAGCGTCCCTCTTGTGATGTCGGGCTGCTTCTCCGGCTCCATCAACCGGTGCATGATCAACTGATGCTGGATGGACGGATTCATGAGACATGCGGACGACGTGTTTCCGCAGTGAAAGCCCATCCACAGGTCCGTGAGCGCATAATCGCCGATCGCCTTTTTGCACTCCGCGTACATGTCCTTGGGGACAGAGTTGTTGATATCCAGGATGGTAGGGGGCAACTCCGTCGCACAAATAGACATGTATTCGCTCAGCGCCCCGTAGATATCCGCCTCGCAGGCTACCGGGATGCCTTTTGCCGCAAGCCTCGAGTTCATGTAGCACGGAACATGGCCGAAATATTTTTCAAAAGCCGGCCAGCATTTGTTCGCAAACGCAACATACCGGGACGCGCCGACATTTGCCCGCATATACTTCTCGAGGGCCGCTTCGTACCGGGCAACTTTCTCATTCAAATCCGGATACGTATTGCCCTGCCCCAATTCTTTCGCGATGCTGCGGGCAATGCGTTTCACGTCCGAACTCCCCTCTTCCGCCTGCACCAGGTCAAAAAGGTCGAGTTCGCTGTTCTCCATGACCTCGACACCCAGATCAAACAAAGGTTGAATCGGCGCGTGGCAGGTCAGGAAATCGAACGGTCGCGGTCCGAAGGAAATGATTTTCAAACTGCGGACGCCGATAACGGTGCGCGCAACGGGTATGAAATCCGCCAGCATTGCGGCTATATCTTTGGGATCGCCGACAGGGTATTCCGGGATGTAGGGACGGAGGCGACGCAGGCCGAGATTGTAGGACGCGCTCAGCATTCCGCAATAGGCATCGCCTCGGCCGTTTATCAGGTCGTTTCCGCTGTCTTCCGCGGCCGCCGCGAACATGACGGGACCTGCGAATCTCTGAGCCAGCAGCGTGGTCGGGCCTTCGGGACCGAAGTTCCCGAGATAGATCGCCAGCGCGTTAATATCTTTCTGCTTCACTTCCTCGAGCGCCGCTATAACATCACGCTCGTTCTCAATGATGGTCTCGATTTTGACGACGGGCACCTTGAGCTCTCTGCAGGCAGCAACCACATTGTTCCGGCGCTTTCTGGAAAGCTCGACGGGAAAACAGTCCCGGCTGACAGCGACGATACCAAGTTTGACGGCAGGAATATTTTGCATGAGGGTTCATCCTTATTTTTTCTGGCCGTAGTAAGCATGCGGCCCGTGTTTTCGTTGATAATGCTTTGCCTGAATATGCAAGGGGAGCGCCGCTATGTCAGGATTCAGGAGAAACGTTCCCAATGCCATTTGAGCAACGCGCTCCAGGATCAGACTGTTGTGGAAGGCATCCAGCTCGTTTCTGCCCCAGACAAACGGGGCATGTCCCGCCACAAGTACGCCCGGCGTGGTCATCGGATCCATGCCGGCGAAGCGCTCAATAATAATTTTGCCTGTTGCACGCTCGTACCCTTCGCCGACCTCCTTTTCCGTAAGGATTCGGGTCACGGGGATCGGGCCGTTGAAATGATCGGCATGCGTCGTGCCGAGACACGGGATCTCGCGGCACGCCTGCGCAAACATCGTTCCGTACACGCTGTGCGTGTGCGCAATCCCGCCGATTTCGGGAAAAGCCTTGTACAGCTCGATGTGTGTCGGCAAATCCGACGAGGGGCGAAGATTCCCGTCGACGACATTTCCGTCCATGTCCACGACGGCCATGTCCTGGGCGGTCATGGCCTCATATTCGACGCCGCTTGGCTTGATCACAATACAGTGTTTCGATCGATCGATGCCGCTGACATTTCCCCAGGTGCGTGTCACGAGTCCATGGCGCACCAGGTCCATATTGGCCTGAAAGACTCTTTTCTTGAGCAGATCCAGCATCAGAGCGATCTCCTCACTTCATCCCGGATATCCAGCAGTTCTTTCATGAGGGAGTACATGCTCCCCGACCATTGCGGTGTGCCGTATGCGTCGTGCAGCCGGCGGTACAGTGCGTAAACCTTTTGATAGGTCCTATGATTCTTCTCGACGGGCCGGTATTCACGACCGGTCCCGACCATGGCTTTTTGCGCGGCGCCGACAGAATCATATCCGCCCGCGGCCTTCCCTGCGGCGACGGCCGCAAAAATCGCGGCACCCAGGGCCGGCGCCTGTTCACTCCGCGATATTTTCATAGGACGGCCCGTGATATCCGCGTAGATTTGCATCAAGAGCGCATTTTTTGATGCGAGCCCGCCACAGCTGACGACCTCATTAATGGGAACGCCGTATTCCTCAAGGCGATCGATGATGACCAGTGCTCCAAACCCCGTCGCTTCGAGGAGGGCACGGTAGATTTCGTGCGACTGCGTGTGCAACGTTTGGCCGATGATCAGTCCCGCAAGCCGGGCATCGACCAGAACGGTTCGATTTCCATTGTTCCAGTCCAGTGCAACCAGCCCGCTCTCTCCGGGCTTCAGACCGGCCGCGGCCGTCTCGAGGTTTGCGAATTGTTCGTCCTGCGTTCTGCCGAATTTTTCCGGAACAAGCGCGTTCACGAACCAGAGAAAGATGTCCCCGACGGCGGACTGCCCTGCCTCAATCCCATAATACCCGGCCATGACGGACCCATCCACGATGCCGCACACGCCCGGAATGTCCTGTAACGGTTCATCGTTCGGGTGGATCATGATATCGCACGTGCTCGTTCCGATGATTTTCACGAGCGTTCCCCGTGCGATGCCGGCACCTACCGCGCCCATGTGCGCGTCAAAAGCACCCACGGCGATCGCAACGGAGGGTGAAAGCCCGAGCCGTTGTGCCCATTCGGGGGAAAGCGTGCCTGCCCGTTGCTCCGCAGTATACGCAGTATCGTAAAGCCTTGCGCGCAGAGAGCCCAGCCCGGGCGAAAGCTTGTCGAGAAATTCGCAATCCGGCAGCCCCTGCCATGTCCGATTAAAGATCGCCTTATGTCCCGCGGCGCATACGCTGCGCTTCATTTTTTGCGGCGACGGATCTCCGGTCAGGATCGCCGGAATCCAGTCGCAGATCTCGACCCAGCTGCCGGCAGCATCAAATACATCCTTCGCCGTATTTTTGCAGTGCAGAATTTTGCTCCACCACCACTCCGAAGAATACGTTCCGCCGATTCTCGAGAGAAATTGCGGGCGCATATTCGAAGCAAGCTGCGTAATCTGTGCGGCCTCTCTATAGCCGGTGTGATCCTTCCACAACCATATCATGGCAGCCGGATCGTTTTTGAATTCGGGCTGAAAACAAAGAGCCCGTCCCTCGGAATCCACCGGCATCGGGCTGCTTCCGGTCGTGTCGACCCCGATGCCGATAACATCGGACGGCTCAAAATCCGGTTCAGCATCCTTTCCTTTTTGAATGGCTCCCCGGATTGTCGCCTCGATCCCGAGCAGATAGTCCGCCGGATTCTGTCTTGCCAGGTTGGGATCCGAAGCGTCCGTGATGACACCGTCGTTCCCCGAAGGGTACGCAAAAATATAACTTGCTAATTCCCTTCCGGATGTAACATCCACCAGAAGCGAACGGCAGGAGTTAGTCCCAAAGTCGAGGCCAATGGCATAGTGCGGCATATTGATCCAATCGAATAGAAATCAGCTACCTGCAATCTACCGGGTTGAAAACTGATACAGGGTAGTCTGATGATATGTTTGTCCCGGCCGCAACGTCACCGATCCAAATTCCGGCTTGTTAGGAGTGTCGGGGAACGCCTGGGCTTCCAGGCAAAGACCGCTTCTTTGCTTATAGGAAATGCCGTTTTTTCCCTTCGCCGATCCGTCCAGGAAATTGCCCGAATAAAACTGAAGGCCCGGCTGGTCCGTATAAACGGTCATTATGCGCCCGCTGCCGGCGTCATACAGTTCCGCGACTCTGCGCACTTTGCCCGGGCTGCCTTTTAGAACCCAGTTGTGATCGTATCCCTTGGCAAACGCAAGCTGCTCATTCTCGTCGCCGATATGAGCGCCGATCGCCATGGGCGTGCGGAAGTCCATCGGCGTATTCGCGACGCTTTGAATCTGGCCCGTCGGGATGAGTCCCTTGTCCACAGGCGTGATCCCGTCCGCGTCGATCATTAACAGATGACCGAGTATCGTATTTTCGGGCGAACCGGAAAGATTGAAATAAGAGTGCTGCGTCGGATTCAGAATTGTCGGCTTGTCGGTCGTTCCTTCGTAGTCGATCCGAAGCTCGTTTTTGTCGGTCAGGGTATACGTGACCTTCAGAGTCACGGTTCCCGGATACCCTTCTTCCCCATCTTTGCTGACATATTGCAGCCGCAAAGATGCCTCTTCGGAATTGCCCGGCTTGGCATCCCATAGAACTTTGTTAAAGCCTGTTTTCCCACCGTGAAGGTGATTCTCGCCATCGTTGATCGTGAGTTGATATTCTCTCCCGTCGAGCTGGAACCGGCCCTTGCCGATGCGGTTGCCGTAACGCCCCACGATAGCTCCGAAATATGTGGTCCCGTCGATATACCCCTGCAGTGAATCATAGCCAAGGACTACATCCGCCATCTTCCCGTTGCGATCGGGAATCCGCAGCGATGTGACCGCCGCCCCATAGTCGATAATCTGTGCCGCAACGCCGGAGCGGTTTTCAAGCGTGTACTGATGAACCTCCCGTCCATCCGGGAGTTTTCCAAAAACAGTCGTTTTCATGGGAGGCAGCGCCTTTCTTGGTGTTTGACATGCTTCGGTTGAAAGGAAAGAAAAAATGGCGATGCAGATTATGAGCGGTCTCATCATAGGCCTACTTTCTCCAAGTGGTAAGTTTTAAACAGTCAAGTGTGTCATATCGCGCGATTAAGGGCAATCAATTTGGGAGAAATAAGGTATAGAAGCTCAAAGGAACAAAGGATTAAAGGGGATTTTCGCGGTCGGGCCAGGATCGGTATCGGCACCGAACTTTCGTGAGCGGATCGGGGTTCAAAACCGATGGCCGATCTCGATTCTCGGTGCCGTTTCCGGCAGCGATGCGGATAACTCCCCTTCTTGCTCTCACTGCCAATGAATCATGTTCTCTCGGCTGATTATGTTAATATGAGGCCGACCTGAAGAAGGAGGGCGCATGAGGAAAATTTTGCAGGGAAATGAGGCAATCGCTCGAGGAGCCTGGGAGGCCGGAGTAACCGTAGGGTGCGCATATCCCGGGACTCCCAGCAGTGAAATCCTGGCGGAATTGTCCCATTATCCGGAAGTGTATACCGAATGGTCGCCGAATGAAAAAATAGCGGTGGAAGTTGCGCACGGCGCTTCCTTCGCGGGCGGCCGGGCCATTGCCTGCATGAAACATGTGGGGCTGAATGTGGCCGCCGATCCGTTGATGACCATTTCGTATACGGGAGTAAAGGGGGGCTTCGTCATCGTTGTGGCAGACGACCCGGGACAGCACAGCTCGCAAAATGAACAAGACAGTCGGCACTGGACCCGATTCGGCAAGATTCCAATGCTCGAGCCGGCAGATGCCCAGGAATGCAGCGATTTCACCCGGATTGCCTTTGACATGAGCGAGAGGTTCGATACCCCCGTGCTGCTGCGCAGCGAGACACGCGTTTCCCATTGCGATTCGCCCGTGGACCTGAGGGAGCGAAAGGAATCGACGGTTCCAAAGGGACTCGACAAAAAGGACGTACCCAAAATGGTGATGGTGCCCATGTACGCCAAAGTCCGCAGGGTCCTGGTGGAAGAAAGGATCGGCAAACTTGCCGCCTACGCCGACGGAGAATTCCCATACAACGTCATGGAGATCAATGATCCTTCCGTCGGATTCATCGCTTCGGGAGTAACCTATCTCCACACACGAGAAGTGTTCCCGCAGTATTCCTTCCTCAAGCTCGGCATGGCATGGCCGCTGCCGAAAAATCTGATTGCCGAGTTCTTTAATAAAGTCAAAAAGGTGATTGTGGTTGAAGAGCTCGATCCCTTCTTCGAAACGGAAATCCGCGCGATGGGATTCAAGGTGCGCCACGGCAAGGATCTTATCCCCGCTATTGGCGAACTGACGCCGACTATCATCGAGCAGTCGCTCTCGAAGGTCGTAACGGGGAAGCGCGTCAAGCTTGCAAAGACACAGGCTAGCCTGGAGGAATTGCCCAAAAGGCCGCCGAATCTGTGCGCCGGGTGTTCGCACCGACCGCTGTTTGTGGCGCTGAAGAGGCTCGGCCTTTTTGTTTTCGGGGATATCGGCTGCTATGGGCTCGGCGTCTCTCCGCCTCTGTCCGCCATGCATGCGTCGACCTGCATGGGTGCCGGCGTTGGCGGCGCATATGGCGCGGGCAAGGTGTTGGGGAAGGAAGGACTCGGGAAGATCTGCGCCGTGCTGGGAGATTCGACATTCCTGCACAGTGGCATCGGACCGCTGATGGATACGGTTTATAACGGAGGGTACTCCACAACGATTATTCTTGATAACCGGATAACCGCCATGACAGGGCAGCAGGAGCATCCGGGAACAGGATTCACGATCAAAGGTGATCCCGCGGATCTGGTCAATTACGAGCAACTGGCAAAAGCCGTGGGCGTCAAGCACGTGCGTTCTGTCGATCCCTACAATATCAAAGAAACGATGGAGGTAATTCGCGAAGAGGTGAATCGCGATGAATCGTCCGTCATCATCACGCAAAACAGCCCGTGCATGCTGCTGCGCAGGGACAAACCGCGCGAACGGTTCAAATATCCGACCTACCGCATCGACAACGACACCTGCACAGGGTGCAAGTTGTGCCTGAACGTCAATTGCCCAGCCATCAGCTGGGTGGAAAGCGAGGGCACAACCGGAAGCGGCCGCAAGAGAAAAGGCACGTCATTCATCAACCGCGATCAATGTGTCGGCTGCTCCGTGTGCTACCAGGTGTGTGAATTCCAAAGCATTTTGCCGAATGAGCAATGAGGAGACGAGCTATGTCCAGTAACGGAACGACCAGAAATATTTTTCTCTCGGGTGTGGGAGGACAGGGCACAATCCTCGCAAGCAATATCCTGGGCCAGGTGCTGTTGGACGCCGGGTACGATGTGAAAAAGGCTGAAGTGCACGGCATGGCCCAGCGCGGAGGGGACGTTACAACTCATTTCCGCTTTGGGGAAAAGGTGTATTCGCCCCTGATCAGGCAAGGAGATGTCGACTACCTCGTCTCGTTCGAGCTGCTCGAAGCTCTACGGTACATGCACTGGGTGAAGCCCGAAGGAAAAATTATTCTCAACAATGTCTCGATCCTCCCTCCTGCAGTCAATCTTGGGAAAATGGAGTACCCGAAAAACGTCGAGAAAACCTTCAAGAAACGCTTTAAAGAGAACGTCTGGATGGTGAACGGATATGAGATTGCGAAGCGTATAGGCAATGTCCAAGTCGCTAACGTTGTCCTGCTCGGCGCTTTATCCAACTTCTTCCCGGAATTGACAGGGAATCAGTGGATCGAGGCCATAAAAAGCCTACTCCCATCCAAATTGCACGACACAAACATTAAAGCTTTTGATGAGGGACGAGCAGCAATCATTCGTTAAATTAACCCAAAAACCTCTAGGTGCCGCAATCGGGATTCGTTCCTCTCTCAAAGCATTCCGATGCCGACTCTCGGTTGCGAACCTCCCTGCCGACAGCGAAAGCCATCCCTTGTCCATTCCTGGACACCCATTATCATGGCCAATTCTTTCAAATCATTGGATTGGATTCGGAATCGTGAATAGTGGACACCCACTGAAATCTTCCATGCCAGCAAACGCAAGATTTTCACCCAAGATGGGTGGAGGTCCAGGTTTCCCTCTCGCGTTTCAATCAGTGGGTGTCCACGATTCCACGATTCCACGATTTCTCTCAACCAGTGGGTGTCCATTAATTCCTCCACTAAAATCAGGCGGGATCGGGATATGGATGGATTTCCGTGTCGGGGGCGATTATCGCTATCGGCTTTTGCGGAGTGGGTTCGCAGATCGGCACCTATGGCCGATCGCAAATTCGCAGTCGATAGCGGATCTATTGTGGACGAGTGTTTTGCCTAAACAATTCCCTGCGCCTTGAGATCCTTCAGGTGGGCCGAAGTCAGGCCAAGATATTTCAGATACACCGCTTCATTTTCGTGTCCGACAGGTTGGCAAACCCATTTGGTCCGCAGTGGCGTTTCGGTCATTTTGTATTGCGCCTGGGCGGTAATGATATCCCCATAGATCGGGTCAGCTATCGGGGTGAAAATTCCGCGGTCTTTCCAATTGGGATCGTTGATGGCATCCTGCGGCGAGAGAATGGGAGCGACGACGCACGTAATCGGGGCCAGACGGCCATGCCTTGAATATTCCAGCGACATTTCAAGCAGCTCTTCGCTGGTGTATTTCAATGTTTCTTCGAAGACGAGGGCCGACCATTTGAGCTGTTCTTCCTCTGCCGTAAACGGCGCCACGCTGGTCCAGCTGCCGGCACCCCATTCATCCCACTTCCCTACCATGTCCGCAAACGCCTGCCACATCTCCAACCGAAGGCCGCCCAGGAAGACGGCGCCGTCTTTCGTCGGAGCGAAGCAATAGAGCCAAATTGCCGTATCAAGATTGCCGAACCGCTCGTTAATGCGTCCCTTATGCTCATACCAAAGCGCCACGAAATCATCGATGCGGGCGTATGCTTCCGCCGATGCGACGTCGAGTGCCTGACCTTTTCCCGTGGTGAATCTCGCATGCAAGGCAGCCAGGATTCCCATAGCCATAAAAGTTCCGGACATGAACCAGGCGATCCAGGGGCCCGATCTGGTGGGAACGGCCCAGGGACATTCGTCATAGGTTTTCCCCGAGGGAAGCCTCTCGCCCGTGTCGTAGTGAAAACCCGACATCGCCTGCGCGATGTTATCGTAGTCCATCATCTTGCTTCGGCTTTTGGGACCGAACCCGCCGTAAGCGGTGATCGAGGCAAAGATCAATTTGGGATTGCTCTCCTTCAGATCCTCATAGCCGATTCCCCAGTCATCCATCGTCCCAGGCGGGAAGGTCTCGATGAGCACATCGGCCTGTTGCGCCAGTCGGCGGAGCATGTCTCTCGCTTCCGGCTTTGTAAGATCCAGGGTCACGTGATGCTTGTTCCGGCCCTCCGTCAAGTAATTCAGGCCTTCGCCCTTATACATGAAGCCGTAGGGCGTACAGCTCCGAATGAAGTCTCCCCCGGGCGGCTCAATTCGGATCACGTTGGCGCCGTGTTCAGCCAGAACCGACGAGCAATAGCACCCTCCAAAACTCTTGTTGCTCAGATCCAGCACGGTAATGTCATCCAGCGCCTCAGGCCTCATTTGCGCGATTTTGGGATCGTCTCTTTCCCTGATCCAGTTTGACCATTCTGTCCAATCCGATCTCTTCTTGCCGCCCATCCCGAACCCCTCGTATCTATGAGATTACTGCCACCTCTCGTGTCCCAACCAATCTGTCACGATCCGCTCTCCACACTGTCAAACGCCGACCGCCGACTGGTTTTTCACTCCCTCAATCCCGCTTTGCCATCCCAATCCGGAGGCGGTCGACGTCCCTGCATGTCTTTCCACTTTCCTAATGCGCCGGTTTCGTACAGTCTGCGAATTTCCGCGTCGCTTTTGCCGAGAAATTTTTTCATAATAAATTCGTTATCGAACCCGACCGGCCGGACGGACCACTTGGTGTTCGGCGGAGTTTCGGACATTTTGACTGGAAACTCGTAGTTGTGGTGCTTTCCCAACAGCGCATCATCGATTTCCGTCCAGAAATCCCGGATTCTAAAACGCTCATTCTCCACCAGATCCCTTGCCGTGTAGAGATGGCTGGCGGCAAAACCGTAATGATCGGCAAGGGCTTCAATCTCCTCCGGTGTCCGCGCGCGGGCCCAATCGGCAATTATTTTGAGGATCGCCGTTGCATTTTCCTCTTTGAGGCGCGTCCCATGATCCCTGAATCTCGGATCTTCCGCCAGTTCCGGCCTATCCATCGCCCGGCACAGGCCGGCGAACTCCTCCGGAGCCGGTGCCGCGAGTGCGACAAATTTGTCGTCGCGGCAGCGGAATGTGTCCGCCGGGCACATCGAGACATCGCGGTTGCCCGTGGGTTGCGGCTGTGTGCCCGTAATCTGCAGATACGGCCAGATCCACGCCATCGTGCGCATGACATTTTCTGTTTGCGAAAATTCGATGAATTGTCCTTTGCCCGTCCGGTCTCTATAGTGAAGCGCGGCGAGCACGGCGATTTCAGCGCACATGGCGCCGTAGTTGTCGCCGATGTACGCGCGCAGTTTCAGGGGCGTTTGGCCGGGAAAGCGGGACATGTAGGAATACCCCGTAAGCGCCTGGGAGGCGCCGTCATTGGAAGGCCGGTTTTCCTTGGCATACCGGCCCCATTGTCCATAGCCGTTCTTGGACAGGAAGATAATTCCCGGGTTGATCTCGCTGATCTGCCGATACCCGATGCCCCAGTCTTCCATGACTCCCGGCCGGAAGTTGTTTTCCACGATGTCGCACTGCGCGGCAAGCTCGCAGAATATTTTTTGCCCTTCGGGCTTGTGCAGATCGAGCCCCACCCAGTATTTGTTCTGGTTGATGTGCAGCAGAAGGGGACTCTGGTCCTTGAAAAACCAACCGAACGGATTCAGTGAGCGTGTGGAATCCCCCATCGGCGGGATTTCGCACCGGATGACCTCCGCGCCCAGTTGTGCCAGCAGCGCGGGTCCCATGGGTCCGAGCAACATCGTGCACACTTCCAACACCTTGACACCCTTCAGCGGCGCCGGTTTGGAAGACTTATTCTTGATATAGTTTTGCCAGGTCTTCTCTGCCATATCGACTCAACCCTCTCCCGCAGTTGCACGATTTCAAAACGCGACACTTTTACTACATTCAGCCGCACTCAGCAAGACAATCAGCCGGTTTCCACGATCTGAGGCTTCAAAACCCGGTGTTTTGGAGCAGTGTGCAATCCCTCAAATTCTTCAGGAACGCCGGAGCAGATAAAACACATAAGCGTAGCTGTTTTGGGAAAGCTCAAAAATCTCGATCTCGCGGATCATTCCGGCGGCCAATTCCCGGACCGCAGCATCGCGATGATTCAGCAGGGATGCTGCCCTGGGTGCGAGGATGTCGTAGTAGCCCTCCACCCATGTTTCCCGTGGAAGGGTATGCGTCGCGAGAAGGTCATATCCGGCGCGTCCGGAAATTTCGATATTCTGTGCCATGGAATGCATGTCCGGATAAAACGACCCGAAAAACTCCCGCACCGCGTCCGGGACCTGTTCCCGCATCCAGGACATTTCGCTGACGGCAAGAAATCCGCCCGGATTCATGGCAGAGGCCCAGATTTGCAGCGCATTGGAAAATCCAATGTTGTATGCCGATCCTTCCGACCAGAGCAGATCGATCTGCCGGAAGGCATCCGGAATATCCTTCATATCCATGCAATGCGGCTCGATCAGTTCGGCAACTCCCCGGTCCGTTGCCCGGCGAGACAACTCCTTCAGGAAAGGCTCATATAAGTCCACCGCCTGGATGCGAAGGCCGAGTTCCTTTGCCAGCACCAGGGTTTGGCGGCCCATACCGCAACCCGCGTCGACAACCACCCGATACGAACGTTTTGGCAGAAGCCCGAGAACATATCTGGTGTCGACGTCGCTCCCCGGACCAAGTTTTTCCATCCCTCCAAATAAGAGATCTATCGCGTTGCTGTTGTTCATCTATAGCTCCACAACTCGATTCCATTGTAGAATTCCATTCAGGGGAAGGATAGCTGTTTTGTAGCATTCAAAGGTGCAGACTATTCTTCCGGACAGGAGATATCCATGAAAGACGTTGAAGGAAAAGTGGCATTCATTACCGGAGCGGCCAACGGTGCGGGATTTGGGATGGCTCAGGTTTTCACAAAGAACGGCATGAAGGTGGTGATCGCGGATATCCGGCAGGACAGCCTCGACCGCGCAATGGCGTATTTCGCGAACAATCCCAGTGTGCACGCAATCCACCTGGATGTCACGGACCGCGAAGCGTTTGCACGGGCAGCCGACGAGGCGGAAAAGGTGTTTGGCAAGGTGCACGTCCTGTGCAATAACGCGGGGATCAATCTTTTCGTTCCGATCGAGGAGTGTACCTACAACGACTGGGACTGGGTCATGGGCGTGAATTTCGGCGGCGTCGTCAACGGCATCCAGACCTTCATTCCGCGCATTCGCAAACACGGCGAGGGCGGACACATCGTGAATACAGCCTCGATGGCCGGTTTTTTGGCCAGCGCCGGCGCGGGTATTTACACCGCATCCAAATACGCGGTACGCGGACTCAGCGAGGCGCTCCGATGCAGTTTGTATCCATACAATATCGGGGTTTCCGTTTTTTGTCCCGGGCTGATCAACAGCGTGATTTACGAGAGCGAGAAGGTGCGGCCCCAACGGTTCGTGTCGCCGGAAAACACGGCCCGGAGCCAGAAGACGATGGACATTCTGCCGGAGATACACAAGCTCGGGATGTCACCCGAGGAGGTGGGAGAAAAGGTGCTCGCCGGCATCCGGCGCAACGATATGTATATCTTCAGCCACCCGGAATTCAGAGAGGAAATGCAGGAAATTAACGACGAGATCTTGAGTTACCTTCCCAAAGAAGAAGCGCCCGCCGGGAGGCTGGCATTCGAAAAAACACGCCGCGACAGCCTGAGGAAAGCCAAGGACGAGGCCAATAAAATCGGCTAAAAGCAGCCACGAATTTACATGATCGGGTTCGGGCAATTCGCGGCTGCGTATTATTTGAGCGTACCGGAAATGCCTTTTATTTCACGTTAAATATGACGGTCACCGTGGTCTGCGCGGCAACAGGCACTCCGTTAAGAAGCGTTGGGCTGTATTGCCATTGTTTTACGGCATCTATCGCTGCCGCTTCCAGAATCGGGTTATTGCCTTCGGTGGTTCTTAATTCATAAACGTACCCGTCTTCATTGATGGTGATCATGAGGCGAACAATTCCCTGGAGGCGCTCGCGCAGCGCCTGTTCCGGATAGATGGGTTCAACCCTGTGAATCAGCTTCGATTCCTGTACCATGCTGCCGACGACGATCGGTTCCCTGAGCGGAGCATTGATTTGAGGAGCGGCGTTTTGTTCCTGAGCGGGCGGAACTGACAGGGGCGTAGCTGCCGCTTGGCCATCGTTCACGATATGCATCATAAGTGTCATCGTGCGAGTATCAGGCGGCGCTCCCACACCACTTGCAGCTGCCGCACTCGCCTCCCGGACCGGCGCAGCAGTATTTTTTATGGCAAAATAGCACATCACTGTAGTCTCGACCGGGACAGGCGCACCATTCAGAAGGGTCGGGCTGTAGCGCCACTGTTTAACTGCGTTGATCGCAGGATCGATCAGAAGTGGAGGCCCATCAAGCACTTTTATTTCACGGACCAATCCTTCCTCATCGATGGTCACGGCAAGCCTGACAATGCCCTGCAAACCGATGCGTTTGGCCTCTTCAGGATAGACAGGCTCCACTCTATGAATCAACTTCGGCTCCTGCATGTTAGCCCCACCTTGACGGGTCAGAACATGCGGAGCCTGGACCTGTTCGCCGGAATTCTGTTCTTGCGCAGGCAAGGGAGCTCCCGTTAGCGGAAACCACCCGGCAGACAGATACACGGTCCCCATCAAAAGCAAGAATATGCTGATCATGCTGACGGCGAGTCTCGATCGACTCATGGAAACCTCCTTTAGAAGCAGCGCCACGCGCTGCACAAGATGACTTTCCTTTAAAAACAGCGGCGCCGGAACGGCTCTGGGACGCCCATGCGCCTTCGCGAATTCCAGCAGCGAATCCAGATACGGTTGCTTGTCTCCCGTCAATCGAACCACCTCGGAATCGACCGTCTGTTCCCTGACGAGATGAATGCGATTCAGCAGCCACCAGACGGCCGGATGGAACCAGAAAATGGAGGCGACGATCTCTTCCAGAATGATGAGAATCCAATCATAGCGGCGCACGTGCAGAAGCTCGTGGCAAAGGACGGCTCTCTGGCAGGGCTCGCTGAGATCCTTAAATGACAGCGGAAGGATGATCGTCGGAGAACGAAAACCGAAAGTAACGGGACAGTCGATCTCGTCGGAGAGAAGCAGCGGCACTCGAACACCCGTGCGCCACCGCAAATCGCGGATTGCCTCATGGTCTTCGAGAAACATGTGCGATTTGCGGTGAAAGAGATGCAGCCGCAAAAAGCCGAGTATCATCCACATCAACCGGAGAACCATGCCGGTCAACAGGAGAATACCGATTATCTCCCATGGAAATTGCGGTGACGGCCCGGGACTCATCGAAACCGCAACGCCATGAACCCCTTGGCCTGCGAGTCTATTTCCGGAGATTGCGGCACCAACAATCGGGTGATTCCATGGCTGAAGAACCGGCACTATTAAGCATACAAGCAGCAATATTTGCCAGAAAATCAGAGTCAACCGAGGGAGTTTCAGTCGAAATAGATACGCCAGCATCGTGCCGGCCACAGCCAGAATCGCAATCTGCAAACTGTATGCCATCAAATTGGAAATCCAAACTGGAAGTGCCACCATCTGCTCCTTTGACATTCTCAGTCGCAACCACTGCAATCATTGCCTGCTGCCAACCGCTCACTTCTTCTCCCGTATCATTCTGGTCAGCGCCGCCAGGTCTTTCTCGGACAAGCGCCGCTCCTCGACAAGGTGCGCCAGTAACGGTTCCGCGGACCCGTTGAACACACGGTCGATAAAATTCTTCACGATCTTGCGCAGAGCGCGTTTTTTCGGTTCGACGGCCTGATAGACATAGGCGCGCCCTTCCGTCCGTTTCTTCAAATGCCCCCGCGCTTCCATGGTCTTCATCGTCGTCATGACGGTCGTATAGGCGATGGGCCGCTCGGCCCGCAGCGCTTCATACACATCGCGCACCGTCGTCTCTCCCAACCGCCACACCACTTTCATGATTTCGATCTGCTGTGCAGTCAATTGTGTCGTTATAGGTCTCATAGTACTATTTAATAGTACTTCCTTCGCATTGTGTCAAGAAAATATTTCCAACCCGCAGAGAAATGGATCCTGCGCTATTTCGGAATCGGCATCGGGAATCGCGATCGGGATTCGGTTTAAGGTGATCCCATGAAAAAAAATCTGATTCCCGATCGCAATTGCGAAATGTGCGCTCGCGGGCACAGCATGGGAATCATGGAGGAACAAAGATTCGTGAGCCCAAATGCAGCGTGATCTGTAGTACCATGTGGTAAAACAAAGGAGCGCAACCCATGCCGGCACGAAATATTCTCGCAGTAATGGCATTCACCCTCATCCTTTTTTCCGTTTCCGTGCATGCCGCGGATTCCTCTTCGCCGCGCGATCGTGTTTCCCTCAACGACGACTGGCGATTCGCGAAAGGAGACCCGCCCGAGGCAGCGGAAAATCTGACCTACGACAAAATCAAACCCTGGATTCTGCCGACCGGCAATGCCTTCATCAAAGACGAGGCTCGCAGATATGCAGCCCCCGAAGGCAACGTCGGCGCCGTTTCTTATGCACAGGCCGATTTCGATGACAGCCAATGGCGCAGAATCGATTTGCCGCACGATTGGGGAATTGAGGGACCCTTCACCACCGCAGGCAGCGGAGCCACCGGACGATTGCCTTTTTATGGCGTGGCGTGGTACCGAAAAAAGCTGACCATGACTTCTTCGGATGTGGGCCGGTCTATTTTCCTGGATATCGACGGCGCTATGTCGTACGCAACGGTCTGGCTGAACGGACACCTGATCGGCGGTTGGCCGTACGGGTATGCCTCCTGGCGAGTCAATCTGACTCCCTATATTAAAATGGGGGCAGGAAACCAGCTGGCCATTCGCCTGGACAACCCGGCGAACTCATCGCGCTGGTATCCCGGTGGCGGAATTTACCGCAACGTGTGGCTCGTGAAGACGCCTCCGGTACATGTCGCACGCTGGGGAACGCGCCTGACAACGCCGGACATAAAGGCATCCGCGGCGATCGTGGCATTAAAGGTGGCAATCGACAACGACTCCGTTGAAAGCACCACCGTCCGCGTTTCCACGCTGTTTTATCTTCTGGACTCAAACGGAAACAAAACGGGATCTCCTGTTGCCAGGATCGCTCCCGTGAATGTCGCGGTTCAAGCCGGTAAGACCGCCTTCACAGAAGGCAAAGCGACGATCGCAAATCCGAAGCTCTGGGGGCCAATGCCGGGGCAAAAACCGAACCGATATGTGGCGGTGACCACGGTGCAGCGAGGCGATGCCTTGGCCGAATCCTACGAGACGCCCTTCGGCATCCGGACGCTGAAGTTCGACGCAAACGAAGGCTTTTTCATCAATGGAGAGCACGTCAAGCTGAACGGAGTGTGCGATCACCACGATCTGGGAGCGCTGGGAGCTGCGCTGAATTATCGCGCACTGCAACGCCAGATGGAGACTCTGTTAGAGATGGGGGTCAACGCGATCCGCACCAGCCACAATCCACCCGCGCCCGAATTGCTGGATCTGGCTGACAAGATGGGCCTCATGGTTATGGACGAAACGTTCGATTGCTGGCTGCGCGGGAAAACGCCGCAGGATTACGGGCGTCTGTTCGCGGAGTGGCATGAGCAGGACACCCGGATGTTGGTGCGCCGCGACCGCAATCACCCTTCGGTGATCATGTGGAGCATCGGGAATGAGATACCGGAACAAAGCCAGGGAGAAGCCGGAGCAGCGATGGCCAGGGAACTCAGCGGCATCGTGCACGATGAGGATTCGACGCGTCCAACAACGAGCGCCATGAATATCGCCCGCGCGGACAGCCCCTTCCCCGCGGCGATCGACCTGGCCGGACTGAACTACCAGGGAGCGGGCATGGGAGTCAGCGGCCCTGCGCAATACCCGGTCTTTCATCAGAATTTTCCCTCGAAATTCGTTTTCGGCAGCGAAACGGCTTCCACGATCAGCAGTCGCGGGGAATATGTTTTCCCGGTCGCCAAAGAGATCGGCGCGGTCGCAGGCCCGGTAACGGGACAGGACAACATCACGCATCAAATGAGTTCTTACGACCTTTATTTCCCGCCATGGGCAACTTCGCCCGACAAGGAGTTCGCGGCACAGGAGCTCTATCCTTTTGTCGGCGGAGAGTTCGTGTGGACCGGTTGGGACTATCTTGGAGAGCCGACACCGTTTGACACCTCACGCAGCTCTTATTTCGGAATCATCGACCTGGCAGGATTCAAGAAGGACCGTTTCTATCTCTACCAGGCGCAGTGGCGGCCGGACTTGCCGATGGCGCACATCCTGCCGCATTGGAATTGGCCGGATCGCGTAGGACTGCCAACGCCCGTGCATGTTTACACCTCCGGTGACGAGGCGGAACTGTTCTTAAACGGCAAGTCCATGGGCCGCAAAAAGAAAGAACAGTTCCAATATCGTATTCGCTGGGACGACGTGGTGTACAAGCCCGGCGAGTTGCGCGTTGTCGCGTATAAAAATGGAAAAGAATGGGCCACGGATTCCGTCAGAACTGTCGGCGCACCGGCAACATTACTGCTGAAACCGGACCGCGCATCGATCGTCGCAGACGGCCACGACCTCTCTTTCATCACTCTCGCGATTGCCGATGCGGAGGGGCTGACCGTTCCCCGATCCAAAAACCTGATACGCTTCGAAATTGATGGACCGGGAGAGATTGTCGCAACCGATAATGGCGATGCCACCGATTTCAGGGTGTTTGCATCAAAGGAGCGCAACGCATTCAACGGTCTGGCTCTGGTCATCGTAAAAGCCAAACGCGGTCAGACGGGGAAGATTGTCGTAACGGCAAAATCGGAGGGCCTGCCAGACACCAGCGCAACCATTGCCGCCAAATAGAGAAGGTGACGCGCTCGGCGAAGGCACATTTGATTGCTCATTCAGATCATCTGTGAGGACGGCTCTCCAGAGCCGTCCTCACAGATGCTTGCTGCAGCGGGATTTGCGGTCTTGTCTAATTCAGGAACGAATGAATGGCCATTCGCCGTGGATCCGGGATCGTGCAAAAAAGGTCAGCGATCCGAGGATAAAAACCGCTAGCGCAAAAATAAGGGATTTTCTCGCCGATGTTGCCAGGATGTAAATCCAGCCGAGGACAGAAATAAGGCCAGGCAAAGGATAAAGCCACATGCGAAACGGGCGAGCCAGCTCGGGAGCGCGGAAGCGCAGAACAAAGAAGCCAATCGTTTGCGGAAGATACTGGATCAGTACTCGCGTGGCCACCAGGCTGCCGATCACATCGGGCAAGTGGCCGAGGCTGAAAATGGATGCAATAACGCCCAGAGTCAAAAGAGAAATGTGCGGGAAATTTCCGCGCGGATGGAGCCGGGCAAAAATCTTGAAGAAATTACCGTCGGCGGCCGCGGCATAAGGGATGCGAGAGTATCCAAGCAGTAAGGAAAATACCGAGGAGAAGGCAATCCAGAGGATCAGGACAGTGATCACGTTCGCTGCGGTTGTTCCCTGCAGCTTCTGTATATAGGTCGATACAACAAACGAGCTCTCGCGCACCTGGCGCCACGGTATCACGCTCAAAATCGAAGCGGTCATTAAAATGTACAGCGTGCCGACAACTCCGATTGAGATCAGGATGGCGCGCGGGATCACCCGTTCGGGCTGGCGTATCTCTGCTCCCAGATAGCAGACATTGTAGTAGCCCCAATAACAGTAGAGGCCGTATAAGGTCGAGTGTCCCAACCCCATCCAGAAAAGCCAGTTTAGCTTGAAGGCACTGGGAGGAAAGTCCAGGAGTCGCGCCGCGCTCAGGTGCGGGAGACCGGATATTACAATCCACAGGCATCCGACCAGAACACCAGCCAGCAGAACCACGGAGAGCCTGCCTAGCGCTCCAATTTTTCGGTACAGCACCGCAACCAGAAATAGCGGAACCATGGCTGCCAGGATTCGCACGCCCCAGGGCGATAAACTCGGAATCAGAAAGTGGCAGTAGTTGGCAAACCCGATGCTTCCGCTCGCGACCGACAGCGGAGCCGAAAAGGTTATCTGCCACACCATCAGGAAAGAAAACCAGCGCCCCCCGGTCATAGGACCGAACGATTCCCGAAGATACTGATAGCTGCCGCCGGCCTTGGGCATTGCCGCGCCCAACTCGGCCCAGACCAAGCCGTCAAAGAATGCGAGAAGAGCCCCAAGGAGCCAGCCGATCATGGCTTGGGGGCCTCCCATGGTCGCAATGAGCAGCGGGATGGCAATGAACGGCCCGATCCCTATCATATCCGTAATGGCAAGAGCGCTCGCCTGCAGCAATCCCAGGTCGCGCCGCAGTCCGGGCTTTTCGGCTTCAGTAGTCATGTATCACCGCCTGTGCAAAAAAGAACTGCGATTTTTTACAATACAACGCCGGACACCATAAAGTCACTCCCCGTAAAAGCCGACAGCTGAATGCGGACAGCCCAAAGCCCTTTCGATACCCGATACCAATGTACTTTGTCGTAGGGGAAATATTACAGGCCGCGAAAAGGAGAGAGCGCGCGGTCGAGGACGCCGAGGGAGTAAGTGATCGCCACGCCATAGTTCGTGATCGGGACGCCGGCTTCGCGGCAGCGCAGAATGCGCGAGATCACCTCACGCCGGTTCAGCATGCATGCGCCGCATTGGACGATTAACTGAAAGGGACTGAGATCCGCAGGAAAGTCGTGTCCCTGGCGGTGCACAAACTCCAGATCCACTCCCGTATACTGCCGGATCCAGCGCGGGATCTTGACTCTGCCGATATCCTCACCGATCGGGTGATGGGCGCACGACTCCAGAACCAGGATGCGGCTTCCGGCCCTCAGATGGTCGATGGTCTTGATTCCGCGCACAAATTCCTTCAAGTCCCCTTTCAGACGCGCGAACAGAATCGAAAAGGACGTCATCGGAACTTGCGCGGGCGTGTCCCCTGCCACTCTCAGAAAGGCCTGCGAATCGGTCACAACCAAAGCCGGCGGATTTTTCAGTTTGTCCAGTGCATCACGCAGCTCACGTTCTTTGACCACCATGCAACAGGAATCGTGGTCCAGGACATCGCGGATCGATTGCACCTGCGGCAGGATCAGCCTTCCCTTCGGAGCTTCGAGGTCGATTGGAACCACCAGGACGACCACTTCGCCGGGATTGATCAGATCGCCCAGCACCGGCGGAGAGTCTATGAAATCTTCCGGAGCGGACCGTATCAGGGCTTCCCGCAAATCGAGCATCCCTTCGCCCTGACTGGCCACCGTCTCCACAACGGGGATTTTGCGGGACTTCAGATTTTGAACCACATCCGCTCGCGGCGCGGCGAGATCGCTTTTATTAAAAACGACGACGACAGGCGCGTTGCGTTTAGACATTTCAGCCAGGATGCTCTCCTCGAATACGCCCCAGCAATCCCCTTCCGCAACGAGAATCCCCAGGTCGGTACGCTCGAAAATGAGTCGCGTTCTCTCTGCCCGCATTTCGCCCAGCGCGCCGACATCATCGATGCCTGCCGTGTCTATAAACAGGACCGGGCCCAGCGGCAGCAACTCCATCGGTTTTTCCACAGGGTCCGTCGTAGTCCCGGGCACGCTCGATACAATGGATACCTGCTGGCGGGTCAGCGCGTTCAGTAGGGAAGATTTACCCACATTGCGCCGGCCAAATAGACCGATGTGGAGTCGCATTCCTTTCGGCGTGTCTTTCATTCGGTATCCTCGCTTGCAGGAGAACCTAGCCGGGCGACACTCTCAGGCGAGATCAACTGATCGAATTTTTCCGGAGTGAGGCTTCCCTCTTCGATCACAATCTGTCTTATGGATTTCCCTTCGGCGCGTGCGCGGTTCGCGAGAGTCTGAGCCTTTTCATATCCCAGCAATTCGACCATGGCCGTCAAAGTTGCCGTGGCGCCTTCCACGTGGGCTCGGCAGCGGGATTCATCCACCGCAATCCCCGCAACGCAGTGTTCCCTGAAGATGCGGCAGGCGTTGCGCAAGAGATCCAAGTTGCCCAGCAGCGCATCGGCGACCAGCGGGAGAAACGCATTCAGTTCGAGGTTTCCCATCGCGCACGCATAAGCGATCGCCTGATCGCCGGCCATTACTGCCATTGCGGCTTGCGATACGGCCTCCGGTACAACGGGATTTACTTTACCGGGCATAATCGAGGAACCCGCCTGGCGCGCGGGTAATCGGATCTCGCCAAAACCCGCGTCGGGTCCGGAAGACATCAGGCGCAGGTCTGTGGCGATTTTCAGCAGGTTGACCGCGCACGCTTTCAGAATGCCGCTGACTTCGACAAAGACATCGGCATTCTGTGTGCATTCGACAAGATTCTCAGCGCGCGCCAAACCCAGGTGCGTGATCTCGCGCAATCGGTCCACGACGCGGAAGATGTATTGCCTGGGAGCGGCGAGCCCCGTTCCAATCGCCGTCCCGCCCAGATTTACGACACGCAGTCTCTCTTCGCATTTGTAAATGCGCCATCGATCCCGCGCGAATGCCTCCGCGTATGCGCCCATCTCGCGGCCCAGCGTAATGAGCACCGCATCCTGGAGCTGCGTTCTTCCGACCTTGACGATGCGCGCAAACTCCTGTTCCTTGCGCTGGAACTCTTCGAGCAGACCCACCACATCGCGCTCGAGCAACCGCAGCAGCTGTATGGCCGCAACTTTCAGGGCGGTTGGGTACGTGTCGTTGGTGGATTGATGGAGGTTGATATCTTCGAGCGGACTGACGGCGGCATAGTCTCCTGGTTGCTTTCCCAAAATCTGCAGGGCGCGGTTCGCCAAGACTTCGTTGACATTCATGTTCGTGGAAGTGCCCGCGCCACCTTGAAGCGCATCCACCAGGACCGCGGCATCGAGGCGCCCTTCCATCATTTCCGTACAGGCCGTCTCGATCGCCTGTGCCTTTTCGTCATTCCACCGGCCCAGCTCGTGGTTTGTCCGCGCGCAGGCAAGTTTCACGGCACCGTAGGCATGGATGAGCGCAGGATGGACCGGCCGCATTGCCAAAGGAAAATTCTCGATGGCGCGCTCCGTGTAGATGCCGTGCAGGGCATTGGCCGGTACGTCTCTGGAACCCAGAAGATCGTGTTCGGTTCGATACTCGCTCATAAGCGAAAACTCCTGGGAGCGGCGTCTCGCCGGCTTGCAGTGGTTGCACAGCAAATGCTGAACAAATGCACTCTCCAATATTCTCTCACATCATCCACAATTGATTCGCCGCCGAGACGGCGGCGCTCCCGGGATCCCATCAGAAATAGAGATCGCGGTCGTCCGTCTGCCGGATTTGGCGCACTCTCTTTTCCAGTTCTTCTTTGAGCGGACCCGGCTCCATCTTTGCCAATTCCGCTTGAATCAACTCTTCCCCGGCTTCGCGCGTTTCCGGAGATGCATAATCCACCAGGTACTCCGTCAGAGTCGAGAGTGCGTTCGGTGTGCAATAGCGCTTGATGAATCCGGGGATGGCGAATTCCATAAAATGCTCGCCCGTACGCCCGAGCCGGTAGCATGCGGTGCAGAAGCTCGGCACATAGCCGTCCTGCATCAGTTCGCGCATGACGCTGTCGAGGGATCGCGTATCGCCGAGTTCGAATTGTTCGCGGTCGGTCACTTGCATATCGGTCTTCTCCGTATATCCGCCGATTTCAATCCGGCTTCCCGCATCGATCTGGGAAACGCCGAATTTCATAAGCTCGCGCCGCAGCGCCGCATTTTCCCGGGCTGTAAGAATGAGTCCCGTGTAAGGAACGGCCAGACGAAGCGTCGCGATCACTCGTTTGAAATCGCTGTCTCTGACGGATCCCAGGCCCGGGAAATCCACCCCGCACGCCGGGCGCAGGCGCGGGAAGCTGATGGTGTGAGGGCCGACCCCATAGCGCTTCTGAAGATACAGCGCGTGCGCGACGAGACCCAGAACCTCGAATTTCCAGTCGTATAAACCGAAGAGAACGCCGATCCCGACATCGTCGCACCCGGCCTCCAGCGCACGGCTTAATCCGTCGAGCCGATAAAGGAAATTTCCTTTTCTTGTGCGCGGGGAATGACAGGCAGCGTACGTTTTGTGGTGATACGTTTCCTGAAAGATTTGGTATGTGCCGATGCCGGCGGCTTTGACGGCCCGATACCCTTCATGATCCATCGGTGCGGCGTTGATGTTGACCCGGCGGATTTCGCCGTGTTCCTTGCGAGTGGAGTAGACCGTACGCACACTTTCAGCGATGAAGTCCGCACCATAATTCGGATGCTCCCCGAAAACCAGAATCAGGCGTTTTTGTCCGGAAGCCTCAAGCTTCAGCACCTGTTCGCGCAATTCCTCGAGGGTCAGGGTGCGGCGCACGGAGAATTTGTTGCTGCTCTGAAAACCGCAATAAGTGCAATCGTTCACGCAATCATTGCCCACATAGAGGGGAGCGAAAAGCACGATCCGGTTGCCGTACACTGTTTCTTTCAGCTTCTGAGCGGTGTGGAAGACACCATCGAGCAGTTCCGGCTCATCGGTTCTAAGAAGAACGGCGGTCTCTTCGACGCTGAGCGGCTGTTTGGCCAAACTCTTGGCGATGATGTCCTGCACGTGTTCGCGCTCCGGCGCCGGCTCGCTCAGCAACCGCGTCAAATATCCGTCATCGACAAAGTCGACGGCGCCCTTGCTTAAATCCATTTCAGGCAATCCAGGCATAACGCACCTCGTAAACCATTCCACGCGCGCTTCGGCGAAGAACATTCAAATCATATTTCCAATTGCCGTCCGCAATCGGCTCAACGCACCTTGGTCCCGGGAGAGCCCCAAATGCCGCGCAATTTTTCTTGGGAGCGTCCTCGGCGGCCAAGAGGTCGTACAAACTGAAAGCGAGGCGGATGGGATGCATTCTGTTGAGAACTCGCAATCCATTCCCCGGAAGCCGGCGAGGACGCCGGCGATCCCCGGACCAACATCATGCAGCACTAAAATTATTGTGAAGCGTCACCGTAAATGTGCTGCCGACATCCGATTTGCTTTTGACGGCAATGTCGCCGTTGTAAAGGGTGACGATTTTTTTCAGCGTGGACAGACCCAGGCCGCTTCCAAGAATATTGCGGGTTTTTTCGTTCTTGATCCTCGAGAAGTCGCTGAAGAGGCGCTGGGTTTCTTCCGGGGTCATGCCGATTCCGGTGTCTTCCACCTGGATTCGGACTTCATCGCCGGTCATGCCGACGGTAACGCCGACACGCCCCTGGTCCCGGTTATATTTTACGGCATTGGAGATGAGATTGTTAAAGATCATTTCGATTTCTGTGCGGTCCGCCTCCATAGATAACCCGGCGGGCACATCCAGCTGAATCGAGATATTCCGGCGTTCTATTTCCGCTTTAACGTTTTCAACCGCCTGGCGGGCGACTTCCGACAGGTCGACTCCCACCAGAGTGCGCTTTCTTTGTCCGGACTCGATGGACGTCAGGTCCAGCAGGTCGCTGATCAGTTTCCGCATGCCCTCGATCCGGATCAGGCTGCGATCTATCATGCGATCGTAATCTTCCAGTTTGGTGCCGACCGAGCGTTCGTGGATCATCTGGAGATACCCCTCAACGGCGGCGATAGGAGCTTTCATTTCATGGGCCAGAACGGAAACAAATTGAAAGCGCACCTGCCGTTTTTCCTCGGCCAGCCTCCGGGCTTGCCGCTGGAGGATGAGGTGGCGCGCCGCCTTGCGCACTGCGCCGCGCAGTTCTTCCGGTGTGAAGGGCTTGGCAAGGAAATCGTAGGCTCCCCGGCGCGTGGCGGTGACCGCGGTATCCAGCGACGCGTAGGCGGTGATCATAATGACCAGCAAATCGAGCGAGCTCTTGTTGAGCCGGTCCAGAATATCCAGGCCGGTCGTGTCCGGCAACTTGTGATCGAGAACGAGAATGTCGGTCGGCCCTTCATTCATCTTCTCTTCCAGTTCTTTGCCGGTGGCGGCCGTTCGTATGTCAAATCGAACCTCACCGTTGATATCAGGCAGACTGACAGTTACATCCCGCAGCGCCCGCTCGGCCCCCCGGCGCATGCCGAATTCGTCATCCACGATGAGGATGTTCAGGATATCCACGTCTTCCGCCTTTCGCTACTGTCTGCCGCTCAAAAGCTTGTCGGCTTCGTCCGCCAGCACACGCGGATTCACTGGCTTTTCCATGAACTTGCTGACCGGAAGCCAGGTTTCGTCGGGCTGAAACGTGTAGCCGAGGCGCATTTCCTTGCTGATTCCCGTCAGCATGATCATGGGCATCGTGGGATACAGGGCGTGCAGCCGGCGTGCCAGGTCGAAGCCCGCGGTCTTGTCTTCCATCATGACATCCAGCACGGCCAGATCGGGCTCTTCCGATTGAGCGATCTTTTGGGCTTCGGCCGAGGAATAGGCTACCTTGACGGTGTGGCCCCTCTGAGCAAACACGGTCCTGTTCATTTCGATAAGGTCCTGATCGTCATCCACCAACAGTATCTGGGCCATTGCAATCTCCTTTTCCCATATGATGTCGGATCTACTCTTCCGGAGCCTTCCGGGGGAGTTTAACCGTGAATTGAGTTCCCGTCGGTCCCGCGGACGGGTCGCTATTGGACATCATCGTGATGTCCCCCCGGTGCATCTTGACAATACCGTAGGTCACGGCAAGTCCGAGTCCGGTCCCTTTTCCTATTTGCTTAGTCGTGAAAAAAGGTTCAAAAACTTTTGTCTGGTTCTCTTTGGAAATTCCCGTGCCCGTATCCTTGATGGAAAACCAGACATCGCGCTCGTTGCCGCCGACGCTGACCACAAGGCTTCCCCCATCGGGCATGGCGTCGCAGGCATTGCTGAACAAATTGGTGATCACCTGGTTGATCTGGTCCGGATCCAGATCGACTTTCGGATTCTCGATCGTCGATTCGATGCGGGCCTGGATCCCGGAAGGGAACGGATACGCCTTGATCGCCCGCTGCATCAGCTTGTAGAGATCCACCACACGGAAGACTGCTTTGTTCTGCCGGGCAAAGTGAAGCAGGCGCACAACGATCCTCTTGCACCGGTCTGCCTGCTCCGTGATCATGTCGAGGTCTTCCTTCCAATCCGGGAATTTGTCCGCCTGCTCCAGCAGCATATGCGAATGCATCAATACGATGCCGAGCGGATTATTGACCTCGTGTGCCACTCCTGCCGCCAGCTGCCCCATGCTTGCGAGCCGTTCCGAATGCATCAGGGCTTCCTGCGTGCTGACCAGTTGCTGGTGGGATACGGCCAGCTGCTTGACCGTATCGCGCAATTTGTCGATCGTATACGGCAGACACATTTCGGTTTCGGCCAGTCGAAGATGGATCGCGATCGCGTGCTGGACGCAGGAATCGTAGCCGCAGGCCCCGCAGTTGAGTTCATCCTCCGGCTTCACCTTGCCCATTCGGGCCAGGATCTTGGTGATTTCCTCCCGGGAGGGTGGAACAAACCGCTGATCATAGTTGCTGAATGTCCGCGACAGATCCACGTCGGAAAATCTGGCGATATCTTTCTCCCATTGTACTTTGCGCTCTTCGGTCCATTGCTTGTGGACGTAGTCCCCCACCAGGGTGCGTCGTCTGAAGAGAGGAGCCGTCGTGGTCATCCCGGCGCCCATGATGCAGCCGTTGCAGCACAGGATCTCCAGGAGGTGCGCGTCCATGCTGTTGGATTGAACGGCCTGAATGGCTTCAACGAAATTGGTGCGGCCGTCGGTAGCCAATACTTCGCCGGTCATCAAGTCTTCAGAAATTCCGGCCGCCTGCAGCAATCCCCGGCTGATCGGGAACAATCCTCCCGGCCCGGTCCATGGCGGATCAAATTCTGCGCCCTCTGCTTTCTCCGGGTGGATCCCCGCCTCCTTCAGCATCTGGCGAAGCTCACCGAACGTCAACACCGCATCCACATCCCCCTCCAGCCTGTCGCTGGCAGCTTCGCCCTTTTTTGCGATGCAGGGACCGATGAAAACAACGGGCACGTCGGGTCCGTATAACCGGTGCACAATCCTAGAAGCTGCCACCATCGGGGAAACGATTGGCGCCAGTTTGGGCACAAGGTCGGGGTAGTACCGCTCGACGTATCCGACTAAGGCAGGACACGTCGTGGCGATGTAGCTCGTTTTGTCGGGGGCGTCGACGAGCTGTCGATATCGTCGGGCTACGAGGTCGGCGGCAAAGCCAACTTCATGCACATAGCGGAACCCCAGCGCCCGCAGCATTCCCACTACCTTATCGCACTCGCATTCCTCGAATTCTGCCGGAAAGCTCGGCGCGATGAGCGCCACGACGGGCTGCCCCAGGCTCAGCAGATGTTTGACCTGCTCCGTCCCGTCCAGGACTTTTTTGGCGCCCTGGCTGCACACTCGGGCACAGTTGCCGCAACCGATGCAGCGTTCGGGGATGACGTTGGCCTGGCCATCCGAGATTCCAATCGCTTTTGCAGGGCATTCCCGCACACACGTGTAGCAAACCCGGCAGCGCTCTTTGATTGTCTGTACGAAACATGCAGATTGCATGATGATCCTGTTTGTGTGGTGCTAGTGTCCTGAGTGAGACTCCGTCTCTTCGTGGAGCAATTTGCGGATTTCGGCTTTCAGCTGCTCCGGTCGCACCGGCTTATCCAAGATCTTATCCACTTTGATCCATGACTGTTCTTCCGAATGCCGGGCCGCGAAGGACAGGCCGGTTACTCCAGCAACCGCGGTCAGCAGGATCACAGGCATCTCAGGGTACAGCTTTTTGATCTGATGGCTGAGCACGAAGCCGGAATCCTTTTCCTCCATCATCAGGTCCAGAACCGCGAGATCCGGCCTCACCCTTAAAATCGCTTCCTCACCACCCGCCTGTCCTTCGGCTGCAGTCACGTCATATCCCGCAGCAGTCAATATAGCGGTTATTTGTTCGAGGAGATCCAAATCATCGTCCACGACCAGTATTTTCTTTTTCACTCTCGTAATCTCCCTTGCTTGTTGCCGTCTGCCTCGAAGTGCGGCGGCGGTGCCGCCGCACACCAGATTCTACAGCACATCCCTCGTGTTGTAGTGCGTATGGAGCAGGCTGTGACTCTTCTCGCCGAGCGGTTTTCCCAGGAATTCGTCATACAGGCGAATGATATAGGGATTCCGATGGCTGACGCGAGTCATTTCGTTCTGATCAATTTTGTATAATGCCTGCATGCGCGCGCGGGCGGCATTGATATCGGCGTTGATCGGCTGACCGCCGCCGTTGATGCACCCTCCGGGGCAGGTCATGACCTCGATGAAATGAAGATCCTTGCGCCCGGCCCGTATTTCTTCCAGCAGCTTTCGCGCGTTGCCGAGGCCGCTCACGACCGCCGCGCCGACTTCCAGGTCGCCGATCTTGGCGCGAAGCTCTTTTGCGCCTTTCATCCCGCGCAGAGGTTGAATGTCCAGCTTGGCCATATCTTTGCCCGTCAGGAGATAATGCGCCGTCCGAACCGCCGCTTCCATCACACCGCCGCTGGCGCCGAAGATCTTCCCGGCTGTCGATCGCTCGCCGAAGGGCGTGTCGGCCGTTTGCGGAGTCATTGCGAGCAAATCCACGCCGTACATGTGCAGCAGTTGGCCCAATTCGCGCGTCGTCAGCACATAATCCACATCGGGGATATGTCCAGGCGCCATTTCCGGACGCCCGCTTTCAAACTTCTTAGCCGTGCACGGCATGATCGAAACACTGACAATCTCCGCCGGATCGACTTTTTCATTTTGCGCAAAATAACTCTTGATGATTGCGCCCATCATCTGCTGCGGGCTCTTGCAGGACGACAGGTTCGGGATGAGGTCTGGATAGAATTGTTCGACGAACTTGATCCAGCCCGGCGAACAGCTCGTAAACATCGGCAGCGTGCCTCCCGTCTGAATCCGCTGCGCCAGCTCGGACGCCTCTTCCATGATGGTCAAGTCGGCCGTAAACGACGTGTCGAACACGCGATCGAATCCAATGCGCCGGAGTGCCGCAACCATTTTGCCGTCGACGTCCTGGCCGGGTTCCATGTCGAATTCCTCGGCAAGGCTGACGGAAACCGACGGGGCGTGCTGTACCACAACCAGCTTCGTCGGATCTTCGAGCGCCGCGATGACTTCTTCCAGATACGATTTTTCAGCCAGGGCGCCGGTAGGACATCCGACGATGCACTGGCCGCAATTGATGCAGGTCGATACGTTCAGGCCCTGGTCGAATGCCGTACCGATGTATGCCTTGCAGCCGCGGCCCACAAAATCGATCGCCCCGATGCCTTGTATTTCTTCGCAGATGCGCACGCACCTTCCGCACAGGATACACTTTTCCGGATCCCGGACGATCGGGCCGGAAACATCCTTTTCCTTCTCGTTCCGCTTGCCGCGGAAAAGCCGCTCGCGGATGCCCATGCTCTGCGACAGCTTCTGCAAATCGCACTTTCCGCTCCGCGCGCAGTAGAGACAATCGTCGGGGTGATTGCCGAGAAGCAGCTCGACGATCGTCCTGCGCGCATCCAGAACTTTCGGAGAACGCGTCTGGATCTTCATCCCCGAAGTCGCCGGGAAGGAACATGCCGGTACAAAATTCGGCGCTCCTTCCATTTCCACGATGCACATGCGGCACGCGCCGCTCGGCGGCAGCCCTTCCATGTGGCACAGGGTCGGGACATGAATTCCCTCCCTTTTCAACGCCGAGAGAATCGTCTCTCCGTCCTTCGCTTCAATCGTCCTGCCATCCACTTGCATTTCAATCATATCTTCACCTCAATCCATGCATCCAATCGGTCAGTGCGGCTGTGTAAATTCCAGATCGCAGCGCGCGCAGCGCCGCGCTTCCGCCAGTGCCGTTTCCTCGCTTGGGCACAATTCCACTTCGGCGAAACATTTCTTTCGCTCCACGACAGGCAACAGCGGAAGTTCCAGCCGGTAGGTTTCTCCGGTCTCCTCGTCGACTTCCATGAAAGGTTCCACGTAGATCGAGGGGAGTTTGACTTTGGGCAGGATCTTCATGAGTTTGCCCGATACATAGCGGTCGATCATCACGGCCGCCTGTTTGCCCACCGCGATCGCCGCAATCACCGTGCTCGGGCCGCTGACGACATCGCCGCCGGCGAATACGCCTTCCCTGCTGGTGATAAAGGACTCTTCATTGATCTGAATCGTTCCCCAGGAAGACCGGTCGAGGCTTTCCAAACCGGCCGATTCCGGCTCCTCGCTGATAGCAACGATCAGTGTGTCGAGCTCCACATCGAATTCCGAGCCCTTGATCGGAACAGGCTTGCGCCGGCCGGAAGCATCGGGGGTACCCAGCTGGTTGCGCAGCGAACGCAGGCCCGTCAGGCGGCCGCCGTTGCTGTGAACGGCAATGGGCGTGATCAGCTCTTCCAGGATAATGCCTTCGGCGAGTCCGGCTTCGACTTCTTCTTTGTACGCCGGCATTTCGCCGCGGCTTCGTCGGTAGAAGATGGTGACGCTCTCGACTCCCGGCTGGCGGATTGCGACACGCGCCGCATCCATCGCAGAGTTGCCGCCGCCGACAACGCCTACGCGACCGTGCGCGATCGACTTGCCCTCTAGGTTGTAAGCCTTGAGAAATTTGATCCCGGGGATAATTCCAGCAACGTCGTCGCCCGGCAGATCGAGCGTTTTGCTGGCGTGGGATCCGGTAGCGACAAAGACGGCTTTATAGCCTCCCTCGAACAGCGTGTCGATCGTAAAATCATGGCCCAGCGCCTGGCCAAAACGCATGTCGATGTTCTGGTTCATGAGGGCCGCTATTTCTCGCTGCAGTCCTTCCCGCGGCAAACGATATTCCGGAATCGCGGCCGTCAGCATTCCACCGGCCATCCCTTCGCGTTCAAACACCGTGACTCGATGCCCGAGGGCGGAGAGTGAATTCGCCGCAGTCAGTCCGGCCGGGCCGGCGCCGATGACGGCGATGCGCGCCGCATCCTTGGCGGCCGGCACCACCGGAATCTTGGGGGGCGATGTCACCGTGTCCACCACAAAACGCTTCAGCGTCCGGATGGCGATCGGTTCGCCGCCGGTGGCTCCTGCGCGGCACACCTGTTCGCACGGATGGTGGCAGACGCGGGCGCAGGCGGAGGGAAAGGGATTCGCGTCGCGAATCACTCGGTACGCGTCATCGTATTCGCCGCGCGCGACGTGCGCCACATAGCGCCAGACTTCCGTGCCGACCGGACATCCGCTCTGGCATGGCGCTCCGACCAGGTCTTTGCACGAACCGGCCGGGCAGCGGCGCTCGAAAACATGCGCTTCGTATTCGTCGCGGAACCACTGCAGCGTGCTCAGCACCGGGTTGGGCGCCGATTGGCCCAGGCCGCACAGGCTGGTCGACCGGATGGTCTCGGCCAGCTTCTTCAGATGCATGATCCCCTGGACGCGCAGCAGGGCATCCAGATCGCTTTCCTTGTGGCGCGGGCGCGTAATGGCCTCTAGAATTTCCAGCATGCGCCGCGTTCCTTCGCGGCATGGAATGCATTTGCCGCAGCTTTCGTTCTGGATGAACTCCATGAAGTATTTGGCAAAGTCGACCATGCAGGTGGATTCGTCCACCACAACCAGTCCGCCCGATCCCATGATCGTGCCGAATTTTTTCAGTTCCTCGTAATCGGTCGGCAGGTCCATGTGCGCGACGGGCACGCACCCGCCGGAGGGACCGCCGATCTGAACGGCTTTGCACTTCTTGTTGCCCGGGATGCCGCCGCCGATGTCAAACACAACCTCGCGCAGAGAGGTCCCCATCGGGATTTCCACCAGGCCCGTCCGCTTGACCATCCCGGAGAGCGCGAATACTTTCGTGCCTTTGCTTCCCTTGGTTCCCATCGCCGCATACCATTCGGCTCCGCGATCCAGAATCACGGGCAGGTTGGCCAGTGTTTCTACGTTGTTGATGACCGTGGGCTTGCCGAACAACCCCTGGACCGCCGGGAAGGGTGGTCGGGGCCGCGGCATGCCGCGCTTCCCTTCACTCGAGTGGATCAGCGCCGTCTCTTCGCCGCACACGAACGCGCCGGCGCCCATTTTCATCTTGATCGAGAAGTCGACGCCGCTGTTCAGGATGTTGTAGCCGAGCAACCCGCAGGCGGAAGCCTGTTCGAATGCTTCGGCGAGCCGACGGATCGCGAGCGGATATTCGGCGCGGATGTAGACGTACGCTTTGGTCGCGCCGATGGCATACGCCGCGATCAGCATGCCTTCGAGCAGTCGATGCGGATCGCTTTCGCAGACGGCGCGATCCATGAAAGCCCCGGGATCGCCCTCATCGGCATTGCAGATCAGGTACTTCTGATCGCCATTGGCCCCGCGCGCGAATTTCCATTTTTTGCCCGTGAGGAAACCGCCGCCGCCGCGCCCGCGGAGTCCGCTTTTCTCGATCAGATCGCATACCGCATCGGGAGTCATCGTCCTTAAAACTTTTGCGATCGAGCCATATCCGCCGTGTGCGATGTATTCCTGGATGTTGCTTGGATCGATGATACCGCTGGATGCGAGTACCACGCGAACCTGGCGCGCAAGAAACGGGTGCTCGTCGAGGTAAGCGATCCCGCCCCAGGCCCTGGCGCTGCCGGTGCGGTATTGACCGAGCACCCATTCAGCAGGAATGTCGTTCTGCTTCAAGACCGATTCGAGTATCCGTGGAGCCTTGTCGGCCGTGACCGTGCTGAAACTCACGCGCGCGCGGCCGGGGATCTGGATATCCATGATCGGTTCGTCCGAGCACATGCCGTTGCAGCCGACTTCGACGACGTCCGCATCGATTTTGTTCTGCACCAGAAATTCCCGGACGGCCGTCAGAGTTTTGCCCGCCCCGGCCCCAAGACCGCATGTTCCGGCGCCCACGAAGATGACCGGTTTTGCCACGGTATCGCGCCGAAGCGAAGCCAGAACCGCCGTCAGTTCCTGCGGATCCTTGGCCTTGGCGTTGACGAAGGTCTCTGCCTTCAGGTCCTTGAGCAGGCTGTCGGATATTTCACTAAAATTTACCCAGCATTTGCCGGCACCATTTTTGATTGCTGTATTATTAGTTGCGGCCATTCTTGGACTCCATTTCCCTACATTCCTGAATGATTTTGACCAGCTTCTGCGGCGTGACCTTGGCGTAGAATTCGCCGTTAAGATTCATTACGGGCGACAAACCACAGGCTCCCATACAGGCGACTGTTTCCAGGCTGAACATGCGATCCCTGGAAGTCTGACCCGGCTTCAGCTTCAGCATCTTCTGGGCCATCTCCAGCACCCGGCTCGACCCTTTGACGTGGCAGGCCGTGCCCCGGCAGACCATGATGTGATACTTTCCCTTGGGCTGAAATCGGAACTGGTTGTAAAACGTTGCGACCCCGTAGATCTTGGTCGTCGGAAGGTTGAGGTGTTTGCCGATGCGGATAACCGCTTCGCGAGAAAGATAGCCCTGGTTCTCCTGGACCTCCTGCAGGATCGGGATGAGTGCGTCGCGCCCCGCGCGCGGGTGCTTCTTCAGAATCGAATCCACATCATTCATACATTGATCTCCTTATGAGCTGTTTCGGAAGCCGGCTTCTGACCGGCTGATCTTTCCGACTTCAGGGACTGGCGCGCAAAGTACGCCACTCTGTCCATCGACATCGCCAAATCGATGTCTTCGACATAAACACCGGACGACACGTGCAACGCGGTCCGCGCGAAATTCAGAATTCCGCGGATCCCGGCTTCTACAAACACATCCGATACGTATTGAGCTTCCTTATCCGGAACAGCGATGACACCGACCGTGATGCCCTGTTCCCGAATGACGCTCGCCGCATTTTCGATGGAATAACAGGGACAGCCGTGAATCAGCCGACCGAACTTGTCGGGATTGGTTTCAAGTGAAGCTACGATTTTGAGCGTTGGCCTGCGGCCGAGGAAAAACTTTAAAAGGGCCCGACCGATGTTGCCGACACCGGCGATAATGGCCCTCTGTTCTTCGGCCGGAAAAACGAAGGCTTCAATATGATCGCGAAGCTTTTTAACGTCATACCCCCGGGCGGGAGTACCGGAATATCCGACGACCATCAGGTCACGCCTGACCTGAGCGGCCGTAACGCGCGACCTCAAGGCAAGGTCATGCGAGTAAATATAGGTTTCGCCTTCACTTGCAAGATCTCTAAGTATCCGCCAATAAAGGGTTAAGCGTCCGATCGTCCTATATGGCACCGCATCAATCATATATTCCTCGTTACGCGAATCGCATTGTGAATTATTTCACATTATTTGTCAAGAAAAAATAACGTAAAACGCTGGATTTAGAGTCAATAATAGTAAATATATGTAATTAAATGACATAGGGAGAAAAAAGACCAACTTTTTGGGACGGGACGCCAGGCTACATGGGAATGGTATTAGAGAGTCTAATCAGTCTGAGGAAGGGTTTAGCGATACAGCTTCATTAATGAGTACAGAAATCTGTCAAGCCATATCCCTTCAACCGGAGCGGCCGGCCTGTAGCGAAAGAACGCGCATTTTCGACACAGCCTTCCATTCGGAGGGCACGCGGCCCAGCGTTGCCCCGCTATCCCCGGAAGTACAGGTAAGCGCCGATAATGCAAACCAGGACGAAGGCAGTGCCCAATACATCGTGCCAATCCCAGCTCAGGCGGGTGAGGCGGCGATCTTCATCCGTAGCAGTGCCAAAGGTCAGGCTCTTGATATTTTCATACTCCGGTTTCCGGGTCAGATAACTGACCCCAATCATAACCAGGATGGAAACGATAGTGATGAGCACACCGAAGTATTGGAAGTAGATGTTATTGATAATCCACAGAAAAGATCCTGGCGCGTAACCCCTGGCGATTGTTTTTGCCGCATCCGCATAGCCGAACAGGCCCAGAGCGACCGGCGTATCCACGAACATGCGAAAAAGGCCGAGTGCAAAGCCAACAATCATCGCCCACAGGCAACCCTTCGCATTCAGGCGCTTCCAGAAGACGCCGAAGAAAAAGACTACAAAAATCGGCGGCGCCAGGTAACTCTGCACGGACTGAAGATAATTATATAAACCACGTGCTCCTTGAATGACCGGAATCCACAGCAGCGCGATGACAACCATAACGCCAGTGGCGATGCGGCCAATGCGCACCAGTTGGTGCTGCGTAGAATTCGGCCGCCACTTCTCATAGAGATCAACCGTGAACAGCGTCGAGCAGGCGTTGAAGACTCCAGCCAGCGATCCCATCAGCGCCGACAACAACCCCGCGACCACCAATCCGCGCAGTCCGGCGGGCAACATATATTTGACCATCAATGGGAAGGCCGCCTGGGCCTGGTGAGGAATCACGCTTCCGTCGGGCGAGACCATGACTCCCAATCCCGGAACCTTTCCGCTCTTGGCCAGCGCAAAAGCGATCAGGCCCGGCACGATGAACAGGTACACGGGCAGGAGCTTCAGGACCGCGGCGAAAATGCTGCCGCGGCGTGCGGTCCGCTCATTCGGCGCGCCCAGCGCTCTCTGGACGATATACTGATCGGTGCACCAATACCACAAGCCGATGATCGGCGCGCAAAACAGCATTCCTAACCACGGATAGTACCCATTGAAATACCAGGCTTGCTTCACGACCTGGCCGGCGGCATTGGTTTGCATGACCGGCGCCCAGCTCGACTGTACGCCATGCGGGATGAGGGGTTTCCACAGGTTGAACATATCCGATCCGCACAGCGCGCGCAGCTCGGACCATCCGCCCAGCGTGATTAATCCGTAAACGGTCAGTGTTGCAGAGCCCAGGATGAGAATGAAGACCTGGACGGCATCGTTGTATGCGACCGCGCGCATGCCTCCCAGCATGGTATACAAACCCGTCAGCACAATCACGGCAACGGACCCGATCCAGAAACTGTTGATCTCCGTCGCCCCCAGGCGAATGTGGAGATCCGGCAGCAGCGTGGCAAATACGACTCCGCCGGCGAATATTCCGACTGCAATTTTTGTAACGATGAAGGTGATCAACGACACAATGGAAAGGACATAGCGCGAGTGGATGGAGAAACGCCGTTCCAGGAATTCCGGCATCGTGAACACAAGCGACCGGGCATAAAACGGGACGAAGACCCAGGCCAATACCAGAAGGCACCATGCGTGGAGCTCATAGTGAGCCATCGCAACGCCGTCTGTCGCGCCGGTCCCGGCCAGACCCACGATGTGCTCCGAGCCGATATTAGAGGCAAAGATCGAGGCGCCGATGATCCACCAACTGAGGTTGCGGCCGGCCAGGAAATAGTCCGCAGCCGTATCTTTCCTTTTGCGGATGACCCACCACGCGACACCAATGATCAGGGCAAAATACAAGCTCAACGCGATCCAATCCAATCCCTGCAAGCCCATATCGTTCCTTTCAGCCGGAGCTCAAGTTCCCTCTTCTTGACCTTGAATAGTTTTAAAACTTCTAGAGACTAACACAAGTCGGGCGTTTCTGGACATGCCTATAATGTTTCGCGACCTGCTATTTTATTTCACTCAGAATGGAGAAAATTCAAGGTCAAGAAAAGGGGACAGTATAACCAGGTACGGGTTGATTTACTTGTTGATTTCAAGAATCAGGTTTCTGTTCGGATCGTCGCCGCTCACCATCGCAGCCCACTTGGCCGACTGGGCACGGTCTCCTTTTTTCCACCAAACCCAAGCCAGTCCCGCAGCAACATCCGTGTTTTTCTGATCCAGACTATGCGCTTTCTCAAGGCTCTCCCGCGATTCTTCCACCTTCCCTGAGGATATCCTGCAGTAACCCAAACTGACCCAAGCCGGTCGATATTCGGGATGATTCGTTACAAGCTGTGCCAGAAGCTCCTCGGCTCGCTCGGTGAGTCCCTTTCTGAGGAATTGCATGGCAAGTCCGTACCGCCGGATCGCCTCCGGAGAACCAACGGGCAATGCCGTTTCGGTGCGTTTCCTGCCATATATCTCGTCTAGCCTGGCCGTGAGATTGGAAATGCCCTCATGGGAAAAACCTGCCTCCTTGTACTCCATTTTGCGATCCGAGCTCAAGATCATCAGGGTGGGAAGCGCGATGATATGATAGGCGGCGAAAATGACCCGATCCCGATCGAGCAGCACAGGAACCGGTTTTCCACAATGCTCCAATACGGATTGGATTTCGGTTCTCTCGTGCTCCCCGGAAACGATTGTGACCAGATGCGCGCCGTCATAACCCTTGCTTAGCGCATCGGCGACTTCACACACTGCGTTGCGCGCACGCTCCGCTTCGGGCCGCCAAAAAAGCAGTACGATTGCTGTCCCTGAAAAGTCATCCAGCTTGCGGCTGATTCCGTCCAGATCCACAGCATTGAAATCAGGCGCCGCCTGATCAGGCTCGATTCCCGGTATCGCCGAAACCCCTGCAACGATCAGAGAAATAACGCACACTGCAATGCGGAACAGGTTGCCATTACTTGGCCTGCACAACCCGGCGCTCATATTTCTGTGGAGCATGACAACCGGAATCACAACTACCTCCATTCTCGGTCTTCTTAAATCCCACCGGGAGGTTCCATGTTCCGAATGGTACGGACGCCCGGATATGTTTTGGCAATGCGCTTGCGTGTGTCTCATGGCAGGATCGGCAGGTCCTGCCTTTGGGAGATTTGTTCACATGAACAAAATGAAGATTGCGATCGCCGTCGCGGAACCCGGTCAGAGTTGTGGTGCGTTCCTCCTTCACAAGCGATGAATCATGGCAACGGAAACACAGGGCATATTTCGATTCGCTGAAAGAGGTGTAAAAATCTTTCGGGTACTCATCCGTCAACAGTCGAAAATAGGGAGAGCCATGAGGCCGGTGGCACCCGGAGCATTCTTTCCCCTGGATAGGACCGTGATGCTCCGGGTTTTTTGCCAGCAGTTGTCCCATATGTGCCAGCTCATATTGATCCACCTTGATGGTCCCGTCGTGGCACCTCAGGCAGACATCGATTCCGTTGGCGAGGAGCAGCCGCTCATCGGAAGCCATGTGGGGATCGTGACAATTCGCACAAGCCGGAGCTTCCACTACGGGGGCATGCTTTACCGCTGCCTTTTTATAATCCGTGAGAATATCTTCGTGACATTTTATGCAAAGGTCGGGCAAGGCTGCCCGCAGCTCATAGCGATAATCCGACGCGTGCGGGGCATGGCAATCGGTGCACTTGTCGGCGGTCGCCTTATGCTGAAATCTTGCGTTTTTGAAGCGCGCATCCATTTCCGTATGGCAAGTCAAGCACATTTGCCTTCCGGTGGTTCCTGCTGCCCCGGAAGGCTTGCTCCCATGCGGATCGTGGCAGGCGACACAGGCTCCAACCGCGACGGGCCCATGGACAAAATTTCCTTTGAATTTATCTTTCGTATGACACTTCAGGCAAAGCCGTTCCGATGCCTCCGTCAGGCGCGAAGGCCCCCCGGTAGCTGGAATGTCATGACAGAGTGTGCACATCTGTTCTTTGGTCGCCATGCACAAGGCTTTTGACGATATTATCTGCTTGTGACACACGATGCATGACTTGGCCTCTGCCGGCGGGTGGGGTTTGCGCTCCGTCTGCGCCGGTGCTTGTGCATTCGCTCTCGACGCGGGAATAGCCAGAAATCCGCTCAAGAGCGCAACGCACAATAGCCACCGAACCGTGGACCGAGCCAGAGAAAATATGCTAGCAGTCGTCTGTGCAGGATATTTTGTCAACTCCGCCCCCTTCGCAATCTATCTTGAAAATCTGAGCCCTTCAATTGCACGAAAATCACGGGCTTGATTTGAAGATTTCCTCGCATGCAATTTGGCATCAATCCATCGAGTGACGCGCTTAGCGCAACTCGCAGGATTCCGCTCAATCACCGTTTCATCACAGCTGCATCTTCGATGAGCACAGAAAAGACATAGCCCATACCCAGATTTTTGTCGGTACGGACGATGCCTTTGGCCGTTATGGTGTCTCCTACAGCAGCGCTGTCCTGGGTCGTGATAGTCAGGTCGTTCGTTTGCGCCTTGGGATCGCCTGTGCCGTCGCGCAGGTGGATCCAGGTTCGGCCCATTATCTGGGCATTCACCTTGACAACTTTGCCCCTGACGGCAATTTCCTGATCTTTCAGTCTCGCCTTCTGCGCATAAATTTCCGCGATCGTCTTACCCGAAGGACCTGCGGCCTTTTCCACTTCGACCGGCTCTGCGCTGTTCGAATCGGATAGTCCAGCGTGTGCATTCAAGAGGGCCGACATTCGATCCGCTCTCTCAGGCTTTTGAAGATCCGCACCCTCATGCACCTGACGCAACGATCCAAACACGATCCGGTCAAATTTGCGATTCAATGCGCTGCTTTTGAATCCGTTCATGGACATCGGATTTTCGATAGAAACCGTCTCCCCTATTTTGACATCCGTCAGGAGCACCGCGGCCCACGTCTCTCCGGAGGGAGTCGAAAGGCGCAGATAGGAATACCGTCCTGCATCCAGGCGCTCGAGCACTTTGCCCTTCAATATGCTCTCTTCCACAGCGGGACTTGAAACATCCGCCGTTCCGTGCGCCGATAGCGGCTTCTCAACTGTCCCAGTCTCGGATGCCGATTTCTGCCCTGCCCGGCATCCCGCAAATAATAAGGCCGCAATCAATATCCAGCCAATTTTCATTCTTCATCTCCATTTGCCGCTCTTGGCACCGACTCGGGTTGCAGGTGCATCCAGAAAGCAACATGCCACCCTTCCGCCCACCCCTGCAGAATACATTACCAAAAATCGGATCCCATCCGAGAGGTTTTTGATTTGACCGCCGCTGGATGGCACAGACGGCCTGGAAAAATATTGTGGCGAGATTGCTGATTCCTGCCGCCCCAAAATGCTACTATGGTGAGCAAGGGGACTGTGCCCGGCACGGCGACATACTCATGACTCAGGAAGACACTTCACCATTACCGCCACGCAGTAACGACAGAAGAACCAAAAGAGTGGCCAAGATCATTCTTGCGGTCGTTTTTATTATCGGGGTCTCCATTGCTTTCTACCACGTGATGAAGGAGATTCTCCCGCACAGCCGAATGTCCGGGTTGCCCGCGCACGAGCGGATCAGTCTCAGGAGTGGAAACGAGAAAGATCTCGTTCCTGGTGAGAAACCAGGGCACACTCGGAGCATTCGCATTGCCATCGCGCCGATCGTATCGCCTGAAAAGTCGATGGAAATGTACGAACCATTCATCAACTATGTGGGAAAGAAACTGGGAAGAGAACCTATCGCTTTATACAGGCAGACCTATTCGGAAACAAACGACCTTGTCCGTTATCAACGGTGCGATATCGCAATCGTCTGCACATACCCGTTCATAAGAGGAGAGAGGGAATTCGGGATGCAGGCGTTAGTAGTGCCGCAAATCAAGGGAGAAGTTACCTACCAGTCATTCATCCTGGTTCCTCATGGCAGTCCTGCAAGATCGCTATTGGATCTGCGCGGAAAAAGATTTGCCTCTGCCGACATTATTTCAACCACTGGCTGGCTCTATCCTGCCATGCTGCTGATGGATGCAGGAGAAAATCCAAACAAATTTTTCGGAGAGCATGTCATTACCGGCAGCCATGACAGGTCCCTGCAGGCCGTGATCGACGGATTCGTCGACGGCGCTGCGGTGCATGGGATTGTATTCAGTCAAATCGTTGGCCAGGATCCTTCCGTCCTTCAAAATGTGCGCGTGCTGGCAATATCGAATCCCTTCGGAATCCCACCAATTGTTGCGCACCCGGATTTGGATTCAACACTAAAGAAAGACATACTTTCTGTGCTTCTGAGTATGCATGAAGACGCCGAGGGAAAATCAATCCTGGAAAAATTGCAGATTGATCGGTTTGTTGTTCCACCCGCAGACCTTTTCGCTCCGCTTCGCCTGGCCATCAGCAAATTGGAGAGGTGGAGGCAATAGTTCCGCATGTTCAGAACCTTCGTTTCCTCCATCCGATGGCGCATCCTTTCTTTCCCGATTTTCCTGAAAATCATCGGTATCGGAATTATTACGGCCATGTTATTCGGAGCCGTAACACTCCTTCAAACCCGTGCTACCACTTCGGATATTCTGTATCAATTGCTGGAGCAAAAAACGATTGCAATGGGCCATTCCCTTGCGGATACACTTGAGCGGCCTACGAGTACGGGAGATTACTATGCGATCAGCCGTCACTTAAAGGAAGCTCAGAAGTCTTTCCCGGAAATCCGCTATATCATTGTGCGATCCCACAACGAGAAAGTCATTGCGTCGACATTTGAAAGCGGCATACCGCCGGACCTTTCGAAGATATCCTCGCCCCTATGCCCGCCAAAGTGCACGGCAAAGACAATCGGCAGCGATGAAGGCATTATCATGGACATCAGCACGCCGATTGCCGGAGGGTATGTTGGATTCGTTCAGCTGGGCGTTCTGGATCACATTGTCACTCGCGAACTCGACTCTCTCAGGAACAGAGTATTGTGGGCGCTTTTTTTGTGCGCCGCGATCGGGATAGCGTACGCGTTCATGCTCACAGGCATATTGACAAAGCCGATACGTCATCTGGTGCAGGCGGCCAACAAGATCCGCGAAGGACAGTTCGCAACGAGGGCAACGGTGTTTTCGAACGATGAAATCGGGCGCCTGGCCGTAGCCTTTAACCAGATGGCCGAAGCATTGATGCAATACCGGCAGGAGGTGCAGGCGAAAGAGAAGGCGCGTTTGTCGCTGATTGAAAGAACGGTTCAAATCCAGGAAGATGAGCGCAAAAGCATCTCTCGCGAGCTCCATGATCATTTCGGGCAATCGCTGCTGGCACTTTTGCTGCAAGTCCAATCCGGATGTAAATATAGCCCATCGAGGTGTGCGCGTGCGCACTTTCCGGACTCGCTTTGCTTCCATATAGAAGACACCATTCGCAAAATTATTGAAGAGGTGCACCGGCTTGCCTGGGGGATGCGGCCTTCCATCCTTGACGACTATGGGCTGGAATCGGCCCTTGCCCGCCACATCGGGGAAGTAATTAAAACGGCCCGACTGGAAATTGATTACCAGTTCCTATCCCCGGACGGATTAAAACGCCTGCCCATCGGCGTTGAGGTGTCGCTGTACAGGATTGCTCAGGAAGCCACCACAAACATTATCAAACACGCCAAGGCCTCTCATGCGAGCTTTGTCGTGCTCCGGCAGATTCACGAAGTCACAATGCTGATAGAAGATAACGGACAAGGCTTCGACTTTGCAGCCGCAAACGAAAAAGGGGACCAATGCCTGGGTTTGCTGGGGATGAGAGAAAGAGTTAATCTTCTGGGAGGCAGCTTTGTGATTGAATCTGCACCGGGAGAGGGGACAACCATTCGTGTGCGAATACCCTTAGCTGAGGATTCAAATGCCAATACGGATCTTCATAGCGGATGACCATGCCGTTTTTCGAAGCGGCCTGAAGGTGCTGCTCGAAAAAGAGGCTGATCTTTCAGTGGTTGGTGAGACGGGTAACGGGTTTGACACGATCCGCGCGGTTGCCGAGACCGATGTGGATGTGCTGCTTCTTGATGTAGCGATGCCCGGGCTATCCGGAGCCAGAGTTGCGGAAGAAGTTCTCAAAGGAAAGCCCAACCTGGCCATCGTCGTTCTCACGATGCACGAGGATGAATATTATTTGCAGGAATTTTTCCGGCTGGGCGTACGAGCTTATGTGCTTAAGAAATCAACGGGCACCGATGTTGCGCAGGCAATCCGTGCGGCCCAGAAGGGCAAACAATATATCGATCCGGCTCTGACAGGCCTGGTCATTTCCTCCTATGTCGGTCGCCAGCCGACAAAACCAAAGTCCGCCAGACTCGATATCATGACGCCGAGGGAACTGGAAGTTCTCACTCTTCTTGCGTATGGCCATACAAACGGAGAAATTGCCGAGAAATTATGCATTTCCGAACGCACGGTGGAGACGCACCGCACGAACATCATGACCAAGATGGAATTTAAGAGCCGAGCGGAATTGGTGCGTTTTGCCATCGATCACGGAATGCTGAAGCTGGCTGTCGACTGATGCCGTATGTGTCCACCCCCCCGAAGTCAGTCAAAACGGTCAATCGGGCCGCCACCCGACACGAAAGTGTCGGGTTGATTTAAACCATTCGTATCTGACTTCTTGGAGTTTTCGACATGAAAAATGACATTTATCCCGTCAAACCTCAAATAGCCCAGAGGGCTTATATCAACACCCTGGAGGAATATCAGCGTCTCTATCGGCTCTCCCTCGACAACCCGGAATGGTTCTGGGGCGAGCAAGCGAAGGCACTCACGTGGTACCACCCCTGGCAGCGCGTCTTCGATGCCGATTACGAAGAAGTCGATTTTTCCTGGTTCTCGGGAGGGAGGCTGAACGCTTCGTTCAATTGCATCGACCGACATCTATCCACCCTGGGCGATGCCACGGCCATCATCTGGGTCTCGGATGAACCGGACACCTACACGTATATCACCTACGACCAGCTGAAACACCAGGTGTGTCGGGTTGCGAACGTTCTTCTGCAGCACGACGTGCACAAAGGGGACCGGGTGTGCATCTACATGACGATGATGCCCGAACTGGTCTACACCATGCTGGCGTGCGCTCGCATTGGCGCTATCCACTCCGTAGTATTCGGTGGGTTTTCAGCCGATGCTCTTCGGGATCGCATCGTTGACGCGCGCTGCAAAATTGTCGTGACTGCCAATGAGGGTCTGCGTGGCGGGAAGAGGGTGCCGCTCAAAAAAACCGTCGACAGGGCGATCGAGGGCATGGATATGGTGGAGAACGTCCTGGTGGTACAGCGTACCGATGGTGCGGTCGACATGAAACCGGGGCGCGATTTTTGGCTGGAGGAAGAATGCCAAAGACAGCGCTCGACCTGCACGGCGGCCTGGATGGGAGCGGAAGATCCGTTATTCGTACTCTACACGTCAGGCAGCACCGGTCAGCCCAAAGGCCTGATGCATACCACCGGCGGATACCTGGTATTCGCGTCATACACGCATCGCCTGGTTTTTGACTACCATCCGGGCGACATCTACTTCTGTGCCGCCGACATCGGGTGGATTACCGGTCACAGTTACATCGTGTATGGTCCGCTTGCAAACGGGGCAACTACCGTCATGTTCGAATCCACGCCCGTGTACCCCGATCCGGGCCGCTATTGGAAGATCGTGGACGATCTCGGAGTCAACATATTCTACGGAGCCCCGACGGCCCTGCGCACCCTTGCACAGCACGGCGATGCGTGGGTAAAGAAATACAAACGGTCCTCTCTGCGCATTCTTGGCACGGTCGGGGAGCCGATTAATCCCGAAGTGTGGCGCTGGTATCATGACGTCATCGGCGAAGGCCGTTGCACGATCGTGGACACGTGGTGGCAGACAGAAACCGGCGGGGTGCTGATCACGCCCCTGCCCGGCGTAACCCCTACTAAACCCGGTTCGGCGACGCTGCCATTTTTCGGCGTCAAGCCGGTTGTCATGGATATAGCCACTCAGAAAGTCCTTGAAGGGAACAATGTAGAGGGGGCGCTCTGCCTTGCCTCGCCGTGGCCCGGCCAGGCGCGCACCGTGTGGGGGGACCACCGCCGTTACAGGCAGACATATTTCAGCCAGTACCCCGGTTATTACTTCACCGGCGACGGATGCCGGCGTGACGAGGATGGCTATTACTGGATCACCGGCCGCATCGACGATGTACTGAACGTATCGGGACACCGGCTTGGAACGGCCGAAGTTGAAAGTGCACTCGTCGCCCACGAGGCAGTGGCGGAAGCCGCTGTGGTTGGATATCCACACAGGATAAAAGGCGAGGGCATCTACGCCTACGTCGTTATCAACAATGAATTCGAAAACGCGGATAAAGAACAGCTGATCGGGGCACTGAAACAGCAGGTGCGATCGGCCATCGGTGCCTTCGCGGCCCCGGACGTGGTCCACCTCGCATCCGCCTTGCCGAAAACACGAAGCGGTAAAATTATGCGCCGGATCTTGCGTAAAGTTGCGGCGTCTGAGTACGAAGGGTTGGGGGACCTCACAACGCTCGCGGAACCGAGTGTCGTGAGCGTCCTTATCGATGAACACCGGGACGAGGTCAAAGAAGAGGGGCAAATTCGGTAAAGTCATCCACGGGTCGAGATCAACAAAAGCCCCGAGGCGGTCGCCGTGGGGAAACGATACACTGGAAGCCTGTCCGTGTGCCTCAAAATGCAGCCGCGCACCGGGAACAGCACCCATGAACAATGCGCCTGTGATCCCAGACGCCGGCTCACCCTTGTATTTGTAAGAGTCCAGACGTTTCCATGAACACAGAAATATACAAACTCACGGAAGGTTCGAAGGTTGCCATCATCGGAGGGGGGCCCGCTGGTTGTTTCTTTGCTCTGTATTTGAGTCACTACGCAGGCGAAGCTGGAATAAAACCGGATATTACTGTTTTTGAATCCAGGGATTTCGGCAGCTCCGGCCTCAGAGGCTGCAAGGGTTGTGCGGGCATTCTGTCCAGTTCCCTGCTCAGCAGCTTGACCGAAATCCAGTTGGCCCTTCCGGAGGAAGTCATCCAGCAGCGAATAGACGGCTATAACATCCTCAGCCGCTACACTGCCATAACCATGAGCAATCCGGATAGGGACGCACAGGTTGTCAGCGTCTTTCGCGGCAGCGGGCCTCGCATTTGCCAGGGCCTGAGGCCCATTGGTTTCGATGGCTGGCTATTGGAGGAAACTCAGAAACGCGGTGTCCGTGTTGAAGACCGGAGGATCGATGCGATTCAGGCCGGCCGACCGATGCGGCTGAGCGTGGAAGGCGAGATGCAGTGCTATGACCTGGTAGTGCTGGCCAATGGTGTCAACACAAAGCCAGTGCATGTAGAGGGATTGAAATACATACCGCCAAAAACGCAAACCATGGCTCAGGATGAGTTAAAGGTGGGGACGACCAGGATTCATCCGTTTCCCGACAACGTGGCCCATGCCTTCTTAATTCCCCGCTCGGGATTGATTGCAGGCTGCTTTGTTCCCAAGGGTTCCTTTTTAAATGTGTCTGTGCTAAACAAAACCGAGCAGCCCATATCGGTCAGCGAATTCCTGCAAAATGAAATTGTGCAAAATACATTGCCGGGCCCTTACGAACGGGTGTGCGGATGCTCGCCCAGGGTGGCGATCACATCGGCGCGCCATTATTTTGCGGATGGATTTGTCGCAGTGGGCGATGCGGCGGTTTCGCGCCTCTATAAGGACGGGATCGGATCAGCTCTGCGCACGGCCAGAGAAGCCGCTCGGACGGTTGTGCACCATGGATTTTCGCGTCGGGCCTTTGGACGCCACTATCAACCGTACTGTCGCGGAATAGACCGGGATAACCGATGGGGCAGGGCGCTGTTCTGGCTGAACGATAAGGCAAAAGACTCCCGAACTTTCCTCTGGATGCAGCATCGCCTGATCGGGGATGAACAGATTGCGAACAGAGGCCCCAAGCCTTTTACCAAAGCCGTCTGGGGCATGTTTACCGGCAGCTATAGCTATCGGAGCATAGCCCGCATGACTCTCAATCCGACGGCCCTTTGCAGGCTCGCTCTCACACTGCTCCAGGAAACGGCCAGGAGCCCGTTTAACAGAAGTCCAAAACCAAGAAAATTGCATATCGGTGCCCGGAAAGTCCTGATACTCGGCAGCGGTTTCGTGGGCACCTATGTCTTGCGAAGGCTGGTGCCTTCTCTGAATCGCAATGAAAATGTTGAAACCACTATGGTGAGCGACGAGAACTTCTTTTTGTTTGCGCCGCTGCTTCACGAGGTGGCGATGGGTCGAATAGAGACCCGACATATCGCATATCCAATCCGGCGCTTGCACTGGAGAGACCGCTTCAGTTTTCTTCAAGGTGCCGTGCAGAAAATAGACTTGCGCCAACGCAGGGTCATGACCAGCGCCGGGCCCCTTGCCTATGACTACCTCGTTTTGGCACTGGGCAGCGAGCCCGATCTCTCGGAATTGGCCGCCGCAGGCTCCACTGTCTTTACGCTGAACAGCCTGCACGATTCGATGCGAATCCGAAACCATATTATCGAGGTGTTTGAACGGGCTCTCGCGGAAAACGATCAGGAAAAGAGGAAACAACTGTTGACCTTTGTGGTCTCCGGAGGTGGATACAAGGGCGTCCAACTGATCACCGAACTCAGGGACTTCATTCGCAGCACGATGCTCAAGCTTTACCGGCCGCTGAGGCCGGAGGACATCAGGCTCATTCTGGTGGAAGCGGAGCAAAAGATTGTCGCGGAGTTGCATACAAAACTCGGCGCCTATATTCTGAAGCAGTTGAAAAAAATGGGGATTGAGGTCAGGCCGTCTTCACGAATCACCGGAGTGTGGGAAGATCATGTAACCATAAACGGATCCGAGCACGTGAAGACGAGCACCCTCATATGGGTTTCCGGCGTCGTGGCCAGTCCCCAGATCGCCGAACTTGATGTCGAAAAAGACGGTCTGGGCCGCGTCCTGGTTGACGCATATCTTAACATACCGAAATTTCCAACAGTCTATGCTGCAGGAGATTGTGCTCATTTCAAAGATCCTTCAACGAATCGGCCGATTCCCCCTCGGGCATATACGGCAGTACGCCAGGCCGAAACGATCGCGCGCAATATCCTGGCCGACATTCGCGGTGGCGAGGCAAAACCGTACCATTACGGGCGCATCCCGCAAATGGTTTCCCTGGGCGCATCCCGGGCCGTCGTGAGATTTCACAACATGCAGCTGGTTGGCTACCCGGCAAGGCTCCTATGGCTGGCCGCCTATACGCTCCTGATCGCAGGCTGGTACAATCGCATCCGTGTGTTGATGGACTGGTTGCTTTCCTCGATCTTTGGACGGGATACAACATTTCTCAGGCTTACAAAATCCCGGAGCCCAATGGATAAGGCGCCGTGAGATATGGATCGATCCTGTGAAGTGTCGGAGTTGACAATGCTTCAATCGCCTTTCATCGACCTGTTCTGCCAGGATTTGCCAACCACACCCCGCTTAGAGATCGGGACGATACTGGTCACGGGCGCAACGGGATACATCGGGGGACGCCTCGTTCCCGAGCTGCTGGCAAGAGGATACAAGGTCAGAGTATTAATGAGAGAATCATCCCCCGAACACAGCGATCGCTGGCCGGGAGCAGAAGTCGTTGTCGCAGATGTATTGAATCCCGTCAGTCTGGAGTCCGCACTGGAGGGCATTCACACGGCCTACTATCTGATCCACTCCATGCTTTTGGGGGAAAAACGGTTGGAGGCTGCAGATATTCAGGCCGCCATTAATTTCAGAACGGTCGCGGACGCGAAACAGGTTAAAGAGATTATCTATCTGGGAGGATTGGGTGACTCACGAGCGTCTCTGTCCGCTCATCTCAGGACCAGGACGCATGTCGCGGATGAATTGAAAAAAGGGAACGTGACGACCACAATTCTTCGCGCTGCCATTATCATAGGCTCGGGAAGTGCCTCTTACGAAATAATCGAAAACTTAATCCGCAATTGCCCCATTCTTCCTGTGCCGAGCTGGACGGAGACAAAATGCCAGCCCGTGGCGATTCGTGACGTGATCAAGTACCTGGTCGGCGTGCTGGAAACGCCGGAGGCGGCCGGCGGAATCTACGATATCGGGGGATCCGATGTTTTGACGTATAAAGACATGCTGAAAACCATGGCTGAAGTTCTTGGCCTGAAAAGAACGTTCATGCCGTCCCCACCGGTCAGCATTGGAATTTATGCTTATATGGCAAGCCTCATCACTCCCGTGCCGATGCATATTTGCCGATGCTTGCTGGAATGCACCAGGAATGAAGTAATCTGCCTTAACGATGAGATCAAGCGGATTTTGCCCTTCAAGGTTTTGGGCTATCGGGAAGCGATTCTGCGAGCGCTTTCCCGCCAGGAGCAGGACAGAGTCCATACAAGATGGTCAGACGCGTATCCTCCCGCCCACGAATTGGCCATTAAGCTTCATGAGCTGGAAGAGCTGCCCACATATACGAGCTTCTATTCGCTGATTACTGAAAAAAGCGCCGCTTCGCTCTTCCGTTCCATCTGCAGGATCGGCGGCAAAGAAGGATGGTTCCACAGCAACCTGCTGTGGAGGATTCGGGGCGCGATGGACCGGATGCTCCTGGGTGTGGGAACTTCACGGGGGCGGAAAAGCGCTTCAAGCCTGGGGATCAACGATGTGATCGACTTCTGGCGCGTTGAGGATTTTAGAATGAACGAGCGGCTCCTTTTGCGTGCCGAGATGAAATTGCCCGGAAGAGCCTGGCTCGAGTTCAGGATTCAAAAAAGCGGCGATAAAAACTGCCTATCCGTGAAAGCACATTATCAGGCACGCGGCATATGGGGAAAGCTCTATTGGTACCTGTTCCTGCCGTTCCATATATTCATTTTTAAAGACCTGATTCAACAAATCGAGCGAAGAAGCGACGAAGGACATTTGGATCGCAACGCTTCGGCAACCACAAGCCCTGTTTAGACAGCACGCAACGCCTTCCACATGTTGCCTCTTTGCGACGAGGCTATTTTGCACGCGACACGCTGGCAGACACGGCGAATGTGTGCTAATTCTTTATTCCGGATGAAAATACTCTGGATCGCAATCATTGTGCTGATACTGAACCTGCCTTTCGGCTTCTGGCGCGCTAGCGCAAAGAAATTTTCTTCGCAATGGATCCTCGCCATTCACCTCCCTGTGCCCCTCATCGTGGCTCTGCGGATTTACAGCGGGCTTGGATGGCGGCTGGCTACATTTCCGGTCCTGATTGGAGCGTTCTTCCTCGGCCAATTCATCGGGGGCAGACTGCGAAGATGATACGGGTACAAACCGGGAGTTCATGGATCGTGCAGAACTACGGGAAACAAGGATCCGAGTGCGAGCATTCCAGCGGCATGCGCCTGAGTATGTTCTCAGGCGCATGCATAACCAAGAGGATCGAATAGTGCGGTAATTAGCGGCCGTTTTTGGGCATCAGGCCGGCGGCCTGGACAATCTCGGGCACGGCTTCTTCCCACTCGATGGCCATAATGTGTACGCCGCGGACACCCTTCATCGACTTAAGTTTCTGAATGGTCTCGACGGCGATTTTGATGCCTTCCTGCTTCTGCTTTTTCTTTTCCACTCCCTTGAGGCGATCGATCACGGCTGCAGGAACATCCATGCCGGCAACCTTGGCCGCCATGTATTCCGCCATTGTTGCGCTCTTCAGGGGAGTGATTCCTGCAAGGATGTACGCTTGCTCATGCAAACCCCGGTCGCGGGCGCCTTTCATGAACTCCGCAAACTTCTCCAGGTTAAATATGCATTGCGTCTGAATAAACTGAGCTCCCGCGGCGACTTTCTTCGCGAGCCGCGGCACCTGGATTTTGAAGGGATCGGCGAAAGGATTCACGGCTGCTCCGATGAACATCTGAGGCGGACCGTCGACATCTTTGCCGCCGGAGAATTTCGCGTCGTCGCGCATCTGCTTCGCGATCTTGAGAAGCTGAATCGAGTCGACATCGAACACATTTTTCGCCTGGGGGTGGTCGCCAAACACCTGGTGATCGCCGGAAAGGCACAGCAAGTTCGAAATCCCAAGGGACGCAGCGCCGAGGATATCGCTCTGCGCGGCAATGCGGTTGCGGTCGCGGCAGACCATCTGCATGACAGCATCGATGCCTTCTTCGCGCAGGATCTTGCAGGCGGCCATGCTGCACATGCGCACAACGCTGGTCTGGTTGTCCGTTACGTTGCACGCATCGACATAGCCCTTCAGAATCTTCGCCTTCTCACGCACGACCTCGGGTTTGGCGCCACGCGGCGGTCCAGCCTCGGCGGTCACCGCGAATTTTCCGGCTTTCAGTACGGTTTGCAGATTTGAATTATTCTGGCTCATTCCTTTTCCTCGCTCTCGAATCTACTTAATGTCTTCCCGGACAAGCTTGCGCAATCCGCCATCGCGCGACTTAGACCAATCCACCGGTTCCATGATGACTTCATACTGATCCATGCAACCCGTCGCTTCCAGCCGGTCGATGATCAACTGCCACCCGCATTGAATGTCGGGGTTGATCTCGCAGATGCCGTTGCGCGATCCGCCGCAGGGGCCGTTCATGAGGCTCTTGGCACAACGCGTGACCGGGCAGATGCCGCCGGTCAATGCAAGCTTGCAGTCGCCGCAGGTCTGGCAGCGTTCACTCCAGGTTCCTTTTTCTGGAACCGCGCCGATAAAATTCGTGTCGATCGCGGGGAACACTCTTTTCGCCCCGATCTTTTCGGCTATCAGCTGCACCCCGGCGCCGCAGGCCATTGACATGACGAGATCGTTGTCCTTCGATTTCTCGATCAGCTCAGTCAGAAATTCCGGGTCGCACTGGCGCTCCACCGTAATTTTGGTGATTTTGACCGCCTTGTGTTTTTTCATCCGGGCCAATTCGATCATGCTGGCCAGAATATCGACTTCCTTCTGGCCACCCGTGCAGCATACGGTGACGCAACCGTGGCAGCCGGTCAGCAAAATGTTTTCGCTGCCCTCAAGGTAAGACATTATGGTTTCAATCGGTTTTCGTTCACCAACAATCATTTCTTCCTCCAAGAACCTGTTTCAGATTACAGGTTACAGGTTGACGTATCGTCTTCGACCTGGAACTTGAAACCCGTAACCTGAAACCTTATTGTGCTACGTATGGAATGGTCAGGCTGCCGTCCAGCAGCACGAGCACTTTTGCATCTTTGCCCTTTTCCTTGCGCGCTTCATCCAGCGCTGTCTGCAAGGAAGAAAACGGGCGGATGAATATTTTTTCCAACAACTGCGGTTCCAGATCGGTTACGGCCCATGTCTGGGCCCACAGACCGACTTCGGCCATTTTTGCAGCTTTGTGATAGCCGACAACAAACTTCTTCTCGATGCGCTCCAAAGCATCTTTGGGCGAACTGGCTGAGCTCAGTAATCTGACGAAGGACTCTTCTCCGATGCCCATGCGGCATTTGGCCACGAGCAGCAGGATTCCGCCTTCCTTCAGCGCGTACTTGGCGTTGTCAATCCCCTTCTGTGCCTGGTACAGATCGATGTCAGACGGGAATTTCACGACCGAAACCACGATGTCCGCCTTCTGGGGAATCTTCGCCACGAACACTTCCTCGGCTTTGGATACGGCCAGTTCCATCGATTTGTAGATGTCTCCGGCCGTGGCTGCGTAAATGCGGTGGTTCTTGTCGAGGACCGTGCTGATGGTGAAGATTTCCTTTTTAACCGTCGAAAGCGCATCGATCATGTCTTCGTGAACCGGATTGCCCTTGAGCTTGAGCGCGCAGGCTTCCTGTTTCAACGCGAGCTTGTGGTTCTGCTCGATGGTCTCGAAAGAAGCGATTCCGGGTAGAAAGGATTTGCGCCCTCCGGTATACCCTGCGAAATAGTGAGGCTCGACGGAACTAATGATCACAATCTTGTGCGCATCCACGCCCCGGCGGTTGACCTGCATTTTGGTGCCGTTCTTGGAGGTGCCCAGAAACACCATTTCGTCGCGCTTTGCATCGTGCGAATGGATGCAATCCTTGTACTTCTTGTAGTATTTTTCCGAAAAAATCTGAATGTACTCTTCTTCGGTTGGCGCCCGGTGGATGCCGGTGGCGACGATGAAGCTGACCTTGTGCCCGGCGATATCGTCCTGGATCATGCCCAGCACGCGAGCCGTCGGAGTGGGACGCGTAGGATCGTTGACGATGAACAGGACATCCCTTGCATCCTTCAAGAACTCTTTCAAGCTCGGCGAACCGACGGGATTCGCAAGCGCCTGGCGGATCACCTCGGTTTCATCGCCGATTTCGACTTCGTTTGGCTCGATAATGCCGAGAACGCACTTGTCGTCGATGTCAGCTTCCAGCCTGCCGTCTTTGCCGTAAGGAACCTGAAGTTTCATCCTTCCCCCCCTTATACGATGGGACCGAGAGTCCGAATCTCTTTGATGAAGCTATTCGCCGACTCGGTGAATTTGCCGGGGTTTCCCTGGGGTACCTCGACCACCTGAAGGCGTTTCGGATCGATATCGATTCTTTCCAATGTGCTGGTAAGAGCCTTCATGCGCGCCTTGACCCTGGGACTTCCGCCGTGCTCGCACTCGTCCTCGGGGCAGCAGCAGATAAGAACGCCCCATGCGCCTCGTTCCAGCGTTTCCAGAACAGTATGCGATTTCAGGCGGCCGCTGCAAGCGGTGACCAGGATCTGGTATTCCTTGCTGATCTCGAACTTGTCGTAGCGCGAAGTCTGCAGGCCGGGATAGCTGGAATAGCCGCAGGAGAACACCACCGCCTTGGCATCCGGGTTGGCCGGATTGTTGAGAAAGGAATCCACCTGTTTGATCAGTTCGTTCGGGTTGGTTCCGAAACCGCAGGTGATGCTCACGCCTTTTTCCGGGCAGATATCCAGACAACCGCCGCAGCTCTGGCACTTGAGCCTGTCGGTCACGATCTTCCCGTCGACGAAGCTCCGGGCTTCGTGTTTGCACATGCGGACGCAATTCAGGCAGCGGGCACAGACTTCGTGGTCCGTCATCGAGGTCGTGCCGACGATGTCGAAACCCGAATCCAGGAAGAAAGCCCGGGCGTCGTTGTAAACATCCTGAATCGGCACTCCGGATGAACACGCTTTCTGGCAGCGGTTGCAGTGGAAACACTCGAAGATCTTGTTGGCGACGTAATCCGAGGGCTCCACTTCGCCGCTCAGCATTCCATAAAGCAGGATCAGCTTCCCTCTCGGGCTGTCGATTTCCCAACGGGTCGATTTATAAATGGGGCAATGCTCGTAGCAGTATCCGCATCGGATACACTTGTTGAGGGCGCCCTTCCACTTTTCCAGTATCTCTAGTTTGGCATTCTCAGTCATTGTTCAACCTGCTTATTGTGATTGGTAACGTAAAGTCGTGGCTTCAACCCAGTTATCAGGGCCATCCATCAGCTTTCCGGGATTCATAATGTTGTTCGGATCAAATGCTTTCTTAATCGCGCGCATCAGATCCAGAGAAGCTGCCTTTTCTTTTCTGAAGGCTTGGGCTTTGGACAGCCCGATGCCGTGCTCCGCAGACGTGGTGCCGCCGACGGAACGGACAAAATCATAGATTTCCTCAACAGCCCGGCGCGCGGCATCCCACGAGATGTGCTGCTCGGTATCCATCAGAATCTTGGTGTGCATGCAGCCGGCGCCGCAGTGTCCATACGCCGTCATCACGAGACCGTTTCTCTCGGCTATTTCGTGAATTTTGTCGGCGCACTCCGCCATCTTAGAGAAAGGCACGGCCATATCGTCGGCCAGCGACGTGGATGCGAGACGTTCGTCGTATTTCGAGAGTGCGGGGAAGAGCTTGGCGCGGCCCGCCCAAATACGAGCTCGTTCTTTCTCCTCGTAACTGCTTTCGATGCCGAAACAGTTGTGCTTTTCACACTTGGTCTGAATCTTCGCCATTTCGAGGTCAATGACTTCCTTGGACATGCCGTCGGCTTCAAAAAGAAGGATCGCTTCGACTTCCGGCAGACCGAGATTGGCGGCCTTGTTGGCGGCTACGATGGCGATCTTGTCGATGAGTTCGAGCATCGAGGGCTGGCAACCGCTGCCCATAATCTCGGAAATCGCGTTGCCCGCATCGGACAACTTGTTGAATTTGGCGATCCCGAGGCAGCGCAGTTTGGGGATTGGCACAAAGCGCATGCACGCTTCTACGATCACAGCCAGAGTTCCTTCGGATCCCACTATGAGCCGTTCCAGCGGATATCCCGAAGCGGCCACGCGCGTTGTGGAGCCAAAGGAAAGGAGTTCCCCGTTCGGCATAACAACCTTCACGGCCAGGATCGCATCTCGCGCCGCGCCGTACTTGACCGAGCGGCCGCCGGATGCGTTATTCGCGATTTCGCCGCCGATGGTCGCGGCGCAACTGGAAGCCGGCGTCGGCGGATAAAAAACTCCGAAGGGTTTGAGGGCTCTGTTGAGATCATCATCGACGACTCCAGGCTCCACGCGGCAGTAGCCGTCCTGGGGATTGATCTCGAGAATGCGGTTCATGCCCTTCATATCCAGAATGATACCGCCCTTGATCGGGACGACTTGCCCGCACATTCCTGATCCGGAACCCCGCGGAATGACCGGGATCTTTTCGCTGTTGGCGTAGCGCATCAGCCCCTGAACCTGCTCAATGTTCTCAGGTCTGACAATAGCATCCGGCATCGCTTCGTGCACCGAGGAGTCAGAGCCGTAAACATATAGATCGGCCCGATTGTGCAGTACGTTGTTTTCACCAACGATTTCTTTTAGTTTTTCAATATTTACAGAACTCATCGACCCACCCTCTTAGAAAAAAAGCACCGGCTTACGGCCGGTGGAGGAAAAACATTTTAGCGTATGACGCTATTTGGAGGAGGATTGTGCACCAGGAAGGTACTGCCCACCTCGAAGCAAAATACCCTCAACCCGAATACATAAATTAGCATAATGCAGATGCAAGGTCACAGGGATTTTTCCCGGACTTGAATAATTAATCTGCACCAGCAACCCCTACCTTTCGATTCCTTCAATCCGTACCTGGTTATACGGTCCCTTTTGAAAGGGACCGTATAACCAGGTACGGATTGAAAACGGATTGAAGGATTAAGTGCCCACGGGAGGATTCAACGGATCGGGCTTTTCCGGGTCGAGAGCCAGATCGCGGATCGCGGCAGCTACGTCGCCGGCCGCGAGTTTCCCTTCCAACGAGAGGGCGTGCAGAGCAGCCACTGCGATGCTTTCGGTGTCCACCTCAAAAAACCGACGCAGCGCCTCGCGTGTGTCACTTCGGCCATAACCGTCAGTGCCGAGCGTGACGTACCGCTGCGGCACCCAGGGCCGGATCAAGTCGGGCAACATTTTCATGAAATCCGTCGCAGCGATGATGGGCTCCTTGGCCCCGCGGAGTGCCCCGACAACATACGGCGTCCGCGGATCGGATTCCGGATGCAACCGGTTCCAGCGGTCGGCAGCAAGCGCTTCATTTCGCAATTGTTGGTAGCTCGTAACACTCCAGACATCTGCCGAAACCTGGAACTGTTGCGCGAGAAGCTCCTGCGCTCTCAGGACAGATGGCATGATGGAACCGCTGCCGAACAGATGCACATGTCGATCGAGTCTTGCCGCTGCCGGACGGAACCGGTACAGGCCCTTTATAATTCCCTCTTCCACGCCTTCGGGCATGGGCGGATGATTGATGTTCTCGTTGTAAAGCGTGAGGTAATAGAAAACATCCTCCTCATTCTCAAACATCCGCTTGAGCCCGCCTTTAACGATCATGGCAACCTCAAACGCGAACGCCGGGTCATATGCCACCAGATTGGGGATCACGGATGCCAGGACTTGGCTATGACCATCCTGGTGCTGCAGCCCCTCACCGTTGAGAGTGGTGCGGCCGGCTGTCGCACCCAGCGCGAATCCTCTGCCGCGGGCATCGCCGAACGCCCAGAAAAGATCGCCGGTCCGCTGGAAGCCGAACATGGAATAGAAAATATAAAATGGGATCATGGGTTCGCCGTGGGTGGCGTAGCTGGTTCCGGCGGCGGTAAAGCAGGCCGTGCTGCCCGCCTCCGTAATTCCTTCTTCCAGTATCTGCCCATCCTTCGATTCGTGATAGCTGAGCAGCATCCCCGCGTCCACGGGTTCATAGACCTGCCCCATCGAGGAGTAAATGCCGAATTCCCGAAACATCGAATCCATGCCAAAGGTCCGCGCCTCATCCGGAATGATCGGGACAATGCGCCGGCCGATTTCCTTGTCCCGCATCAGCAGCCGCAGCAATCGGACAAAGGCGATCGTGGTCGAAACCTCCCGCCCGGTCCCTGTCCCCGATTTGAACTCATCGTACAAGGCGGCCGCAGGCAGCGACAGGGGTCTGCTGCGGGAAATGCGCCTGGGCAGTGGCCCGCCCAACTTGCGGCGCAGTTCGAGAAGATATCGGATCTCAGGACTGTCCGGCCCAGGGTGATAGTACGGAGCTTCCTCCAGTTGCCGATCGGTAATGGGCAACTCCAGCAGACTGCGGAATTCCCGCAGCTGGTCCAGATTCATTTTCTTCAGCTGATGGGTGACGTTCTTTCCCAGGAACCCTTCGCCGAGAGCCCAGCCTTTCACCGTCTTGGCCAGGATGACGGTTGGAGCTCCCTTTTGTTCGACGGCAAGCCGGTAGGCGGCATACAATTTCCGGTTATCGTGTCCGCCACGCCGAAGATTTTGCAGTTCCGTGTCGCTCAAGTGCTCGACCAGCTTGCGCAGGCGCGGGTCCGGCCCGAAAAACTGTTCGCGGATGTAATCGCCTTTTGCCGTTGCAAGTTTCTGATAGGCCCCATCGACTGTTCCGTTCATTTTTTCAAGCAGCACACCGTCCGGGTCCCTGCGCAGCAGGTCATCCCATTCCCTGCCCCAAATCACTTTGATTACATTCCAGCCAGCGCCGCGGAAAACCATCTCAAGCTCCTGAATGATTTTGCCGTTGCCGCGCACCGGTCCGTCCAGTCGCTGAAGATTGCAGTTCACCACAAAAACCAGGTTGTCGAGTTTTTCGCGGGACGCGAGGAATAGGGATCCGAGGGCTTCGGGCTCATCGCACTCGCCGTCGCCCAGGAAGCACCATACTCGCGAATTATCGGTGTTGACGATGCCGCGCGCCTGTAGATAGCGGTTGAAGCGTGCCTGATAAATGGCCGTCAAAGGTCCCAGCCCCATCGAAACTGTCGGGAATTCCCAGAAACGCGGCATCAGCCGGGGATGCGGGTAAGACGAAAGCCCCGTTCCGGGAACAGACTCGCGGCGGAAATTGTCCATCTGGGCTTCTGTGATGCGTCCTTCCAGAAACGCGCGAGCATAGATTCCCGGCGACGCGTGCCCCTGGAAGAAGACTTGGTCGCCGGATGCCCCGTTGTCTTTACCGCGGAAAAAATGATTAAAGCCCACGTCGTAAAGCAGGGCACTGGAGGCATATGTAGAAATATGCCCGCCAATCCCGTCGTAATGCTTGTTCGCCCGAGTCACCAGCACCACGGCATTCCAGCGTTCAAGCCCACGGATCCGCTTTTCCATTTCCTCGTCGCCCGCGAAGGGCGGCTCCTGCTCGGGGGGGATGGTATTGATGTACGGAGTCTGCACTGGTTCGGGGACGCCCAGGTTGAGCGCTCGCGCCCGCTCCATCAGAATGCGGATCAGGGAGCGCGCACGGTGAACGCCCCGGTCCTTTACCACCGAGAGCAACGAATCCAACCATTCCTGAGTTTCCTCAGGATCCGAATCGGGCAATTGCGGGTTTAGTGTGATCATGACCATATGTTATGGGAAAATCATGTTCGTTCCAAGCCATACAACGCCTGAAAAACCGACGCGCATCGGAACAGGGATCGGAAATCGGTATTTGATGTCGGCGATTGGGAACAAAAGCCGATAACCGATTGCGATGCCGACGCATCCACGGTTCCAGGCAATTCGATGGGAATTAATTAATTCCTCCGAGCAGATGATTTATCGATGGCAATCCGACTTATTCCGCGGTTAAATATTTTGACGCCATTCGAATACGCTGGAGACGGAATGCCACGACGATTTAAAACCGCTTTTATCCTGGGCGCCGGGCTGGGGATCCGGCTGAGGCCGCTGACGGATCATTGTCCTAAACCACTGCTCGAAATCGGCGGCCGTCCCGTCATTACCTATGCCCTGGATCACCTGCTTCAAGCCGGTGTGGATCGATTCATCGTCAACACGCATCATTGCCCGGAAGTCTACCGGCAAAGGTTCCCCGACAGTCAATGGCGCGGCGCGCCCATTTTGTTCCGCTACGAGCCCGTGCTGCTGGACACCGCCGGAGGTTTAAAAAACATCGAAGACCTTCTCGGCGACGACGAGGCGATCCTCTGCTACAACGGAGACATCATCGCCGATTTTCCGCTGCAAGGTCTTCTGCGCCTGCATGAGAAGCGGCGTCCCGAGGCGACGCTGGTTTTGCGGAGCGACGGCCCCCTTCTCAATGTCAGCATCAATGCGCGCGGCGAGGTTTGCGATCTCCGAAACGCCCTGAACCATCCAGGCATCCGGAATTGCCTCTTCACCGGCGTCTACGCGGTGGAAACCTCTCTGCTCCGGCACATCCGGGCGGGAAGTAAAGAAAGTATCGTTTCCATTTTTCTTCAAAGAATTAGCGGCAATCCAGGTTCTATTTTGGGTATCATTACCGACGAAGGAAATTGGCAAGACATCGGGTCCATCGATGCCTACAAAAAACTAAATAACCAGATCGGCAACCCGGAGGAAAGTTGAAATCGCGGGATGCGTTGATTTCATTCGCGCGGGAATCCCTGGGGATTTCATCGTCGGATCGATCAGAGCTCATTGCATTGTCGGGAAGAGGGTCCGACCGGTCCTATTATCGATTCAACTGGGGAATCCACTCCGTAATCGTCGTCCAATACGAGTCCAACCGGGTTGAAAATTCGTATTTCGCGGACATCGCCGAATTCCTTTATGTAAACGGCATTCCGGTCCCCCGAATGATCCGCCATGATGCTGCGAACGGACGAATTTTACTGGAGGACCTTGGTGGCACCGATCTGTGGATGCTGCGCGATGCACCCTGGGAACAGCGGCAAATGCTTTACAGGAAGACACTGTCGGCCGCGCACATGCTTCACTCCATTCCCGAATCGCAATTCCCTTCCGATCGCATAAGGCTCACGGAACCGTTTGGCCCTTCGTTGTACCGCTGGGAGCGGAACTATTTCCTCGAGAATTTCGTTATAGCGCTCTGCAATATCCAACTGGATGTAGACAGAAGTCGGGCGCTGGAAACGGAGCTTAGCGCGCTTGCGGACAAGCTCTCTTCCGGCAAACGCTGTCTCGTGCACAGGGACCTGCAGTCGCAGAACGTGATGATCTGCGGGGATAGGCCATTTCTCATCGATTTTCAGGGGATGCGTTTCGGTACGCTCTATTACGATCTCGGGTCGCTGCTGTGCGATCCCTATGTGGATTTTACAGGCACAGAGCGAATGGAATTGCTTTCCTACTACTACAACCGCTCGGATCAAGAAGTGGATTGGGACGGTTTTGCAGGCGCGTTTTGGCAGGCTTCGGCGCAACGGCTGATGCAGGCACTGGGAGCATACGGATTTCTGGCACTCAAAAAGGGCTTACAGACTTACCTCGCGCACGTTCCCAACGGCCTCCGGAATCTCCGGACCGCTGCGGAAAATGCGCACACGCTCCCGCTGCTGCGCAGTCTCTGCGACGCATGCGAAATGGCGCTGGCAGCACAATCGCGGGCGGCGGATCCATGAGAGAGGGGTTCGCGGCAACGACAAAATGAATCGAGATTCGAAATTAGCGACAGCGGCATTCATCTGCGTAAGGCCATTTTATAGCCTCAATGATCGCTTTTTTTAAATCTCGAATCTCGAATCGGAAATTAAAGTGATGCCAAGACGATTCAAATCAGCGTTTCTCTTTCTTATGATTGCCTCGATCGCTTTCGGCCAAACGGTTGTTCGAAAAGGCCCGATCGTGCGACAGGTGGACCGCATCCTCGTCGAGTCCGGAGACGCTAAGGCGTTAATCGAATTCTTTGCCGCAGACCTCCAGTTGCCGGAAGCGTGGCCGCTTGCCGAGGATCAACTGCACCTGAGCGGAGGTGTGGGCGCCGGGAATGTGACGATCGAGATCTATGAATATGCCATCCGGAAGAGAGTTCCATCTCAAAAGATTGGGCTCGCCCGATTCGCCGGGCTGGCGCTGGAACCGTACCCGCTTGAGGATGCTCTTCGTGAAATGAAAGCGGAGGGTATCGCCTACGATCCTCCGCAACCCGCCATTTCGATTCTCCCCGACGGGAAACGGGGCGTTGCGTGGACTACAGTGCCTTTGCCCGCATTTTCAAATTCCGGCCTGTCGATTTTCCTGCACGAGTACAGCCAGGCTTTTCTAAGGGTGGATGTACGCAGAAAGCAGCTGGGCAACCGGCTGACGCTAAACAATGGCGGCCCACTCGGAATTCAGTCAGTGCGCGAGGTGGTGTTGTCTGCGACGAATGTCGTTCAGCAACGCGCCGCATGGCAGCGCTTGCTGGGTCCACAAAGTCCATCCGGCACGTGGAATCCGGGCAACGGCCCCGCAATTCGTGTCGTCCCAGGCTCACAGGATCGCGTACAGAAACTCGTGATCCAGGTGCGATCTCTCAATCAGGCAGCGGCATTTCTTAAGAAGAGGAATCTGCTGGGCCCAATCTCCACCAGCCAGGTATCCATCAATCCATCGGGAATCCAGGGATTGGGAATTAATCTGGTGGAATAGGTCTTCATTTCAATAGCTGTCGCAGAACAAACGGCAGAATCCCGCCATTTTTATAATAGTCCACCTCGATAGGAGTATCGATGCGGACAGTCAGTGGAACCGATTCCATCGTGCCGTCGTGCCGGTGGATGACCAGCGATAATTCCTTCAGCGGCCTTAAATCTTCGCCGACACCCAGCAGATCGAAGGTCTCGCTGCCGTCGAGCTTAAGAGTCGCGGCGCTGGTCCCCTCATGGAATTGGCAGGGAAGGACTCCCATGCCTACCAGGTTGCTCCGGTGAATCCGCTCAAAACTCTGCGCGACCACTGCGCGGACTCCCAGCAGACGCGTCCCCTTCGCAGCCCAATCGCGCGAACTGCCGGTCCCGTATTCCTGTCCGGCAAGGATGACAAGCGGCGTACCAGCCTCCAGATATTTACACGCTGCATCGTAAATGCTCATCTGCTCGCCGCCGGGGTGATATTTCGTTAATCCGCCTTCCACTCCCGGAACCATCAAATTCTTAATCCGAACGTTGGCAAACGTCCCGCGCACCATTACCTCGTGATTTCCGCGACGCGAACCATAGCTATTGAAATCCTGCACGGTGACGCCCTTCTCCTGCAGGTAAATGCCGGCGGGCGATTTGGGCTTGATCGAACCCGCGGGGCTGATGTGGTCTGTGGTGACCGAATCTCCGAGGATCGCCAGCGGACGCGCACCGAAAATCTCGCCGATGCCGCCCAGTGTCATTTGAAATTTTTCAAAATAAGGGGGTTCCTGGATATAGGTGGAGTTTTTGTCCCACTCGTAGATCGCTCCGACGGCCGAAGGGATATCGTCCCACAACGGATTCTGCTGCGCGAAATCGGAATACATGCGCCGATAGGATTCCGGATCGAGCGACAGGTTCATGAACTCACGGATTTCCTCCAGCCTCGGCCAGATATCGCGCAGGTAAATGTCCCTTCCCTGCGCATTCTTTCCCAAGGGCTCGCTCGTAAGATCGACACCGATACGGCCCGCCAGCGCGAAGGCGACGACCAGCGGTGGACTCATTAGGAAATTTGCTTTAACCGACTGGTGAATTCTGGCTTCAAAATTCCGGTTGCCGCTCAGGACGCTTGCAACCACCAGGTCATTTTTCGCAATCAGCTCTTCGATGGCCGGATTCAAAGGCCCTGCATTTCCGATGCAGGTCGTACAGCCATATCCGACGACGTTGAACCCGATTTTGTCCAGGTATGTCTGCAGGCCGGCCTTTTCGAGATATTCAGTCACGACGCGCGAGCCGGGTGCCAGCGAAGTCTTCACATGCGGCGGCGGGGCGATACCCAGTTCGACCGCCTTCTTCGCGATCAATCCCGCGGCAATCATGACATTCGGATTGGACGTATTGGTACAGGACGTGATGGCCGCGATCACAACGGAACCGTTGCCCAGACACGCGGGTCCAGATTGAAGGAAAACCTTGTCCGCCTCCACCTCGTTAGGGGAAGGGCGGTTGCCGATCATTTCGGTTTCAGTCCAGATGCTGGTCTCTTTGCCGCTGACGTCCCCACGACCGGTTGGAATGGTTTCGGGAGCCAGGTCCCAGCCGCTGGACCGCGTCTGAACACCAGGCTTCTGGCTTCGCTCCGTGTCCAACAAAAATCCCTTGTCCAAATCCGTCGCGGATTTTCCATAGCCGCCATCGCTGACCGGCTTCAAGAGGATCTGGCGAATATCCTCTTTCAGCCGCCATAGAGGGATCCGGTCCTGCGGGCGCTTGGGGCCTGCCACGCTCGGCTCGATTTCCTCCAGGTTCAATTCAAGCACGGCACTGTATTCCACACCATCTGTCTCGGGAGCGCCGAACATCTGCTGAGCCTGGTAGTAGTTTCGAATTGCGTCCACGTCCTCTGCGGCTCTCCCGGTATCCCTGAGATAGGAACAAGTCTCCTCATCCACCGGGAACAGGGCAAGCGTGGCACCATATTCCGGCGCCATGTTGCTGATGGTCGCACGATCCGGGACCGGGAGGCGCGCGATACCCGGCCCATAAAATTCGACGAATTTCCCGACGACTTTGGTTTTACGCAGAAGTTCGGTGACGCGGAGAACCAGATCTGTCGCCGTGACTCCTTCCCTGAGTTGGCCGACCACACGAACCCCGACTACGTCGGGAGTCAAAAAGTACACAGGCTGGCCGAGCATACCGGCTTCTGCCTCGATGCCGCCGACTCCCCAGCCGAGGATGCCGAGGCCGTTGATCATTGTTGTATGAGAGTCCGTGCCTACAAGGGTGTCCGGGTAGTAGAGGCCGTCCTTCTGTTGTACAACCTTGGCGAGATATTCAAGGTTCACCTGGTGGCAAATGCCCACGCCCGGAGGAATGACGTTGAACCCGCGGAAGCCCTGCATGCCCCATTTCAGGAACCGATACCGGGCGTGATTGCGTTTGACTTCCATGTCCAGATTCAACTGCAGCGATTCCGAGCTGCCGAAATAATCCACCTGAACGGAGTGATCGATGATCAGGTCCACGGGGACGAGCGGCTCGATGATACCAGCTTTTCCGCCCATTCGCTCAACTGCGGACCGCATGGCGGCAAGATCGACCAACAGGGGTACGCCCGTAAAATCCTGCAACAGAATGCGCGCCACCACGAATGGCACTTCATCCTTCCGCGCCGATTTCGCGCCCCAGTTCGCAAGCCTGGCAACATCCTCCTCACGAATGCGCTTCCCGTCGCAGTTGCGTAGGACGGATTCGAGCAGCACCCGGATGCTGACAGGCAGCATTGATACAGGTCCTACGCCTTTTTTTTCAATTTGGGGAAGAGAATAAAATTCCCCCGTGCGATCGCCGGCAACCCGAAACGTCTGCAGCGATTGAAATAGATTGTTTCTCATGATGACCCTCTAGAACACATTGTCCCCGCCACATCCTTATTCCACTCACTGAATTCCATAATACCGCGCAGCAAGATGCAATGCCAACCGCGCGATAGGCGCGAAATCGGCAGTATATTGAATAATTCCAACGGAAGCAGCTCGGACGGTCTGGAACCGCCCATAGGATTCGCTAGAAACGTGATTATTCCTGATTTGCCCAAAGCCAAATCACCTGCTATTCTGGATGCAATTGGAGGAACGATCGAAAATGACCCAACAGAATCGCCTGACGCATTGCTGTCTCGCATTGTTGCTTACTTCAGTATTTATATTCGCTCAGTCGGAACGAGGCAAATCCGAACTGAAAACCCCCAACGGACTCATCACACTCGACTATGGACGGCCTTCGCTTCAGGGGCGTGACATGCTTGGGAAACTGGAAGTCGGGAGCTTTTGGCGCCTGGGAAAAGACGATGTCACGGTTTTGTCCACACCTGTGGATCTGACTTTCGGTTCCACGAAAATTCCAAAAGGCGCGCATAGTCTCTGGGTCAAGCGGACGGCACCGGATACCTTTGACCTGGTCTTCAACAGACAGACAACGGGGATGGGCATGATGCACGAATCGTCAAAAGACTCTGCCAGCGTGCCGCTGACAAAGTCAACGATTGCGAGGTCGGTGGAAACGCTGGCCATCGATCTGCTGCCAGCGGCGAACGGAGGGACTCTTTCAATCAACTGGGGAACGGCCAGATTAACAGCCCACTTTCAATTCGCGAAATAAATCAGGGAACTGATCGATAACTGCGCCGGCTGCGCACGACTGTGTCGGGGATCGCAACGCTTACCACTAGTGTATGCGCCGCGCCATCGAGTTTCGACTTGTCGGGATAGAATCCGAGCAGGTACTGGGAACGAAGTTCCTCCGAAATCTGGCGGAACACTCGGTCGAGATCTTTGATGTCGCTCTTATAAAAACGTCCGGCGGACAGCTCCGAAATATTTTCCAGGTATTGCGCCGCTTCCCTCTCCTGCTCCTTCCATGAGGCCCCGAAGCCTCCGCGGCGCGGCGCAATGCCAAACAATTCTTTCATGAGTTCCCGCGGATCGACGTTGTAAAAGATGGAGTATATCGGGGTATTGGAGGACGCCACGGCATCGAGCAGATCCTTTGCAGACAGGCGACTCCCCTGGTCCCGTCCGTCCGTCAGAAGCACGATCGCTTTGCGGCCGGTCATGGTCCGGAACCTCCCTTGCACGATTTCGCGGATCGCGTCGCGCATCCTTGTATATGACCCGCCGGACCTCGCGCGGCCGATGGATTCCCTCAATTCCCGGCCATCTGAACTCAGCGGGCATAGCACCTGCATCTCCGAATCAAAGCTCACGACCATCGCGAGATCCCGAGGCCGCATCTGTTTAAGAAATTGGCTCGCGGCCTTTTTGATCTTGCTCAAAACCGTGGTTGCGCTCCGGCTGGTATCCATCAAAAGCGCAATTTTGATGGGATCTTCGGAAGTAAGAAAAAGTGAAATGGGCACCTGCCTGCCATCTTCGAAAAGCTTGAAAGAATCGGGCGACACGGCATCCAGGAATCTTCCCTGGTCATCGCGCACAACAACCGGCACGGCAACCAAAGCGCTCTCCACCTGGATTTTCCGCGGATTTTCGATTTCCTGGAACCCACGCAGTGTCGTGCCATAGCAAAGACACGCCGCCAGGCAAGAAGTCAGCCACAGAATATGGCGCCGAAAAAAGCTGAACATTCGAGGAATTACCCGGTTTCGGATTTTGAGGTTTGCATTTGCAGCAGCCTCGCGCGCGTAAAAAGAATAAGCCCCCCCGCTTCAATAATTGCGCGCCTGGCAGGAGGCATGGGTTGCAGATCAAAGCTCTTATTCGTTGTTCTGTTGTACACCTGATCGCCCGTCAGTCTCAATTCATCCCCTTCATTTGCCTCGAGCGCAGGGCATAGCAGGATTTTCAATCCCAGGTTGACTGCATTCTGCAAAAATATCCGCCCGAAACCCCGGGCAATAATTACGAGATCGTGCCCCTTCAATGTGGATGCGGCCTGCTCACGGGATGATCCGCAGCCGAAGTTCGAACCTGCCACCACGATGCTGCCCGGCGCGACCTGTTTGTTCCGGAGCCGGGCATTCAATTCCGTAAAATCGGCGAATGCATACTGGGGAGTTTCGCTCGGCAACACCGTTGCCATATATCGACCGGGGTAAATTGCGTCCGTGGATATATCATCGCCCAGCTTCAGAACAACCCTGGCGCCGTCCGCCGGTCCATCTTTGTCTTTTATTGAGGCCATCATTTACCTCCCGGAATGGTGATGACACCCGCGACCGCGCTCGCAGCCGCGACTTCGGGCGAACACAAGTAAATCTGCGAATTCGGATTCCCCATCCGTCCCAAAAAATTTCGGTTGGTTGTAGACAGCGCAATTTCCCCGTCTCCGAGGGCTCCCTGATGCACACCCAGACAGCAGCCGCATCCGGGATTCATGATGATGGCGCCGGACTCGGCCAGATCTTCGAGGACGCCGTCCCGCAGCAAATGTCTGTAAATCTTCCATGAAGCCGGGAAAACCAGTACGCGCACGTGCCGCGCAATCTTTCTGCCTTTCATGATTGCCGCCGCCGCACATACATCGTCATACCGCCCGTTGGTACAGGAGCCGATGACAACCTGGTCAATTCTCGTCCCTTCCCTTTCGCGCACGGCAACCACGTTGTCCACGGCGTGCGGACAAGCAAGTTGCGGTGTCAGATTCGAAACATCCACCTCCATTGTTTGGACGTAGGAAGCATCGGGATCGGGAGACACGAGATAAATTTCATTCATGACTCCGGCTTCCTCGCGCAGGTAGGAAATCGTCTCCTGGTCCGGAGGCACAATACCGCACGTTGCCCCCGCCTCAACCGACATATTGCTGAGGACCAACCGTCCGGATGTCGGCATCTGTCGGATGGTTTCCCCGTGGAACTCGATAACCTTAAAATTGGCGCCCTGGGAGGAGAGCGTCCCGATGACGTGAAGAATGAGGTCCTTTGCGGATACGAATCTCGCAAAATCACCGCGGACGTCGATTTTTATTGTCTCGGGGACTTCCACATTCAGGGCCGTCCCGAGAGCCCATACGCTGGCCATTTCCGTGGCTCCAATGCCAAAAGAAAAGGCTCCCAGGGCACCGTGCGTCGTCGTATGGCTGTCGGCCCCGACCACGACATTGCCGGGACGCACGTAGCCATTCTCCGGCAATATCTGATGGCAGATACCTCCTCGATCCCCCCGAATGTCGTGAAATTTCGTGATTCCCTGCTGTGACACGAACTCCCGGACCTTTTTCTGGTTGCTTGCCGTTTTGCTGCTCTCCGCCGGTACGCGATGGTCGAATATCACTGCAACCTTTGACGGATCCCAAATCCTGGGCGTCAGCCCCGTTCCTTTGAAAATTTCCAGAAACTGATTTATAACCAGGGCCGTATTCTCATGAGACATCGCCAGGTCCACAGCCGGTTCCACAATTTCGCCGACTTCGACGAACGCCTTGCCGGAAGCTCGAGCCAATATTTTCTGCACGATTGTCATGCTCATGGCCTTACCTCTATCGCGCGAATTTGTTGAGAGATCCACCCGCTCTGTTGCGGACGCAGCCAAAGTTTGACAGGTGCAATCGTCATTCGCGGTGGAGTTCCGAGATGTTTGTCTTGAACCATAAATAACCAGTTCGGCATCGCTAATTCGATCGGGGTCGCAGTCGAAATCGGGAAGCGAAAAGCCTAAGCGATGCCGATAATACTACTTAAGTCGCACTGTGTTTGCCTGAAACCCCTCTGTTCTGAATTATGAACTCTGTCTCCGGTCTTTGTCTTGCACCTTTTCCCATCCGAATAACCCAGACCAAAAACCTGGATTAACAATAGCATACCCTATTTGCGTTCCCTCAAATGCGGCAACGTATGGGATAATGCATGCTTTGGAGAATGCAAATAAATGCGCGCAAATCACAAGATTCTGGGCGTCATTCCGGCACGCCTCGATTCTCAAAGGCTGCCAGGAAAAGCTCTGCTCCCGATCGGGCCAAAAACCATGATCCATTGGGTCTACGAGAGGGCGCGCCAATCGACGCTTCTGGGAGACCTTCTGGTGGCCACCGACAGCGAAAAGATCCGGGAGCACTGCGAAAAACACGGCATCCCGGTTATGCACACGCGCCGGCACCCATCGGGAAGCGACCGGCTGCACGAAGTCATGGAAAGGACGGACGCAGACATCTATGTGAACATTCAGGGCGACGAACCTACGGTGCGCGCTGATCACATCGAACTGCTCCTCCGCCCTCTGCTCGCAGGCGAGAGCGAAGTGACCACATTGAAAGTGGCGATGGACGCGGTCGCCGCGCAAAATCCCAATGTTGTAAAGGTGGTAACGGATACCTGCGGCCGTGCGCTTTATTTTTCGCGCCTGCCGGTCCCTTTCGACCGGGATGCCCGGGGTACGGCCCGGCATTATAAACACCTCGGCCTGTACGGATACACGCGCGCCGCGCTGGTACTTTTTCACAAACTACCCCAATCATCGCTGGAAGTGGCCGAGAAGCTGGAGCAGTTGCGCTTCCTGGAAAACGGCGTCACCATCCATGTTGCGGAAACTCCGCACGACACGATAGGCGTAGACACCGCCGAGGATTTGGAGCGCGCTACCGTCTTTTTAAGAGAAGAAAAATAGCGGCGATGCTTCAGGA
>DATJPG010000105.1:0-20175 GCA_035506515.1 Acidobacteriota bacterium
TTGTGAGGACGGCTGTCCAGAGCCGTCCGGATTGCGCAGCATATCTGCCGGACGGGTCCGGAGAGGCTGTCTCAAAACCCCGGACCTGCTGCGTTATGCGCCAGGGCAGGTCCGAAGGACCGGCAGAGAATAGGCCCGACTGTAAGGTCGGGATAGACGAGTAGCATGAGACCGAGCGCCGAAGGTGCGACACGAGGCTAAGGAATAAGAAACCGGAAAGATTGTATATAAAACGTTAACAGTGCCGCGCCCTCGGCGCTCCGTTATTGCGATAACCTAATCCCGACCTTACGGTCGGGCCTATTCTCTGCCGGCGCTTCGCGCCTCAATGATTCCGATTTTGGGATGGCGCCAGGTTTTGAGACAGTCTCTCCAGAGCCGTCCGATGCAGGGAAATCGGCTGCCGGACGACTCTGGAGAGTCGTCCACACAGATTTTTAAAAGCGGCAGCAAGCTGCCGCATTTCGAGACCGCCCTCCAGGCATATACGTCATTGTATTTATGAACACCAGCACATAGAGTTCGGGCATCAAGGAGAAATCATGGCCGGATCCAGACACGACAAATATGTGGTCGCAAAACCTGCGTACGAAGTCATCCCGAGAGATGAAATCAAAAACCGAATTCCTGCGATGACGCTCATGAGCGGAAATCTCGTGCCGGGGGCAAAAATGTATATCGAGACCGGGTGGATCCTCGGGATGCCGGACCCGAACCCGCACATCGGGGAGCACGCGCACGACTACGACGAGATCGTCATCCACCTGGGAATGGACCCCGGCAATCCCGAGGATCTCGGCGGCGAAATCGAGATTATGATGGAGGGCGAGCCGGTCACGATCAACAGCACATCGGCGATCTATGTTCCTAAAGGAATGAAACACGGCCCCCTGACCTGGAAGAAGTTCGAAAGGCCGCATCTGGAATTAACGATCATGATCGGCGCCAGCACGCTGGAGGAGGCGGATCCGGGCGGACACGAGAAGGTCAAAAAGGAGAAATAATGGAAAGCTACGATTCGAAATATATCGTGACGAATTTCAGGACCGGCGTCGGTGATGCGCCGTGGACTCCGGTGTTTTCCGAAAACGAGGCGACGCGCGTCGTCGCCCTGGACGGCCAGGTTTTTAAGGGCGCTTTTTACATGGAGACCGCGTGGTTCTGGCCGGGGAAATGGACCGAAACCAAAGGCGAGGAAGGAACGGTGAAAGAGCACAGCCACCCGTTTCCTGAAGCGTTGGGATTCATCGGCACGGACCCGAACGATGTCCACAATCTGGGCGGAGAAGTTGAGTTGTGGATCGACGGGAAACAGAACATCATGACCAAAAGCTTCATCGCGTTTCTCCCGGCCGGCACGAAACATTGCCCGATGAGGATCCGGAAGGTCGATAGACCCATCTTCCATTTCACCGCCGGCATGGGAACGAACTACACATAGGCCGCCGATTCTGAACACCCTGTGAGAACGGCTCTCCAGAGCCGCCCTTACAAAGGATCGTAAGAAGCGCTGGCAGGATTGCGCACTGCGATGATCGCAGCGACAAATCGATCGCTCGTACATTAGCAAAGGAGATTGCAGCATGAGATTGGACGGAAAGGTTGCGCTCATAACCGGCGGCGGAACCGGCATCGGAGAAGCAATCGCTCGGCGCTTCGTCGCGGACGGAGCGAAGGTGTGCATCGCCGGGCGGCGCAAGGATCTGCTGGACAAGGTTGCCGCTTCCCTGCCGCCGGGATCGGTGGCGACCTGTGCCGGAGACGTTTCCAAATATGAAGATGTCGAGCGCATGGTACAGGCCACGCTGGATCTCGGAGGCAAACTGAACGTCCTCGTGAACAATGCCGCCAAAGACCAGTTTCCTCCGGCAAACGTGATCGACATCGATCCGGTACTTTGGCATCAGGTCCTCGCGGTGAATCTCACCGGACCGTTTTTTACGATGAAGGCTTCAATTCCCCACATGATCCGGGACGGCGTCGGCTCGATCATCAATGTGGCATCCGTCGCCGGAATCCGTGCCATCCCCAGCATGCCCGCCTACGTATCGTCCAAAGGCGGACTGATCATGCTGACACAGCAAGTTGCTCTGGATTTCGGCCCTAATCGAATACGCTGTAACGTGATCTGCCCCGGGAGCGTGAGGACTGAAATGCACGAGGGGGCGATGACGCCTTTTGCCAAGAAATTGGGGACGAATCTGGAAGGAGTTTTTGCCCGATTCACGAAAGACGTGCCGCTGCGAAGAAGCGGATCCACGGAGGAAATGGGCGGCATCTGCAGCTACCTTGCCAGTGACGATTCTTCCTACATGACCGGCGTCGTGCTCCCGATCGACGGCGGCACGGCCATCGTCGATATCTCCGGCGCCGCCATTAACAACATTGCCCAGACGCCGGCATAGCCGCTGCGGGTTTTTGAAATATTTCTGATTTTTTTGAGGGAGTGGTACGCTTGGCAGGGTTCGAACCTGCGACCTTCGGTTCCGGAGACCCTGCGGGGGCTATTTTACTATTTCCTATGCACACTGCAACTTAGCGTCATACCCTCGTCATTACAGGGTTTCACTCATAGTGGTATTGATCCACCTATTCCACGATGATTCCTTATTTCCGCCCATTTACCCCCATATTACCCCCAAGTTCTTTCATCGACCCCACAACCTTTGATGTGCCAGCTCAATTCCTGCAGACGCCGCGATTGCACTATGGTAGAGCGCGCCGCATAAAATTTTAAAATGTTGTTAGTCCGGAAGGGGTTGCAACATAGCGGATTAGGAGGCGAAAAGCCGACAATCTGCCCCAATCAATAAAGCTGACGCTGATGACGATTGAGGCCGCGCGGACAGTAAGTCCGGGTTCACGGCTTGATATACTATATTACGGACGCAATCTATCGCGATCTGCGCGTCACTTTGAAAAGATTGGGAGATTTAGAAAATCTGCGTCTGAAAACCATCAATCAGCGTCTGAAAACCGGAGCGGAAGAATGACAATTACAAATTGCAAATCACGAATGACGAATGACAAATCGCGGATGGCGACCTTTTTCGCGGTTTTTTTTCTGCTCAGCATTTATTGCGCGCCGCTAAACGTTTTTGGGCAGATGAGTCGAAAGCCTTCGCCGTCGCGTGAACCCGAAGGAGTGATGAACAAAACGCCCGACATGCGAAAAGATTCCTTGTTGAAGATCGAATCGCAGGCGGATTTTGATTCGATCGGGCGCACGTATCATCAGGGGACGCCCTACGCTCTGCCGCATGCGATGTTCGTTATCGATCGTCAGGCCAAGAACAAAATCTATTACATCAATTCGCAGATTTTCCGCTTTCACAAGGATTTTTTATTTGCCAACAAACTCGCGCCGATCGGCACAGACATTTACAAAGCCGTTTATTTTTCGGAAGATCGACGGTTTATCGTCGGGACGGTGGCGTGGCAAAAACCGGTCGCAAAATGGACATGGGAACTCTGGGAAGGCGATCTGGCAAACGATGAGCATATCAAAACGGCCAATGAGGTCATCAATAAAACGTTTTTCGAAAAAGTATATTTCAAACCAAACTCCATCCGACAGGAAGACGTTTCCGCAGGTCTCGGAATCGACCGCGTGACCCAGGACGAGCTCAACAAAAATCAGGAATATCTGGCGCTCAATACGGGCAAAACGGTCGGGCGTCTTCACATCATCGACAAATTGGACGACACGGTCGAGATCGGGGACAACGAGATCATCGTTCTGAAAGAATTGCCGGTCAGCCTGCCGCCAGTGCGCGGCATCATCGTCGCCAAACCCTCGACGCCCTTGTCGCACATCAATATTCTGGCTAAAGGTTGGAACATTCCCAACGTTTACATCAAGGACGCCGACAAACTTTTCAGGGAATACGACGTCAGGTGGGTCGAGCTCGATGCCAGCTTGACAGATTATAAAATAAAGCGTGCCGCCCTCCCCAAAATGGATACTTTTTGTGCAGAAAATCCTGACAAATGCATGGCTCCGCGCACCGCACCCGCCGATCTGAAAGTTAAAACATTGACGCCCTTGGGCGCAATGCGCAAAAAAGACAGCATCGCGTTCGGCTCGAAGGCGGCCAATTTGGGCGAAATGCTTTTCGCACGCCTACCCGGATTTACTATCCCCGACGGCTTTACAGTGCCTTTTTACTGGTACGATAAGTTTATGGGCAACAATGGTTTCGACGAGATCATCGATAATTTGATGGATCAAGATGATTTTGTTCATAATCCGCGCGTTCGCCGTAAAAAGCTGGAAGAATTCCGCACGACGATCCAAAACGGCAAATTTGACAAGGGATTGAAACGCGAGATCATTCAGAAATGGAAAACACAGCTCAGCGGGCATTCGGTTTTTGTCCGCAGCTCTTCAAATTCGGAAGATTTACCCAATTTCTCGGGCGCGGGGCTCTATTCTTCGGTTGCGAATGTCAAAAAGGAAGAGGATTTGATCGCAGCGGTCAAAAAAGTTTGGGCGTCTCTGTGGAAGTTTGAAGCCTACGAAGCGCGCGTTCGCAATTATGTCGATCAGCAGAGCGTTTACATGTCGGTGCTCATTCAATTAGGCATCGATATGCAGAAAGGCGGCGTGATGATCTCGAAAGACCCGTTTGACGAGGAAAACAAGAACGCCGTTTACATCAGCGCGGTCTGCGGCCATAATTCGAAGATTCCCGATAACAACGGCATTCCCGAACAACTTTTGTTTAGCCCGAAATCAAATTCGGTAGCGCTGGCCACGCTTTCGCAACAGGAAAATTCGTTGAAATTCGGGGAAAACGGTTTTCTGGTCGAAACGCCCGACACCTGCGTCGATAAAACAACCAAGCGTGTTTTGACCGATTTGCAGGCGCGAAATTTAGCAAAGATCGCGCTCGGAATCCGCCGTGTTTTCGGAAACAAGGCCGAACAGGACATCGAGTGGGGAATTATGAACGGGCGAATTTACATCGTGCAGGCGCGCCCCTATATCGAAAAATAGTATGAAAAAAAGCCGAATTCTGCCTTACAGGACGATCAGGAATTCCCGAACTAAAAAAGCAAACGCGCAAACGCGCTATCACGCCCTGCTGCGCAAAATGAACTTGGAGCCGTGACCCTCATAGTCAGCGGCACATGAATCGCAGCACTAGTGGTTGACGAGCCGTCAAGGCGAGCAACCGCCCCTCCCCACACCCCCACAATAGGGAGGGGCAAATCATCAAGGCTCCTGTTTGCTACCTCACGTTCATGATCAGGACCAAAAGGAAGAAGGCCACCAGCAGGCAGAATACAGCGCTCAACAACCAGGTAAGCCATCTCTTGCCTGGATGGTTAACCCAATAGCAGAGCAGCGCGGAGAGCAGCAACGCCTGCGGCACGATCTCCAACCAGCCGCGAAGCTGCAGCAGGACCGGAGCCGTTGTAAAGATCAAACCTTCCATCGAACCGGGCGATGCTGCAAATGTTCCCAGAATACCCAGCCCGATCAACATCCAGCTCATCACCAGCCAGCCATGCGCGCGGCCAAACAGGCGTTCCCGCAACGGGTAGAAGACCAGGGCAAAAAGCACACCGCGCAGCGGTTGGAAGAGCACCCCTGCCCGCATCAATGGATCGGTCATCGGACGCATGCCGGAGTAAGGGCGGGCTATGAGTTCGGCATAGTTCAGGAAGTGATAGGCAAGGGCCCCCATGCAGAAATAAGTGATCGTGTGGCAGACGGCGGTCTTTGCAGCCAGCGACAGAAGGCGGGGTTGCGAGTTTTGCATAGGTATACTCCCAGTTTTCCGGATGCAGCCGATTCTATTCCCGCGATCCCTTGATCGCAATGCTTTATGACTCATGGTCGCGCACCGGGCAGTTCGCGGCTCATAGGAATCGCGCAATTACTCTTTGCTGTTTTGCTTATGTTTTTGCTTAGGAGTGGAGGTTCGGGGATATAGGAACCACTGTCAACCTCACTTGAAGCGGCCCTGCTCGCAAACAATGAACAGGCCGCGAAAGAGGCTTAGTTACCCCCGCCCTACCCCCAAAGGGTCAAAGGACCGAAAATGGCGAGCCTGAGAAGTAAAGACAACCTGAAGAGGTGAAGTGGTACGCCTGGCAGGGTTCGAACCTGCGACCTTCGGTTCCGGAGACCGACGCTCTAATCCAACTGAGCTACAGGCGCATGCATTGATAGTATTAGAATTAGCCCGAGATTCCAACCTGTAATTTCCCCGACGGCGTGTACCTCGTTTTTACTCTTAAAATGCCCGTCTGCGGGGAGCCACATATATACTTACTTCTTTAGGCGGCAGTTCTTTTCCTGAGCTTAATTTCAATGCTATATCCCGCGACTTGAGCGATTTTGCAAAGCTGAAGGAACTGCTTTGAAGCCCGATTCTCCTGCAGGAAACGCACAACCTGGGTTGGTGAAGTATTGAGCGCATCGGCCAGCACCCGAAATGAGAGCTTCGAATCGGAGATCTTGGTCTTCAAGGCTCGCTTGAGCCGATTGATGGGTGACCATTGGTACGTCGGATCTGAATAGTGCAGTACGAAATCAGCAGGGAAATCTCCTCGCGTGCCATCCTCCAATACGAACGTCGCACCCTGTTCTGCGAGATAAGCCTCGATCGTAATGGAAGCGAAGCGGTTGCCGGACCCGATCTTCATGCCCGTGAAAACCGCAAAGGGGAGGTTATAACGGTTCAGTCTTTTTCCTTCCCGGAGCACAACTTCGAGCACTCTCTTTCTATAGTTGGGAGTGATCTGCTCAAATTTAGGATTTCTCATCGAGCATTCCCTCTCCGGAGTGACTCCAGTGCGCTGCGTGCTTTCGGTGTCATTTTGCCTTCCATGACTTTCCAGTTTTCAATGTCGAACTTGAGGATCCGCACCCCGTCCTGAAAAACATCGACGTGCGAGGGATCATGGTCGATCAGTATTTGACAAGGACCACACCAAAACGTTTCCATCTGACTATGGCTAAGTGTACCCTAATATGGTTACAGATGCCTACCAGCCTTCAGCCTCGGGAACAACAGCGTACTTCGCACGCTTCTGCCGATAGCGACCTGTTTCGGCCATCCGCCGGCCCTGTGCTAAGATGAATAGTGAGGCAGATATGAAACCAGTCTCAAGTTCCAGGGCGCGGAAGCTGGGAGTCGCCCTGGCACTTTGGGTGGTCGTCGTAGCACCCGCCGCTCTTCGGGCTGCCGGTAACGACGCCTACGATGAGCACGAAGAGCAACTCGCGCTGCCGAACCGTTCCCTTCATCTCAAGTGTGCCAAGCCCAAAACCCCGAGTTCGCCGACATTCCTGATCATCTTCGCCAGTGGAGACGGGGGCATGGGCGGTGGAAACAACAAGGCGATTTATAAACACATGGCAGAACAGGGCCACTACGTGGCGGCTTTCAGCTCCCGCGAGGCACTAAAGCAGGCCAAGAACTCGGGGAGGTTTGTGACTTTCCTGGAGCTCGAGACTGACATCGCAGCCCTCATGCGTGAGGCCAAGCGGCTTCTCGACCTCCCGGAATCAACGCCGACGGTTGTGACCGGAGTCTCGCGCGGTGCGAGTATTGTCGTGTTCGCGGCCGGGGCTCCTTCATTGCTGCCCAACATCTGCGGCGCGGTAGCGATTGCGTTGACGCGCGAGAGCGACGAGGTGGCTCCCCCCGTCCTGGCGGATCGTGGGGTTGCGATCAAACTGGACAAGAAGGGCAGAATCCTGCTCTATCCAGCGCTCGATAGGCTCGGATCAATTCCCATCGCAGTCATCCAGTCCACCCACGACCACTACGTGTCATCAGCCGAGTCCCGACGCCTCATGGGACCGGATACGCCGAGCCGGCGGCTCTACGAAGTCGAGGCCCGCAACCATCGCTTCGACAGCGCGCAAGACCAGATGCTGCGGGATGTGGATGAAGCATTGAATTGGATTGCAGCAGCGATCGACACGCTGAGGGCACCAGCAAAGTAGGCCATGCTCCGACTGCACATCCGAACATGACGCTGCTGAAATGCCCGAGCGCTTTCCGTGGCCCGCGATCGTCGCGGATTTTGTCGGTTGAATGTGAACGGGTCCTTGCGGCAAACGTGTCGGATTCGGACACGTTCACGCAGATCAAGCTTCAGAAACAGGATTCCTGATGTAAAATCTAAGTACGGTTCTCAGATTGCAAGCTTTGTCGATTATTAGCCCGCGATTCTTTATGATGAAACCCCAATGGATCGGAATTGTCCTGACGGTCACTTTGATGCAGGTCCATCTGCCTGCAAGTGAAACGCTTCGCGTCGGCATTGATGTCCCTGAGCCAAAGCTCATAAAGAGGGTCGAGATTGTCTACCCCGATGCTGCCAAGAACCAAATCGACGGCAATGGAACGGTAGTGCTGAACATTTTGATTGATGAGCAAGGGGCCGTTTTCGATGTGACTGAACAGAGTTTCGAGTCCGAATTCCTGGAAGCTGCGAAATCTGCGGTAAAGCAATGGCGTTTCTCTCCGACTATTGTCAACGGCAAGGCGGTTTCGGTCACTGCCACGCTGGTTGCCGTTTTCTCAGCCGGCGGTACTCCTTCCGCTGTCGATTTGGGGACACAAGGTGAAACACTGAAATTGCCACGCGGCAACATTAGGTCTTATTGCTTTGCTCCAGCTGTCATGGACCGCGATGGAAACCTAAAAAAGGGAGTGCCTCCAGATATCGTCATAATGGATTTTGATTTGCAGGGGAATCGCACCGAGGATCATCCTTGCAGTAATCACCCTTACAAAGATTATTTGCTAATCCCTGAATCCGATGTCCCATTTTCTAAAATCGAAAAGAAAATGAAAGAGCCAACACCTCTTTCCCTATTCCGCCTTCGCGCGCCTCGGTATCGTTTCCTCGATTTGAAGAGTCCGCCAATAGTGAAACATGCGCGTCCCGGTTCAGAGCGGCTTTATTATTCAGTCCTCGTCGTTAGCGATGGTTCTCAGCTTGTGCAACTTGTCGGTATCGACCCAAACGTTCAGCCGCCGAGATTTGATATCGATTTTGCCCGCTTGGCTGAGCTTCCCAATGTGCGGCGCTTTAAAAACGGAGCCGTATTTTTCTACACAATATTCGTTGATGAAAATGGCTGCATTCTCGGTATCGAAGCGAATAACGATGAAAATCCTGCGGTTGTCGATGCACTGAACAAATCGAGAGCGATTACGCCCGGACTTCGTAATGGAATACCGGTCCCAACTGCGGTCATTTTGGCGATCCGGACCCCGTGATCGCGATTACAATAGAATCTGCAAAGCTGTAAAGATTGTACGCGAATTACCAGGAACAATAAGTCGCAATGTGGGTTGGCGGAACATTTCATGGTTCGTTGGATCTAAATGATCATAGCCCAGGATGATCCTGGAAAAAGATATGAAGAACCGAGCCTTGGGGGTTTTCGGCACTTATTTTGGGTTTGCATGCTGCTTGTTGCATTCGGCAGCCTGCCAACCCAAAACTGAGCGCGACCCATTTCTGGTCGCGCAGCAGGAAGGTCTTGCGAAGAATCCCAAAGGCCTAAGCTTTGCAATCCAACTGAAAGACAAAAAGACCCGGTTCCGACAGGGCGAGATCATTCAGGTGGAGCTGTCATTCTCAAGCGCGTTGCCGAAGACTTACCAACTCGACGATGCTCGCTACGATCGCGGCGGAAGACTTGGAATTGACTCCTATCACGTTGATCCTGCCGATGGCGCGGTGGATCCTCTGAAGGAACTACAAAATGGGACGAAGGGCGGGATCCGCGGATTTCCAATTCTTGATGTAAAGCCACACCTGATTGTCCGCAATCTCAATGAGTATGTTCGATTTGACAAACCAGGCAAGTATCGGCTTTATGTCTTTTCGAGCCGCGTAGGGCGTAAACCTTCCGATTCCGAGAATGCGGGAAAGCAGCCGGGGATGAGCAATGGACCAACGCTCCCGGGTTTGATCGGTGTTCCCGCCACTTCGAATGTTGTGGAGTTCACCATCTTGCCGTTGAACCCTGAATGGGCTGCAAAGCAACTCAAGTCGGCTGAAGCGCTCCTGGAATCTCCCGGGACCGACGATTTCATGCAACGCGACAAAGATGTCCAAGCTGCAACGGATGTGATCCGATATCTCGGTACAGAGGACTCGGTGAATTATATGGTCCGGCACCTGGTCGATGCTGAAACAGATTTCGGCTTTGGACTGATCGGCTCCCCTTTTCCAGCGACGGTTGTGAAGGAATTGGAAAATGGATTGACTGCGCAGGACTGCCCGGTGTCCAGCTATTATTTATGGGTACTCTTGGAGCGCTCCTATATCCGGAAGTATTCGCACCGGTCCCTGCCTTATCCCGGCAGAGTGGACAGGGCCAGGCTCGAGGAGTGGCAACAGCAGGAAGCGAAGGCACAGACGGAGCGCAGGGCCATACAGGAGGATTATCTAAATCGGCTTGCAGCTGGTATTGCGAACAAAAAGGGGCGCGCAAAGGCGGTTTCTCTGGCCACGCTTCTCGATGAATCTACTAACGGGCCGAAGGAAACACGGCCGAATCTTCCCGCAGAGTTCATCCGGACACTTCCCTCCCAGGTAACACAGGCATTCTTTGATCTTCCTGTGCAGACGCAATACTGGCTGCTCGAGTATCAATGGGACCGAATCAAGAGCCCGGAGATGCTGCCGGTACTTGAACGCTATTGCGAAAATCCGACGGAAGAAAAGGGGGTATTTGAGCAAACAAGGGCGGGCGCTGCTTTGAAGCGTCTCTTCGAGATGGATCCGAAACGAGGACGCGAACAGTTGCTCCGGCAGATTCGGCATGCTACCGGCCGGATTCGATTCGAGATACTGGCAATGCTGCCCGACAAGACGCTTCCAGAAATGGATGATTCCTTCGCTTCCGACCTGGAAGGAGGCCGAAATAACAGCCCTGTACTGCGCATGCGGGCGCAACTGCTGGCGCGCTACGGCACGCCTGCCATTCTCCCGCGTATCAAGGCGGCCTTGCTCGAAAATGAGGACCTTTGGTCCTGCGACATACATGCTCCAATCATTGCCTATTTATTGCGTGTGGATTCGGCTTTCGGAGCGGCGGAGCTGGAGAGTGCTTTATCGCCGGAAAACCGCAAAACAGAATGCAAGCCTATGCTCAGTGATGTGGCGCGGTTCTATACTTCCTCTGAACTGGAAGCGCTGGCAATCCGCCACCTCGACGATCCCGATCCTGCAGTGGTTCAGGATTGCGCAGAAGCATTGGGCAGGTACGGCTCGAAAAATGCGGAGGCGCCGATATGGCGCCGCTTCGAAAAATGGCACAACGACTGGAAGGACAGAGCAAGGGAACTGCAAAATGAAGCGAGAGGATTCAATCCGGAACTGGACACGCAGCGTGGGATGGAAATGGGTTTTACGACCGCTCTCGCCTCTTCACCATCCTGGCTGGCCGATGCGGAGAAGCTTAAAAGGATTCAATCGTTATGTCTAACCGAGTCTGGACGGAAACAGATAGGATGGTTAATTCAAGAAGCCGAAGCCCCGAAGAAACGAATCGAACTCACGCGGGGCCCGGGAGACTCCTGGTCCTTTCAGGTCGTGCAATATGAGGATATTCGATCTCTTGATGCGGTGAAATCCAAGCTAACCCAGTTTCCCACAGGAACGGTTTTTCTATGGTCGCCACTCAATGCAGGCCAGGGCGAAGAAGAAAAAAAATCAATGTTCGTTGAGTTGAAAACCTTTTTGGAGCAGCTAGGAATGAGCCTCGAAGAATTCCAAACGCCGAAGTAGACGCAGCTTCTTGTCCCGAGAAATGGTGAGATGAAATTGCTTCTGGCTCTTTATAAGTCCCGATGAGGGAATTACCCCAGTCCGCCTATCAGAATGATAATCTCCAAGGGTAACGGAATGCAAACTACCTTTGTCCTTCCTGAATTGTCATCAGGGCCTGATCTACGCCATTTTTCCAGGACTGCAGTTTCCGCAAGTGTGTCAGTTCCTCCAGGATCTCCACGTTTGAGTCTTCGAGAAATCCCTGCATAATTTTGCCTGCGCCATTTTCCCCGGGAGGCGTCACAACCGGTTGACCGGACGCCGGTGTCTCTACAAAAAGGGTCGACCCGACGGCTTTCAGGCCCGACGGATTTTGGAAATAAGCCAGCTCAATTCTTCCGACCTGTTGTGGTTGGGTTTCCCCCGACTGCAAAACCTCCACGGTCCCATCCGAACTAATGGTGACGCTGGTTTGATCGCGCGGAAGGCAAATCTGAGGATCAAGCATCTCCCCGTTTACTGTCACCATATTGCCGTCGTTGTCCAGGTGCATGCTTCCGTTTCGAGTGTAGGCCAAATCACCATTGGGCTGGAGAATCCGGAAAAACCCGTCTCCGTTAATCACCAAATCCAGAGGGATATTGGTATTCAGAAGCCGGCCCTGCTGCCAGACGCGGGACGTATCAACAACTCTTCCGTCCTGAAGATGGACTCTCTGCTTTTTAAAGCCAGTAGTTTTGAAATTGGCAATGTTTTGCAAGGTTACATCCATAGCGGTGTTGATCGCATCAGTAGTTGTCAGCAATACATCCGCCTTATCCAGTTTCATCGCCATTTGAGCAAAAAGTTTTTGACCGCCACCAAGAAATACTACAGCCAGGAAGATTGATAACGCGTATCTACTTTTCATATTGACTCTCCGCAAGGACTTGTAAGGACAATAACCGCAGCCGGCGTGCTAAGCCGTCGAAGCAAATAATGTGCCAGGTATGCCCGAGTCAATTATTTGTCGTCGACAGCTGGGAATAATTGCTTCGCTTATCGGGTGTTTTAGGGCAGGCCAGCTGCCATGTGGGGAAAAGATATTGTTCGTGTATCGAAGCAGGCGGGAAAGGTGACGGCAGTTTTTGCTTTATCACGATGCCTTGCGGGTAGGCAGTTTTTGCCCACCTTACTTCGGGCCTCCGTGTTCGTGATAGTCTGGCGTAGGAACGCAAATATATGATTGACAGTACTCCTGCATTGGTTGTAGGAATATTCCATCTCACGAGCAGCACCGGGAACGTACACCTGTTCACAATTGCTCCGGCTGATCGCTCCTGCTCCGCTTTCCGCGCCATCAGGGAGAACAAGCGCGGCTAATTCTCAAGTTGCCCGGGTTTGTTTTAAAGTGTCCACTTCCGATCAAAGCCGCTTCAGGAGAAAAACCATGACTCGTTTTTGCATGATTATGCTTCTCGTCGTGCTTCTTGGCCTCATCACCGGTTGCTCCACACAACCCCCTCGCGATACGCGTGCGGAAGATGAAAATGTTATCCGGGAAATGGAAACTGAAGGGTGGAAGACGATCGAGGCCAAAGACCTCGAAGGCGTCATATCCTATTTTGCCGACGATGCCCTGGCTCTCTATCCGAACATGCCCGTTATAAAAGGGAAAGATGCGATTCGGGAAGCCTGGACAACCATGTTCGCACAACCGGGTTTTGAAATGAGCGGCCAGCCTTCAAAGGTAGAAGTCTCACGGGCAGGCGACCTGGCTTATGTTCAAGGCACTTATTCCCAGACCATGAATGACACAACGGGCAAGCCGGTGACAGACAGCGGCAAGTATGTGGTGGTTTATAAAAAGCAGCCGGAAGGCAAATGGAAGCTGGTAATCGATATGAGCAACTCCGATCTTCCGCTTGCCGTGCCGTCGAAGAAAAATAAGTAACGGAAGGATGTAATCAGGGCCGAGTGATATCACCTAGAAATGCTTCAGGAGCATGCGAGTAAAACTATCCCCGCAATTCCACATGTGCTAACATTTTCCACGACTTTGCCAAGACGAAGAAGATGCTCCATTTTACGAACAATTGCCCGACAGAGCTTCAGCATCGCAAGGGCACATCGCTGACCGGGAACCGTTCACATACAGGAGACCTGCATGTCTGATTACAAAAAACACCTTTACCTTATATTATTCCCCAACGAAGCGCTGGTGGCTTCCCAACTCACTCCCGAGGAATTCGGCAAGCATTACTCAATCGGCAGCTCCAGGCACTTCACAGGCAAGGTTCTTTTCGTCGAAATTGATATCAATTATCGGCACGAATACCTTCGCATCGATGAATATCTGAAACAAACCGAATCGGGCATCCCGGGGCGGCCGAAGCGCACAAAATTTGTAAAATCGTATCGCGTGCTCGAACACATCGATCTCTCCGCATTGCGGAGTCTCTATCTCGTCACGACCGATGGCGCAGTTCTCGGAATAAATAAAGATGTGCTTCCCGCAAACAGCGGCGTTCGGACCAGGCTCTATCAGGAAATCTGCCCGTTGCGGCTATTGGTAGCGTCCAATCTGGATCCCCAGCAGTTCGGCCATTATATTACCGAAGAAACCTGGTCCAAAGGCGCGCCGAAGATTTTTTTCACAGAGTACGACATCGATGTAGAGGCAACCGTCGCGGACAACGAGGTGCACGCGTTCCACATGGGGCCGCTGCCAAACGTGAATCCCACAAACCTCCCTACGGCATTCAAAGAGCTGAAAGAGGACCCTTCGAAGAAGACCAAGACCGTCAACCTGAATCCCAATTTGGATTTTGTGAGCTATAAGGCCATCAAGCACGGATTCTGGTTCTCCGGCGGTCCCGAAACTGTGTTTTACAGGATGCCCAGCCTGGACGAACTCCACTCAAAACACTATTCGTGGTGGCGGCGTCTATAAGCCGAACCGGGAGAATGGCGCAGGGCTGCCCGGTGGCAGTGAGGGTTCCCAAGATACTGGAACTTGACATGTCATTTTGATTCAGCCTATGCTGCGGCCGCATGGAAAATCCGCCGGGCAAGGTGATGTTGCTGGTGATCGTGCTGGCCGTGACCAGTCTTGTTTTCGGCAACAGCGCAGCTACGCCGGCACTCGCCGATATCGCAAAAGCCTTCCCCGATCAGAGTCCCGAAACCATTCAATTGATCGTAACGGTCCCGCCTCTGCTTATCATGGCCTCCACGCTTGCCTGTGGTCAGCTTTCACGCCGAATGCGTAAAAAGACCCTGATAATGCTCGGCATGGTTTTATTTGCCGTCGGCGGGATCACGCCCGCATTTTTCGGAGGATTGACGTTCATCCTGGTCATGCGGGGAATTTTTGGCGCGGGCTGCGGATTCCTCATCCCTCTATCCCAGGGCCTGATTGCCGATTATTTTCAGGGGCGCGATCGGGACACTTTCATGGGCTATCGGAGTTCCACGGCAGCAGCCTTCGGCATGTTTTACACCATGGCGGGCGGGTATCTGTGCGCTATCCACTGGCGCAACACCTTTTTTGCCTATCTGATGGTCGTGCCGGTATTCCTGCTGATATCGCTCAAAATGCCTGAGCCGGAATCGCGCACAGAGGAAACCGCGCGCGGCAAAGGGTCCGGCCTGACGCGGACGACATGGTTCTACGTGTTGGTGTATTTCCTCTACAACGTGACGATGATGTGCTTCATCACGAACGCCGCATTCGTGATGGCAGACGCCAGAGTGGGCAGCGCAAAAATCATCGGATTCGTCATCACCATTTCTTCCATCGGAGGAATCGTCGTCGGACTCCTGCTGGGTAGGTTTATAAAAATTTTCAAAAATTCCACGCTCGTCCTTGCACTCTTCCTGCTTGCCCTCGGATTTGTGTTGCTGAATTTCGTCGATACCGCAGTCACGTTCACGATCGCGTCGGCTATTTGGGGTATGGGCTTCGGCATTTTTAACCCCACCGTAGCTCTTAAAATAATCGGCAGCGTCCCGAAGGCGGCGGCGACGCTGGCCCTGGCGCTGTTAAATTGCGCGATGGGCATCGGGCAGTTTATCTCTCCGCTCGTATACTCAAGCCTCAACAGAATCCTCGGACTCAAGGGGCCAAGAGCGTCGTGGGTTGTCGCTGCCGTTTGTTTTGTAGCTGCATTCCTCCTGACGCTTGTGAAAGCGCTCCTGTGGCCTCAGAAACGCGCCATGACCGCAAGCCAATAGCCTTGTGGTTATTCCCTTCCCTGCAGTCCGCGTGGTCGGAGCGCCGGCTTCTCACACAATGCTGCATAGTTTTTGCGCTGGGAGCGCCGCCGTCCTCGGCGGCACACAGAGCTTTATGGCAAGAGGTGAGTTACAAAGAGATAATTTTGTTGAGAATTTTCAATATTGCGGCAATAAGCAGGCGAGGACGCCGGCGCTGCCGGAAATGATTTGCGGCACATGCACCTTCCGGTTGCTTGAATTGCCATCGCCGGATATCATTTTGGGATTATGAAAACCACCATAATGCTGTTTTTGCTTTCTCTGACTGCCTCCGCGATTGCGCAAACGGGCGCAGGCTCCAAAGAAGTGGATGCGGTTTATCCCCAGGTTCACGATTTCTATGTCGATCTGCATAAGAATCCGGAATTGTCGGGCCATGAGACGCAGACTGCGTCGAAGCTGGCTGCGCGCCTGCGGAATCTTGGCTATGACGTCACCGAGCATGTGGGCGGCACCGGCGTGGTAGCGATCCTGCGCAATGGGACCGGGCCAACGGTCATGTTGCGCACGGAACTCGACGCACTGCCGGTGGAAGAAAAGACCGGCCTTCCCTACGCGAGCAAAGTGCATGCGAAAGACGACGCCGGGCACGACGTCCCGGTGATGCATGCCTGCGGACACGATCTTCATATGGCGGCGTTTGCGGGAACGGCCGCAATCATGGCGCACAGCCGCGACACCTGGCACGGAACGCTGATGCTGATCGGCCAGCCGGCTGAAGAGACTATTGGGGGCGCCAGGGAAATGGTCCGTGACGGCTTATTCACCCGCTTCCCGAAACCTTCGGCCGGCGTCGCGCTGCACGTCGGCAACAGCCTTCCGGCCGGGCAGGTGGGAATTACGCCGGGCATCTACAATACCAATTCCGACTCGCTGCGTATTACGATCTATGGCAAAGGCGGGCACGGCTCTGCGCCTAACACGGCGATTGACCCCATCGTGATCGCGGCGAGAACGATCCTCGCGTTGCAGACCATCGTATCGCGCGAGGTGAAACCGACAGAGATGGCTGTGGTGACGGTCGGCTATATCCGTGCAGGCACGAAAAATAACATCATCCCAGACCAGGCCGAGATGGGACTCACTGTGCGCTCCCGCAATCCGGAAGTTCGGAAGCAGATCCTGGCGGCGATCACCCGGATCACGAAGGCGGAGTCGTCGGCGGGCGCTGCGCCGCAGGAACCGCTGATAGAGCGCATCGAGTGGACCAACTTCGTGTATAACGACCCGGCATTGGCGCAGCAGCTCCGTGCACCGCTCGAAATCGCATTGGGCAGGGATAACGTGATCACGATGGAGCCAACCACGGGTTCGGAAGACTACTCCGTATTTATCGAGCAGGGTGTTCCGTCGCTTTACTTCAGCCTGGGAGGCGCCAACCCCGAGAAGTTCGCCGAAGCCCGCGCGGCGAAAACGATGCTGCCGTCCAACCATTCGTCGCAATTCGCTCCGGACGTGGAGCCTGCATTGCGAACGGGCATTGCGGCCGAAGTTGCGGTGCTGCGGAATTTGCTGAACGCCGCTGTGCGATAAGCGAACCGCAGAATGCGGCAGCTTGCTTCCGCACACCGAAAGCTTCGCCCGCAAAACGACAGTCTACCCGGAGATTTTTATGCGAAGAAGCGAGACAGCGGAATATCGACCTGAAGAACAACTGGCGCACCCGGCCCGACTCGAACGGGCGACCTGCGGATTCGAAGTCGCGTCAAGGGCATTTTGGGCAACGTTTGGCTTTTCACTAATTTGCCAACAAAGCGTTATTTATAAACAGGTTAGCTGGAGTGACCAATAAGTCCATGGTTTCCATGGGAGGCTGAAAAAACCACCCATTTTTGCGCATATTTCGCGCAAGGTTTCGAAAAGGCATTTTGACAATGATTGGGTCGCTCCGTTTTGATCGGAATTCAACATTCCTAGCATTGCGAGAAAAGCGGAAAAAGCGAGAAAAGCCCACATTTTCCAATCCAGGTGTGCGGTTCAGGCTGCTTCGAGTTAAATGGAGCTGGGAAAGAGTGGCTCCGCAGAACGTCGTATCGTTCTTTAATCCCAAAAGTTCTCTCGGCATCCCGTTCTTTGGAGGTATTCCCTTCTAAGCCGGACTATCGTTTCGGGAATTCGTCACGTTCCCACTTGCCACAGCGCCGTTGCAACACCGTGGTAGATCCATTTCTGTGATCCACGGCGACACTGCCAGAGCCACATCCATCCTTCAGTGGAATGACACCGAGAACCTTGAGTGGTTTGGACTGAATAATGTCGAGTTCGCCCCCGCTATCGCGGGATCGGTCAAACGTATCCCATACAGTGACTGATCGCCCAAGTGCGAAAACTTCTCCATCGGGTGAGAACTCGGGAATGGGCGACATGGCATAGCTGTTCCACTTCACCTGGCCGGTCGGCTTGGACTGCGGGAGTTCGAGTTTCTCGCCGGTGCCGGAGTCAAGATCCACTCGCCACACCCAGTTCTGGTTTCCGCTATTCCCGCCCACAACAGCGTTGACCTTGGGAAACCCAATCACAGTTGGTAAACACGCGATTCCCCCGACAGCAGCCTCTGTTATGGAAGGACCGTAACCCGCGGGACCGCTGAGCATCACCGATTTGACTGGACAGAACTGAGGGCTACCAACGAACCAGAGGCGATTATGCCTTGCATCAACAGAATCGACATCCCAGCTTCGATTACTCCGTGGCAAAATCCTGTCCAAGCCGCTCTCCGCTGCTGGCTGCCCGTCCACGCCGAAGATTAAAACCTTAAACTTCACGTCCTCGCGGGGCTTCGATTTCCCGATCCCGGTTACTACGAGTTTCGACGTGTCACCAAGAAAACCGTTGAATCTCAGCTTCGCCAATAAATCTTCGCGTTGCCTGACAACGAAGTTCGAAGCCCATTTGCCGGTGGAACGGTCGAATACCCCAATCTTCACAGCGTCTTCGTTCCCGATTGTAAGATAGACACCAACAGCCGCGTAGCGCTCATCCGCCGACAGAAACAGGCGACAGAAAAGAGGCTCGCCTTCCAGGCGCATCTCGATTTCCTTAGGCGTAGCATCCGACGCATGCATCTCAAAAATGAGCGCTCCTGAAGTCACAACAGCGGAAGCCCAATTGCCATTCGAGTCGAATAATGCGCACGAACGCTCAGGAGCCGCCGCCTGCGCCAAATTCAAGCCGGCCAAGCACACCAAGGCCGGCAACCAACAATGCTTAAAACCGCACATTACTTCCCGCCTTGATCAACCAAACCCGTAAAGAGTGACCGCACACCGTTGAATAGAGTATGCCCGATGCTGCCTACATGATTGGCAAAACCCGATAAATCCTCGAACGGATAGCGCTGATCGACATGGAAATCGACGTTGATCGGTTGACCAGTCTTCGGATCTATGAGCACTGAGCCTGGAATCGGAAGATGTGTTGCAGCCAACCCCTGGGGCTGATTTGGATCGTAGCCTAGGAAGTTGACGCGTCCGAGATGGAACGGATCGGCGCCATAAAAGCCGGGGTTCTTGAGGAATCCGCTACCAGGCGATGTAACCGCAAACTGCAACGATTGCAGGCCAGAGTTCGTATTGGTTCCATTCACTAATCCCGAAGCCTGGCACGTGTCCTTGCAGTTCCCATTTACAGTGAAGCTGAAATCGGACAGCGCGCCGGAACCACCGACCGTAGCGGCGTTTTGCTCATTCTTGTTGGTGTCCCACACACCTTGATATGTGCCGCCGTTGTAATTAACGCTGATGCCGGTAGTTCCAAGGCTGGCCGAATCGGTCAGATCGCCGCTCAAGTGCGTGCGCTCGAACTCACCCTCGTCGTTGTAACTTCCGACGTATCCCTTGTGGCAGGTGTCGGACTCGTCGCCGCAACCTTGAAGCCATATATCTAAGCCTGTGGGATCAGTAAACCGAAGCGGATTGTTCCGCGAGTACGCATACATATTCCACTGCTGCGGATCATACACACGATGCGCCGTCACGAACACTGGGTCGGGTGAAGTAAATCTCCCCTGCGCAGGGGAGTAGTATCTTGCAAGGAAGAAGTCGAGCCCCGTTTCCGCATCCCGTTCTTTGGAGGAACTACGGGATCCTATGCCGTTTTGTCGTAAGCATGCCGGCATCCCGGACACGGCATTCGACTTAGCAGCCATCTCGGCCAGACAAA
>DATJPG010000106.1:0-16234 GCA_035506515.1 Acidobacteriota bacterium
TTCCCGTTGACCTTCAGTTTCGTGGTCACGGGAAGCACGCGTCCCTGATGGGCCGTGCCGAAATGGGTTTTCAATTCGCCATACGTATTGAAATCCTTTGCGCAGATCGGGCACCGGAAATTGGTGATCGTGGTGGGCGCGGCCTCGCCCGCAGTCGCTGCGGCGGCTTCGGGCGTCAATCTAAGGCCGGCTCCCAGGGTGCCTCCAGCAACGGCAACGCTCGCGCTCTTGAGAAAATTCCTGCGATTCAGTCCTACTCCATCGCTCTTGTTGTTATCTTCAGACATAAAAATCCTCCTCAATGTCCATCTACGTTGGGATATCCGCGGATATTTCAAGCCAGGTAAGAATCTCGAATACTATAGCGCTCACTGGACACGGCTTCATGCAAATCCGGGAAGAATGTAGATCCCCTGTTAAATGTTTGTCTGGCTAGAGTCTGTCATTAAAGCCGCGCCCCATGCAAGCATTTTCTTGGTGTTTTTGCATTATTGCCGCCCCTCCCTCGGCGCATGCGCGCAATAACGGGTGGCCGACATAATTTCCTGCATGGCTTGAAACTGTAACCTTGACGTCGCATCAAACGTAGAAGAGTATTCAGAACGTATAAATATCGTTTGGATTCAATTGTTGCAGGTTTGGAAGAGACAATTTACAATACCGCGTGAAGAAACATCAGGACTCTCAGCATCGATACGGCTCAGAGAATTGCTTTGCGCTTATTGGAAATTTGCGTTTTAAGTGAAGTTTTGTGTGCGGACACAATTATAAGGAGGATTTAACTTGAGAAACTGCATACTCGTTTTAGGACTGATTCTTGTTGCTGGTTTTGCGTTTGCCGCTCCCATCGACGGCAAATGGGTTGGTGAGATCCAGGGCATGGACGGCAGCCCCACGAAGGTCAGCTATACGTTCAAAGCCGATGGTCTTAAGCTGACCGGAACCACAACCAGTCCCGATGGCAAAGAAATGGCCATTAAAGATGGAAAAATCGACGGCGACAAAATTTCATTTTCAATTTCTTTCGATATGGGCGGACAAGAGATGAAATTGGATATGAAAGGCGTTCTTTCCGGCGACAATCTCAAGCTGTCCATGGATATGATGGGACAGACGATGGATATTCCTCTCAAGAGGGCCAAGTAAGCGATCACTCTGCCCAGCTACGCAGCTCCAGGGCCGCGTAGCTGGGGAACTCTTCCCTCCTGCCCAAAATCCCCATAAACACACGTCGGAGCCGGCATCGGCTATCGGATTATCTTCGAAGTATCAGTTAGCGCCGGAGAGATGAAGGTCGTAGATGAAATCCGGGCGGCCGTCCCCGCGCAAGTCGCTGACGCGGATATAATAGGTCCCAGTGTAAGGCAGATAGCCCGAGATTAAAGAATCCGTAAGGCCCGAGCTGATGTCGTCGTTGTAGTCAATCTGCACACAACTCGAATTGAGAAGTTCAAGAAACGTATCCAGAAAATCGTCAGTGACGCTCGGGTCGCCATAAAGGGTGAGGCGCTGGGCGTAGGTTTCAATCGTCACCAAACTCCCCGCAGTCCCCTGGAACGAATACACGTCGACATCTCCGTAGGGGCTGATGGAGGCGCGGATCACTCCGTTGGAAATGGGAGTGGCGGTGCCGCATGTTTCGTTGCGCCCCAGGCTGCCGGCGCGTACAAGAAGATTGAGCGCCTTCGTCGCAGTCCCCGGATGGTAAGAGCTGTCCATGACCTGAACCGTGAAACTGGAGGTCGTGTCGCTGGAGACGCTCGGCGGCGTGCCAGATATAACGCCGCCGGACGAAAGACTTAAGCCACTTGGCAGGCTGCCGGATGTCAAAGTGTATGTATAGGGAGAGATGCCGCCGCTCGCCTGCAAGGTGTAGGAGTATTGCCTGCTATGCGTCGCATCGGGCAACTGAACCGTCGATACAGAAAGAGAGGCCACGGATTGAATCGTGAAAAACAGACTGCCGGACGTTCCGCCTCCGGGAGCGGGATTAAATACGGTCACTGTCCCCGTGCCTGCAGTCGCAAGGTCGGCGGAGTTGATTGTTGCGGTCAATTTCGTGCTGCTGACATAAGTCGTCGTTCGAGCGGAACCTCCCCATCGAACAACTGAGCCGGAGATGAATTGAGTCCCCGTGACTGTTAGTGTCAACGAACTGCTTCCCGCCGGAGCGCTCGAAGGGGAAATCGTGCTGATGACGGGCGCCGGATTCTTGCTCCCGGACGAGGAAGAAGAAGAGGAACTCCCTCCGCCACAGCTCGCGAGGAGCACCAGCGCGCATGCGCTGATGCAGCTCCCCGCCAGAGCCCGAAAGAATCGGCTCCGCTTGATCGGCTGGTGGCTAAATGTGTTATGCGCTGTGACGTTTAATTTCATCTTCTTCACGGATACATCTCTCTGGTTTTAGTGTTCTTTCGGGATACGCTACATGTCCCAATCCCGGCTAATCAAGGACCATCCTCCCACGAATCGTAGCGAGGCTGCGTGCCGAGAAAGATAACGTCGGTGTTTGTATTGGTGACGGTTCCCGCCACCGCGCTCACTGTGGTTTTCGCGGAACAGCTATCGCCTGGCGACGACGGATAGTTCAGATATTGAGGATCACAGCTTCCCGGCAGCTTATATTGAAACCCGAGATAGGATCCGATAGGCCCCACTCCGGAGCCGCCGACAAAAGCATAATCGGTCGAGTCATAGAGTGCCTCCACCTCAATCGTGTAATCTCCCGGCGGAAGCCCTTGGATATCATAATAGCCGATCAGCGACGGGTCCTGGGATCCGTATGGCAGTTCCTCGTCCAGGGCAGCGGGCGCGAGCGGATTGCCGGCTGCGGCCGTAAAAAGGAATCCGGAAACGCATGAAACCGCCGTGGTCCGTGGATCGGTCGTCTGCCTCGCTATCACGTTGTATCCCTGGGCCGGAGTTTCGCCGTCGGAAAACCGGACACTGCCCTGAATTCGACCGGTAGTCGAGCTGAAATTGGACGCCGGGTAAAGGACGGAAACGGCGGCTATGTCATCCGTCTTCAGTGTGTCGGTCACATTATCCAGCAAAATGGGAAACATGATAGGCAGGCCTGCCATATCTGCCGCAGGGCACGAGCCATCTGTCAAACAGTTCAGGTTGATTTGCGAGTGATCGAGGCCAATCAAGTGCCCGAACTCGTGCGTGACAACCGTCTTGAAAACGGCCACGGAGACGGAGGCATGAGTGGCAGAATTCGGTTGTCCGTCAATGAATCGGCCGTTTAGAACGGTCCAGCCCCGCGTATAGGTTATGGCCGTATCATCCGAACAGATGGCGGCCGAAAATCCCAGGATGGAATTGTTGTCATTGCCCAGGGCGGTCATTATGCTGCCGTTCACATCGTAGATAACGGCGTTGACCGGCTGCGTCGGATCCGAACAATTATCGATTGCGTTTTGAAAGGCAGCAATGTTATTGGCAGTTACATCCGAACTGAGCTGGCCCGTATTGGTGAAACTGATGTTGGCAGTGCTTGCGCTATGCCACACATTGAAACTATCCGCGACCAAGGCATTTGCCTGCGCATTTGTCTGGTTTCCCAGCGCGCCCAGGTCGGTCTGGTACGGAACAGGATTCAAAGCCCAGCGGTAGGCCTGCCCTGGATGAGGCGTGCTCGGCCCGGCAACATACAGAGGCCCGCCGGCCCAGACCGGCACTACCGTGGTTCCCATCACAAGCATCAAGATTGCAAAATAAACTGATCTTCTTCGGTTCATTTTATTCTCGGCAATGTCGTTAAACTTTTAACCAGCGAGACAAATTCTTCCAGCGGCACCGGGCCGCGAGATGTGGAGGTAAGCTTATGCTCGCTCGGCGTCAGTTGCTTACCCGCCTTGACGACATCTCTTTCGACGTCATGGAACAGCCCTGCATTCCACTGCTCATTCGCCAGCTTCGCGTTACCCGAGGCGTCGCTCGCGATATGGAACCTGCCTTGGCCAATTCCGATTGGGCTGCTCAGGCCATACTGGGATGGTGACAGCAGGAACAGAAAGAGCCTCTGCCCGGTACTGTATGCCAGCTTTCCCTGCTGGGACCTGAGACCCAGGTAGACTTCACGAAACGTATAGGTCTTGCCAGGCAGCCCTCTCAGCGATCTCTCGACGCTGAGTGTTACTTCGACCGTGGGAATATTCGGGTATCCGGGAAGGGGTTTGTTTTTGACACTGGTCACAACCCCTTGAATAATGAGGTCCGCGCGCCGGGAAAGATAAGCCAGGTTAACCGGCCGGACTACGAATTGAGCCGGAAGAGGCGAAGCCGACAGAAGACAGGCCAGCGCTGCGGCCACCAGAGACACGGCGACTGTCTTCCGGCAACCAATAAAACCGATCAAATGTTTTTCTTTCATGAACCGATGTCCTCAAATCTTTCTCATCGGATACTAGAGAACCGAGACTTCTACTCGGATGCAAGAAACGGCAATCCGGTTCACCAGGATACGACCCCGAAATGTAAAATGATGTAAAGCCCTTTCCGTGCAAGCTTACGAATTTTGATACAATCCGGGTCCCGGATGTTGACAATACCCAATTATTTGCTGCATTTTAGAACTTACCGATGTCGATATCATATTAGGGCCCTGCTTCGGTCCGGGGCTGCCGCTCCCAGAGGGAGTTTGGCCGGTCCCTGGGCGGCGCTTAATGATACGCAGCAAGTGAGGATACATGAATCGTCGAGTGCTGGCAATGGTGCTTGCCGGTGGAAGAGGAACACGTCTCTATCCTCTGACCAAAGACAGAGCTAAACCGGCGGTGCCGTTCGGCGGAAAGTATCGGATTGTCGATTTCGTTCTGAGTAACCTGGTCAACTCCGGCGTCTATTCCACCTATGTCCTCACTCAATTCAAGAGCCAGTCGCTGCTCCAGCATCTTCGGGATACCTGGCAGTTCGGAAGCCTCCTGCCATATCAGTTCATCGTGCCGGTCCCCGCACAGATGCGCTCGCCGGATGAAGCCTGGTATCAGGGCACGGCAGACGCCATTTTCCAGAACATCGACCTGATCAACCGCGCCGAGCCCGACCTGGTACTGGTATTTAGCGCGGATCACGTCTATCGCATGAACATCCGGCAGATGATCGAGTTCCACAATGAAAAAGGCGCGGATGCCACGGTTGCCGCAGTCCCGATGGCCAGGGAACTGGCTTCCGAATTCGGCGTCATCGAGCTGGGCCAGAATGATCGTGTCGAATCCTTTCACGAAAAAAAATCCGATGCTCCCGCAATGCCCGGCAACCCGGACCAGATATTCGCCTCGATGGGCAATTACGTTTTTACAGCGGACGTCCTGCTGCGGGAGCTTTATGCGGACGCGGCAAACGAAAATAGCAGTCACGACTTCGGCAAGGACATCCTGCCCAGCCTCATGCAACGGGCGAACATCTATGCATATAACTTTTCGAACAACCGAATCCCGGGAGATCCTCCGGAAGTCCTGCCGTACTGGCGCGATGTCGGTACGATCGACGCGTTTTATGAGGCGAACATGGATCTACGCGCAATCACGCCGGATCTGAATCTATACAACGCGCAGTGGCCCCTGGGGCCCACGCGCGAGATGCATCCCCCGGCCAAGTTCATCTTTGACCAGGAGGAGCGGCGCGGCCACGCCATTAACTCCATTATTTCGGGCGGATGCATTCTTTCCGGAGGCGTGGTGCGCAATTCCGTCCTGGGCAGATCGGTGCGCGTTCATTCGGGCGCGATCGTCGAAGATTCCGTAATTTTCGACAATTGCGACATCGGGCGGAATGCCAGGGTACGGAGAACAATCGTAGATAAGAATGTTCAGGTGCCTGAAGGCACTGCCATCGGGTACGATCTCGAAAAAGACCGGAGCCTGTATCACGTCTCTGAAAACGGGATCGTGGTCGTGGAGGGAGTCCGTTCGTCGGTCGAAGTGACGGTGTTGAATCTGGGCCCCGTGGTCGAGCGACGCAAAAGAAAAGCGGATGGTTAGTATGAAAAAGTTTTGTTGCTGCATCATCACACTCCTTCTTTTTTGCAGCTGTGCATTCTGCCAGGAAAGGCTGGATCTTTTTCCCGGAAAACCGGGTACGCTGGTCTGTTGGACCGAAACGCGGACGGTTCCGCGGCCGCTGAAGATCTACTACCTGAAGGCAGGGTTGAATGGTTCCGGGCTGGAGGCGTTCGCGCTTCCGGGAGACGATCCGGACGGCCCCGGTCCGGCCGAAAGCCAGCTGACCATGCCGGAAGAATTATTCAGGAAATTTCATGCCCTGGCGGCCGTCAACGCCAACGCTTTTGCCGGATTGCCCGGCGATACGGCGCCGGCCCAGGACTGGTTTGAAGGACGCGCCGTCGATATTCACGGAACCGTGGTGTCCGGAGGCAAGGTAATCAGCCCCATTGAAAACAACCGGACTTCCTTCTGGCTCGACACTCTGCAAAAACCGCACATCGGAACGCCGGCATCCATGGACACGGTGGCGGAAGCCGTTGCCGACTGGTTTTCCCCTCTGCTGATCGACAGCAGAATTATTCCGGATCCGGCTGACCAGGTCTTGCATCCGAGAACCGCGGTGGGATTCGACGACACGGGCGCATGGCTGCTCCTGATCGTTGTGGATGGGCGCCAGCCCGGTTTCAGCGAGGGTGTCTCGCTATACGAACTTGCACAAATCCTTCAGGGACAGGGCTGCACGCAATCCATCAACCTGGACGGGGGAGGCAGCAGCATCATGCTGGTTCAGGAACCGGGCAAGGATCTGCGCACCATCAACAGCCCTTCCGGCAAGACGCACAGGCCGGTGCCCGTCATGTTGGGAATCAGAAAATCCGAACGCCCCTGATTCTCTATCCCGCTTTTGTCACAGGCTTCACCGCGGCTGCATTCCTGCCCGCGATCTGGCCGGTGCACAGCGCCTCCGCGTTGTTGCCGCCGCCGTTGTACATCCAGCCCCAGAAAGAACCCAGCTTCCGCGCGCTGTACAGCCTCGGGTTCGGCTGGTTGTCCGGGTCAACGACCTCGCACCGTGCATTCCGTTTGGGCCCGCCCTGAAAAGACCCGCGGCGGCCCGGGGACGACATAATTCAAATTTCCTACTCGCCGATGAGTTCCATGAGCTCTACCAGCTTTCGAATATGTCCTTTTTCCTCTTGGATCAAGCCGCGAACGATGTCCCGGTTCGATTCGGACAGATGGGGCAGGAATTCCGCGAAATACAGGATCGCGTCTTTTTCAAAGCCAATCGCGATGCGGAAAATATTCCAGTTATCGATAGCCAGTTGAACGAATTCCCTGGCGCCCAGCTTCGAATAGAGTCCTTCGTCGGTGAGGGCATCCAAATAGACGCTGTTGGCGATCATGGGCTCGTCCGGGCTTGTTTCTTCGGGCAAGCCGTTCAGAATCTGACGGAAAGTAGCGAGATGTTTCCCTTCCTCTTCCGCCAGAAAGTCGAAAAGGCCTTTCATATCCGGATTTTTGGTTAATACTGCCGCAGTTGCATAAAAACTTCGTCTCTTTCCTTCCTTTTCCACCGCCGAGTCGAGAATTTCACGCACCGAATAAATACGAGCATTCATAGACACTCCTTATTAAAATCCGAGATGAAGACGGCGACTCAACGCCACAGGGTCTTGGTAGCCAGACGTGCGCCCTCGACCAGGGATTCCAATTTAGCCCACATCACCTGCGGATGCACTCTCTCGAGACTCTGCGCCTGCGCGAATCCGCAATCGGTGCCGGCGATGACGTTTTCCCGTCCGACGGCACCGGCGAAACGGACAATCCGATCGGCGACGACTTGCGGATGTTCGACAGTCGTGGTGTGGTGGGTTATCACTCCGGGAATCAGGATCTTCCCTTCCGGTAGTTTAACTTCCTGCCACACGCGCCATTCGTGCTCATGCCTGGGATTCGCCGCCTCGATCGAATAGGCCCCGGCGCGCACGCGCAGGATCAGATTTACGATCTCAGACAAGGGCGCATCCGCGACATGCGGCACATGCCAGCTGCCGAAGCATACATGGTAGCGGACCCTGTCCTCAGGAATCCCTCTAAGCGCGTGATTCAGGGCCTCGATTCTCAACTCGGCCCATTCGCGATAGCGCTCGGGGCTCTGTCGCACAAGGGAGTCGTACATGTTCGCCAGCACCGCATCGTCGACCTGAACCAGGAGTCCCGCATCGTTCACTTTTCGATATTCAGTGCGCAGGGCCTCTGCCAGAGCAAAAACGTAATCCCGCTCGGAAGGATAGTACTCGTTCACTCCTGTGAACGCAGCGCTGGCCGGGGCCACAGTCGTGAGAAACGCCTCGGTTGCCGAAACCGATTCCAGGGCCTGTTTGAGCAGCCGGATGTTCTCATCGATGGGGAGCGTGTCCGTATAGGCAATCGGGCCGGTGCACGCATCGACCGGCAGGCCTTCGTTGGCAAATGGCATTTCCCTGGCAAAAAACTCGTCAAAGCGCTGCAGATCCCTGCCCAGCCACTCAACCGGTGCTTTCTGATGGGGTCGGTTTTCAAAACCGCTGATCCGTTCGAGAATATAGTTCGCCCAGCTGGACTTGCCGAATTCACCGTCATTGATAATATCGATGCCTGCGTCCACCTGTTTCCGAACGACAACTTTAATGGCTCGCCCCAGAATCTCAATGAATCGCCCGTCAGAAACCGGCGACCGGCCCCGGATGCCGGCCAGAGCTTCAAGCAGTTCGGCAGGACGAATCAGACTACCGACATGAGTGGTAAGAATGCGGTGTTCGCTTCGTTTCATGCCCGTATTTTACTGCATCTGTATCCATTTGGGGATCGCATAAGCTTGAAAATGAAGCGGTGATCAACTTCGCACTACAGCCAGTCAAAGTCCAGAAGACAAGCATCCTTTGTAGAACCGGAGGCTTCAGTCCATGCGCCGCCCAAAGCGGCCTGAACAGTGCAATCGGGGTCGGTATCGGGTATCGCAATCGGATTTGGGCGCTCCGCTTTGGGGGCCAAAAAGCGATTCCCGACGACGACCCCGATTCCGACCCTGACCCGGATCGATTTGGCGATAACGGATTGATTATTTTGGGGGACAGTATAACCAGGTACCTTTTTCTATGGTATTGTGCGGTAGAATTTGACTGCAAGCTTGCAGCGTTCGAGCCCGAATGCGTCAGTGCAGGCTGGGCAGCGAAGGCGGACTGGGGAGTCTGACATGGAGCCAAAGGCGTTTGCAGAAATCCGGCAGAATTTGGAAAAAACGCAAAAGCAGCTGGCACAAATCCTCGGAGTGTCCTCCAAAGCTGTTCAGAGTTTTGAGCAGGGATGGCGCAGTGTCCCCGTTCACATTGAACGGCAAGTCCTGCTGCTTTTTGCGCTGAAAAATCGCGCAATTCAAAAAGGCAAATCATGTTGGGTGATACAAGACTGCCCCGCTGAAAAGAGGCAAAATTGCCCTGCGTGGCAGTTTCATGCCGGTCAACTGTGCTGGTTCATCAATGGAACGTTTTGTGAAGGTCGCGCGCGAAGCACATGGAAAAGTAAGATGAATACCTGCCGTAAATGCGAAGTCTATCGATCCTTAACCCGCATGAATAATGCGGGTTAACGCCGTCCAGAATCCCGGGAAGCTGACGTCGGCGCATTCCGGATTGTGAATGTGCGTCTCTCCCCTGGCTGCCAGCGCCGCGATGGCAAACGCCATCGCAATGCGATGATCGTTGCGCGTGACGATCTCCGCTCCTTTCAATTGCTGGCCACCCGGCATGGAAAGGCCGTCCGGTTTTTCATCCACGTCGATTCCCATTGCGCGCAGGTTTGAGACGATGGCGGAAATCCTGTCGCTCTCTTTGACGCGCAATTCGCGGGCATCGGATATCGTCAGGCCGCCGGCGGCTTGCGAGCCGAGCACGGCGAGCACCGGAATCTCGTCGATCAGGCTCGCCACTTCCTCCCCCTGGATGGGCGGGAGCGCCCGATCCAATAATTCCGAGCTATAGCGGACCCGGAGATCTCCTCGAGGTTCTCCCGCAATCACGGTCTCATTTTCAACCTTCAGATCCATGCCCGCGCGCAAGAGATAATCCAGCAATTCGCGGCGTCTTCCATTCAATCCCACACCCGGCAGCGCAAGTTCCGAATTGGGCACCAGGGCTGCGGCGACAAGGAAGAACGCCGCGCCGGACAGATCTCCGGGAACAACCAGATGGCGGCCCTGCAGCCTTGGTCCCGGCTCGACCTCGATCCAATTCCCTTGAACCCGAAGGGTAGCGCCGAATTCCCTGAGCGCGATTTCGGTGTGGTCCCGGGTTGAAATCGTTTCTTCGACCGCCGTTGGCGCATCTCCATAAAGGCCGGCGAACAAAACGCACGACTTCACTTGCGCGCTGGCGACGGGAAGCGAATAGCGTATTCCTTTTAAAGATCCACCGCGTATGCGGAGCGGCGGCAGGTCCCGCTCGCGAGATTCTATTTCCGCGCCCATCATCCGCAGAGGCCGGATCACCCTGCCCATGGGCCGGTTCGACAGCGATTCATCACCCGTGATCGAGGATTCGAACGGATGCCCCGCCAGGATGCCGGATAAAAGGCGGATCGTGGTGCCGGAATTGCCCGCGTCCAGAACTCGCCCCGGGGCCGTCAGGCCGCGCAACCCCCGGCCCCGGACGGTTACGGTTTGATTGCTTTCCTGCACTTCTGCTCCGAGCGATTGCATGCACTCGAGCGTGCTGTGACAATCGCGGCTGGCCGCAAAATTTTCGACCACGGATGTCCCTTCGGCGATTGCCGCCAGCATCGCGTAGCGGTGGGAAATCGATTTGTCTCCAGGCAGCAGCACCGTCCCGGAAAGAGAAGCTGCAGGGCTAAGCGTTTGAGTCATCGGGCAACCCGGATTGAGCCAGGAATTCCATCGCTGTCTTTTTCAGTTTTCTCGCCTGGTCGCGAAGCGCGGCGGCCCTTTCGAATTCAAATTCCTTGGCCGCTTGGCGCATCTCACGTTCTAGGCGCTGAATTTCCAGTTCCAGTTCCTCGGCGGAGTGATAGTTTTTGACTTCTTCGGCTATAGCCGGCATTTCATAATAATCCCCCTCGTAGATGCGGACCAGATCCGGATCGAGAGGCTTGATAATGGACTGCGGAGTGATGTTGTTTTCCTCGTTGAAGCGCTGCTGTTCCGCGCGCCGCCGGTTGGTCTCGTCGATGGCGGCGTGCATGGAGCCTGTGATCACATCCGCGTAAAGAATCGCTTTGCCGTTGATGTGCCGCGCGGCGCGGCCGATGGTCTGAATCAGCGAGGTCGTGGATCGCAGGAAACCTTCCTTATCCGCATCGAGGATCGCCACGAGCGAGACTTCGGGCAGGTCGAGTCCTTCCCGGAGAAGGTTAATGCCGATGAGCGCGTCGAATTCACCGGCCCGCAGCGAGCGCAGGACTTTGATGCGATCCAGTGTTTCTATTTCCGAATGAAGGTAACGGACGCGCAACCCGAGTTCCGTATAGTACTCGGCAAGATCTTCTGCCATGCGCTTCGTCAGTGTCGTCACCAGGACGCGTTCGTTGCGCTCCGCGCGCTGACGGATCTCCCCCATGAGGTTGTCGACCTGGCCGGCGACGGGGCGCACTTCTATTTGCGGATCGGTGAGTCCCGTGGGCCGAACGAGCTGCTCCACGACCACGCCTGCGGCCTTGGTCAATTCATAGGGCCCGGGAGTGGCGGAGACATAGATCGCCTGATTCACCCGGCTTTCGAATTCGGGGAAATTCAACGGGCGATTGTCCAGTGCCGAGGGGAGCCGGAAGCCGTATTTGACGAGAATTTCCTTGCGCGACCGGTCGCCGAAATACATCCCGCGCACCTGCGGGATCGTTGCGTGGCTTTCATCCACGAAGAGCACCCATTCCCGCGGGATGTAGTCCAGAAGCGTCGGGGGAGGATCTCCCGGATTTCGTCCGGTCAGATGGCGGGAGTAATTTTCAATCCCGCGGCAATATCCCAGTTCTTTCATCATCTCGAGGTCGAACATGGTCCGCTGGTGCAGACGGCGCGCTTCCAGGAGTTTGTTTTCCTGTTCAAAGCGTGCCCGACATTCTTCCAGTTCCGCTTTGATGGTATCCATCGCGTTCAGGAGCTGTTCCCGGGGCTGAACGTAATGGGATTTCGGATAGATGGGCATCCGGTCGTGTTTCTTCAGCGTGCGCCCGGTAATCGGGTCGATCTGGGCAATCGAATCGATTTCATCGCCGAACATTTCGATGCGCACCGCATAATCCTCGTAGGTCGGAAACACCTCGATCACGTCGCCGCGCGCGCGGAAGAACCCCCGCTCGAGGCCATAGTCCTGGCGGGAGAACTGCATGTCCACGAGGCGCCGCAGGATCTCGTCGCGTTGGATCTGCTGCCCCTTTTCGAGAAATAGGAGCATCCCGTAATACGCCTCCGGGGAACCCAGACCGTAGATGCACGAAACGCTGGCGACGATGATGCAGTCCCGGCGCTCGAACAGCGATCGCGTCGCGGAGTGACGCAGCCGGTCGATCTCGTCGTTGATTAACGCATCCTTTTCTATGTAAGTATCCGTGGCGGCGATGTACGCTTCCGGCTGATAGTAGTCGTAATATGAAACGAAATATTCGACGGCATTCGCGGGGAAAAACGCTTTGAACTCGCGGTATAGCTGCGCGGCCAGAGTTTTGTTGTGCGCCAATACCAGGGCCGGACGCTGAAGCGCTTCAATCGTCTTGGCCATGGTGAACGTTTTGCCGGATCCAGTGACGCCGAGCAGGACCTGGTGCTTTTCTCCTTCCTCCACGCCGCGGACCAGGCTCTCAATCGCGTCCGCCTGGTTGCCTTGAGGCTGAAAAGGCGTGCTGATTTGAAATTTGGAAGAATGGATCAGAGCTTTCCCGTAGGAAATATCCGAATAGGTGAGATCTTTATCGGCGTCCGGTTTTCTGGTCATGTGCACAACGAATAAAATATTTATTATACCTTGTATCTATGAGTCTTCGAGTATTGGAATCTTCGCGGTATAGTTAAACCCGCTGGATTCATGAAGCTTTTACAGCGGCGGATTCGGGCGTGCCTGCTGTGTTGCGCTCCCCCGGACTCCTTTTCGAGTACGCCTGCGGGGTCCTGGGTCGCGCGCCTTGCAACCATGCTCGTCCGCGCCGCCTCGCTACAAACCCTCATGAATAATGCGGGCTAAAGGCTCCAGCGGTGGGAACGAATCGAGGTTTGGATAGTGTTGAACGACAAAAGTCATATCCGGAATTTTTCTATTATCGCGCATATCGACCACGGCAAGTCGACCCTGGCCGACCGCCTGCTGGAGCGGACCGGGGCGCTGACCAAGCGCGAAATGTCCGATCAGGTTCTGGATGCGATGGACCTGGAGCGGGAACGGGGCATCACGATCAAGGCGCATTCGGTGCGGCTGAACTACCGCGCCCAAAACGGAGAGGACTATGTCCTGAACCTGATCGACACACCCGGACACGTCGATTTTTCTTACGAAGTCTCCCGAAGCCTTTCCGCCTGTGAAGGGGCTCTACTGGTCGTCGATGCCGCGCAGGGAGTGGAAGCGCAAACCCTCGCCAACACCTACCTCGCTTTGGACCACCACCTCGAAATCATTCCCGTCATCAACAAGATCGACCTTCCAAGCGCGGAAATTCCGCGCATCCAGGACCAGATCGAAAACATTATCGGCCTGGACCCGAAGGACGCCATCCTGGCCAGCGCCAAGGAAGGCGTCGGCACGGAAGAAATCCTCGAGGCCATCGTGCACCGGTTGCCGCCACCCCGGGGAGAATACGATCGCCCGTTGAAGGCGCTGATCTTCGATTCCTGGTTCGATTCCTATCGCGGAGTCATCGTGCTGGTTCGCGTCATCGACGGGACGCTGCATAAAGGACAACAGATCCGAATGGTGAACACGCAGCAGGTGTTTACTGTCGAGCAGGTGGGGGTGATCACTCCCAAGTACCAGGACGTGGAAGATCTGACGGTGGGCGAAGTGGGATATGTCATCGCCAATATCAAGCGTGTCGCCGACACCAAAATCGGGGACACCATTACCGAAGACGCCCGGCCTACCGATGAGCCTTTTCCGGGATTCCAGGAAATCAAGCCCATGGTGTTCGCAGGCTTATACCCGACAAATAACGCGGATTACGAAGCGCTGCGGGATGCGCTGGGAAAGCTGCAGTTGAACGATTCCGCGTTTTTCTACGAGCCGGATACGTCGAGCGCTCTCGGTTTCGGTTTCCGCTGCGGATACCTGGGTCTGCTGCACATGGAAATCGTCCAGGAGCGCCTGGAGCGCGAATTCGACCTCTCCCTCATCACGACGGCTCCGGGAGTGCGCTACCGCATCACAACCCAGAAAGGCGAGGTCCTGGAAATTCACAACCCCTCCAAGCTTCCCCCCGTCGGCGAAATAGCCAAATTCGAAGAGCCCATGATCACTGCGATGATCCTCACCAATGACGAATATGTCGGGCCGATTCTCAAGCTGGCGGAAGATAAACGCGGAGTCCAGAAAGGATTCGAGTATATCACCCGGAACAGAGTTCTTATTACCTATGAACTCCCGCTGAATGAAATTGTGCTCGACTTTTACGACCGGATGAAATCCGCATCCCGGGGATACGCTTCCCTGGACTACCATTTTTGCGGATACAAGGAGTCGCGCCTTGCCCGGCTGGACATCCTGGTGGCCGGAGAACCGGTGGATGCGCTGTCTCTGATCGTGCACCAGGATACGGCGGTGATTCGAGGCAGAGCGCTGGCCGTAAAAATGAAGGAGCTGATCCCGCGGCAAATGTTCGAAGTCGTCATCCAGGCGGCAATCGGCAGCAAGATCATCGCGCGCGAAGTCGTGCGCGCCATGCGAAAGAACGTCCTCGCGAAGTGTTACGGGGGAGACATCACGAGGAAGAGGAAGCTGCTGGAAAAACAGAAGGAAGGCAAACGGAGGATGAAGAGCATCGGGAAAGTGGAGATCCCTCAGGAAGCATTCCTTGCCATCCTCAAGGTCGAATAGCGGTCCCGGCTCATCCAGCGGATCGCGCCGCCATCATCGGTTAATGCCGCATAATTTTCTTGTGCAAATCTTTCGGAGTGCGCAAGCCTGCTTGCGCTTTTCGCGGAATCCTTGAAAATCGGGCTGTTCTTAAAAGCGGCAGCAAGCGGCCGCACCCAAGGCACCCTCCGAGCGAAAACTATGCGGCATCAGGCATTGCGGCGACTTCTCTTTTGAGAATTGACTGCGCTTTGTGTTACCTTAGGCACTTGCCGGCGCAGTTAAAACCGATTCCGTGCTTGATAGTTCAATCCCGCTATCACGGGAATCGGCTCTGTGGCCGAATAGAAAAATGTCCCCCGGGAGAATTAGAAAAATGAAATCCATAGATTTTCGCAGTCCCGAAGGCAAAGGACTTGTTGGATGCCTGGCGGCGCTCGTCGTGTTCGCCGTGGCGGTCTATCTGGGGATCACCCTTGGCCCGATCTACTATTCGAATTTCGACCTGGAAAATGGAGTAAAAACCACGGCCAGCCGGGCCGGAGCCCATTCTTTCAGCGATGAACAGATCATTAACGAAATCCTGGATCTGGCCAAGAGAGAAGACATCCGAATCAAAAGAGAAAACATCCTGATCGATCGATTCGCAGGACAAGTACATATCAAAGTGAGCTATTCCGTGCCCGTTGATTTCATAGTTATCAACCGTGATTTGAGTTTTGAGATCAGTGCTTCAAGTTTTATCGGTACACTCTAGCCCGCATTATTCATGAAGGTTCGTAGCGAGGAGCCCGACGGAGCGCAACGCAGCAGACATGTCCAGATCCGCCGCCGCAGTAGAAGCTTCATGAATAATGCGGGCTGGCGGCAGCTTTACGGTCAAGTCCCTTGATCGCAACCCGGTGCAAGTCTAGTATTCCTTTATGAGCGTCGCGTACGAAGGACACCATCCCGAAGCGCGGGCATCCAAACGAAATTTGTTCCGGAAAAGTTTTTCGGCAAGCCTTTTCCTGGCTCTCATTTGTTTTTTTTCGAGCGATTCCTTTTCCGCACAGGCACGTGTGGCCGTTTCTTCGGAGAACATCCCGAAGGCGACCAATGTTGCCAACGAAGGGGATGCATTATTTGAGCGCAAGGAGTTTTATGCCGCGCTGATCAAATATCTCGAGGCGTCCCGTCTCAATCCCAACAGCGAATATATATGCAATCGCCTGGGCATTGCCTATTCTCAGCTGA